>NZ_JAJPWO010000005.1:0-552365 GCF_046549075.1 Amycolatopsis sp. lyj-84
AGTGTGGCCGGTCACCCTCTCAGGCCGGCTACCCGTCGTCGCCTTGGTAGGCCATTACCCCACCAACAAGCTGATAGGCCGCGGGCTCATCCTGTACCGCCAGAACTTTCAACCAACCCCCATGCGAAGGTCGGTGATATCCGGTATTAGACCCAGTTTCCCAGGCTTATCCCAAAGTACAGGGCAGATTGCCCACGTGTTACTCACCCGTTCGCCACTAATCCACCCGAAGGCTTCATCGTTCGACTTGCATGTGTTAAGCACGCCGCCAGCGTTCGTCCTGAGCCAGGATCAAACTCTCCAACAATGTCAAATTTGATCGAGGCAATATACTTGCTCTCAAAGGAACCTCAAACGAGGTTCAAATACATAAGCTCTACTGGCTTAGTTCACTAGCACACTGTTGAGTTCTCAAGCAACACACCCCGAATCGCACCGCAGTCACGCGGCCTTATCCGAAGCAGTTATTTCTAGCAGTTTTGGTGGGACACCCACTCAATCACCCTGAGGTGAGAGCTTGGTTCGTGTCCCGCGGCCACCCGGTTTCCCTGGCGACTTGGAGAACTTTACATGGCCGGAAACCCCCCAAAACAGGGGGGTACCTTAACTGCGTTTCCGCAGGTCAGAGGCGAGAAATGGGCTCGCAACGGTCGATCACCCGGTGATCGACCCGGGAGCGCCCAAGGTGAACGCCCGGAAGAAACATTGCTCCGAGTACATTGCACCGTATTGAACTCCTGGATTGCTCCGATTAGCGTCGGTCTCATGAGCACTGCGGAACTCGACGGCATCTCCGTCGCTTACGACGACCTCGGCACCGGGTTGCCCGTCGTCCTCGTCCACGGCCACCCCTTCAACCGTTCGATGTGGCGGCCCCAGGCCGAACGCTTCAGCCTGGAGGGCTACCGGGTCATCACCGCGGACCTCCGGGGGTACGGCGAGACCACGGTGGTCCCCGGCAAGACCGGCCTCGACGTCTTCGCCGCCGACATCGCCCGCCTCGCCGATCACCTGGGCATCGAGCGGTTCGTCCTCGGCGGTCTCTCCATGGGCGGGCAGATCGTCATGGAGTTCCACCGCACGTATCCCGAGCGCGTCCTCGGGCTCCTGCTCGCCGACACCTCCCCTCAAGAAGAGACAGAAGAGGGCAAGCGCGTCCGCAACGAGACCGCGGACCGGGTCCTCGCCGAGGGCATCGGCTGGTACGCCGACGAGGTGCTGACGAAGATGGTCTCGCCGGAGAACGTCCGCACGATGCCGGACGTGGCGGCGCACGTCTTACGGATGATGCGCACGACTCCCCCGGAGGGAGCGGCGGCGGCGCTCAGGGGACGGGCCGAGCGGCCCGACTACCGGGAGAGCCTCAAGAAGGTCGCCGTGCCGAGTCTGGTCGTCGTCGGGACGGAGGACGAGTTCACGCCCGTCTCGGACGCCGAGCTGATGCGCGACCTCATCCCCGGCTCCACCCTGGCGGTGATCGAGGGCGCCGCCCACATGCCTAACCTGGAGCGCGAGGCCGAGTTCGACGCCGTGTTCGCACGGTTCCTGAAAGAAGTTGGGTGATCGTCTCCATGTCCCAGAAGACCGTTTTCGTGACCGGTGCCAGCGCGGGGTTCGGCGTCGAGATCGTCCGCCGGTTCGCCGCCGACGGCGCCAAGGTCGTCGCGGCCGCGCGTAGTAAGGACCGGCTCGACAAGCTGGCCGGCGAGCTCGGCGAGAACGTCCTGCCGATCGAGCTGGACGTGCGCGACGCCGACGCGGTGGCCGCACTGCCGGAGTCCCTGCCCGAGGAGTTCGCCGAGGTCGACCTGCTGGTCAACAACGCCGGCCTCGCCAAGGGCCTCGAGCCCGCCCACCGGGCGAAGCTCGACGACTGGGACCAGATGATCGACACGAACATCAAGGGTCTCGCGCATCTCACCCGCGCGTTGCTGCCCGGCATGGTCGAGCGCGGCCGCGGGCACGTGATCAACATCGGGTCGATCGCGGGCACCTACCCGTACCCCGGCGGCAACGCCTACGGCGCGACCAAGGCGTTCGTGCACCAGTTCAGCCTGAACCTGCGGGCCGACCTGCACGGCACCGGCGTCCGGGTGACCAACGTCGAGCCCGGCATGGTCGGCGGCACGGAGTTCTCCGTCGTCCGGTTCGAGGGCGACCAGGGCAAGGCCGACAACGTCTACAAGGGGACGACGCCGCTCACGGCCGCCGACGTGGCCGAGTCCGTCTTCTGGGCGGCTTCGCAGCCGGAGCACGTGAACATCAACGTCATCGAGTTGATGCCGGTGGTGCAGACCTTCTCCGCGCTTCAGATCCATCGTTCGGAGTAGCCGGTCAGGCAGAGCCTGTCCATTGAGGGTGGTGGTGGGGCCGGGTCTGGGCTAGAGACCGAAGAGGTCGAAGAGCGCCTGCTGTTCCGGGCTCCGCTCGGTCAGCAGGCGCCGCGTCCGCGGGCGGCCGCCGGTGGACGGATACCGCAGCACCGTCTCCCCGATCCCCGCCAGGCTGTCCATCAGTTCGCGGACCGACAGGTTCATCCCCGCCCGGTCGGCCTCGCGCCGCATGAGGTGCGTGACCGTCGACGCGAGCACCGTCACCAGCGTGTGGACGGCGATCCGGTGCGGGGTCCAGTCCCAGCGCGGGGCCGGACCGGCGACGGCGGAGCCGGTCAGCCAGCGGAACGTCGAGTCGAGGTGCGTCCGGGCGCGGTAGGCGGTGACGACCTCGGACACCGGCCAGTCGTGGTCGGTGACCAGCACCTGCTTGCCGAAGAACTCGTCGCGCAGCCGCGACACGGCGGCGTCGTCCACCTTCCACGTCAGCCGGATCTCCCCCGGCCTGGTGCCCGCCAGGGAAGGTGAGAGCACCCGCTCGACACGGCGGCCGCGCGTGATCCGCGCGATTTCGGCGTTCACCTGGCCGCGGTCTCCCCGGTAGGTGCCCGCGGCGAGTGCGGCGCCGAGGCCGGCGAGCTCGCGGGTCGCGGTGCCGAGTTCGTCGCCGAACGCCCGGGCCTGCGCGTTGTGCAGGATCTCCGAATGCGTCAGGATCACGCGCCGCCGCACGCCCCCGACCACGGCTCTGGTGTCGAAGGCGGTCAGCCCGGCGAAGCGCACCGGATCGACGGGCTTGCGCGCGGACGCCGGTTTCGCCAGCAGGTCCGGGTGGTCCGCAAGCGGGAGCGCGCCGACGAAATGCCGTCCGAGGTCCAGTTGCGCGGCCTGACCGGCGGTGAAGACCAGCGTGACGTCGCCCGCCGGGTAGCGCTCCCGGAGGTCGTCCGCGAGCGCGGCGAACGGCGGTGCCCCTTCCCTCGGATAGGTGTGTGACGCCAGCGGGATCGCGCCGTCCTTGGTGACCACCAGGCCGAGGCCGGCGAGTTCGCAGCGGCAGGGGTCGGCCGTGGTGAAGGTGGCGAACTGCGGCACGTCGACGGCGAGCGCGGCGTTCCCCGTCCCCAGCGCCGAGAGCACCGCTTCAGCGACGGCGGTCTCGATCCGCGTGATCCGTTCCGGGGTGAGGCGTTGCAGCGCTCGCCAGTGATTCGCCAGGTCGGCCTTCAGGAACTCGCGCGCGACGCCGTCTTCCCACCAGGAAGCCAGGTCCGTGTCCGGCGCCGTCGCCCGGTGCAGGACGGCGAGCGCGAGATGCGAGCCCAAGGTGGTCTCGGCGCGCTGGGCTCCGACGGCTTCGTCGACCCTGCGGACGAAACCGAGCCGCCGCAAAGTGGCCCACACGGCCGCGACGTCGCCGAAGGTCCGGTGCCGCGCTTCGCCGGGCGCGGAGACGTCGCCGTCCATCGCGCGCCCGATCTCCTCGGCCGTGCCGAGGTAGCGCTGGGACACCACGCGGGGCTCGCCGTCGACCCTGGCGGAGGTGACGAGGTAGTAGTAAGTCCGCCCGCCGACCTTCTTGCCGATCACCGAAGCCACACTTTAGGTAATACACTCCGGCCCACTGATCGGCAACCAAGATCGCGCTCTGACCAGCGGAAACAGTGACGATACCCACGTGGGTGACACGGTGGCGGGATGCGCACTGGCAGCTGGAGCGAGTCCGGCCATAGCGTGCGGGAATGGCATCCCCCGCTGACGCGACCGCCCCCACCACCTCGGCGATGCGCCGTGCGCTCGCCAGGGCGCGCGATGGGAAGACCCTCGACCTCACCGAGGCCTCGATCCTGCTCCAGGCGCGCGGTGACGATCTCAAGACACTGTCCGACCACGCTTCCCGCGTCCGTGACGCCGGGCTCGTCGCGGCCGGCCGTCCCGGCGTGGTCACCTACAGCCGTTCGGTGTTCATCCCGCTGACCCGCTTGTGCCGGGATCGCTGTGGCTACTGCACTTTCGCGACCGTCCCGGGCCGGGTCGAGTCTCCGTTCCTCTCCCCCGACGAGGTCCTCGACATCGCGCGCAAGGGTGCCGCGATGGGCGTCAAGGAGGCGCTGTTCACCCTCGGGGACCGTCCGGAGGACCGCTGGACGGCGGCGAAGGACTGGCTCGACGCCCACGGCTACGACGACACGCTGTCCTACGTCCGGGCGATGGCGATCCGGGTCCTCGAAGAGACCGGCGTGCTGCCGCACCTCAACCCGGGCGTGCTGACCTGGCAGGACTTCCAGCGGCTCAAGCCGGTTTCGGCGTCGATGGGGATGATGCTGGAGACGACCGCGAAGCGGCTCTACACCGAGAAGGGCGGCCCTCACTACGGCTCGCCCGACAAGGACCCCGACGTCCGCCTGCGCGTTCTCGAAGACGCCGGCCGCAGCTCGGTGCCGTTCACGACGGGCCTCCTGATCGGCATCGGCGAGAACTTCGAGGAGCGCGCCGACACGTTGTTCGCCATCCGCAAGGTCGCCAAGACCTACGGCGGCATCCAGGAAGTCATCGTGCAGAACTTCCGCGCGAAGCCGGACACGAAGATGCGCGCGACCCCGGACGCCGACCTCGAGGAGCTCGCCGCGACCATCGCCGTCGCGCGGCTCGTGCTCGGGCCGCGGATGCGCATCCAGGCGCCGCCGAACCTGATCGGCCAGCAGTACGAACTGATGCTGAACGCCGGCATCGACGACTGGGGCGGCGTCTCCCCGCTGACCCCCGACCACGTGAACCCCGAACGCGCGTGGCCGCAGATCGACGAGCTCAAGCGCCGCACCGAAGCGCTCGGGTTCACCGTGCGCGAGCGGCTCCCGATCTACCCGGAATACGTCAAGACCGGCGAGCCGTGGCTGGACCCGCGGATGAACGCGCATCTCGCGCCGCTGACCGACACCGAGACCGGGCTCGCGATCGAAGAGGCCATCCCGGTGGGCATCCCGTGGCAGGAGCCGGACGGCGGCTGGAAGGAGGCCGGGCGCACCGATCTGCACGTCGAGGTCGACACCGTCGGGCGGACGGAAGACCGCCGCAGTGACTTCGACTCGGTCTACGGCGACTGGGACGAGATCAAGGGCAACATCAAGACCGCGCCGCAGCGGTTCGACACCGACATCCGGGATGCCTTGCGCAGCGCGGAAAAGAACCCCGCCGGGCTTTCGGACGACGAGGCTCTGGCGCTGCTGCACGCCGACGGCCCGGAGCTCGACGCGTTCACCGAGATCGCCGACGACCTGCGCCGCGAGGTGAACGGCGACGACGTCACCTTCGTGGTCACGCGGAACATCAACTTCACCAACGTCTGCTACACCGGCTGCCGGTTCTGCGCGTTCGCCCAGCGGCGCACCGACGCCGACGCGTACACGCTTTCGCTGGAGCAGGTCGGCGACCGGGTCGACGAGGCGTGGGCCGCGGGCGCGACCGAGATCTGCATGCAGGGCGGCATCCACCCGGATCTGCCGGGTACCGCGTACTTCGATCTCGCGGCCGAGGTGAAACGGCGTCAGCCCGGCATCCACCTGCACTCCTACAGCCCGATGGAGGTCGTCAACGGCGCTTCGCGGACGAACCTCTCGATCGAGGACTGGCTCGCCCAGGCGAAGGCGTCCGGCGTCGACTCGCTGCCGGGCACGGCGGCGGAGATCCTCGACGACGACGTCCGCTGGGTGCTGACGAAGGGCAAGCTGCCGACGTCGGAATGGATCAACGTCGTCACCACCGCGCACAAGCTCGGCATCACGACGACGTCGACGATGATGTACGGCCACGTCGACACCCCCGCGCACTGGGTCGGGCACCTGAAGCTGCTGGCGAAACTGCAGCGGGAAGGCCTGGAGCGCAACGGGCGGCGCGGGTTCAGCGAGTTCGTGCTGCTGCCGTTCATCCACCAGAGCTCGCCGATCTACCTCGCCGGGCTCGCCAGGGCGGGCACGACGCTGCGCGAGAACCGCGCGGTGCACGCGCTGTCCCGGCTGCTGCTGCACGGGATGATCGACAACATCCAGAGTTCCTGGGTGAAACTCGGCGAAGAGGGCAGCCGCGCGGTGCTCCAGGGCGGGGTCAACGACATCGGCGGGACGCTGATGGAGGAGACGATCAGCCGGATGGCGGGTGCGGCCAACGGGTCGTACAAGACGATCAGCGACATGCGCTCGATGGTCGAACCGCTGGGGCGGCCGCTGCGGCAGCGGACCACCGAATACGGCACGCCGACGACGGAACGGATCGCCGCGGCCGAGGCGTCGGACGGCGTCGCGACCGCGGTCCGGCGGCCGCTGCTGCCGCTTGTCACTTCCTGACGAATAACCCGCGAAGGCCCCCTTCTCCGCGTACAGCGTGGCGAAGGGGGCCTTCACTTTGCGTGTGTCACCGATCACAAGGAGCGGGGACCCCCGTCGTTTTCTGTGCTAAACCCGAGAATCACTTCCGGGCAGCCGAGAGGACGACGATGACCGCGAGCGCAGTCCAGGTGGCCGACACCGCCCGCTATCCGTTGTCCGAACCAGGAAGCCCGGCTTGGCGCGAAATCGTCTCCCGGACCCGCGCCGAACTGCGGGAAACGGGATGCAGTGTGCTCGCCGACTTCATCCGCCCGGAGTTGCGTGACGTCCTTCGCCACGAAGGCGCGCAGATCGCTCCGGAGGCGTACGCGAAGGTCGAACGCGTCAACGCCTACAACATCGCCATCGACACTCCGCTACCGGAAGGCCATCCCGGCCGCACGATCATGGAACGCGGCAACGCCTTCGTGGCACGCGACCAGATCCCGGCGACCGCGGTCATCCAGCAGCTGTACGCGAGCCACGAGTTCCAGCGCTTCGTCGCCGACTGCTTCGAACTCCCCGCCCTCCACGAACTCGCCGACCCGCTGTCCGGGCTGGTGCTCAACGTGATCGAACCGGGCCGCTCGCATCCGTGGCATTTCGACACCAACTCCTACACCGTCAGCATGCTCACGCAGGAGGCCGCCGACGGCGGTGTCTTCGAATATTGTCCGAACATCCGCTCCGAAACGGCGGAGAACTTCGACGATGTCCGTGCCGTCCTGTCGGGCGAAGGAGATCACCTGATCCGACGGCTCACTCTGCGTCCCGGTGATCTTCAGCTGTTTCGCGGACGCTTCGCCCTGCACCGCGTGAGTAGTGTTCAAGGCGCAACAGCACGCCATTCCGCGATCTTCGCCTACAGCGAGCGTCCTGGGGTCATCGGCAGTCCGGAGCGGACTAGACAGCTGTTCGGCCGGGTCCTGCCCGAACACGTCGCTTCAGCGGCCGTCCGGGGCGATCAGCTGCTCGACTAAGTCAGGAGCCCGGCCCGTGCCTTTGGATTCGACCGGCAAGATCTCCTTCGACCACATCTACACCGAGCCCGATCCGCGCGCCTTCTTCGGCACCTTGCGCAGGCTGGACTACGACATCCCCCAGCAGGCCAAGGCTTATTTCGCGAAACTGATCGACGAGTACCGCGCCGAGCGGGACGTCAAGGTCCCGACGGTGCTCGACCTCGGCTGCTCGTACGGCGTCAACGCGGCGCTGTACCGATGTGACACCTCGATGGAGCGGCTGTACGACCATTACACCGATGGCGAGTCGTTGAGCAGGGAAGACCTGATCGCGCACGATCGGCGGATGGTCGAGAGGCTCGCCGTCGGCGACGGAGTCCGCTTCATCGGGCTCGATTCCTCCGCACCTGCCCTGGAGTACGCGCTCGCTGCGGGCTTCATCGACGAAGCGATCCACGCCGATCTGGAGAGCGAAGACCCGACGGAGGAGCAGCGCGCGCTGCTGGCCGACGTCGACATCGTCGTCTCGACCGGCTGCATCGGCTACGTCACGGAAAAGACCCTCGTCCGGATCGCGCGGGAAAGCCGGCCGTGGATGGCGCATTTCGTGCTCCGGATGTTCTCCTACGAACCGGTCGCCGCGAGCCTCACCGATCTGGAGTACGACACGGCCGGGGTCGACGGTGTCTTCCGGCAGCGAAAGTTCGCTTCGGAAGAGGAACGGACCCAGATCCTGGACAACCTGTCCGTCGCGGGCGTCGACCCGCGTGGGCTGGAGGCCGACGGCCGGCTGTACGCGCGGCTGTTCGTCTCCCGCCCGAACGGCGCGGCGGGCGGGCTCGCCTCCGCGCTGAACACCCTTCCCCTTCGAGATCAAGGATGACCGTGAGCAGTCCGGAACTGTCCACCCGCACGTTCGGCAACGAGGAGGTCCTGCCGCGGGTCCCCGTCCCCAGCCTGGAGGACACCTGCCGCCGGTTCCTCGAGTGGTGCTCGCCGCTGCTCACCCCCGGTGAGCTCGCGGAGACCGAAGGCGCCGTCGCCGAGTTCCTCGCGGAAGGAAGCCCTGCGCACGAACTGCAGAGCGCGCTCGAAGCGTTCGACAGCCGCGAAGGCGTCCGAAGCTGGCTCGACACCTTCTGGCCGTACCGCTACCTCGGCCGTCGCGACCGGATCGCGCTCAACGCGAACTTCTTCTTCCTGTTCACCGAATCCCCGCTGGGACAGCTGGAGCGGGCGGCCGAACTGGCCGCGTCGGCGGTGGACTACAAGCTGAAGCTCGACGAGGAACTGGTGCCGCCGATCGTGCTGCGCGGGCAGCCGCAGTCGATGGTGCAGCACAAGTACCTGTTCTCGGCGACGCGGATCCCCGGCGCCGTGCAGGACACCGCGCGGACGCCGTACCGCGAAGACCGGCCGGGGCCGTCGCGGGCGCGGCACATCGTGGTCTTCCACCGCGACACCCCGTTCCGGATGGACGTCATCGCGCCCGACGGCCGCCCGTACTCCCCCGAACAGCTGGTCGCGGGGTTGCAGGCGGTCGTGAAGTCGGGGAACTTCGTCGAGGACCCGGAAACCGCCGCCGGGCATTTCACCACCAAGGCGAGGGCGGAGTGGGCGGCGACGCGGGAATCGCTGCTCGCCGCCGGCAACGCGGCCGCGCTCGACGACATCGAGACCGCGTTGTTCTGCCTGTGCCTGGAGGACTTCACGCCGTCGGGCACGCAGGAGGCGTGCGACAAGCTACTGCACGGTGACAGCGGCAACCGCTGGTTCGACAAGGCCGTCTCGCTGATCGTGTTCGAGGACGGCACGGCGGGGATCAACGTCGAGCACTGTGAGCTGGACGGGACCACGATCCTCGGGTTCACCGACGCGCTGCTGAGCGGAACGCGGCTGGAGCGGCCGCCCGCCGACGGCGTCCCGGCGTCCGAGGTCATCGAGTTCGTCCTGGGCGACGCGTTGCGCGAAGACGCGCGTGCCGCCGCCGCGTCCTTTGCCGCGTACGCCGACGCGACCGCTACGAAGACGGTGTCCTTCACCAACTTCGGCGCGAAGCGGGCGAAGGAGCTGGGGATGTCCCCCGACGGCTTCGCGCAGATGGCGTACCAACTCGCGCACAAGCGCGCGAAGGGGATCACCGGCGCGACGTACGAGTCGATCGCGACGCGGCAGTACCAGAACGGGCGCACCGAGGCGATGCGCGTGGTGACGCCCGAGGTGCTGTGGTTCGCCCACGTGATGGACGACTCGAACGCGGATCGGCAGACCCGTCAGTCGGCCTTCCGCGCGGCGGCGGCGAAACACGTCACGCGGGCGAAGGAGTGTCAGGCAGGCGACGCTCCGGAGCAGCATTTGTGGGAGCTGCAGCTGATCCAGAAGCGGCGTGGCGTCGAGGGATCCCCGGCGCTGTACTCGTCACCGGGCTGGCTGAAGATGCGCGACGACTACCTGAGCACCAGCTCGGCGCCGTCGGTGAACATCCGGTACTTCGGTTTCGGATCGACCAGCCCGCAGTGCATCGGCATCGCGTACGTGCTGCTGCCGGACAGCCTCAACATCTACCTGTGCACGCCGAAGCACGTGGCACACGAGATGGAACTGTTCGCGTCGGAGCTCGCCACCGCCATCGAGGAACTGCAGGAGTTGCTCGCCTGAGGCTGAAGGGGACTTTCCCCTCATCTCACGCGGCGAAGGGCGCTTTCCCCGCATCGCATGCGGGGAAAGTCCCCTTCAGCCGCCGTTTGTGACGAGACCGCACGGCTTTGCGACGGTTCCGCCGCGACTCCGGGCAAGTGCGACGAGGCGCCCTTACGATCGGTGAGCCTTTCGATCTTGGGGGACCCATGCCGCGCATCCTGCTCGTCGAAGACGACGAAGCCCTGGCCGAAGCGCTCACACTCGCGCTGAAGGCCCTCGGGCACGACGTCGTCGTCGCCCCGACCGGGGAGCGGGCACTGGAAGTGCTGTTCACCGACCGGCTCGAACTCGACTTCGTGCTGCTCGACGTCATGCTGCCCGGCATGGACGGCTTCGAGGTCTGCCGCCGGATCCGCGCGCGCAGCCGGTTGCCGCTGGTCCTGCTGACCGCCCGCGGCGACCCGATCGACATCGTCGCCGGGCTGGAATGCGGCGCCGACGACTACGTGGTCAAACCCGCCGAACCGCGGGTGATCGACGCGCGGATCAAGGCGATCGGGCGTCGCGCCGTCACCGCTCCCGGGCCGTCGGCCGGTCTGTTGCGGGTGGGGCGGCTGGAGATCGACGCCGCCGCGATGAGCGTGACCCGTGACGGCGTCGAACTGGCGCTCACCGCGACCGAGATCCGGCTGCTCGTCGAGTTCGCGGAGCATCCGAACCAGGTGCTGAGCAGGCAGACGCTGCTGAAACGGGTCTGGGACTACGGCTACGTCGGCGACTCCCGGATCGTCGACGCGGCCGTCGCGCGGCTGCGGGCCAAGATCGAGGACGATCCGGCGAATCCCGTCGTGCTGAAGACGGTGCGCGGACTCGGTTACCGGCTGGTGAGCGCATGAAGTTCGGGCTGCGTGCCAGGGTGACCGCGGCGGTCGTGGTGGTGACCACGACGGCGACGGCCGTCATGGCCTTCACCGCGGCCAAAATCCAGGAGGACGACGCGCGCGACAGGTTCACCGCCGCGGCGAAAACGTCGTTCGGAGCGATGTTCGGGCAGGCATGGCCCCATCTCCAACAGTTCATGGCCGGCGATATCGCTGCCTTGGAGCACTTCTCCCAGGGCATGGACACGGCGGCGGCGGACTGGATGCTCGTCACCAGCCATCCCCAGCTGACCAACGACGATTTCAAGGCGCCCGAAGGACCTCCCGAGGTCGTCAAGTCCTCCTCACAGAGCTTCGATTGGACGACCGGCACCAGGAACGCGAATCCTCCTGACCGAAGGGCCGCGTTGGAAAGCGTGAAGGACGTGGTCCTCCTGCGGACCACAGGTCCGGGGAAACTGCTGTCGACGATCGCGATCGATCCGCTGACCGGCCGCAGCCTCCTCGTGGTGAGCGCGAACTTCGTCGCGTATTGGGTGGTGCAGTACTTCGACCTCACGCTGTTCGAGCAGGACTTGGCGGTCCAGCGGTGGAAGCTGGTGTACATCGCGCTCGGCGTCACCGTCCTCGGTGTGGTGGCCGCCGTCTTCGCCGCGGGCCGGATCCGGCGGCCGGTACTGCGCGTCGCCTCCGCCGCCCGCGAACTGGGTGACGGTGCCTTCGACGTGCGCGTCCCGGTGAAGGGCCGCGACGAGCTCGCCGACCTCGCCGCGTCGTTCAACACGATGGCCGATCGCGTCGGCACGGCGATCGAAGACCTGCGCGCCAAAGACCGCCAGCAGCAGCGGTTCGTCGCCGACGTCGCCCACGACCTCCGGACCCCGCTCGCCTCGATGGTCGCCACGGTCGAGACGCTCGACAGCGCCACCCCCGAGACCCGGACCCGCGCGACCGAACTGCTCGGAACGCAGACCCGGCGGCTGGCGCGGCTCCTCGAGGATCTGATGGAGATCTCCCGGTTCGACGCGGGGTCCGCGGACTTCCGGCCCGAACCGGTCGAGTTGCCCGCGCTGGTCGAGGACGCGATCGAGGTCAGCGTGCCGGGAACGACCGTCGAGGTGACGAGCACCGGGGACACGACCGTCGTCGCCGATCCGCGCCGCGTGCACACCATCGTGGGCAACCTCCTGGTCAACGCCGTCCGGCACGGCCGGACCCCGATCACCGTGACCTTGGCGGGCACCGCCGGCGCGGTGACGATCCGGGTCGCCGATTCCGGGCCGGGTATCCCCGGGGAACTGCTCCCGATCCTGTTCGACCGGTTCGTGCGGGGCGATCACGCACGCCAAGCGACCGAGGGCAGCGGGCTGGGGCTGTCGATCGCGCGGGAGAACGCCCTGATCCACGGCGGGGAGATCACCGCGCACAACGACCGCGGCGCCGTCTTCACCGTAAGTCTTCCACGGGTGTCACCAGCGTGAGCCCGCGTGGCGCGTAGCCGTCGAAGTACGGCGTCGGGACGTGCGTGAGGATCAGGAACACCGCGGTCAGCACGGCGACCTGGCGTGCCGTCACTTCGCGGCGGCCGAGCCAGAGCCACAACACGACCGCGAAATTGGTCGCCAGCAGGAAACCCCAGCGCGCGTCGTCCCAGCCGCCGAACGCGAGCAGCGTCGGTGCCACGATCGCGGCGACGGGCAGCATGGCCGCGAGCGTCGGGCGGTGCAGGTACAGGAAGCCGCCGACCACCACGATCGCGATCGGCAGCAGGTACAGCAGCACGTCGATGATCGAGTACATCCGCCAGCTCTCGGCCTGCGTGCGCCCGAACAGGTCCAGCGCGTCGGCGCGGTAGGCGAAGTCCGTTGTGGACAGTTCCTGCCGGAGCCGGTCGACGGTACCGGGCGCGGCGGGAGGCAGCGCGAGGATCAGCAGGCCGAGGCCCGCGGCCGGGGCGAGCAGCGCGCAAGCGCGCCGGAACGGGAACCGCCGCAGCAGGACGAAACCGAACACCGGCAGCACGGTGAGCAAAGCGATTTCGTGCACCGTCACCGAAAGCGCCATCAGCGCGCTCGCGAGCACCGGCCGGTTCAGGTGCAACACCCACAGAGCGCCGAAAAGCAGGAGGTACAGCACCTGGTCGAAGTAGCCGACCTCGTGGAACAAGTAACCGCCGGTCGGCAGCAGGAGCCAGGCGACGACCAGCAGCCGTCTGCTTTCGGTACGGCTGCCGAAGAACGCGATCGTCAGGGCCGCCAGCACCGCGCCGAGGACGCCGAAGCTCGCGATCGCGAAGACCAGGTAGTCGTGCCCGAACGGCTTCAGGAGCGTGCCGACGAGGAAACGCCGGTGGAAACCGTCGGTGAGGGAGACCGCCTGCAGGGTCGCCACCCAGTCCCCCGGCAGCCGGAACCCGGTGTACGCGGCGATACCGACGGCGATCCCGAACAGTGCCGTGAGACTCCGCCGCGGGGTCTTCTCAAGAGCGGGAACCTGGGCCCGTTCGAGCAAGGTGGTCATGACGCCAAGCTAGGAACGGCGTATGCGGCCACCGTGACCGATGATCACCGGTTCCGCACGACTTCGCTACATCGTCGTATAGGTCAGAAAGGCCTGCTCGGAACCGGCGACCACGAACGCGGTCCGTGACTTGGTGGTCATGGGGAGCTCGCAGGAGAGCCACGCGACGCCGGTGGGCATGAGCGCCTTCAGCGGTTCCGGTGCGGCCGGAGCACCGGCGTGGCAGTTCTTGCCGGCCATCACCCTCGACACGGCTTCGGGACGCAGCTTCACCACCGCGGACAACCGGAGATCCGTCGGACCGGGCGCCTCGATGCGGCCTTCGGAGACGCCCATCCTCTCCTCGACCCAGGACGCCTCGACGATCTCGCCGACTTCCGGGAAGTCCTCGGCGACCGCCGCTGGATCGGTGGAGACGACCGGTTCCTTGGGCGGCGGCGGCGAGGTGCAGGCCGCGGTCAGGACGACCGCGGCCGTGATCACCCATGTCTTCCCCACAGTGCGCATGGGGACATCTTCGCTCAGGCGGTGAGCTTCAGGATGTCGATTCCGCGAGTGTTGTCGGCGACGTAGACGTAACCCTTGTGCCAGTACGGCGCCCACGCGGCGGCGTCCGCCGGCCGGAAGTAGGCGATCTGCTTCGGGTCGGTCGGGTCGCTGACGTCGAGGAAGCGTGTGCCCTGCGAGTAGAACGACTGCACGAGGACCTTGCCGCGGACGTCGAAGTAGTGCGCGGAGCAGTCGCCCGACGCCGGGTCGCTGCCTTCCTGCCCGGCCACGCTCCAGGTGCCGACGGACTTGAGCCGGAACGGCTTCTCCGGCGTCGAGCGCCAGCCTTCGCCGTTGTACGAGTTCTGCAGCGACGAGATCGTCAGCACGCCGTCACCCGCGCAGCCGTCGAGGAAGCTCTCCTCGGTGGCGTAGATGAGATCGCGGCCGCGCCAGCGGTTCGAGTCGGCGCCTTCGGCCGACCGGTGTCCCGCCGGGTGGAAGCTGTTGTGCATGAACTTCGACGGCGCCGCCGTCTCCTCGACCCCGCCGCCCGCGTAGGGCACCGGTTCGAACGCCGTCGCACGGCGGACCTTGCCCAGCACGGGATCGCGGTGGTGGCCGCTGGTCCAGTAGCCGCGGACGCCGCCCCGGCCGGACACCCACGCCACGCCCTCGGCGTCGACCTGGACGTCGTGCACGTAGTCGGTCTTGCCGTCGTTGCGCGCGAGTTCGATCGGGTTCGGGAACGTCTTGGGGTTGCGCGGATCGCGGATGTCGGTCACCCAGATCGGGCGGCCGCCCCAGTCCGCCGGCTGGTTCGCGGCCTTCGCCGGGCCGCCGGTCCAGAGGTACCGGCAGTCGTCGACACAGCTGGTGGTGTGCCCGGCGGGCACCTTGGTGTAGCTCAGGAGGGCCGGTTTGTCCGGGTTCTTGAGGTCGATGATGTAGATGCCGGACTCGCCGGTCTGGGTGGTGCCGCCGTAGGCCCGCGGGTCCCGCGCGAGGAACACCAGCTTGCGTTTGACGTCGACCTCGGTGTCCTCGGTTTCCCACAGACCGGGAAGGCTGACCTCGCCGATCAGCTTCGGCGCCGTGGGGTTCTTCGTGAGGTCGTAGACCTTCAAGCCGAATTCGCCGGAAACGGCCATGACGTCGCGGTTTCCGTACTGCAGGAAGCCCATGGCGATGGCGCCTTGCGCGTCGGGCACGTTGCCGACGGCCTTGACGTTCTTCACCGCGCCGGGTGCCCCCGCGACCCGGACTTTCTCACTCGCCGGTTTGTCCTCCTCGCCGCAAGCGGCGGCGGGCAGGCCCGTGGCGATCAGGGTCACCGTGACCGTGGTGATCGCCAGGCATGAACGGAGCAACCAGTTTCCTCGCACAGAAACCTCCCAGGCTGATCCCCACACCTTATGATCACCACTTTGCCCGCACAACCGCCATTGGTCGGGGCAAAGACTGCTATGACATGACCATGCGCTTGCGTCTTCTGGCACCGCTCCTCGCCGCCGCCCTGCTCGCGGCGGGCTGCTCGGAATCCGGCGAACCGCCCGCACCGGACGTTCTCCGCGTCGGCCTGGCCGCCCCGGCGACCCTCCTGCCCGCCGACGTCCGCGACCAGTCCGGGCGGATGCTCGCCGGTGCACTGTGGACGCCGCTGGGCGATTACGACCCCGCGACAGGGAAAACGACCCCGCGGGCGGCCGAGTCGGTCACCAGCGCCGACCGGACGACCTGGACGGTCAAGCTCAAGGACGGCGGGCAGTTCCACGACGGCACCCCGGTGACGTCGCAGTCCTATGTGGACACCTGGAAGGCGATCGGCCAGGAGAACTGGCAGGCGTCACGCGTGGTCAAGGATCTCTTGCGGGCCAAGGAGATCACCGCGCCCGACCCGCTGACGATCAAGCTCGTCCTCGACCGCCCGTCCGGGCAGGTCCCGGCGCTGCTCTCGTCGCCCGCGCTGGTCCCGCTCCCCGGATCGGTGCTGGCTTCGCGCGATTGGGCGGGATTCACCCGGCACCCCGTCGGCAACGGGCCTTTCCGCTTGGACGGGGACTGGCAGCCCTCGGGCGGCAAACTCGTCCGCGTGACGGACGCGGCGGGCAAGGCACGCGTGATCGAGCTGAAGACCGGGGACGCGGCGGCGCAGTACGACGAGGTCAAGGCGGGGAAGCTCGATCTCTCCACGGCGGTCCCCGGCGATCGCCACGAGGCCATGCACACGGATTTCGCGCAGCGGCACGTGATGTGGGCGCTGCCCAGCGCCGCCTACCTCGGTTTCCCTTTGACCGCTGCACACTTCTCGGACGCGACCGTCCGGCACGGCTTCGCGCTCGGGAGCGACCGCGCCGCGCTGGAGGCGGGCGTTCTCGGCAAGCAGGTGGACCCGGCGAAGTCGCTCCTGCCGCCCGCCGTCGCCCCCGGCGAGCGCAGCAGCACCTGCCGTCCCTGCACGTTCGACGCCGGAGCCGGGAAATCCCTGGTGACCCAGGCGGAGTTCCCCGCCGGTACGCCGGTCCACTTCGGACAGTCCACGGCGAACTGGCTGCGCCCGCTGGCGGAACAGGTCACCAAGGCCGTCGGTATCCCGCTCGCCCCCGAGCCCGGCCAGGGCCCGTTCGCGATCGAGCTGAACCTGATGACGCCGAGCCCGCAGGAGGTGCTGTCCGAAATCGTGAAGGCCACCGGCTACTCCAGCGACGGGTTCGCCGACCTGCTGAAATCGGCAGAGGAGACCGAATCCGCCGAAAGCGGCGAGGTCTACCGGCTGGTGGAGAACCAATTGCTGCGGGATCTTCCGGTCGCCCCACTGTGGTCCGGGCACGGGCACGCCGTCTGGGCGGACCGGGTGGGTGAAGTGAAGGCGACGCCGTTCGGGGGCGTGGACCTGTCAGCGGCTTCCGTGCGGTGACCCGAGCGTGCACTCCCCCGCGACGACGTCGATGAAGGCCGAGGTCAGCGGGTCGGGCGTGCTCCGGCAATAGGCGGCGAGCGTGCGCCGGATCGCCGGTTCGGGCCGCAGGACACGGCCGTGAAAGCCCGCGGGCAGCACGTTGGCCGGGACGAGCGCGGGACCGAGGCCCGCCGCGGCGAGCACCGGGGCCGCCGCGCTCTGTTCGGTCCGCACAGCGGCCCTCGGCTGGAACCCGGCCGCGGCGCACGCCTGGTCGACGAGATCGGCCAGGCCGTTGCCCGGCGCGTAATGCACCCACGCGCAGTCGGCGAGGGTCGCGAGGTCGACGACGCCGGTGCCGTCGTCCTCACGCGGACCGTCGATCGGCAGGACGACGACGAACTCCTCGGTGCCGATCTCGCGCACCGGCCCGTCCCAGCCCGGCGGGACCGGGCCGACCGCGACGTCGGCTTCCCCCGCCGCCATGGCGTCACGGAGCTCGTCCGCGTGCCGGAATTCCACCAGCCGGACGTCGACCTCCGGCCGCTCCCGGCGCCATACGCGCAACGCCGCGGGCAGGACACCCAGGCCGACCGAGTAGACCGTGGCGATCTGCAGTTCCCCGGCTTCCAGCCCGGACGCCTGCCGGGCCGCGCACCGCGCGCGTTCGGCGTCGGCGAGGGTGGCGCGGGCGTGCGGCAGCATGGCGCGGCCCATCGGCGTGAGCCGGACGCTGCGCGGCAGACGCTCGAGCAGCGGGCCACCGACGCCCTTCTCCAGCGCGCGCATCTGGTGCGACAGCGCGGGCTGTGTCACGTGCAGCAGTTCCGCGGCGCGGGTGAAGGAGCCGGTGTCGACGACGGTCACCAGGTACTCGAGCTGCCGCAGGCTGGTCATGAACACAGATTATCGGAGCGGTGATATCTATGCCTTGGACTTATCACTGGCGCCGGGCCAGGCTCGGTGACATGAACGAAGAACGCAAGGTCGCCCTGGTCGCCGGAGCCAACGGGGTCATCGGCAAGAACCTGATCGCCCACCTCGAAACCCAGCCCGGCTGGCGGGTCATCGGCCTGTCGCGGCGCGGCGGCCCGGGCCAGATCGCCGTCGACCTGCTCGACGCGGACGACACCCGCGCGAAGCTCGGCGGCCTGGACGACGTCACGCACGTGTTCTACGCGGCTTATGTCGACAAGCCGACTTGGGCCGAACTGGTCCCGCCGAACCTGGCGATGCTGACCAACCTCGTCGACGCGATCGAGCCCGCCGCCCCCGGCCTTCGCCACATCAGCCTCATGCAGGGCTACAAGGTCTACGGCGCGCACCTCGGCCCGTTCAAGACCCCGGCGCGCGAAGACGACGCCGGGCACATGCCGCCCGAGTTCAACGTCGACCAGCAGCAATTCCTGGAACGGCGGCAGACCGGGAAGACCTGGACCTGGTCGGCGATCCGGCCGTCGGTGGTCGGCGGCACCGCGCTGGGCAACCCGATGAACCTGGCGCTGGCCATCGCCGTCTACGCGTCGATCTCGAAGGAACTCGGCCTGCCGCTGCGCTTCCCCGGCAAGCCGGGTGCGTACGACAGCCTCCTGGAGATGACCGACGCCGGACTGCTGGCGAAGGCCACCACCTGGGCCACCGGCTCGGCGAACGAGGCGTACAACATCGCGAACGGCGACCTGTTCCGCTGGAGCGAACTCTGGCCGAAGATCGCCGCGTACTTCGAGCTGGAGGTGGCGCCGCCGCTGCCGATGTCCCTCGACGTCGTCATGGCGGACAAGGAGGAGCTGTGGGACTCCCTCGCGGCCAAGTACGGGCTGGAGGTGCCGTACAGCGCCGTCTCGTCGTCGTGGGGCTTCGCCGACTTCGTGTTCAGCTGGGACTACGACATGTTCGCGGACGGGTCCAAGGCGCGGCGGGCCGGTTTCCACGAGTACGCCGAGACGTCGTCGATGTTCTTCCGGCTGTTCGACGAGTTCAAGAAGGCGAAGGTGATCCCTTAACCCCGCCCGATGTACGGCATCGTGGTCGCCGTGATGGTCAGGAACTGGACGTTCGCGTCCAATGGCAGCCCTGCCATGTACAGCACGGCGTCCGCGACGTGCCGGGCGTCGAAGGTCGGCTCGACCTTGACGCCGCCGTCTGCCTGCGGGATGCCGTCGGCCATCCGCAGCGTCATCTCGGTGGCCGCGTTGCCGATGTCGATCTGTCCACAAGCGACGTTCCAGGCCCGGCCGTCGAGGGAGATCGACTTCGTCAGCCCGGTGACCGCGTGTTTCGTCGCGGTGTAGGCGACGGACGCGGGCCGCGGGGCGTGCGCGGAGATCGACCCGTTGTTGACGATCCGGCCGCCGCGCGGATCCTGCGCCTTCATCAGCCGCACGGCCTGCTGCGCGCACAGGAACATCCCGGTCAGGTTGGTGTCGACGGCGCGTTTCCAGTCCGCGAAGGACAGTTCGTCGACCGTCCCGCCCACCGACACGCCCGCGTTGTTCACCAGGAGGTCCAGCCGCCCCCACTCCGCGCGCACCGTCTCGAACAGCGCGGCGACGGAATCGGGGTCGGCGACATCGGTGGGCACGGGAAGCGCTTTCGGGTCCCCGCCCGCGGTCTCGGCCAGCGCGTCCGCGCGGCGGCCGGCGAGCGCGACCCGGTAGCCGGCGCCGAGTAACGCGCGGGAGATCTCCCTGCCGAGCCCGGAGCCCGCCCCGGTGACGACCGCGGTCCTGCCGTTGTCCATCGATCCTCCTCGCAGACCGTGCCGGACCGATCCGGCTCGGTGATTGTTTTCCGATTACCCGCGTCCGTTCAGGCTAGCGCGCCGCCGCCGGGGGAAAACGTTCACCCGGCGGCCGTCGCGCCTTCATGAAAACCGGTAACCCCTTCACCACATCGAGGCGATTCACCGGATGTGCCCAGGGGGAATTCACACCGTTCACAGGGTCTTCTGAGCGGTGAACAGTGAAGAAGAATCCACGCTTCCAGCTGGTTCAGACCGGCGACGAGACCATCCGATGGCGACTGCTCGGCGGCAACAACGTGTCGCTGGGCTCGGCCCCCGACGACTATCCGCGAGCCGAGGAATGCCTCGTCGCGATCACCTGGCTCAACACACACATAGCCGAGCTGACCAGCGACTTCAGCCATCTCAGCGGGGGCCGCTGGCGCTGGCGCCTGCACGCGGGCGACCGGATCGTCGCGATCGCCAGCCACGCCTACGGACGGCGTATCGAGGCGCAGCGCGGACTCGACCGGTTCCGGTCGGCCACCACCGAGGCCGCCATCGGCGAAGGGATCGAGACCATAGCCGATTGGCGGCGGAAATACCGCCGCAATTCCGCCGGACATTCACCGAATCCTTTTCCGTGACGGCCGATCACGGAAAGTGCGTTCCCCGGAGATTAACCACCATGACGTCGGGCGGGAACGCGAAGCACCGCGGCAGGACAGTGTTGCGGAGCGAGTATTGGCGGCAGGTCACGGAATCCCGTGACAACTTGGGGACTAGAGAAAGAGTGCAAACAAGATGCGTGCTCGTACCACTCGGTTTCTCGGCGCCACCGCGATCGCCGCGTGTGCCTGCCTCACCCTGACCGGTACCGCCTCGGCGGTCGCCCCGGCCAACGGCCTCGAAGACGTCCTGGCCGCCGCGGGCTCGGACACCACCGTCGACATCACCGGCGCGATCCTGGCCAACGCCAACGGCGCCGCCTGGAACAGCGACCCCGACAACCACGTCAACATCCCGCCGCTGCTCGCCTCGGGCGCGACCTTCACCGTTCCCGGTGACCTCTACGCCGACCAGGTCGTCTACAACACCACGACCAACCTGCCGCCGAACGGCTCGTCCCAGGGCAAGGCCGCGCTCAAGGCTTCGGGCGACGCCGCCGACGGCAAGATCGACATCGCGCGGTCGTCCTCGCCCCGCGGTTCGTCCGACCCCGCGTCGTTCGAGTACTACGCCTTCGCCACCGACGGTGTCACCTGGTCCTCCTCGGCGACCGGCTCGGGCGCGGGCCTGACCCTGTCGCTCGCGCAGCTGCGCGGCATCTACGACGGCTCCATCACCAACTGGAACCAGGTCGGTGGCGCCAACGCCGCCATCATCGTCTACCTGCCCCAGACCGGCTCCGGCACGCTGAGCTTCTTCACCACGACCGTCCTCGGCTTCGACCCCACCACCAAGCCGGTCACCATCAAGCGTTTCCAGGAGCACGACGGCAACTCCATCCCGGCCGCCGACCGCGCCCGGGCGATCGCGCCGTTCTCCATCGCGCAGTGGATCGCGCAGGGCAACACGGTCGTCGCGGACAAGCGTGCGGGCTTCACCGTCAACCCGCTGACCGGCGCCGGCTTCAACGGTTCCCCGGTTTCCGGTTCCGCCGGCAACTACACCCCGGCCTTCACCACGGCGTTCCTCGGTTCGCGCAGCGTCTACAACGTGCTCGACACCCGGACCCCGAGCTACGACCAGGCCCAGCGCGCCGTCGGCTTCGCCGCCGGTGACACGGCCTCGACCGCCAGCCCGCTGTGCGGTGGCCAGCTCGCCACCACCATCAAGCGGTACGGCTTCCTGACCATCTCGGGCCCGAACGGCCTGTCCTGCGTCAAGTCCTGAAGCTCCTGAAACAGCGAAACGGCCCGGTGCGCTCGCGCGCACCGGGCCGTTTTCCTTTGTCCTGCTTACTTGGGGGCGACGCCCAGCGCGGCCAGCGCCGGGCCGGTCATGATCACGCCCGCGCCGGTGACCGGGTCGAAGCCCGGGGCACCGAGGTCGATCGCGGTCGACACCAGGGCGCTCCTGATCTCGGCCGGGGTCGCGGCGGGCTTGCCCTGCTTGAGCAGCGCGGCGATGGCGGCGGCACTCGGCGCGGCGGCGGAGGTCCCGAAGAACGGCTGGAACCCGGTCACCGAGGTCGCGACGCCGTCGGCCGCGGTGATGTCCGGCTTGTTCCGGGTGGCGCCACCGGTCGAGGACACGTTGCCGGGGGTGATCACCGAACCGTCCGGGTTGTAGAACTGGTGACGGCGACCGTCCGAAGTGAACCGCTCCCACTTGCTGGCGCCGGTGAACAGGCCGGGGAACGGACCCGCCGGGTTCGCCGGGTCACCGGTTTCGAGTGCGCGGCCGAAGGCACCGGCGGCCGGGGCGGCCGCGACGCTGAAGGCGTTGACGGCTGCCGAGTGACCGGAGGTGACACCGTTGGTGCTGAAGGCTTTCAGCGAACCCGAGGGGACGAAGCGGCCGCGGATGACGTTGAGCGCGATGAATCGGTCGGAGCCGCTGTACTTCACCACGGCGACCTTGAAGCCCGAGCCGCTGGCCGGGACCTGGGCGATCTCGTACGGGTTCTGGGTGCCGTTCTGCGAACCCTCGCTGGAGGCGACGACCGAACCGGACGAGTTCAGGACGAACAGGTCGTAGTCGCTGGTGGCCTTGCCCCACGGGTCGGACCAGAACAGGGTGACGTAGCGGCCGACCGAGTTCGGCGACAGCGCGTTGTACAGCTGGGTCGTACCGCTCGGGTCGAAGTCGTGCGGCGTGCCGGTGATCCCGGAGATCTTGCTGCTGGAGCCGCGGAAGTCGCCTTCGTAGTAGCCGCTGGTGCCGTCGGTCAGGTTGCCCGAGTTCCCCGCGGAGGAGAAGTAGAGCGCGCCCGCCGCGGTCACGTCGTTGACGGCCTGCGCGACCGGGCCGTCCTGGAACGGCGACTCGTCGAAGTAGGAGACGTCGTCGACGATGATCGTGCACTTGCCGGTGGTCCGCAGGGCGCGGATGTTGTCGGCGAAGCTCTGCTCGCTGGTGAACGCGGTCGCGAAACCGAGCGCGGCGCCGGGAGCCATGTCGTGGATGATCTCGAGCATCGCGGTGCCCTCGTCACCGCTGCCCGCCTGACCGGGGAGAACGTCGACGGCGGGCAGCTCGCCCGCGGTCTGGGACGCCTGGAGCGACTTGATGCCGTCCGACAGGACGCAGACCTTCTGGCCCGCGCCGTTGACGCCGTACTTCGTGCGGGCGGTGTCGTTGCCGTGTGCCTTGTCGCCCTCGGCGACCTGCAGCGCGGCGGCGGCCTGCGTGGCCGTGGCCTTGCGGCGCTCCTGCGGCGCGGACTCGTTCCAGGTCATCGCCTGGGAGGCGGCCTTGACCTCGGCGACGTCCCCGCGTCCGGCGATCGCGTCGACCGCGCCGAGCGGGAGGTCGGCGCGGATCGCGCCGGCGGGCGAGGCGTAGCGGACGGTGCCGCCCGCCGCCTTGACGGCGTCCACCAGGGACTGTCCTGCGCCCTTGATGTCCACCGCGACGGTGCCGGCGTTGCTCACGCCCAGTCCGGTGCGGTACTCGGGCAGCTTGCCCGCCAGGCCCTTGTCGGCGCGGAGGCGCTTCTCGACGACGAGCTGGCTCGACTGCTTGCGCTCAGCGGGGGTGAGGCTGTTCTTGATGCTCTGCAGCGCGCTGATCCCGGCCTGCGTGCGAGCCTCCTCGGACGGCTGGGCACCGGAAACCGCGGTGGACAGCAGCAAAGCGCCGACCGCGACCGGAACCGAGCATGTGACCACCCGGCTGAATCTGCTCATCGAACTCTCCCTGTTTTCACGAAACATCCCGTAACAGGAATCCCTTCGGCTGCCCGAATGGATTACCCCTGACCGGGTGCAATGGGGAGAATCTAAAGAGCTATCAGTGAGGAGTCCACCGACCAAAGTCGGTATCGGGCGAAGATCCACATCGTGAGAGGGATTTCAAGTCCGAAAAGACCGAAATCCCTCCCAGGACCTAAGCCCAGGCCGGAAAGAGTCGCCAAAGCGCCAAAGCCGCCAACGACGCCAGGGTGAGCAGGACCGGCCCGGTGATGACATAGGTGGAAACGGGCCGCCATCGGCGGTAGAGGAAAGTCGCCCCGGCCGCAGCCGCCACGAAACCGCCGAAAGCCAGCACGAGCCCGGCCCATGCGTCGCCGTCCCCGGTCCGGCCGTCCTGCGCGTCCGCCTTGCCGTTCTGCGGGGTCGGCCGGAACGGCCTGCCCTCCAGCACCGCCGTCACCACGGTCGCTTCTTCCGAGGCCAACGGCCACCAGGACGCCGACGTCACCAGGGTCAGCCGGTCGTTCTCGGTCTTGCCGTAGTCGGCCCCCTCGTCGAGCGGGCGGGTCGCCTTTCCGGTCACGCGGTAGACGGACTTGCCCTGAGTCGTCGCGACGACGATCTCGTCTCCGGATTCGAGGGCGTCCAGCGAACCGAACGGACCGCCGTACCCCGCGTTGCGCGCCGCGATCGCGGCGTTGCCCGGCTGCCCCAGCCCGGCGGTTCCCGGCACATGACCAGGCCCGGAAGCGGTTTCGCCGCTCGACGCGCCTTCGATGACGACCTGCTGCAACTTCAGCGAGGGAATCTCCAGGACGGCGACGGGCTTGCCGAACTCGACCGGTTTGGCGGGCGGGCCGGCGCCGAACAGGCTTTGGCTGGCACCCAGCGCCAACGCGATCTCGCCACGGATCTCCCCCAGTGCCTTCCGCTGGTCGCTCGACTGCAGCATCGGCCCCAGCGCGTAGACGACCAGTGCCAGCGCCACCAGCGTGGTGACCAGCCAGGCGAAGACGACGGCGCCGATCCAGCCGGGACCGAAGCTCAGGAACCGGGTCTCCGGTTCCGGCGCGGGCGGCTGCTCAGGCGCCGCGTGCCTGCCTTCGACGGAGGTGCTCACGCCGTCTCACCGGCCGATTTACGCCGCAGGAGACCGAAGAGCATGGCGAACGCGGCACCGATCTCGGCCAGTGCCACGACCAGCCACCGCGGCACCGGGCGCCCGGCGGCGACGTACGCCGTCGCGGACGGCAGCGTCGCGAGGATCACCAGGGCCACCAGCGGGATGAGGGCGCCCAGCACCCCCGCCCCCGCGAACTTCGGGATGTCGATCGATTCGGCGAGGTTCTTGGCCGCCAGCACGCTTTCCGGGGTGGGCGCGGCCGCGGGAGCGGGCCCCGTGGCGGCGGCCGTCCCCGACGTCCCGGCCGTCGAACCCAGCCCTCCGGAGGGACCGGTCGACGAAGAGTTGGCGGCAGGCGTGGCACCGTTTCCCCCCGCCGCGGGAGGATTCTTCGCTTCTTCCCTTTCCTGACAGGCATCTTTGACCGTCCCGGTGCCGATCTTCGCCGCCCGCACGGGAGCAGCGGCGGCCAGGCCGGGACTCAACGGGGTCATCCCCGGCGGGAGCAGTGCCTGCCCGTAGCCGCTCGCCATCTCGGCGACCGCCTTCAGTTGCGCCTGCTTCGCGGTCATCGGCTTGCAGGTCGCGTCGATCAGCGGATTGACCGGCGCCGCCAGGTACTCCACGAAGGTCAGCGGGTACGCACCGTCCTTGGTCACGGTGCCGGGCTGCACCGTCCCGTCCGCCCCGACCTGCATCGAATCCGCCGCCAGCTGCAGGCTTTCCTTGGTCGGTGCGACGAAGTTCCCCTTGCCGTCCGGGAGCGCGACCGGCGCCCAGCCGTAGGCCCGCGCGGTCGCGAGGTCGGTGATCACCCAGCTCATGCACCCGCCGGTGCAGACGAATCCCGTGCCGACGACGCCGTTCTGGACGGTTTTGCGCACGGCGAGCTGACCGGTCTTCGCGTCGACGTTGTGCAGTGAGCGGGCACCCGGATCGAGCACGTTCAGATCGGAGATCACCCCTGGCGACTTCCCGTCCAGCTCACCGAAGTACTCGGTGCCCTTCTTCGGGAACACCCACGCCGTCGGCGCCGCCCCGGCGAGGACCTTGCTCAACGCGAGCGGCACGGTGCCCGGTCCGGATTCCCCGGTCACCCCGAAGAAGTCCAGGCTCTCGGCGCCGGCCCGGGCGCTGGCCGCGTTCGCCTCGTTCTCCCTCGTCACCGCCGCGAGCCCGGGGTTGCGGCCGACCAGCGGGGAGCCGTTCCTGAAGATGCCGCCCCGGCCGTCCAGATCGGGTTGCTGGCCGCCCTTGGTGACCATGTTCGCCAGTTCGTCGTGGGTGAACCGCAGGGTGCCGTTGAACTTCGCGTTGAGCGAATTCCCGTTGTCGTCGCTGTCGGTCGGCGACCAGCCGACCGCGGCCACGACCGCCGCGTTGATCCCGACCGGGATGTACTGCCGGTCGCGCACGGCCTGACTGGCGAGCGCGCCCCCGCTGCCGGTGATCACGAGGTCGGAGGTGCCCTTGTCGAACGCGGTCAGCCCGGCGTTCTCCGTCTCGCTCACGATGTTCGCCGGTTGTTCGGCCTGGGTGGGCGCGCAGAGAGCCTGGTTCCAGGCGACCGCGGCCCGTCCCAGCCGTTCGGGCATGCTCGCGCTGATCGTGTTCTGACCGGCGCCCTTGCAGCCCTTGACGCCGATCTCCTGCTGCGTCGGAGTGAATTCGATCGAGCTGTCGATCCAGGTCACGAACGCGCCGTCGGCGTTCTTCGCGGTGATCGTGACCGCGACCGAACAGGGATTCTGCTCATCGCATCGGAAGGAATACTTCTTGCGGGTCTTGGCGCCGGTCGCCGGATCGACGACGTCGGGATTGTCCGCCCAGGAAACCGTCGGAGGTTTGTCCGCTTGGCCTTCGGCGTTTTTGTTGAAGGTGGTGTACTGCGGGTCCCAGATAATCGCTTTCGGGGTGGAGGCACCGAGGGGAATCTGGGTGTCGATGACGATATCGCCGGTTCTGCTGCTCCGGCGTCCCGTGGCGCTGTCCATATGCGCCGGATTCGCGATGAACTCGTCCTTCAATTCCCCGCAGTAGGCCTTGACCCGCGCGCTGACGGTGTTGTCCCGCGCCCACGGCGGTTTACCGGCGACCTTGATCAGGTTGTCCGGCAGGACCTTGGGGCAGACTTTCAGGGACGCCTGGGCGCCGCTCGCCAATCCCGACACCGTGATCCGCACCGGGTCGCCGTTGCGGGCCGCCGTCAGCTCCGCGGGCTCGGTCTTGAGCGTGTAGGACGGGTTTGCCGGCGCTTGCGCCTGTGCCGCGGGGACGGACACTCCCGTGACCATCAGCACCCCGCAGATCAGCAAGATCCCGACTTGTCTTGCGCGGACGAAGAACACGGACGACTCCCAAGGTGCGCGGGCATACGGCGGAGAGCGGGACTCGTTCACGAACCTCGCCGAAACCAACGTCCCCGAGTCGCCCGTTCGGGGTCAACCGTCCCCGGACCCGCCCCGGCACAGATTCACACGCGCCCCGTCGGGCGTTCTCCGCGTGGACACCTTTCGCGGTATCGGGCACCACATACTGGCCGCATCGAGGGGCGACGTGGTGTGCCCTCATTTCCCTTGCTTACCGAGACGAAGGAAGGCCGCTCGTGACCGTCGCGCCACCCCGGCCCGACCCGTCCCCACCGGGAGCACCGGTGCGGCGGGCGATCACCGAAGTCCTTTCCCGGGCCGACCGGGCGTTCCGCCGGGTCACCACCGGCGCCGGGCTGACCATGCTGGGCATCCTTCTGGTCATCGGCTTCTTCCTGGTGTATCGGTCCGGGCCCGCCTTCGAGAACAGCGGCTTCGGCTTCTTCGGCACCATCCGGTTCGATCCGGCCTCGGGCGTGCTCGGCGTCCTGGGCCTGCTCTACGGCACGGTGGTGGTCGCGCTCATCGCGGTCCTGATCGCGGTACCGCTGAGCATCCTCGCGGCGCTGTTCATCACCGAGTACTCCAGCGGCCGGGTCCGCGGCTTCCTCACCGGCCTCGTCGACCTGCTCGCCGCCATCCCCAGTCTGCTGTACGGACTGTGGGGCTTCAGTTTCCTCGGACCGCAGATCGTCCCGGTCTCGACGTGGCTGACCGAGAACCTCGGCTGGTTCCCACTGTTCGCGTCCAAGGAGAACACGCTCTACATCCAGTCCATGTTCATCGCCGGGCTGGTGGTCTCCCTGATGGTCCTCCCGATCACGACCTCGGTGATCCGCGAGGTGTTCGCGCAGACCCCGCCCGGGGAAAAGGAAGCGGCGCTCGCGCTGGGCAGCACGCGCTGGGGCATGGTCAAAACGGTCATGCTGCCGTTCGGCCGGGGCGGGATCATCGGCGGCTCGATGCTCGGGCTCGGCCGCGCGCTCGGCGAGACGATCGCCGTTTCCCTTCTGCTGCCCCAGGTTCCGGAGATCACGCAGCACGTCCTGCAGTTCGGCGGCGCGACCATCTCCGGGTTCATCGCCAACAACTCGGGCGCGTCGGGGCTCTACCTGTCCGGGCTGATGGCCGCGGGCCTGGTGCTGTTCATCTTCACCCTGGCCACGAACTTCACCGCGTCGGTGATCATCTCGAAGAGCCGGTCCGGTGCAGGGGTGGATGCCTGATGACCACGACGCTGACTCCCCCGGTGACGTCCGGCCCGCGCAAACTCGTCAAACGCCGCCCGTCGGAGACCACCCGGCAGGACAGGCTGGCGGCGCTCGGCTGTGCGGTGTCGGCCACGCTGCTCACCTGGTTCGTCATGCACCTGCTGCTGGAATCCCCCGGCTGGCTGGCGGATCTGATCGTCGCCTACCTGCTGTACCTGGCGATGCTCTACCTGGTCACCCGCGACAGGCTGGGCAGGCTGGCCGCGTCGGACCGGATCGTCTCGACCGTCGTGGTCTCCGGAGCGCTCACGCTGCTCGTCCCGCTGCTGTTCCTGCTGACCTACATCGTCATCGAGGGCGCGCCCTACCTGCGGCTGGCCTTCTTCTCCCACGACATGTCCGCGGTCGCGCCGACCGATCCGGTCACCGCGACCGGCGGGCTGCACGCGGTGGTCGGCACCCTCCAGCAGACCGCGCTGACCCTGGTGTTCGTCGTCCCGCTGGGCCTGCTCACCGCGATCTTCCTCAACGAGACGCGGTCCCGGTTCCGCCGCCCGGTGCGGATCATGGTCGACGCGATGAGCGGCCTCCCGTCCATCGTGGCCGGCCTCTTCATCTACGCGGCGCTGATCATCCCCGGCATCCAGGCGGGCGTGGGA
Source organism: Amycolatopsis sp. lyj-84 (assembly GCF_046549075.1). Taxonomy (NCBI): domain Bacteria; kingdom Bacillati; phylum Actinomycetota; class Actinomycetes; order Pseudonocardiales; family Pseudonocardiaceae; genus Amycolatopsis; species Amycolatopsis sp. lyj-84. Next base: position 29,030 of record NZ_JAJPWO010000005.1, read on the forward strand.
CTGTTCAGCTACAACGGTTTGATGGCCACGTTGGCGTTGACGATGGTCATGCTGCCGACGGTGACGCGGACCGTGGACGTGGTGCTCCGGCTGGTGCCCGACGGCCTGCGCGAAGCGTCGCTGGCGCTCGGTGCGAGCCGGGCACGCACGGTGTGGTCGGTGGTCCTGCCCACCGCCCGTACCGGGGTCACCACCGCCGTCATCCTCGGCATCGCCAGGGTGGCCGGGGAAACGGCACCGCTGCTGTTCACCTCGTTCGGGTCGCTCGCGATGAACGCCAACCCGTTCTCCGCTCCGCAGGAGAGCATCCCGCTGTTCATCTACCGCTTCATCAAGCAGCCGCTGGAAAACGTCCAGCAGCGCGGCTACGTCGGCGCGCTCGTGCTGATCCTGCTCATCTTCAGCCTGTTCGCGATCGCCAGGTTCGTCGGGCGTGACCGATCGAAGCGCAAGGCCAAGAGTTCGAAGAAGACCTTGAGAACACAGGAGAACCGGTGACCGACACCACCGAATTGTCCGATGTGGACACCAGCAGGCCTCAGGTCACCCTGACCGGCGGTCCCCCGCCCGGCGCGGCCGCACTCGAATCGCGGGAGATCGGCGCCTGGTTCGGCGACCGGCTGGTCCTCGAAGGCGTGTCGTTGCGGATGCCCGCCAAAGAGGTGACCGCGCTGATCGGCCCGTCGGGCTGCGGCAAGTCGACCTTCCTGCGCATCCTCAACCGGATGCACGAACTCGTGCCGTCGGCGTCCCTGACCGGCGAAGTCCTGTTGGACGGCCAGGACATCTACGCCGACGGAACCCGGCCCCAGCAGGTCCGGCTGCGCATCGGCATGGTGTTCCAGAAGCCGAACCCGTTCCCGGCGATGTCCATCCGGGACAACGTGCTCGCCGGGCTCAAGCTCGCCGGCGTCAAATGCGGCGACAAGAACGCGCTCGTGGAACAGAGTCTCGAACGCGCCGGGTTGTGGCGCGAGGTCCGTGACCGGCTGAGTTCCCCCGGCGGCGCCCTGTCCGGCGGACAGCAGCAGCGGCTCTGCATCGCCCGTTCTCTCGCGGTACAGCCGAACGTGCTCCTGATGGACGAGCCGTGCTCCGCCCTCGACCCGACGTCCACCCGGCGGATCGAGCAGACGATCGCCGAGATCGGGCACGAGGTGACCGTCGTGATCGTCACGCACAACATGCAGCAGGCACAGCGGGTTTCGGATCACTGCGCGTTCTTCCTCGCGGCCGAGAACGAACCCGGCCGGGTGATCGAACACGGTCCGACGGACACGATCTTCAACGCGCCTTCGGATGAACGCACCTTCGACTACGTGAACGGGCGATTCGGATGAGGACGAAAGAGGCCTTGCGCCGGCTGGGCGCCTTGGGCGGCGTCTCGGCGCTGCTGTTGTCGCTCTCGGTGGCGGGAGCGCCCGGCGCGGCGGCGCTCAGCAGGGTCACCGGCTCCGGGTCCAGCTATGTCGGCGTCGCGATGACCGACTGGCAGAACGGCGCGACGTCGCGCGGTATCCCGGTCAACTATGCGGCCACCAACTCGCCCGCCGGGGTCAACCAGTACGGCGACCGCACGGTCGACTTCGGCGGGACCGAAGCCGAGGTCTCCTCGCTCCTCGCGGCGGGCGGCGGCGGGGTGACCGCGCAGACCCGCGGCTACCAGTACGTGCCGGACGTCGCCGGCGCCGTCGCCGTCATGTACAACGTGACCGACCAGGCCGGGAAGCGGGTCGACTACCTGCACCTCACGCGCGAGGTGATCGGCCGTATCTTCAGCCGGGACATCACCCGCTGGAGCGATCCGGCGATCACCGCGACCAACGGCGGGAAGTCGTTGCCGGACCAGCCCATCACGCTGGTGGGGCGGACCGGGCAGTCCGGGACGACGGCGTTGTTCTACGACTTCATCGCGTATGCGGCGCCCGACGCCTACCAGCGCTTCGTCTCCCGCAACGTCGGCAACGGGATGGGCAGCCTGCCTTCCGGGGTGCGCCCGATCCAGCTGCCCGAACGGGGACCGGACGCCGACTGGTACCGGCTGCTCGCGGACTCGGACCAGATCGCGCAGGCCATCGGCAAAGCGACCATCCCGTTCTCCGTCGCCTACGACGAATTCGCCTACGCGCAGCGCCACAACGTGCCGTCGGCGTGGGTGCAGAACGGCGCGGGCCAGTACACCCAGCCTTACGCGGAGAACATCGCTTCCGCGCTGAAGTTCGCGGAACTCCGCCCGGACCTCAGCCAGAAACTCGACAAGGTCTACTCGAACGCCGACCCGAAGACGTACCCGATTTCGGCGTATTCCTACATCATGATGCCCTGCACGACCGGCCGGGACACCTGCCGCGGCGGCTACGGCGACCAGGGCAAGACCGACACGATGACCGCGTTCCTCGAACACGTCGCGTGCGACGGCCAGATCAACATGGCCAGGATCGGCTATTCGCCACTGCCGCCGAACCTGTCGCAGGAGATCATGAACTCCAACTCGCGGCTCACCGGGCAGCCACCGAAACAGCTGAACGCGGGCAACTGCGGCAACCCGACCTTCCGCGGCAGCCTCGGCGCGGGCGCCAGCAGCCCGCCCGACCCGCTGGTGACCGCGGGGATCCTCAACCCGAACGGCAAACCCGCCGCCGGACCGGGCGGCTCCGGGCCGAGCAAGTCGGCGGGTCCGGCCACCGGCCCGGCCACCGGGGACAAGGTCACGACCGCGACGGCCGGTCCCGACGAGGAATCGGCGGGCGGCGGCTCGAAGAACTGGCGAGAGGCCGCACCGGCGGCTTACGACGAAGGCGGCTTCGGCGGCTTCGGCGGCTGGGCGGCGCTGGTGTTGTTCGTGGCGATCGTGGCGCCGCTGGTGGTGCGCGGGGTGATCCGGAAGCTGCGGAGATCTTGAGGGTCGTGAGTGGTAAGGACGGTTAGAACCGCCCTTACCACTCACGAGGTTCAGGGGAAGGTCAGCACGACCTTGCCGCGCCCGTGCCCGGTCTCGATCTCCCGATGCGCCGCCGCGGCCTCGCCGAACGGGTACGTCCGCCGCACCAGGAACCGCAGCTCCCCCTTGGCGTACAACGACGCCAGCATCCCCAGGCGCTCGGCCGACCGCGTCCCGGTGACCACCCGCGCTCCCGCCTCCGGCGCGCGGGCGTGGTCGACCAGGGTGAGCACGCGGTCCGGATTCCCGACCAGTTCCAGCGAAAGGTCGAACGCGACCCCGCCCGCCCCGTCCAGCGCCGCGTCGATACCGGACGGCGCGAGGGCTCGCACCCGATCGGCGAGGCCGTCGCCGTAGACCAGCGGCTCGGCGCCGAGCGAACGGACGTAGTCCTGGTTCGCCTCGCTCGCGGTGCCGATGACCCGCGCGCCGCGCAGCGCGGCAAGCTGGACCGCGGCCGTGCCCACCGCGCCCGCCGCCCCGTGGATCAGCAGCGTCTCGCCGCGGGCGACCCGCAGGCCGTCGAGTGCCAGGTACGCCGTCTGCGTTCCCGCCGTGAAGCCGCCCGCGACCTCCCACGGCATCTCCGGCGGCTTCGCCGTGACGTTCTCCGCGGGCACCACGATGTACTCGGCGTAGGCCTGAACGGCGGTGAAACCGAGCACCTCGGCCCCCGCGACGAGGCCGGTAACCCCGGAACCGACCTCGTCGACGACCCCGGCGAACTCGTTCCCCGGGACACGCGGCCAACGCAGCTCGAACCCCGTGGGTTCCCAGCCCGCCCGAACGGCCGCGTCGTACGGCTGCACCCCCGCCGCCTTCACCCGCACCCGGACCTCCCCCGCCCCGGCGTGCGGCTCCTCCAGCTCCAGCACCCGCAGTACCTCCGGGCCACCGGCTTCCGTGAACGCGGCCGCTTTCATCTCGTTCCTCCAGTTCGTTCCCCAGCTGTCGGAGCCCAGCCTCATCCCTCCAGTTAGCTGGAGGTCAAGAGTTGTCGGTGTGAGGTTCTAAGCTTCGAGCGTGACGAGCTACCGCATCTCCAGGGCAAGCGCTTCCGACGCCGACAGGGTCACGGCGCTGTTGCACGAATCCGCCGCCTACCAAGGGGAGTACGCGTCGATTCTCGAGGACTACCGGGTCACCGAGGACTACCTCGCCACGCATCCCGCGTTCGTCGCCCACGCACAGCGTGACGTGATCGGCTTCTACAGCCTGATCGAGTATCCGGCGGAGCTGGACCTGCTGTTCGTCGCCGATTCCGCCCAGGGCACCGGCATCGGCGCGTGGCTGGTCGAGCACCTGCTCGGGCAGGCCGCGGACCTCGGCATGTCCGAGATCCGCGTCGTTTCCCACCCGCCCGCCACCGGGTTCTACGAGCGGATGGGCGCGCGCCGCGTGGGTGTCGTCGCGCCCAGCCCGCCGAAGATCACCTGGGAGCGCCCGGAACTGGTCTTCGACGTCAAGCGTCCACCGCGCGACTGAACCGGCCGATCAGTTTGCGCAGGTGCCCGGCGAACTCCGGCGAGTCGACGACGTCGAAATCGGTGTCGAGCATGCCCAGGTAGAGCGCCAGGTACTCCAGCGTGTCCGCGCCGGCTTTGAGCAGGCAGGTGCGCTCGTCGACGGCTTCGACCACGACGGCGGGCGGCACCTTGCTCGCGGCTTCGGCCGCCGGGGCGTGCAGCCGGATCGTCGCGTGGTGCCGCCACATGGCCGTGCCCAGACCGCGCTGGAGGTACGCGACCACGCCGCCTTCGGGTGGTTCGCGCTGCTCGAACCGTCGACCGTTGGGAGTCCGCGGCCGCACCCGATCGGCGCGGAAAGTACGCCAGTCCTGCCTGTCGGCGTCCCAGCCGACGAGGTACCACCGGCGGCCCAGATGCACGACACGATGCGGTTCGACCTGCCGCCGCGTCTCGGATCCGTTGTGCCCCACGTAATCGAACCGCAGGGTCTCGCGGTCGCGGCAGGCGTTGGCGATGACCGAAAGCACCTCGGGATCGACCGTGGGGCCGTCGCCCCGCACGGCGAGCGTCGCGGAATTCAGCGCCTCGACACGGCGCCGCAGCCGCGAGGGCAGCACCTGCTCCAGTTTCGCCAGCGCGCGGACCGACGTCTCCTCGATCCCCGCGATGGTCCCGCCCGCGGCCGTCCGCAGGCCCATCGCCACCGCGACGGCCTCCTCGTCGTCGAGCAGCAGCGGAGGCATCGCCGCACCCGCGCCCAGGCTGTACCCACCGGAGACGCCGGGTGTGGCGTCGACCGGATAGCCCAGTCCGCGAAGCCGCTCGACGTCGTTCCGGATGGTCCTGGTCGTGACGCCGAGCCGGCTCGCCAGTTCCGGGCCCGTCCAGACGCGCTTGGCCTGCATCAGAGACAGGAGTCGCAGCAGTCTCGCCGAAGTTTCCGCCATGGGTTCCACCTTGTCCGCAATCGCGGAACGAACCTTTCCGCAATTGCTCCTAGCGTAGCCCTCATGAGCGAAATCAAGCCCTTCCGCATCGCGATCGACCAGGCCGATCTGGACGACCTCAAGACCCGCCTGAGCCGCACCCGCTGGCCCCACGAGGTCACCGGGGACTGGAGCCGGGGAGTCCCGGTCGCCTATCTCAAGGGGTTGGCCGAGTACTGGGCCGACGGCTTCGACTGGCGCGCCCAGGAGGCGGAACTGAACGAGTTCCCGCAGTTCACCACCGAGATCGACGGCCAGACCATCCACTTCCTGCATGTCCGCTCGGCGGCCCCGGACGCGCGGGCGGTGCTCCTCACGCACGGCTGGCCGAGCTCGCCGTTCGAATTCCGGAACGTCATCGACGAGCTGAGCGACGAATTCCACCTGGTCATCCCGTCGCTGCCCGGATACGGCTTCTCGACGCCGGTGCACGGGCCCGGCTGGGGCAACCTGTTCCGCGTCGCCCAGGCTTGGACCACGTTGATGGACCGCCTCGGTTACGAACGTTTCGGCGTCCATGGCACCGACGCCGGCGCCGGAGTCGCGGGCATCCTGTCGATGATCGCCGCGCACCGGGTGACCGGCGTGCATCTCACCGGCACCAGCGCCGGGACGCCGTTCGGCCCCGCCGTCGCGCTGGACGGCCTCGAGGAGAAGGACCGCGAACGCGGCGAGCGCTTCAACCGGTTCCAGGCCGACGGCCTCGGCTACCTGCAGGTGCAGGCGACCCGGCCGCAGACGCTGGCCTATTCGCTGCACGACTCCCCGACCGGCCAGCTCGCGTGGATCGTGGAGAAGTTCGCCGAGTGGACCGATCCGGCCAAGGAACTGCCGGACGACGCCGTCGATCGCGATCACCTGCTGGCCCTGGTCAGCCTGTTCTGGTTCACCGGCGCGGGCGCCTCCTCCGCGCACGCCATGTACGAAGGCATGGAGGCCTACCGGCAGCTGTCGCAAGGCGGCTGGGACGAAGGCGGCGAGGCTCCGGCCGGTCCGCCGCGCGGGATCGCCGTCTTCGCCGGGGACACCACGATCCGGAGTCTTCAGGACGAGCCGCTCGACCACTGGTCCGAGTACGCTACCGGTGGTCATTTCCCGGCGATGGAGGTACCGGAACTGTTCACCGAAGACCTTCGTACGTTCCTACGGAAGTGCGGCTGAAATGACGACGGAACGCCTGAGCGCGCGGGCGCTCAACCGCGCGACACTGGCCCGGCAACTCCTGCTGGAGCGCTCCGCGCTGTCCGCCGTCCCCGCGATCGAGCATTTGGCGGGCCTCCAGGCGCAGGCACCCGACTCGTCCTACGTCGGCTTGTGGTCGCGGCTGCGGGATTTCCAGGTGGACGAGCTGGCGAAACCGCTGGCCGCCCGCGAGGTCGTCCGGTCGACGCTGATGCGGGGAACCGTGCACCTGGTGACGGCCGAAGACTGCCTCGCCCTGTGGCCGACCATCAAAACCGTGGTCGAACGCGGTTTCCTCGGCCATTACTCGCGGGAGGTCGCCGGTCTCGATCTCGCCGCTATCACCGAAGCGGGACGGGCTCTGCTGGCCGGGCGGCCCCGCACTCGCGCCGAGATCCGGACCGCGCTGGCGGACCGGTGGCCCGACGCCGACCAGCCCACCCTCGCCTACGCGGTCAACAGCCTTCTCCCTCTCGCGCACGTGACGCCGCGAGGCCTGTGGGGACAGCAGGGACCGGTCGCGTTTTCCCTGCTCGACGAGTGGGTCGGCAAACCGGTCGGGGACGGTATCTCCCTCGACGATCTGGTGCTGCGCTACCTCACGGCGTTCGGCCCGGCGACCGTCCGCGACGCACAGGTCTGGTCGGGGCTCACCAAGCTCAAGGAAGTCTTCGAACGGCTCCGGCCGCGGCTGCGCACCTTCACCGACACCGCGGGGAAAGAGCTGTTCGACCTCCCCGACGCGCCTCGGCCCGACCCCGAAACCCCGGCGCCCCCTCGGTTCCTGCCCGAGTACGACAACGTCCTGCTCTCCCACGCGGACCGCGTACGCCTGATCCCGGACGGCCGCCGCGTGCCGCTACCGCCGGGTCCCGGAGGCCGCCGGGGCACTTTGCTCGTCGACGGTGAATTCCTGGCCGTTTGGGAGATCAAAGGGGCGACCCTGACGATCGAGTCCCGGAAACCCTTGCGGGACAAGGATTCGATTACCAAAGAGGGGATGCGGCTGTTGGAATTCGTAGTGCCGGAACAGGGTCACGACGTCCGTTTCGGCATCGGCGGATAACGGTCCGGCCTTTTGCCGTAACGAAGGGCGCCGTTCGGGCGAAGCATTGCCTCAAGGAGCCTGAAGGGAGCGGGCCATGGGCAAGAACTACGGATTCATGACGGTGCTGGCGGGGCTGAGCGCGCTCGCGGTCATCGCGGTGGCGGCGGTCATGCGATACCCGAACACGTCCGACGTCACGGCGGTGATCACCGCGGCGGGAACGGTGATCGGCACGGTGGTGGGCGCTTTCTTCGGCGTGAACGCGGCCTCGGCGGGACGCGTGAAGGCCGAGGAGAGCCGGGATCAGGCGACGGCGGCACTGGTGAAGGTCGCCGGCGAGGCGGACAGGGGCAGCGACGTCGCGAAGGCGGCGATGGAAGGCGTCAACTGAGCGCGTCGAGCAGGGCGAGGTCCGGCGGGACGAGGGTGGTGGAGAGCACCAGCTCCCGCAACAGGTTGTCGTTCAACGCGTTTCCGACCGGCTCGCCGACTTCTTCGCGCCGCAGGCCGTAAACGCCGCCTGCGGACAACCGCGCCCGGACGTCGATGACGAGGTGCTCGACACGGCGGCTCGTCCACGTTTCGTCGGGGCGGAGTTCGGCGAGCACCTCGGCCGTCTGCTGGCGGGACAACGGCTGCGGGTTGAGGTCGTGCAGCAGGTAGCGCTGCCCGAAGACGACCAGGACCAGGCGTTCCTCCGCGCTGAGGCGCCAACGGCGGGGCGGCACGGTGACGTCGCCGTGCCGGGTGGCGGGCTGCCCGCCGTCAGGACCGGCGATGTACAACTCGAGCAGGTGCTCCCGCTTGCCCGAGCCGCGGACGAACAGCGGCGTGTATCCGTCCGACAGGGGGATCGGGTCCTCGCCCTGAGAGAGCCAGCGGGAGTTGGGCAGGCGGATGGGCAGCTGACCGGTGTTGCTGACCCACCATTGCCCGCCGGTGAAGTTCAGGTGCCCGTGCCTGCGGCTGACCCGCAGATCGTTCTCCCCCACACAGACGTCGACCTGCGGCCGGTTGCGCCCGAAGGAGATCTCGCCGCCCTCGTCGGGGTCGACGGACACGCCGCCCGCGAGCGTGAGGGCGAACACCGCGCCGGGGGCCGACCGGGGCACGCCGAGCGCCAGGCTTTCGTGCGCCATCGTGAGCCGCTTCATCGTGCCTCCTCCTGCTCCCCGGCAGTATGAGAGTCGCCGCCGGGGAGGGGTCCCCGCGCATCGCTTTACGTTGAGCATATGTCTACTCAGCGTGTGGCCGGCTTCCTGCTCGTGTCCGCCGCGGCCCTGGCCGGTTGCGGATCCGACACCCCGCCCGCTTCGCCACCGTCTGTTTCTTCGCCCGCTCCCGTGTCCTCGCCTTCACCGTCACCTTCGCCGTCTTCGTCATCGGTCGCTCCGCCGCCGTCGTCGTCGGGTGTCGCCCACCCGGACGGTCCGCTGGTAGCGGCGCAGGGCACCGACCTGAAGTCGTGCCGGGACGGCGACTGCGAAGTCATCCTGAAGCCGAAGGACAAGATCGCCTTCGAAGCGCGGCTGCGCGTCACCTACATCGCGGTCGATTCCGTGTCGGACGACGGTGTCACCCTCTCGGCCGCTCTCCCCAGCGGCGCACGAGCGTCCTTCAGCGGCAGCGCCGGCCGGACGAACGGGATCAGCTACACGGTGAGCGCGGTCAAGGAGGGCAAGGCGGTCGTGAGGTTCACGCCCGAAGCCTGATCCGACGGAAATCCGTACCCTGGAGACCATGATTGACTTCTCCAAGGACACCGTCTTCAAGCTCACGCCGTGCAAGCCGAAGGACATCGCGCCGACGGTGCAGCCGATCATCATCCCCGGGGAAGAGATCATCTCGTCGTTCAAGGCGGTACGCGACTTCGTGGTGTTCACGAACAAGCGGCTGATAGCAGTGAACGTCCAGGGCATGACGGGCAAGAAGAAGGACTTCACTTCGCTGCCCTACAACAGGATCCAGGCGTTCTCGATCGAAACCGCGGGCACGTTCGATCTGGACGCGGAGCTGGACCTGTGGTTCAGCGGGCTGGGGAACGTGCGGCTGGAGTTCCGGGGTTCGGACATCCGGGCGATCGGCCAGCTGATCGCTTCCCACACCCTCTAGCCTCACGGCGCGTTTAGTCGACTACTTGCGCTCGAGGGCTGCGGGTGGGCTTTGGGCCCGGTGGGTCGTGAGTGGCGATTCGGGTTAGAACCCTATTTGCCACTCACGACCCACCAGACTGAGCACCTACATGTTGATCTTTTGATCCCGAAGTTTCGCTGACCTCGACATGATCGCTACTTTTAGCCGCTGACCTGCGCGGACAGGGCTGGACACTTCTCGCGTGTTCTCACCCCTGCCCGACGTCTGACGACCTGGCACTCGCCCACTCCTTTCCCATCTCCCCGATACGAAGCCATCCACGCAGCCGTTGCGTCGGGTCAAGGCACGCTTTCCCGCCTTGACCCGACGTGACGGCCGCTGTGACGATCTGGCATCGGGGTGATGGCTCCGCGTAACAGCCGTTGCTCCGTTCGCGACCTCTGAGCACGATCGTCTGAGCGAGGAGGCCAACGTGCTCCTTGGCGTACCTGCGCGCCGCTGGCGGCGGCTACACCTGTCCACAGCCTCAGCGGGCACACCGCCCGACCGGTGGGCGGAGCGGAGCGGCAGCCCGCCGTGTCGGGCAAGGTGCGCCCGCAGGCGAGACGCGGACGCAAGGTGACCAGCGCGCCGCCGACGGCGGCGCGCCTTGATCCCATAGAGCCAAGTTCGACAGCCTTCGACCGTACGTAGCTGCACGGTTGGGCGCTCTTCTACCCGGAGCGATGGATCCCGATGAATCCTTCGGCGAGTCGGGATCTGATGTTCGCCCCTAAACCCTGCTCGACGTTACTCTTGGCAGAGTAACAAAAGCGCTTTTCAAGCGAAGGACCGGGAATGGTATTTGACACCAACGGCTACAATGATTACGCAGCTTTGTGCGGCACTCTCGGCGCCAAGTTGCGACCACTGATCACGGACTTGCTGGACACCGCGGAAATCCAGGTGCACTCTGTTGATTATCGCGTTAAGACCATCGAAAGTCTTGAAAAGAAACTCGAAAGAAAGTCGGATAAGTACGCTAGCATTGAAGATATCACCGATATTCTAGGCTTGCGCATTGTGACCTACTTTCGAGATGACGTGGACAAAGTGGCTTCAATTGTTGAAAGTGAGTTTCTCATTGACATCGCTAATTCCATTAATAAAAGTGACAGCCTAGACCCGGATCGATTTGGCTACACATCGCTGCACTATATTGCAAGCATAGCCACAAGTAGAAGTAGTTTGGCCGAATATAGAAAATACTCGGAATTCAGGTTTGAAATTCAAATAAGGTCCATTCTTCAGCACGCATGGGCCGAAATTGAGCACGATCTAGGCTATAAGAGTAAGGTTGAGGTTCCGCGTCAAGTTGTTCGACGATTTTCGCGCCTGGCAAGCCTGCTTGAGCTAGCCGACGATGAATTTGTCGAAACGCGAGGAGCCCTCCAAGAGTACGCGACAGAGATTCAGGGAAGCATTGGTTCGTCTCGACTGGACATCGATCTGAACTTGGATTCAGTACTTGCGTACATAACCCAATCAGCCTTGGTGGCAAATTTGGACGCGCAGATTTCGAACGCCGTGGGCGAGCATCGGCTGGAGACAAACGCGTCCTATGCCGCAGCTCGCCTTGAGGAGCTCAAACTGCTTGGCTACGGCTCCGTTCTCGACGTAAACAACCAATTGGCCGATTCTTCGGAACCGCTGGTTGCACTCGCAACGTCCTGGCTCCGTCATGAGACGCCTCCCGGCTTCGAGTCGCCGCATGGAAAATTGGTTTGGTCGAGAGATTCCCGTTCTGAAAAAGGCTTTCACGGCGGCATAAGCCTCTTCTACCTGTTCATGCTTGAAGTTGCACGGAAACCTCAAGCCGAGAGTCAGAAACTATTGATCGAGGGACATCTTCGACACGTCCCCCAGAAGACCCTGCGTGCGCTCGTAAAGTACTTCGACGAGAGTTGACACGACGTCGCCCTGACTCAATTACTGGACGCGACCGCCAGTGGCTATATGTCGAAAATCACTCTCAAAGAGTTAAGCTCATGTCGTCATCGTCAGCCGCTCAATTGGTGACCCTATGTGAAATATGGGTCGCATTGCATCTCGGAAGCGTGCATCAGCCTCAATCGAATGGATTTGTGAATATTCAGTTCATCCAGACGTGAGGGTTCAACCCAGAAGACTTCTTTACTCTCACTGCTGGCGCGAAGGTCGCCACCAGTTGCACTGGCACGGAAGCATATCGAAAACTCTTGGCGGACTTCGCCGTCGTCGTAGGCGATGACGTGATCAGGGTTGGAGTAGAGTCCTATGACGCAGGTGACCTCGCACTCGATTCCGGTCTCCTCGCGGACCTCGCGCACGGCTGCCTGCGCAAGGGTCTCGCCGAGTTCCAGCTGGCCGCCGGGAATGGAGTACAGGTCGTTGTCCGTCCGCCGGATCATGAGGATCCGACCCTCCTCGTCCTGGATGAACGCGGACACCGCGACCGCGATGCTGTTCGCCTTCGGAGCGTTCGGGTCGTTGTAGTAGTCGACGCGTGCCATGGGTGGCCTCCTAGAAGGTGGCGGGCTTGGCGAGGTTCCAGACGGCTTCGAAGCTCTCCGAGTAAGTCTCGAAGAGGTCCCCGACCGAGAGCCGACGCAGATGGAGCGACGGAGCATGGGCTCCCTGGAAGCCGTAGACGTGCGTGTTGATGATCATTTCGTCGTCGAAGCGGAAGATCGAGTTGTAGAGCGTGGTGTTGTGGAAGCGCATCTCCACCCCGTCTACCCCGATCAGCGGCCGGTAAGACGCGAGCGCGTTGCGGATGCGCGCTGCAAGCGTTCCGTCGCCTAGCTGCTCCTCGTCGCCGCGCAGAGCGACACTCTCCCCCTCGGGATCTCCGAAGGTCAGCCGAACCTTTGCCCCCGCCCGCGCTTTAGCAGTCAGATCCTTGATGAACCGCGGGCGCTCCACCAGGAACAGCGCAGCGTGGACCAGCACCTCGACAGTGTCCGACGCTTCCTTGATCAGCCGATCCCAAAGCTCGACGGGAATGGCGTTGCGGTGCGGAAACACGCGCACGACCTCAGCGGCGGCCGTCTCGGCCCTGCGCTCCGGCGCCACCGAGTCCGGCCAAAGGTAGGTTTCGGACTCGCGCGTCATGGCGGCGAGCTTGTGGCGGTGCTTCGGATACGGCGTGCGGCCCTGAGTGATCCACCGTTCCACGGTCTTCTGATCGACCCCGGTGGCGTCGGCGATCTGTTCCAGCGAAAGACCGTTGCGCAGCAGGGCATCCCGCAGGCGTTCGTTCGGCATCCGCCCTCCCAGGGACATGTAGGGACGTCTTCGACGGTACCAAGGACGTCCCGAGATGTCCTGCCAAGAGGTGATCGCGTCCCGGGGACTGATGGAGAATCGCGGCAACGAGGAGGTGATCGATGAATCAGCCACAGACCCTCCGCGACGCACATGCGGTCGCGACGTCCCGACGTCCTCGACCGGAAGCGGGCATGTCGGACTGGCTGAAGTTCCACCAGGCCAACGCACGCATGTACCGCGAAGTGTCCGAGGTGGACCGGTGGCACCACCACGAACTCAAGTACTGGGTGGGTTACGAAGAACGTAAGGCCGCAGAGATAGCCACACGGATGAGGGCGGCCACCACTCACGACCCACCGGACCGAGCACTTACATGTTGATCATGTGTCCAGCGAGACCGTGGACGGCTTCCTTGACCGCTTCCCCCAGTGTCGGGTGAGCGTGTACGTTCCGCGAAATCTCGTGCACCGTGAGGTCCCACTGCTGCGCCAAAGTCAGCTCCGGCAGCAGTTCGGTCACCTCAGGCCCGATCAGGTGCGCCCCCAGCAACTCACCATGTTCACCGTCGCTGAGGATCTTCACGAAACCGACGGCCTCGCCGAGGCCGTGCGCCTTTCCGTTGGCGGTGAAGGGGAACTTCGCCACCTGGACGTCGAAGCCCTTTTCGCGGGCCTGTTCTTCGGTCCAGCCGAAGCTGGCGATCTGCGGCTGGCAGTAGGTCGCGCGCGGGATCATCACGAAGTCGAGTTCCATGGTCTCGGCGCCCGCGATGGTCTCGGCGGCGACGACGCCCATGGACTCCGACGCGTGCGCGAGCATCAGTTTCGCGGTGACGTCGCCGATCGCGAAGATGTGCGGGACGTTGGTGCGGCCGCGCGAGTCGATGGCGATGGCGCCGCGGTCGGTCAGTTCGACGCCGGTCTTGTCCAGGCCGTATCCCTCGGTCCGCGGCTGGAAACCGATGGCCTGCAACACCTTGTCCGCTTCCAGGACGCGCTGCTCGCCGTTCTTCGACACGGTCACGAGGACCTGCTCGCCGGTGTCGTCGATCGTCTCGACCTTGGTGGAGGTCAAGACCTCGATGCCGAGCTTCCGGTAGCGGCGGGCCAGTTCGGCGGAGACCTCGGCGTCTTCGAGCGGGACCATGCGGTCGAGGTACTCGACGATGGTCACCTTCACGCCGTAGTTGTGCAGCACGTAGGCGAATTCGACGCCGATCGCGCCCGCGCCGGCGATGACGATGCTCTCCGGCAGTTCGTTTTCCATGATCTGCTGTTCGTAGGTGACCACGCGGTCGCTGCGCGTGGTACCCGGCAGCAGGCGCGCGGTGGCGCCGGTGGCGATCACGCAATTGTCGAAGGTGATCCGCTCGCCGTTGACCTCGACGGTGTTGGCGTCGAGGAAGGTGCCGTGCCCGTCGTACTCGGTGATCTTGTTCTTCTTCATCAGGTAGTGCACGCCCTTGACGCGACCGTCCGCGACCTTGCGGCTGCGGTCGAAGGCGGCCTGGTAGTCGAAGGTGACCTTCCCTTCGACCTGGATCCCGAAGGACTTCGCCTCTTTGGTCACGATGTGCGCGAGTTCGGCGTTGCGCAGCAGTGCCTTCGACGGGATACAGCCGACGTTGAGGCAGACCCCGCCCCAGTATTTCTCCTCCACGACCGCCGCGCTCAGCCCCAGTTGCGACGCCCGGATGGCCGCCACGTAACCGCCGACCCCGGCGCCCAGAACAACGACGTCATAGTGTGCGCTCATACTTCGAAACCTACCCCTCACCGGGACGGTCCGAAGGGTGAGACTGCCTACTCAGGGCGGGAACCGCGGATCCCGATCAGCAGCTCGGTCACCGCGGCCATGATCCGCTCGGTCGCCTCCTCCAGCACCTCGCGCGACGGCGAGGGCGTCATGAGATCCGAGAGGTCCACCGGCGGACCCGCGATCAGGTTCACCGTCTTGCGCGGGAAGCCGCGCGGGAGGACGGCGTCCGACGGCAGCAGGTGGTGCGTGCCCCAGTTCGCGAGCGGGATCACCGGGACCCCGGTCTCCAGCGCGATCCGCGCGATTCCGGTCTTGCCGCGCATGGGCCACCCGTCCGGGTGATCCGTGAAGGTCGCCTCCGGGAAGATGACGACGCATTCGCCCTCACGCACGGCACTCACGGCGTCGCGATACGCGCCCGACGCCGTGGGCGCCCCGCGGTAGACCGGGATGTGCTTGCCCGAGCGCATCACCGAGCCGACGACCGGCGCGTCCCACAGGCTCGCCTTCGCCAGGTAGCGCGGCACGCGGCCGTGGGCGAGGCAGTACGCCGTCACCGTCGTCGGATCGGCGAACGAGAGGTGGTTCGACGCGACCAGGAAGCCGCCCGACGCGGGCAGGTGCTCCCCGCCGCGCACCCGGAACCGGGTGAACAGCACCAGGAAAGGCCACACGACGTTGATCGCGAGGCTGAACCAGAACCCCCGGCCGGCGCGGGCGAAGCGCCGGCCGAAGGCGATCATCTGGCGGAACGTCAGCAAGTCACCCGAAACGGGGCTCAGTGCGGTCCAGCGTTCACGGGGTCTCAGCACCATGGACGTAATTCGTAGCCGAACCCGCCCCGGTTCGGCCGGAACAACGCGCGAACGCGGCGCGGATCACACGCGTTCGAGCACCACCACGGGGATCTCACGGTCGGTCTTCTTCGCGTACTCGTTGTAGTCCGGCCAGACCGCGGCGAGCTTCTCCCACAGCTTCGCGCGCTCCTCGCCCTCGATGGTCCGGGCCCGCGCGGTGAACTTGTCCGCCTTGACCTGGGCCTTGACCTCGGGGTTCGCCTGCAGGTTCTTGTACCAGCCCGGGTCCTCCGGCGCCCCGCCCTTGGAGGCGACGATGACCGGGTTGTTGTCGTCGTCGAACTGGTAGATCAGCGCGAACTTGCGGTCCTCGCCGGTCTTGCGGCCCTTGGTGGTGAGGACGAGACAAGGCGCGCCCTTCTCCCAGTCGTGGCCCACCTCGCCGTCGGTCTCTTCGTAGCGACGGACGTGCTCGTCACCGAAAAGCATGTCTGGGTTCCTCTCCTCGTCCTGGGGTGTACCGGCGCCCCGCCAGTCTGACGCGAACCGGTCGGTCGCGCTGATCAACTCGTGCAGGGTGCCGGGTTCGTCGAACGCGTGACCCGAGTCGCCGACCATCACCAGTTCCGCGCTCGGCAGCACCTGGCTGAGCTCCCAAGCGGTGATGGCCGGGGTGACCACGTCGTAGCGTCCCTGGACGAGAACGCACGGGACGCCCCGGAGCTTCCCGGCGCCGCGCAGCAGCTGGTCTTCGGCCAGCCAACCACCGTGCCGGAAATAGTGGTTCTCGATCCTCGCGATCGCGAGGGCGAACGACGGATCGCTGAACGCGTCGATCACGTCGGCCTGCGGGCGCAATTTGACCGTTTCGCCTTCCCAGCGGCTCCACGCGATCGCGGCGGGCCCGTGCACCGAAGGGTCCGGATGGTGCAGCAGTTCGTGATACACCTCGATCAGGTTGTCCTGACGGCGCGAAAACGGCACCGGGGCCAGGAACCGCGACCACGCCTCGGGGAAGAGGAACGCCGCTCCCCCGCCGAAAAGCCACTGCAGTTCCTTCACCCGCAACGTGGCCACGCCGCGCAGGACGAGTTCCGTGACCCGTCCGGGATGCGTTTCCGCGTAGGTCAGCCCGAGCACACTCCCCCACGAGCCGCCGAAGACCATCCAGTGTTCGATGTCGAGATGCTCGCGCAACCGCTCGATGTCGGCGACGAGGTGCCACGTCGTGTTGACCGAAAGATCAGCCTCCGGGGTGGCGCAGTTCGGGGTGCTGCGCCCACAGCCGCGCTGGTCGAAAAGGACGATCCGGTACCGGTCGGGATCGAACAGTCTGCGATGTCTCGGGATCGAACCACTTCCGGGGCCACCGTGCAGGAAGATCACGGGTTTGCCCTCGGGATCGCCGCATTCCTCCCAATAGATCTCATTGCCGTCACCGACGGGCAACATCCCTTGGACGTAAGGTTCGATTTCCGGGTAAAGGCCGAGCATGTCCGCCACTATGCCCCAAACGTCAGCTTGGAGGATCGATGAAGGCCCGTCCCCACGTGACGCTGGAAGATGTGGCGCGCACCGCGGCCGTGTCGCTCGCGACAGCGTCCCGCGTCCTCAACGGCACCGCCACCGTCCGGGGAGATCTCCGCGAACGGGTGATCGCCGCGGCGGCCGAACTCTCGTACACCCCCAATGCCCACGCTCAGGCCCTGGCCGGTGGCTCGCAGCCGACCGTCGGAGTGATCTGCCATGACGTCGGCGACCCGTACTTCGCCGCGATCGCCGGCGGCGTCATGCGGGTGGCGAGCGAGAACGAGCTCCTGGTGATGCTCGCGAGCACGTTCCGCGATCCGGCCAAGGAGGTCGCGTACGTCTCCACGCTGCGCGCCCAGCGTGCCTCGGCCATCCTGCTGATCGGCTCCGCGTTCGAGGACAAGGCGTGGGAAAAGGCGATGGCCGCCGAACTCGAGCCGTACCGGCGCGGCGGCGGGCACGTCGCCGCGGTCAGCAGGCACCGCGGGCTCAAGGTGGACACCGTCCAGCCCGACAATCGCGGGGGCGGCGCCGAACTGGCGAAAGCCCTGCTGGACCTGGGGCACCGGCGGTTCGCGGTACTCGCCGGGCCGAGGAGCCTGACCACCGTTGTCGACCGCCTCGACGGCTTCGCGGCGGAACTGCTGGAGCACGGCGTCGAACTCCGCGAGGACGACGTCGCGGAAGCCGCGTTCACCCGTGACGGTGGCTACGAAGCGATGGAGAAGGTGCTCGCCCGGCCGCGGAAGCAGTGGCCGACGTGCGTGTTCGCGGTGACCGACGTGATGGCGATCGGCGCGATGGCGGCACTGCGCGACGCGGGCGTCTCCGTACCCGGTGAGATGTCGATCGCCGGTTTCGACGACATCCCGGTAGTGCGCGATCTCACGCCCGCGCTGAGCACGGTGGCGTTGCCGCTGGAGAAGCTGGGCGAACGGGCCATGGACCTGGCACTCAAGGCCTCGCCCGGCACCCGGCCGCGCGTGGTGCGCATGTCCGGCGAGGTCGTCCTGCGCCGCAGCACCGCTTCCCCCGCTCGCTGAAACCCTTGTGTGCGGTCCACGCGGTGACTTACCGTGGCACGAGAAAGCGCTTTCTCACCCCCGCGCCACGGAGACCCGATGACCTTGATCGCCCTGCCCACCGCCGACGGCGGACTGGCGGAGTGGACGCCGCAAGGGGCGGAAACGCCCGCGAAACTGGCATCACCGCCGACCTCCCGGATCGCCTACGCGGCCGCACACGTGGTGGCCGACCCGTTCGCCGTCGCCGATCCCGAAGAGGGCGCGGTACTGGATTGGGACACGACGCTCGCCTTCCGCGAGCACCTGTGGTCCTGCGGTCTCGGCGTGGCCGAGGCGATGGACACCGCGCAGCGCGGGATGGGCCTGGACTGGGACACCACCAAGGACCTGATCCGGCGCACCGGCGCGCTCGCCGCGGGACGGCCGTGGGTCGCCGGGGTCGGCACCGACCAGCTCCCCGGCGGCGACGCGACCACGGAGTCCATTGTGGACGCCTGGCGCGAGCAACTGGACATCGTCGGCGAAGCCGGGGCGATCCCGGTCGTGATGGCCAGCCGCGCGCTCGCGGCTTCGGCGTCCGGGCCCGAGGATTACCATGCCGCGTACGGGAAACTACTCTCCGGCGCGGACCGCCCGGTCCTGCTGCACTGGCTGGGCGAGCAGTTCGATCCGGCGCTGGCAGGCTACTGGGGACACGGCGACGTCCGTGAGGCCGCCAAGGAACTCGGCAGGCTTTGCACCGAACACGCCGGCGTCATCGCGGGGGTCAAGGTTTCGGTGCTCGACGCGTCGATCGAGACCGAGTTCCGCCGCGCGCTGCCCGAGGGCGTCGCCTGCTACACCGGTGACGACTTCAACTACCCCGAACTGATCGCCGGGGACGAACAGGGCCACAGCGAAGCACTTCTGGGCATCTTCGACGCCGTCGCGCAGGTCGCGGGCGCCGCGCTCGCCCGGCTCGACGAAGGCGACAAGGCCGGTTTCCACGGCCTGCTCGACCCGACCGTCGCGCTCTCGAGGGCGATCTTCCGGGCGCCCACCAGGAACTACAAGACGGGCGTCGTCTTCCTCGCCTACCTCAACGGGCACCAGAAGCACTTCCGGATGGTGGCGGGCCGCGAATCGGCACGGTCCATCACGCATCTGGCCGAACTGCTGCGCCTGGCGGACGCCGCCGGGGTGCTCGCCGACCCGGACCTCGCCGTCGCGAGGATGCGGCCGCTGCTGGCCGCGGCGGGGGTGGCCTGATGGACCGGTTGAGCCTGAACCAGATCACCACCAAGGCGTGGTCGCTGCCGGAGGCCGTGGCGGGGTGCGCCGAGGCGGGTGTCCGCTGGATCGGCCTGTGGCGGGACAAGGTCGCCGAGACCGGCGTCGAGGAGACTGCCCGGCTGCTCAAGGAGTACGACGTCGGCGTGTCGTCGTTGTGCCGCGGCGGTTTCTTCACCGGGATCACCCCGGAAGGGTCCCCTGTGGACGGTGTCGCGCAGACGCGGGAGGCGATCGACGAAGCCGCCGCGCTGGGTGCGGAGGTCCTCGTCCTGGTCGTCGGCGGGGTGAACGGCGACCTGACGTCGTCGCGGCAGCGGGTCGCGGACGCGGTCGGCGAACTGGCGCCGTACGCCGGTGAGCGCGGCGTCCGGCTCGGTCTGGAACCGCTGCATCCCATGCAGTGCGCGGAACGTTCGGTCCTGTCCACTGTGGATCAGGCGCTGGCGATCGCACTGGAGCATCCGGCCGACCAGGTCGGCGTGATCGTCGACGAGTTCCACGTGTGGTGGGATCCGCGGATCGAGGAGTCGATCGCCGCGGCGGCCGGGCGGATCGCCGGATTCCACGTCTGCGACCAGAAGGTGCCGTTGACCGACACCCTGCTCGGCCGCGCGCTGCCCGGTGACGGCCCGATCGACCACCGGCACCTGAAGGCCTGTGTCGCGGCCGCCGGGTACACCGGGCCCATCGAGGTCGAGGTGTTCGACGCCGATCTCTGGCGCCGCCCCGGTGGCGAAGTCCTCGCGGAGACCGTCAAGGCGTACCGGGATCACGTTTCCTGACGAAAGTAAGGGTCGTCCGCTGCCCAAGGTCGGCTGTCCGGGCGGCCGTGGTTTCCTACCGTTCGCGGTATGAAACCACGGCTGCTCTGGTGGCTGGGCACAGCGCTGCTCCTGCTCTCCGTCCACACCGATTGGAACGTCCCGCTCGCGGCTTGGGTGTTCCCGTTCTTCCTGCTCCGCTACGCCCGCCAGGTCCCCGTCCGGCGCGCGATCCTGTTCGTGGGCCTGTCCCTGCTGATCGGGCAACTGTTCTGGCTCGGGGCCACCGGCCTGGCGTTCGTCCTGTCCGCCTTGCTCGCCTTCACCCTGCTCGCGGTGCTGCAGACGACGGCTTTCCTCGCCGACCGCCTGATCGCCGACCGTGCCGGGCCGCTGAAGACCTTGGTGTTCCCGGCGACCTTGGTGGCGGCCGAATATCTCTTCACCCTCGTCACCGGATTCGGGGACTTCGGCGCGCTCGGCAGCACCCAGTCCGGAAACCTGCCGCTGCTCCAGACGGCGTCCGTGACCGGCGTGTACGGCCTCACCTTCGTCCTCGCGTGGTTCGCCTCGGTGGTGAACACCGTTTGGGCGGAAGGGTGGCCGCGGGTCAAGCGCACGGCGCTCGTCCACGCCTGCGTGCTCGGCCTGGTGTTCCTCGCGGGCGGCGTGCGGTTGCTGTTCGACGCACCGACGACGCAGACCGTCCGGATCGCGGGGATCAGTCCCTCGACGGCCGCGGACACGGCGAGTACCGACGCACTGGAGCGGATCGGCGTGAAGTACTGGCGGGCACAGGAAGTCGTCGCGGCGGACCCGGTCGCGGTCGGCACGGCCTTGGCGCCGGTCACCGAAGATCTCGTGACCAGGACGCGGCAGCAGGCGTCGGCGGGGGCGAAGATCGTCATCTGGCCGGAAACGCACGCCAGTGTCCTGGAGCGTGACCAGGCGGAGCTGCTGAAACGGGTCGGCGCCGAAGCGAAACAAGCGGGTATCCACGTCGGGCTCGCCTACGCGCTCTACACCACCCAAGCTCCGTACATCCGGAATCTGGCCGTGCTCGTCGGGCCGACGGGCGAAGTGCTGTGGACCTACGACAAGACGCATCCGACGCCGATGGAACCGATGAAGCCCGGCCCGGGAGTCGTGCCCACCGCGGATTCGCCGTACGGACGGCTCGCGACGGTCATCTGTTACGACGCCGACTACCCCGGCCTGATGCGCCAGGCCGCGGGCAAAGAGACCTCGCTGATGCTCGTGCCCGCGAACGACTGGCAGGGATTCGGCTCACTGCACTCGGAGAAAGTGGTCTTCCGCGCGGTGGAAAACGGTTACTCGCTCTTCCGGCACTCCACCCACGGTATTTCCACAGCTGTGGACGATCAGGGCCGGATACTCGGGAAAGCCGACTATTTCCGCACCGACCAGCAGACACTCGTCGCGGATCTGCCGGCACAGCCGAGAACACAGACCGTGTACGCCCGTGTCGGCGACGTGTTCGCCTGGCTGTGTCTCGCCGCCGCCGCACTCTGTCCTTTATGGACACTCCAGCGGAAACGCACAGGGAAACGTTAGCGCCCTGTTACGGACGAGGTGGTGTTCGTAACGTCTTGGCCGAAAAGAACAGTGTTCAACGGTTAAGCTCCCCCGCATGCCGAAATTGCTGGTGGTGGAAGACGACGACGCGATCGGCGGCGTCCTCGAATCGACCCTTCGCCTGCACGGCTACGAGGTTTCCTGGCAGCGGGACGGCCGCACCGCGCTCGCGGCCGCGGCGGCCGACGACATCGACTTCGTCCTGCTCGATCTCGGCCTGCCGGATCTGGACGGGGTCGAGGTCTGCCGGCGGCTGCGCGCGGCGCTCCCCGGCGCCGTGCTGGTCATCCTGACCGCCCGGCAGGAGGAGATGGACGTCGTCGTCGGCCTGGAGGCCGGCGCCGACGACTACCTCACCAAACCCATCCGCCTCGGCGAACTGCTCGCCAGGGTGCGGGCGCACCTGCGGCGCGGGACGGCCCCGCCGGAGAGCAGGCCCGCGATCGCCGTCGGGCATCTGCGGGTGGACACCGCCGGGCGGCGGGTCAGCGTCGGCGGACGGGAGATCCCGTTGCGCGCCAAGGAGTTCGATCTGCTCGCCCGGCTGGCCGAACAGCCGGGCGTCGCGGTCAGCCGGGACACCCTGATGTCGGAGGTGTGGGACGCGCACTGGTACGGCTCCACGAAGACCCTCGACGTCCACATCGCCGCGCTGCGACGGAAACTGGCCGAGTCGGCGCCCACACCCGAGCAGGCGCCGCGGATTTCGACCCTGCGCGGCCACGGCTACCGCCTCGAACAGCCCTTCGAGGGCTAGTAGTCACGAAGATCGGACACTTCGTCGCGGGCGGCGAGCTGCGCGATCCGCGCGGACGCCACGACGCACGAAACGATCACGACCGCGCCCAGCATCCCGAAGTACCCGTGGGGGAAAGCCACCCATTCCACCGGGGTGAGCAGGACGAACAACACGCCGAGCAGATGCCCGGCGATCAGGCCCCCGCCGCCGACGATCAGCGCGTCGCCCGCGATGAAGGTCGCCACCTGACGGCGTTTCCCGCCGAGGGTGCTGACGATCAGCAGGTCGCGGCGGCGTTCGTTGAGCGCCAGCCCGAACGACGGTCCCGCGGCGGCCGCGGCGAGCAGGAGTGACGCCACCCGGTCCACCGTCGCCGCGGTGCAGCCGTCCCTGGTGAGGGCGGACGAGATCGCGAACGCCACCGCCAGCGCGACCAGCGCCACCGACCGCGCCAGCAACGCGCTCCGCCACGAAATGGACAGCGCGAGCACCCCCGCGAGCCCGGAGACGAGCGGCCTGAGCGCCCCGCCGATCGCCCGTTTTCCCTTGCGCAGCCCCAGCTCCACCAGGCGCCACAGCAGCATCGTGCCGCCCGCCCAGCCGAGCAGCGGCCAGAAGAACGCGAGCGCGAGCAGGACGAAGTCGAGGCCGTAGGCCGTCCACCAGGGCGGCCCGTCGTCGGCCGGGACGAAATACCACTCGCGCAGCACCGGCGGCAGGACGGCGAGGGCCGCGACGACCAGGCCGCCGAGCAGCAAGAGAACGATTTCCCGGACAAGGGACAACCCTGATCCGGGCAGGAAACCGGCGGCCAGCGACAGCGCGACACCCGCCACGCCACCGGCCAGCCCGGCGGCCGCGGCTTCGGCCGAAGCCAGCCCGAGCACCTGCCCGCCGGTCGCGCCGCGGGCCCGCAGCAGGTCCTGGTCTCCCCGCAGTGAACGCTCCGACGGGGCGGCCAGCAGCACCACGAGCACCGTCGCGGGTACCCACGGCGGCGCCGGTGCCCCGGTCCAGCCGTGCACCGCGAGCAGCGTGGTCACGATCGCGACCCCGGCCGCGGGCACGCCGAGCCTGGCGGGGCGCACGCGCGCGATCCCGCCGACCCACAACGCCATCGCCGCGATCACCGGTCCCGCACCAGCTTCCCGTCGACCATCGACCAGTGCTCCCCGAACAGGTCCGGCGGCGCCTGTTCGGCCGTGGCCACCAGCAACCCGGCGGCCAGCCGGTCCGCCGCGTGCACGAGCCTGCCGAAAAGCCGTTCCCCTTCGCGCCGGTCGAGCCAGCCGGCCGGGTCGTCGGCGAGGATCAGTTTCGGCGCGGGCGCGAGCGCCCTGGCCAGGATCGCCAGCCGGATCTGCTCACCGCTCAGGTCACGGGGTGCCTTCTTGGCGAAGCCGGTGAGACCCACCAGGTCCAGCGCGCCGTCGACGGCGTCGCGGACCGCGGTGCCGGTCCGGCCCGCGAGGACCAGCGGCAGGGCGACGTTGAGCCGGACGTCGAGATCGCGCAGCAGCCCGCCGTCCTGCAGGACCAGCCCGATCAGGTCGGGCCCCGGCGGGGACGGCTCGAACGCGGGCCAGTCGATCGTGCCCGCCGTCGGTTTCTTCATCCCGGCGAGCAGGTGCAGCAGCGTGGTCTTCCCGGCACCGGCCCGGCCGGTCACCACCGCGCGGGTGTCCGTGCCGATCACGCAGCTGACGCCGTGCACGGCCACCACCGCGGTCAGCCCCGAGCCATAGGTGTGCGCCAGCTCGTCGGTGCGGACCAGAGGTGCCGTCACGCCACTCTCACGATCCGGTGCGCGGCCGCGGCGATCCCGTGGTCGCGGGTCGCCACGACGACGGCCGTCCCGCGGGTCGCGACGGCGCACAGCAGGTCCATCAGTTCGAGTGCGGCGAGCCCGTCGAGTTCACCCGCCGGTTCGTCGGCGAGCAGTACCTCGGGCGCCCCGGCCAGCGCGACGGCGACGCCGGCCCGCGCGCCTTCCAGCGCCGACAGCGTGCCGGGATAGGCGTCACCGCGGCCGGCCAGCCCGGCCAGTTCGAGCAGGTCACCGGCGTTTTCGGGGGCGCGACGGGCGGCGAGCCTTCCCGCCAGCAAGACGTTCTGCTCGACGGTGAGATGGCCGAAGAGGTTCCCGCGCCTGAGCAGGACGCCGACGCCGGGACCGCCACCGGGGGTTTCCCCACCTCCGGCGGGCAGCACGGCCACACACTCGCCCGGGACGGCGAACCGGACGAGGGGGACGGATCCGGGCCCCGGGCCTGCCATGACGGCGGCACGTCGGCGCATGGCCCCAAGGTAAGGCGAACGGGGTCAACATCGCCTTGATCTCAGGTCAACGGACGGCAAAATATCGCTTCGGGTGGGTGATCCTCGTCCTCGTCGGCCACACTCTGTCCGTGCGCCGCCGGATCGTCACCCTCACCGTGCTGGCTGCGGTGCTGGCGATCACCCTCTTCGGGGTGCCGCTGGCCATCGCGGTCGGCAGGTTCCACGAGGGGATGTCCACCCACGACCTCGAACGCGCCGCCGACACCGTCGCCCTCGCGGTGACCGGCGAACTGGCCAACGGCCGGACCCCGGAACTCAGACCGGTCGAAGCCGACGAGGGCGAAGATCGGATCCACGGCATCCGGGTCGCGGTCTACACGCCGACCGGCAGGCTCCTGACCGGCGACGGCCCGGCGACCGAAGACCGGTTCGTCCGCGAGGCGCACGACACCGACATGGCGACCGGGAGGCTCGGCGACGAAGTGGTCCTCGCCGTCCCGGTGCTCAGCGGGGCGGCGCTGGTCGGGGTGGTCCGTGCCGCCCATCCCCGGTCCGAGCTGGACACCCGGATCCGGCTGACCTGGCTGAAGATGGCCGGGCTCGCCCTCATCGCGATCGGGGCCAGCTGGCTGATCGGCCGCCGGATCGCCACCCGGCTCACCCGGCCGCTGGAAGAACTGGCCGTCACCGCCGAACGCCTCGGCGAAGGCGACTTCACCGTGCGCACGCGCCGGACCGGAGTCCGCGAGATCGATCAGGTCGCCGAAGCACTCGACGTCACCTCCGAGCGGATCGGCGAGACGCTGGAACGGGAACGCACCTTCTCCTCCGACGCCTCCCACCAGCTGCGGACGCCGTTGACCGGGCTGCGCCTACAGCTGGAAGCGGCGCTGGAGAATCCCGATCGCGACCCCTACGCCACGATCCGCGACGGCATCACCTCGGCCGACCGGCTGGAACGGACCATCGACGATCTGCTGGCGCTGGCCAAGCAGACCAGGGCGCCGCGCGCACTGCTCGACCTGGGCAAACTCTTCGAGGAGGTCCGCCAGACCTGGCACGGCCTGCTCGCCGGACGCGGCCGCGCGCTGCGGATCAGCGGACGGGAAGCCCTGCCGGCGCGGGCGGCGGACGCGGCCGTGCGGCAGGTGCTCGCCGTCCTGCTGGACAACGCGGCGACGCACGGACGGGGCACGGTCACCGTCGTCGCTCGCGACGCCGGTGAGGCGCTGGCCATCGACGTGAGCGACGAGGGGGCCATCCCGGACGGGACCGATCCGTTCGTGACCGAAGAACGGACCGAGGAGCGGGAAGGCCACGGGATCGGCCTGCGGCTGGCACGGAGCCTGTCCGAGGCGGAGGGCGGGCGACTGCGGCTGACGAGCCCGTCGCCGACGACGTTCACGCTGCTCTTGCCCGCCGAAAGACCTTCACCGCATTAAGAAGGCCCGGGCCTGGCGAGCTA
This sequence comes from Amycolatopsis sp. lyj-84, assembly GCF_046549075.1. NCBI lineage: Bacteria > Bacillati > Actinomycetota > Actinomycetes > Pseudonocardiales > Pseudonocardiaceae > Amycolatopsis > Amycolatopsis sp. lyj-84. The sequence continues at coordinate 55,261 of NZ_JAJPWO010000005.1, forward strand.
GGGGGGGTTACTCGCCAGGCCGGGCCGGTAGGAGGCAAACGCGCCCCGACAGCGCGCACGGCATGCCACCTGAGAGAAGACGGTAAAGACCAGCGGGCCAACAGACGGTACACGCCGGATTAACTTACACTTTGCTTTCACATGTCACAGAAATCCCGCGACCGTCCGGCCGCGCTGAATCGATCGTGGGAAGATTGCCGTATGACCACGGAGCCGGCGCCGAGATGGCGGAGACTGGAACCGGACGAGCGCAAGGAGCAGATCTTCGTCTGCGCCGCCAGGCTTTTCGGGGACCGTCCCTACTCCGAAGTGTCCACATCGGACATCGCGGCGGAGGCCGGGGTGGCCAGGGGTCTGATCAACCATTACTTCGGTACCAAACGTGAGCTCTACCTGGAGATCATCCGGCGGGCGCTGACCGTGCCGCGCCTCGCCGTCGAGATCCTGCCGGAGGGCCCGCTCGAACTGCGCGCCGACGTCGCCATCGACTGGTTCCTGGACATGGTCACCAGCCAGGAGAAGATGTGGCTGGCCGCGATCGCGCCGGAGGGCATCGGCCGGGACCTCGAAGTCGAACGGATCCTCGAAGAAGCCGATCGCGAATCGGCCGACCGGGTGCTCGAAGCCGTCGGCCTCTCCCGCGAAAGCGAGCACGGGCAAGAACTGAACGCGCTGGTCCGCGCGTTCGGCGGAATGGTCAAGGCGGCGGGCCGCGAATGGCTCGTCCGCGGTTCGCTCGACCGCTCGCAGGTGCACACGCTGCTCAGCAAGTCGCTGGTCACGCTGGTCGGTGAGGTGTTCCCCGAGATCCAGCGCGCCGCCCCGCGCCAGTGACATGAGAAGCCCCCGGCACCTCGAGGGGGAGGTGGGTGCCAGGGGCTTCGGGACCGGTGACGAAGCACCGGTATCCCTCCACACTACGCCGATTCACTGTCACGGCTCTGTCAAACTTTCGAATGCGTTCAACTGGGTGAGCCGGTGCTCCAGCCCGTCGATGCAGCGCTCGACCGCGTAAGCGTAGAGACGCTCGTAGTAGCCGGCCGCGAGATCGGGATCGGCGACCAGCGCCGCGATCGATTCACCCAGCGCCGCCATCCCCGGCAGGTCTTCGCGGGTGCGATACGCCGCGTAGCCCTCGGACCGGTCCATCTGCAGCGCCATCGCGCTCTCGCGGTCGTCCTCCATCGCGACGAACTGACAGGCGGTGGCGAGCAGCAGGTTGTAGGCGAACGGCGCCTCGGTGCCGAATCCGGCCGCGAGCAGGCGGCCGATGCCGGTGTTCATGGTCGGCACGGCGGCGGCGACCGACGGGCCGAACAGGGCCAGCCGTCGCGCCGAACCCGGATAGCGGCGCAGCACGGTCCGCACGGTGGGCAGGAACTCGTCGAACCAGGCGCGCCACGGCAGGGTCTCGTCGGGCAGGGTCAGTTCGCCGACCACCCGGTCCAGCACCGCGACGACGACGGTGTCCCGGTCGCCCACATGGTGGTAGACCACCGCGGGGTAGGCGTCGACGGCGGCCGCGAGCTGCCGCAACGTCCAGTTTTCCAGCCCGGTCTCGGCCGACAGCTCCAACGCGGCGTCGATGATCCGGTCCTTGGTGACCGCCGGCCGTCCGGAAGCCGCACGGGATCGGGGTCGCGAACCCGCGTCTTCGGAGAAAGTCGGCATGCGGGCTACCGTAACCGCATTCGACTGGTCGTACGGCGGGGGCTTCCGGCAGGATCGTGCCATGCCCCGCGCGCGTGTGAACGGCCTCGAACTCGAGTACGACACCTTCGGCTCCCCCGCCGATCCGCCGCTCGTCCTGGTGATGGGGCTCGGCGCGCAGATGGTCACCTGGGAGACCGGCTTCTGCGAACTGCTCGCCGAGGGCGGCTTCCACGTCGTCCGGTTCGACAACCGCGACATCGGCCTCTCGTCCTATCTGGACGACCTTCCCGTGCCGGACCTCGCCGCGCTGGCCTCGGGCGACCTGACGACGGCGCCGTACCTGCTCTCGGATCTCGCCTCCGACGTGACCGGGCTGTTCGACGCGCTCGGCTTCGAGCGCGCGCACGTCGTCGGCGCGTCGATGGGCGGGATGATCGTGCAGCAGCTCGCGATCGACTCGCCGGAACGGCTGCTCAGCCTGACGTCGATCATGTCGACCACCGGCGACCCCTCGGTCGGGCATCCGGAGCCGGAGGCGCTGGCCGGGCTGACCCGGCCGCCCGCCGCCACCCGTGAGCAGGCCATCGAAGACGGCGTCACGTGGTTCAAGCTCGTGGGCTCGCCCGGGCACCCTTCCGACGACGAGTTCCTGCGGATGAAGGCCACCCGCAACTACGACCGGGCGAATCACCCGGCCGGTGCGTTGCGGCAGGCCGCCGCCGTCGTCGCTTCGGGCGACCGGACGGCGAAGCTGCGCGAAGTCCGCGTCCCGACACTCGTCATCCACGGCGAGAGCGACCCACTGATCAACGTCAGCGGCGGGAAGGCGACCGCGGAAGCGATCCCGGACGCCGAGCTGGTGGTGTTCCCCGGGATGGGACACGAACTGCCGCGGCAGCTGTGGCCCGCGATCGCCGAAACGATCACCTCGCACGCGCGCAAGGCCTGAGGGGATCAGGATTTCGTCAAGAATCCCGGCGAACGCGTAGGGAAAACGTTCACGCTGACCGCACGCCCGGTCACGCGGAGTTGACTGGGCGGATGAGGAATCCCGAGTGCTTCGGTTTCCCGTTCGGTTGTGTCGCCGTCGTCGCCGCGGCGTCGGTGGCCGGCCTCTTCGGCTCGGCGGACCGTCACGGCTTGTCCTTGGCGGCACTGGGTTTCGTCGTGCTGGTCGCCGGAGCGGTGACGAGCACGACCGCCGCGGCCGGGACGGCGGTGATCGCCTGGAGCGTCCATTCGGGATTCACCGTCGGATCGCTCGGCGCACTCCAGTTCACCCTCGAAACCGGCGTCGCCGCCGCGGTCTTCCTCGGGGCGACGCTCACCGGAGCGGCGTATCGCGGCCGGTGGGTTCAGCGGGCGACGACCATCGCGACCACGGTCGTGAAGGATCCCCCGACGTTCAAGGTCAGCACGTTCCGCACGCCCTCGATCTGAAGCGGCCCGGCGGTTCCCGCGACCTGGCGCGCGGCGTCGTGCACCATCCGCACCCCGGTCGCGCCGACCGGGTGACCGAGGCCGAGCAGCCCGCCGCCGGGATTCACCGGGAGAACGCCGTCCCGCGCGATCCCGCCGGATTCGACGAGCCGTCCCGCCGCTCCCGGCGGGGCCGCGCCCAGATGTTCCAGCGCCACCAGCGCGGTGATGGTGAAACAGTCGTGCAGTTCGACGACGTCCATCTCCTCGGCGCCGGAGACCTTCGCGCGCCGGTACGCGTCGAGCACCGCGCCCCGCAGATGCGGGAACAGGTACTCCTGTCCTTCGGCGCGATCCAGCTTGCCCCGCAACGACAAATGCGCCGTCCGGTGACCGAATCCGGCCAGTCGCGGGACTTCGGCGAGATCGCGGCCCACGCGTTTCGCCCACTCGGCGGCGAATTCCGGTGAGGCGAGGACGATCGCGGCGGCTCCGTCGGAGATGCGGCCGCAGTCGTTCTTGCGCAGCGCGCCCGCCACGACGGGGTTCAGCCGGTCGTCCTGACCGAACGAACCGTCGGGGAAACTCCAGTCGCGCGCCTGCGCCATCGGGTTGAGCGCGGCGTTCGCGAAAGCGTTGCGGGCGAACAGGCCGAGGTGCCCGGGATCGAGCCCGTACCGCCAGTCGTAGGCATCGGCGACGTCGGCGAACAAGACGGGCCAAGGGAAATCGGCCGAGCGCGCCTCGGCGCCGACCCAGGCCGCGGAGCCGAGGTGGCCCGCCGCGGACCGCGCGTCGGTGTTGCGCATGAGCTCCAGCCCGGTCACCAGCGCGACGTCGTACCGTCCGGACTCGATGTCGGCGCTCGCGGCGAGCACCGCCGTCCCGCCCGAAGCGCAAGCGGCCTCGTGCCGGGTGCTCGGGATGCCGTCCAGATCCGGGACGGCCGCCACCAGCAGCCCGCCGAGCTGGGCCTGACCGGTGAACAACTCGGCCGCCAGGTTGCCGACGTGGGCGACACCGATGTCGTTCGGCTCGACCTGCGCGTCCACCAGCGCGTCCGGCACCACTTCGGCGAACATCTCGAACAGCCCGCCGCCCTCTTTCGCGAAGTTCCGCGCGAAATCGGTCTGTGCCCCGCCCAGTACGAAGACCGTCATCGGCCGTTCCACTCTCCAGGTCCAGGGCCGGTGCCGTGCCCGAGTCGCCCCACCCCCTGGAAGGGGCGACTCGGACGGCGGCTAATCCGGCCCTCGCGCACCTGCCCACACCTCTGGCGGTGGGCCGGCGCGAAAGGGGATCACTCACTTACGGGAAGGTTCCAGCTGGTCCGCCCGGACCCAGGTCGCGTGAAAACCGAGCGGGACACGCTGGGGCAACAGGACCCTGGCCACGGGTCCGGCAGTGAGATCGGCGGCGTCGAAGATGTCCAGCTCCGAGCGCCCCTCACGCTCGTCCTGGACAAAAGTCACCAGATAGCCGTCATCGGAATCGGCGGCCGCGCCGTCGCGAGGTGCGAACGGCGCCTCACTACCCCACCGGCCCGGACCGAAACGATATTCGGTCTTGGTGCCGGCACGATTGTCGTAACACACCAGGCCGTCGAACTTGAGCGTCGAATCCGGCGAGATGTGCACCGCGTAGGAGAAGCGATTCCGGCCGCCGACCACCCTCGAGTCGACGGACGGAAATTCGGTGTTGTCGTCGTCGAGCTGGGCCTCCAGGCACTGTCCGGTCCGCAGGTTGAACCGGTAGCGGTGCAGCGAGGCGTCCAGCCGCAGGTACGACAGCATTTTGGCGAGCGGGGTGTGCGCGTCCGCGCGTGGCTGCGGGCGCTGGACACGGCAGACGTCGAGGACGATTTCCTCGCCCTGCTCCCAGGAGTTGACGACGTGGTAGATGTAGCACGGGCTGGCCTCGAACCAGCGGATCTGGCTACCGTTACCGTAGCGAGGCAGTACCCCGAACCGGCTCGGCAGCGACCGGTCGAACAGCAGTTTGTGGCGCCCGTTGCGCGCCGCCTCCATGTCCTGGATCAGCGGCAGGTCCATCAAAACGGCGTAGTTCTCGGTGATCGCCATGTCGTGCGGGAGGCGCGGGCCGGGGAGTTCGATCTCGGTCGTGTTCACGACCTTGCCGTCCGCGCTGATCACGCCGTAGCGCAGGTACGGCGGCCGGGGCCCGTAGTCGAACCAGAACATCTCGCCGGTGCGCTCGTCGACCTTCGGATGGGCCATCATGTCGCCGACCAGCGTGCCGAGGAAGTCTTCGGCGCCCAGCGTCTCCAGCGAGAGCGGGTCCACCGCGTACGGCGTGCCGCACATGTACCAGGTGGAGAGCACCTGGCCGCGGTGGAAGATCAGGTCGGTGTTGGCGCTGTCCTTGACGTTCAGGCCGTGCGTGTTGCCGAACGGGTTGTCCTTGGGCGACTCCATGACGCCCTTCCAGAGCGCCTTGCCCGCTTCGGATTCGGCCTCGAACGCCTTGGTGCGGACCCAGCGGTTGCGGTAGCGGGCCTTGCCGTTCTCCAGGTGGACGGCGTGGATCATGCCGTCGCCGTCGAACCAGTGGTAGCGGCCCTCCGGCTCGAACCGGGGGTTGGGCCCGTTGCGCAGGTACACCCCGTTGAGATCCGCGGGGATCTTGCCGATGACCTCGAGATCGCTCGCGTCGAGCTCTTCGCCGACCGGGGCGTAGACGCCCATCAGATACGGGTTGACCTCGGGTTCCCCGGTGGCGGCTGCCACCAGGATCGGCTGCTCGGAGGTGCTGGTCATCGGTTCTCCCCGGTTGGTTCGCGTTGACCGATTGGCTGAGAGACTATGATTTCTGTAGCCAGCTGTCAATAGACTTCGTTTGCTGTAGTCAGTAGTACGCTGAGCGCGACACACCATCCGAAGGGAACTACGTGACAGAGGCGACGGCGCACCGCGTCAGGCCGGCGGGCGATCCGCTGCGCCGGGCTCTCGAACTGCTCGGCGATCAGTGGACCTTGCTGATCCTGCAGAGCCTCTTCCTGCGCTTCCGCCGTTACGAGGAACTCCGGCTCCGGCTCGGCATCTCGCCCACCGCGTTGTCCGGGCGGCTGCGCGAAATGGTCGACGCGGGCATGCTCGTCCGCACGCCGTACCGGGACGCGCGGCGCACCCGGCACGAGTACCGGCTCACCGAACGCGGCCTCGAACTGTGGCCGCTGCTGATCTCGATCTGGGCCTGGGAAAGAGAATGGGTCGAGGGACGGCGCGCCGTGCTGCCGACGCTGATCCACCTCGACTGCGAACTGGCGACGTCGGCGCCGCTCGGCTGTGCCTCCTGCGAACGCCGGGTCGACGCCCGCGACATCCGCGCGCGCCGCCTCGACGACACCGGCGTCGTCGAAGCGACGGCGGGGAAACGCTTCCGCCGCAAGGACGCCGAGTCCCTGGCCGCCGATCCGCTGATGTTCTTCCCCGACACCATGGAACTCCTCGGCGACCGATGGTCGACCGGGCTCGTGGTGAGCGCGCTGCTCGGGGCCCGGCACTTCTCGGAGTTCGAACGCGAACTCGGCATCGGGCCCAGCGTGCTTTCGGGCAGGCTGTCGAAACTCGTGGAGGTCGGCGTGCTGCGGACCGGGACCGCGAAGACCCGCACCGACGCGCACGACTACCGGCTGACCGCGAAAGGCCTCGCGTTCTTCCCCGCGCTGGCCTTCATCGCCGAGTGGTCGCGGGGCTTCGAGGTGCCGGGACAGGAACCCGACATCACGCTGGAGCACGTCGACTGCGGCAACCGGTTGAAGCCGATCCTGCTGTGCGACCACTGCTGGCGGCCGCTGCTGCGGAACCGGATCCAGTTCGGCGGCCCGGTCCAGCTGCCCGCCCCGCCGAGGTGACGTAAATCGACTCGCCATCCGTGGTGGTTCCTGACAGGCTGGGCACTTGTCACATGTCGTCACCTCGGAGGTAGCAATGACTGAACCCGCGCCGTCCCCAGCGGATGGAGAAGAGGACGACACCAAGCGCAAGTTCCGTGAGGCGCTGGAGCGCAAGCAGGCTCAGGCCCGCTCCGGCTCGGCCCACGAGAACGCGGGCGGCAAGAACCTGCACGCGCACGGGCCCGCCGCGAACAAGCGCACCTTCCGTCGCAAGAGCGGCTGAGTCCCAGCCTCTCCCGCGTGCCATGAAGGGGACTTTCATTGCAAATTTTGCAATGAAAGTCCCCTTCATAGCGTTTGGGAGACCTACACGGTCAGGATCGACCGCAGCCCGCCGACCTCGGTCATCCGGCGCTCGGCCAGCCGGTCGGCCGCCGCCGCCGGGGGCACGCCGTCGGCCTTGGCCAGCGCGAACACCGCCTTGGTGGTGTCGAAGATGGCCGTCGTCTTGCGCTTCGCCCGCGCGAAGTCGAAGCCGTGCCGCTCGTCGTCGACCTGGATCACGCCACCGGCGTTGACCAGGTAGTCCGGCGCGAAGAGGATGCCGCGGTCGTCGAGCAGCTTGTCGACGCCCGGGTGCGCGAGCTGGTTGTTGGCCGCTCCGCACACGATCTTGGTGCGGAGTTCGGCGACGGTCTCGTCGGTGAGCACACCGCCCAGCGCGCACGGCGCGAAGACGTCGAGTTCGGTGCGCATCAGCGTGTCGAGGTCCTCGACGACCTCGACACCCGGGTACGCCGCGCGGGTGCGCTCGATCGCCGCGGGCGAGACGTCGGTGATGACCACCTGCGCGCCCGCTTCGATCAGGTGCCCGACCAGGATGTGCCCGACCTTCCCGACCCCGGCGACGCCGACCTTGCGGCCCGCGAGGTCCGGGACGCCCCAGACGGCGTCCGCGGAGGCGCGCATGCCCTGGTAGGTGCCGAAGGCGGTGAGCACGGAGGAATCGCCGGCGCCGCCGTTCTCCGGCGAGCGGCCCGTGACGAACTCCGATTCGCGGGCGACGATGTCCATGTCCTGCACGTAGGTGCCCACGTCGCAGGCGGTGATGTAGCGGCCGCCCAGCGACTGGACGAACCGGCCGAAGGCGCGAAGCAGCGCTTCGGACTTGTGCTTGTGGGGGTCGCCGATGATGACGGCCTTGCCGCCACCGAGGTCGAGCCCGGCGAGCGCGTTCTTGTAGGCCATGCCCTTCGACAGCGCGAGGACGTCCGCGAGCGCGGCGTCCTCGGATGCGTAGGGGTAGAACCGGGTCCCGCCGAGCGACGGCCCCAGCGCCGTCGAGTAGATCCCGATGATGGCCTTCAGGCCGGTGGCCTGGTCTTGGCAGAAGACGACCTGTTCATGGCCGGTACCTTGGCCGAACACTTCGGTCACTGTGGTGACTCCTTGTCATGGAGTGCACGCGGCTTGTGGCTCACGTGCGAAGTTCCTGGAACAAGGCACAGCCCCCGCACGAAGGTCATCCGGCGGCGACGGTGCCACAGCGCAAACCTAGCGGACGATCTCGCCCAGGATGCGCAGTGCGGAGTCGAGTTGACCGTCGGAAAGGTACGGCGCCGGGCCGAACCGCAGGTACGCGCCGCGGCTGTCGGTCCGGACCCCGCGTTCGGCGAGGGCGGCCTGCAACGCTCCGGCGTCCGCGCACTTCAGGGACAGGAAGCCGCCGATGCGGTCCAGCGGCGTCTCGCGGTCGCGAGTGATGACGTCTTCGGGCAGGCCCAGCTTGTCGAAGCCTTCGGCGAGGAAGCCGACCTGGTGTCGCGAGACCTCCCGCAGGAACTCGGGCGTGAGCCCTTGCTCGGCGAAGAACCGGAACACGCGAGCGCCCCGGTAGTGGCTCGTCGGGTCGTAGGTCGCCCCGGCGAACCTGTCCGAACCACTGGCGTAGGCGACCTGGCCGGGTCGGCGCTCGTCCGCGAGCGCGCCGAATTCGGCGTACCAGCCGGTGACGACCGGCCGCAGTTCCTGCGCGTGCGCGGGCATCCGCAGGAAGCAGTTGCCCTCGCCGAGCTGGAGGTACTTGTAGCCGCCGCCGAGGACCCAGGCGTTGGTGAGCCCGAGGTCGTGCAGCGCGAACGGGACGACGCCGAGCGCGTGGTACGCGTCGACGACGAGGTTCACCGACTTCGAGAGGCAGACGTCGGCGAGGTGGGCCAGGCCCGGCACGAGCCGGGAGGTCTCGAACAGCACGGCCGACACGAGGACGGCGGCGGTGTCTTCGGTGACCTCGGCCGCGACACGCTCGGCCAGGGTGGCGACCGGTGCCGAGGGGACGCGGACGACCTCCACACCTTCCTCGGCCAGTCGCGCCAGCTGACGGCGCAGCGTGTGGAACTCCCCGTCGGTGGTGATCAGGCGCGGGCGCCCGCGCAGGTCCATCGCCGACAGGAACCGGATCACCAGATCGTGGGTGCTGGCGCCGAGCGCGATGCCGCCGTGCGGGTCACCGAGCAGCGCCCGGAACCCGGCCCGCAGCTCGTCGGCCTTCGCGAAGGCCCGGTCCCATTTCGTGTCGACCTCTTCGGCCGCGTCGGCGAAGGCCTCGAGAAGACCTTCCCGCGCGACGTCCGGCCATGCCTGGTGCGAGTGCCCGGTCAACAGGATCCGGTCCGCCACACCGAATTCCGTGTAATGCGCCGCGAGCGCGTTGGGGTCGCGGCGGAGTTCGTCGAGGTTCGTCAAAGCCTGCTCCGCACCGCCCAGAGGTCCGGGAACATCGGGGAGAAAAGCGTCGAACGCAGGTAGTGCGCGCCCGACGAGCCCCCCGTCCCGGTCTTGTCTCCGATGGTGCGCTCGACCATCTTCACGTGCCGATACCGCCACTCCTGCATCCCTTCGTCCAGATCGACCAGGTGCTCCGCCACGACGGACGGCCCTGTGTCGTCGCGGTACACCCGCAGCAGAACCTCTTGGAGCGCCGGAGAGGGTTCGAGTGGCTTGGTGACATCGCGCCCGGTCGGGACGTCGTACTCCTTCACCGCGAGGTACGTGACGAAGGAATCGAAGAGCGACGGCCGTGCCATCGCGTCCGCGATCTGGGCACGCTGGTCACCGCCCTCGGGGTAATGCGCGAACACCCGCTCGTCCCGGCGGCCGAGAACGGCCTCCAGTACGCGGAATTGAGCCGACTGGAACCCGCTCGAAGCGTCGAGTCGCGCGCGAAAGCTGGTGAACTGGCTCGGAGTCATCGTCTCGAGCACATCGATCTGCGCGACCACCACCTTGAAGATAGTCAGGATTCGCCTCAGCGTGCGGGTGGCGTGAGCGGTGTTACCCGCTTCGAGTTGCTCCTGCAGGTAAAGCGCCTCGTGGAGAACTTGTTTGAACCAAAGTTCATACACTTGGTGGATCACGATGAAGAGCAGTTCATCGTGTTCGTCGGACCTCGGATGCTGCGCGTCCAGCACTTCGTCCAGCGAAAGGTAGGACGTGTAACTCAATGCCGCCTGAGTGTCGTTCATGGTTCGGTCACCTCATCGAAGTGGCGCTGTGCCGCCGGTGCCAGCGCCTCGTAAAGATCGTGGAAGAGCTCGACCGCGGCCGCCCGGCTCGGCGGAGCGGGCACCAGCCCGACCGGGAGTTCCGGATCGAGCGACGGGAAGGCGCGGAAGGTGTGCGTCAGCCAGGTTCGGACCTGGAACGCCTCGGCGTCAGGCAGGTCGCCTGAATATCCGCCGAAATCTCGGACGAACGCGTCGTAACGCGCGGCGAGGCCGTCGAGGTTCCAGGCCCGGCCGGCGAACCGCCGGACGTCGAGCCCCGCCGACGGTGTCCCGAGCATCAGCCCGGCGTGTTCGGAGACGTCCAATTCGGCCAGCAGGGCGAGCACCTCGGCCTCGCGGTCGTGCGGGGCGATCCAGGTGCCGTCCTGTACCGGGCCGAAACCGAGGAAGCGCAGCCGTCGCACCAGCCGTTCCCGGGCCTGACGGCGGCTTTCGGGGATGCTCTGCCACAGGACCGTCCACTCCCCGACCTCGCGTTCGCGCCTGCCGAGGGAGAAGATCCGGCGGTCGCCGTCGTCCAGCAACGCGATCGTGCGGCGGGTCAGCGAGTAGTGGACGAGCCTGCCCGACTTGTGTCTCGCGAGCAGATCGCGGCGGGCGAGCCTGGCCAGCGCGATCCGCGCCGCGCCGTCGGAGTAGCCCAGCCCGGCGAGCACGCCGACCAGGCCGCCGGACCAGACACGGCGGCTCTCGCGCGGCGACACGTAGGTGCCGAGCAGCGTCATCACCAGTTCCTGGGGACCTGGGTCGCCGTGAGGTGTGGCCGATTCGGGCATGCGAGCAACTCTATACACCTCAGGCCGCTGCGGTGTAGCTTGATTCGAGTGACGTACTTCGCGGATTTGAGCTCGCGCCAGGTCGCCGCGCTCGCGTCCGACGCGCGCGTTCCCGTGCTGCTGTTGCCGGTGGGCGCCGTCGAACCGCACGGACCGCACGCGCCGCTGGGCACCGATCCCCTGATCTCACGGGGAATGTGCGAGCGCGCCGCCGCGCGGCTGGCGGGCGACCCCGGCGTTCGTGTGCTGATCCTGCCAGAGATGCCCTACGGCGTGACCCGGTTCGCGGCCGGGTTCGCGGGCGGCATCTCGATCGGCGAGGAGACGCTGCACGCGCTGCTGACCGAGATCTGCGGCGCGCTCGCCGAGCAGGGACTCCCCCGGATCCTGCTGGTCAACAACCATTTCGAGCCCGCGCACCTCGCCGTACTGCGGCGGGTGGCGGAAACCGCGGGCGTCGGCCTCGTGGACCTGGTCCGCCGCCGGTACGCGGCGCGGCTCACCGACGAGTTCCGCTCCGGCGAGTGTCATGCCGGGCAGTACGAGACGTCGCTGGTGCTCGCCGACCGGCCGGACCTCGTGGACGCCGTCGTCCAGCGCGACCTGCCCGCCGTCCACGTCGACCTGGCGCGCGGCGGGGTCACCGACTTCGCCTCGGCCGGGATGACCGAGGCCTATTGCGGAACCCCCGCCCAGGCGACCGCCGAAGAAGGCGAGAAGACCTTCTCGGTGCTCACCGACATCCTGGTCGAAGCGATCCGGGAGCTGGTATGACCTTCAATCTGGCGACCCATTTCGTGGACCGCCTCCCCGGTTCCCGCACGGCGTTGGTGTGCGGTGACGAGGAAGTCACCTACGCGGATTTGGCGGCGCGGGTGAACCGGGCCGGGAACGTGCTGCGGGAGCTCGGTGTCCGAAGTGGACAACGGGTCCTGCTGGCGCTGAACGACAGCATCGAGTTCGTGGCCGTCTGGTACGCGGCGCAGAAGATCGGCGCGGTCACCGCCGAGGTCTATTCTTTCCTGCAGCCCAAGGATTACGCGTACTACCTGAACTACACCGAGGCCGTGGTCGTCGTCGCCGATGCCGCGACCTTGCCCGCGCTGCGCGAGGCCGGGGCGCGGAACCTGCTGGTGATCGGCGACATCGCCCTGGAGCCCGGTGAGCACTCGTTCGCCTCGCTGGTCGCTTCGGCCTCCGCGGAACTGGAAGCCGCTCCGACTTCGTTGGACGACGTCGCGATCTGGAAGTTCACCACCGGAAGCACCGGTTCGCCCAAGGCGTGCGTGCACCCGGCGCGCAGTGCGCTGGAAAGTTTCGACCGGTACGCGCTCGGCGTGCTCGGCCTTCGCGAGGACGACCGTGTACTGGCCGTGCCCAAGCTGTTCTTCGGCTACGCGCGGGATCTGACCGCGTTGTTCCCGTTCGGCGTGGGCGCTTCCGGGATCGTGTTCCCGCAGCGCAGCACCGCCGAGCTGCTGTTCTCGCTGATCGAGCGCCACCGGCCGACGATCCTGGTCAACGTGCCGACCATGATGAGCGCGATGATCGCCCATCCTTCGGCGGCAGGAGTGGACATGAGCTCTCTGCGGCTCGCGACGTCGGCGGGCGAGGCGCTGCCTTCGGAGCTGCATCGCAAGTGGGACAACCTGTTCGGTGTCCCGGTGATCGACGGGATCGGCTCCTCGGAGGCGTACCACATCTATCTGTCCAATGTGCCCGGCGCGCAGCGGGTCGGCAGCCTCGGCCGCGAGGTCCCCGGCTACACCGCCCGCATCCTCGACGAGAGTGACGATCCCTTGCCGGACGGCGAGATCGGCACCCTGGAGGTCACCGGTCCGACCATCGCCCGCGAGTATCACGGCGACACGGAGAAGACCGCGCGGACGTTCCACGGCGACACCGTGCGTACCGGCGACCTCTTCAGCCGCGACGCCGACGGGTACTTCCACCACCACGGCCGGGCCGACGACCTGCTGAAGGTGTCCGGCGTGTTCGTCGCGCCGAGCGAGATCGAAGACTGCCTGATCGGTCATCCCGCCGTCGTCGACTGCGCGGTACTGGGCGTGAGCGTCGACGGCCTGGTGGTCCCGCGGGCGTGCGTCGTCCTGGCGGAAGGCCTTTCCGTCACCCCGGAAGAACTGAAGGACCACGTGCGGACACATCTGGCGAAGCACAAATATCCGCGCGAGGTGGTGTTCGTGACCGAACTCCCCCGCACCGCCAACGGAAAACTCGATCGGCGCGCGCTGCGCCGGGTGGAGGCAGAGTGAGCAGGATCGTCGTCGTCACCGGCGGAACGCGCGGGATCGGCGCGGCCATCGCCGCCCGGTTCCAGGCCGCCGGCGACCAGGTGCACGCCCCCGGCCGGGCCGACTGCGACGTCACCGACGAGGACGCCGTCGCCCGGTACTTCGACGGCCTCGGACCGGTGGACGTCCTGGTGAACAACGCCGGGATCTCGGCGAGCGCGCCGCTGGCGAAGACGTCGCTGGACCAGTGGCGGACCCAGATCGAGGTCAACGCGACCGGCGCTTTCCTGTGCACACGGGCGGTTCTGCCCGGCATGCGCTCGCGCGACACCGGCCGGATCGTCACCGTCGCCTCGACGGCGTCGCACATCGGCTACCGCTACACGGCGGGCTATACGGCCTCGAAGCACGCCGCCGTCGGCCTGATGCGCGCCACCGCCGCCGAGGTCGCGGGCACCGGCGTCACCGCGAACGCCGTCTGCCCCGCCTTCGTGCGCACGGACATGACGGCCGCCTCGATGGCCCGGATCCAGGAACGGACCGGCCGCGACGAAGCCGGCGCGGAAGCCGCCCTCGCCGCCGCGTCCCCGCTCGGCCGCCTGCTCGAACCAGACGAGGTCGCCCACGCGGTGACCTTCTTCGCGGCCGCCGAAGCCGCCGCGATCAACGGACAGACACTCGTCCTCGATGGAGGTGGGATCCAATCATGAGCCCGTTCCGCGCCACGCCGCCGATCACGGCGAACTGGGAACATTTCGAGTTCACTGTGGACGATGGCGTCGCCACGGTCACCTTGGACCGCCCCGAAAAACTGAACGCGCTCACCTTCGACATCTACGCGGACCTCCGCGACCTGCTGGCCGAACTGCCGCACCGCGGCGACGTCCGGGTGCTGGTCATCACCGGCCGCGGCCGCGGGTTCTGCTCCGGCGGCGACGTCGAAGAGATCATCGGCGAACTGCAGAAAATGGAGTCCGCGGAGCTGCTGGAGTTCACCCGCATGACCGGCGCGGTGGTGAAAGCGCTGCGCGAGTGCCCCATCCCGGTGATCGCCGCGGTGAACGGCGTTGCGGCGGGCGCGGGCTCGGTGATCGCGCTGGCCAGTGACTTCCGGCTGCTGGCCTCGTCGGCGAAGTTCGCTTTCCTGTTCACGAAGGTCGGGCTGGCCGGGGCGGACATGGGCTCGGCGTACCTGCTGCCGCGGCTGGTCGGCTTGGGGCGGGCGACGGAGTTGCTGATGCTGGGCGACAAGATCGACGCCGCGCGGGCCGAGGCCATCGGGCTGGCTTCGCAGGTCGTCCCCGACTCCGACTTGCCTTCCGCGGCTTCTTCGCTGGCACGGCGTCTGGCCGATGGCCCGGCTCTGGCGTACAGCACCACGAAGGTGCTGCTGACGCGCGAGCAGGACATGGACCTGGGGAGCTCCATCGAGCTCGAGGCGATCACGCAGGCTTTGCTGATGACCGCCAAGGACCACGGGGAGTTCTATGCCGCCTGGGCGGCCGGGCGCTCCCCTCAATGGACCGGGCGCTAGACGGGGGTCGCGTTAGTCCTCTAAATGCGCGCCTTCCGTGAAGGCCTCCTTACCTACCCTGAAGGTAGTGAAGGAGGCCTTCGCTACGTCCGGTCAGCGCAGCCGGCGATCAGGCGTTGCGAAAGCCACTTTCGCAACGTTGAGGGGTGCGAAAGTGGCTTTCGCAACGCCGGGCCCAGACCGCGACCGGGCCCGGCCCGCACCGCATTAGTCCTCTAAATGCGGGTCACTCGCGAACGGAACCCCCAGCCGAAAGCAACCGTTCGGCCAGAATCCGGCACCGTTCCTCCAGTTCCACCGGCTCGATCACCTCGAAGGAATGCCCCAGCACCACCACGTGCATCAGCAGGAAGTCGAGATCCCCCGCCCCGCTCAAAACCTCGCACCGCGCGTCCCCCCGTTCCCGCACCACCGCGGCCGACGCCGGGATCTGCGCCCGCACGACCGAAGCGGGCGCGTGCACCAAAAACCGCGCCTGATGCTGATAGACCCGGCTCGCCACGTTCTCCTGCACATAAGCCGCCGCATCAGGCGCCGGACGCGGACGGAAACGCCAAGATCGCGCGGAAACGTCCGTCATCTTGTCGACGCGGAAAGTGCGCCAGTCGTCACGGTCGAGGTCGAAAGCCAAGAGATACCAACGCCGTCCCGAGGCCACCAACCGGTACGGCTCGACCCGTCGCACCGTGAAACCCGAGGAGGACGGATAGCCGAAGCCCGCCTCGACCTCGTCGCGGCACGCGCGCGCCAGTGTCATGAGCACGTCGGGGTCGATCGGCGCGCGGCTTCCGTCGAATGAGACCACCGAGCCGGAGAGCGCGCGGACCTCGTGCCGGAGCCTGGTCGGCAGCACCCGGTCCAGTTTGGTGAGGGCCCGGAGCGCGGCGTCACCGCTGCCCGCGCCGGCGAGCAGGGAGACCGCGGTGGCGATCGCCTCCTCGTCGTCCAGCAACAGTGGCGGCATGTCGTGGCCGGGGCCGAGCTGGTAGCCACCGCCGACGCCGTTGCTGGCCTGCACCGGATAGCCGAGGGCGCGCAGCCGCTCGATGTCCCGCCGGATCGTGCGCGGGGTGACGCCGAGCCGTTCGCCCAGTTCGGGACCGGTCCACACCGCGCGTTGCTGCAGCAGTCCGAGCAGGGTGAGCACCCGCTCGGTCGTGCCCCGCTCGTCCTCCATGTCACCCACTCTGTCAGAGATAGCGGACCGATCCTGTCCGCTAGGCATGTCAGAGTGGTCCCATGAACCGCAAGAGCCGCGAATTCCAGGTCAGCTTCGACGCCCTCGACCCGAAAGCCCTGTCGACCTTCTGGCGCGACGCCCTGGGCTACGTCCACCCCGGCCCGCCGGGGGTCGAAGTGCCCGAGGGCACCGATCCGCTGGACGCGTGGGACGAGTTCCTCGAGCGGGTCGGCGTGCCCGTGGAGCAGCGCAACAGCAGGTCGGCCCTCCAGGACCCGGACGGCGTGGGGCCGCGGATCTTCTTCCAGCAGGTCCCGGAGGACAAGATCGCCAAGAACCGCATCCACCTCGATCTCCGCGCCGCTCCCGGTCTCGAGGGGGACGAGCGCATGGCGGCACTCGAGGCCGAGTGCGAAAGGCTGGTCGCGCTGGGGGCGAAGCGGATTCAGCGCTTCGAGCCCGAGCAGCCGCTGAGCCTCGGTTTCATCGTGATGAACGACCCGGAGGGCAACGAATTCTGCCTAGACTGACGTGACGGCGATCGCGTTGTCCTCCAGGGAGCCGAAGTACAGCTTCCCCGCCCGTTCCCGGACCCCGACGAGGACATGGAACCCGTCGATCTCCCCGCGCAGTTCGTGGACCTGCTTCCCGTCCGGAGTCACCCCGCGCACCCCGCATTCCCGCGCGGGCGCGGGCTGGAGCGACGTCGGCAGCGCGCGGACACCGGCCCGCAGCGGCGCGGGGAGCTTCTGTATCAAGGAAAGCGCGGGCACCTTCGGGCTCGCCACGGTGATCCAGATCAGTCCGTCGCTGCCGGTCGAGATGTTGTCGGGATAGCCCCAAAGGTCGTCGACGAGGTAGTCCCGCGTGCCCGCCCGGTCGCCCGTGAGCCATACGCGAGCGACCCGGTAGGCGCCGGTTTCGGCCACGGCCACATAGGACTCGTCGGGCGGCAGCGCGACGCCGTTGGCGAACTGGAAACCGTCGGCGAGCTGCTCGATCTTCCCGTCCGGGGTCCGGCGCAGCAACCGTCCGCCGCCGGTCTGCTCGATCAGGTCGTCGCGCCACTTCTCGATGCCGAACCGCCGCGACGAGTCGGTGAAGTACACCGTGCCGTCGGCGGCCACGGCGGCGTTGTTGCAGAACACGAAGTCGAGGCCCACCGCCGAAGTCGCCAGGGTGGTGATGTCGCCACCGGCGAGCGGCATCGTCAGCAGTCCGGCTTTGGCGTCGCAGATCAGGAGATCGTCGCCGTAGAACTCCAGCCCCAGCGGGCGGCCGCCGGTGTCGCCGAGGACGTCGATCCTCTTGCCGTCCGGCGAGACGCGCAGGATCCGCCCGTCGTCGACGCCGGTGTAGACGCGCCCCTGGTCGTCGACCACGACGTCTTCGGGACCGTGCCCGTTGACCGGGATGACCGTGACCTCGCCGAACGCCATCGCGTGTCTCCTAGCGGTAGGTGAGCAGTTTCGCGGCTTCCGCCTCGAAGTGCGGATGTTCGTTGAACGACAGCAGGGTCACCCCGCCGCGGCCGGACACCAGTTTGGTGATGCCCGCGTTCACGGTGACCCGGTTCAGTTTCAGCAGCCCCGCCTCGGGCGCGCCCATCAGCGCGCCGCAGACCGTCGCGATCACCCCACCGGAGCTGAAGACGACGGCGTGCTCGCCTTTGCCCAACGCGGCCACGACGTCCGCCAGCGCGCCCTTCACCCGCTCCAAGAATTGAGGCCAGGTCTCGGCGCACGGTCCGCCGGCTCCGGCCGCGATCCACGCGCTCAGCGCGCCGTCCAAAGCGGCCTGATACGCCCGCGAATCGGTCTGCTGGACACCGGCCGCGTGGTACTTCGCGATGTCGACGTGGTCGTACTCGTTCCAGCGTTCGTCCTCGACGACGGCAACCCCGGAACCGAGCGTCTTCAACGCCGTCGCGGCCGTGTCCCGTTGGCGGGCAAGGGAACCCGACCGCGTCTGGGTGAACTCGACACCCCGCCGCAGCAGTTCCTCACCGACCACAGTGGACTGCTCGAAGCCGCGCGGCGAGAGCTGGTCGTAGTTCTCCGCGCCGAATGACGCCTGCCCGTGCCGGACCAGGTAGATCGCGCCCATTACGCCTGGCCTTTCGCGATGATCCGGCGGCAACGCCCGTCGAGATAGCCGACGAACTGCCAGAGATCCTTCAGCGCCGGGTTGCTCGTCTGCCCCGCGTGGAAGCGGTAGTAGATCTGCTGGATCACCACCGCGAGCCGGAACAGGCCGTACACCTCGTAGAACGTCCAGTCGCCGATCGCGAGGCCGGAGCGTTCCGCGTACCGCCGCACGAATTCCTCGCGCGTGTACATCCCCGGCACGTGCGTCGGCTGGCGGCGGCTGAGCTTCATGACGTCGTCATCGTCGTCCTGCACCCAGTACGCCAGAGTGCTGCCGAGTTCCATCAGCGGATCGCCGAGGGTGGCCATCTCCCAGTCCAGCACGCCCACGATGCCGAGATCGTCGTCGAGGACCAGGTTGTCGAGCCGGTAGTCGTTGTGGATCAAGCAGATCTTGACCTCGGACGGCTGATTCTCCTTCAGCCACGCCATCACCTCGGCGCAGTCGGGGACGTTGTCCGTGCGCGCCTTGAGAAACCGCTCCGACCAGCCGCGCACCTGGCGTTCGACGTAACCGGCGCCCTTGCCGAGATCGGCCAGCCCGGCGGCCTCGACGTCGACGGCGTGCAGCTCCACCAGCCGGTCGACGACCTTGCCGCACAACTCACGCGCGCTCTCGGCCGTCAGGTCGATCCCCGCGGGCAGATCTCCCCGCAGGATCAGGCCTTCGAGGCGTTCCATCACGTAGAAGTCGCCGCCGAGCACGGTTTCGTCGTCGCAGAAGGCGAGAACCTCGGGCACGTAAGGGAAGACCGGCCGCAACGCCTGCTGGACGCGGAACTCGCGGCGCATGTCGTGCGCGGACGCGGCCTTGTGCCCGAGCGGCGGGCGCCGCAGGATCAGCTCGCGGTCCGGATAGGTGAGCAGGTACGTGAGATTCGAGGCTCCACCGGGGAACTGGCGAACCACGGGCGGCGCGTCGCCGAGGCCCGGAACGCGTCCGGACAGCCAGGCGTGCACCACCGCGGGGTCGAACGAGTCCTCACCGCGCACCTCGACGGTCTTGTCCTCGGCCAGGGTCATGCGAACTTCTTCAGCACCGACACCGGGACGAACCGGAACACCTTCGAGAGCAGGGTCCACGGCCACGACGGCACGAACGCCTTCGCCTTCTCGGTTTCGATCGCCTTGACCAGCGCTTGCGCGCCGGTCTCCGCCTTCACGGCGAGCGGGATCTTCGAGATGTCCACGTTCATCTCCGACTCGATGAACCCGGGCAGCAGCTGGGTGACCTTGATCGGCGTCCTCATCAGCTCGATCCGGGTGCCCTCGGCGAGCGCCGAGACGCCCGTCTTCGAGGCGGCGTACGCGGTCATGTTGCCGGGGAAGGGGCGAAGCGCGGAGAAGGAGGAAACGACCACGAGGTGGCCTTCCTTCTGCTTACGGAAGATGCCGACGGCGGCCTCGATCTGGGCGGCCGCGGCGAGGAAGTTGGTCTGCAGGGTCTGGCGGTTGGCGTCGAACCGGCCGGAGCCGATCGGCTGTCCCTTGGCGAGGCCCGCGTTCACGATCACGCGGTCGAGGGAGCCGAGCTCCTCACGGAACTCCTCGAAGACGGTGAAGACCTGGTCGTGGTCGTTCACGTCCAGCTTCCGGGTGACCACGGTGATGCCGGGATAAGCCTTCTTGAGTTCCGCGGCGAGGGTTTCGAGCCTGTCGACACGGCGGGCGGCCAGTGCCAGATTGCGGCCTCTGGCGGCGTACTGCCTGGCCATTCCCTCGCCGAGTCCGGAGCTCGCCCCGGTGATCAGGATGTTCTTCCGCAGGACCATGGCTGGAGCTTACCCGTTGGTAACAAGTCCGGCGCCCCTCGGACAGGTGGCTGCCCCCGGCGCCTGGAGTTCGCCGGGGGCAGCCTGTCCGCAAGGACGTTTACTTCACCTGGAGCAGCTTGTTCGCGGTGCCCCCGGTCGGGTTGCTGATCTTGCCGTCGGCGGCCGCGGCGACCAGGCCTTCGGCGACCTGGGCCGGGGTGGCGTCAGGGTGGGCCGAGAGGTACAGGGCGGCAGCGCCCGCGACGTGCGGAGCGGCCATCGAGGTACCGCTGATGGTGTTCGTGGCGTCGTCACCGGTTCCCCACGACGAGGTGATGTCGACACCCGGCGCGTAGAGGTCCACGACCGAACCGTAGTTCGAGAAGCTGGCCTGCTTGTCGGTCTTGTCGCTGGCGGCCACCGTGATGGCCTCCTTGACTCGGGCCGGGGAGGTGGTGCCGGCGTCGGAGGACTCGTTGCCCGCCGCGAGCGCGAAGGTCACGCCCTTGCCGATGGCTCCCTTGACCGCCTCGTCCAGGGCGTCGTCCGCGCCACCGCCCAGGCTCATGTTGGCGACCGACGGGCCCTTGGCGTTCGCCGCGACCCAGTCGACACCGGCGACGACACCCTCGGTGGTGCCGCTGCCGTTGGCGTCCAGCACCCGGACGCCGACGATCTTGGCGCCCTTGGCCAGGCCGTGGTCCGTGCCGCCGATGGTGCCGGCGACGTGCGTGCCGTGACCGTGCTCGTCGTTGGGGGTGTCGTCGTTGTCGACGAAGTCCTTGCCGCCGGTCGCGCGGTCACCGAAGTCCTTGTGCGAGCCGCGGACACCGGTGTCGATGACGTAGGCGGTGACGTTGTCGGCCTTCGTCGGGTACGTGTACTTGTTGTCGAGCGGCAGGTCCGCCTGGTCGACGCGGTCGAGCCCCCACGACGGCGGGTTGTCCTGGGTCTCGCTGATCTTGAACGTCTTGTTCTGGACGACGTACGCGACCTGCGGGTCGGCGGCGAGGCGCTTCGCGGCGGCCTCGTCGGCCTTGATCGAGAAGCCGTTCAGCGCCGAGCCGTAGGTGCGGGAAAGCGTGGTGCCGTACTGACCGGTGAGGCCCTGTGCCTTGGAGGCGACGTTCGCGGTGATCTCGCTCGCCGCGGCCACGCCCTGGCCGACCGCGGTGGGCTTGAGGACGACGATGTAGCTGCCGCCGACCGCGTTGGCCGCACCGGCGCCGCGGATCTCGCCCTGCTGGTCGGCGTTGGCCGCACCCGCACCGAACGTGGCGACCGCCGCGGTCACACCGGCGAGGGCGACTCCCGCCACCAAACCGCTACGGGTCTTTCGGGACTTCAGGTTCTTCCGGGACTTGCTCACTGGTTCCCTTCCTGCCGCGCCGTGCGGATCACCCGGGAGGATGATCGTTGCTGCAGCCATGCAAACCGGTTCGCCAGGTGCCGGGCAATGATTCACAGTTACCAGTACTAGGCCATAAGGACTAACGGCGCTCGTCCGGAAAGGCGTTTTCGCCTGGCAGAAGGCGCCCCTGGAGTGTTACCCCAGACTGTTAAAGTTATTCGTGTTGTTATCAACTCCAACGGTGTCCAGAAACGGCAGGCGGGGGCGGTCGGGCGACATATGGTGGCGGGGAGCACGGCGGATCGAGTGACCACGGACGATGAAGAGGAGCCGCGGACCGCGTTCGCCACGGCATTGCGGTCGGCTATCGCCACCAGCGGCCTGAGTCTCGACCGGATCCAAGCCCGGCTTCTGGCCCGAGGCGCGTCGGTCAGCGTCACCGCGTTGAGTTACTGGCAGTCCGGCAAACGCCAGCCGGAACGGCAGAGCTCGCTGTCCGCGGTCCGGGTCCTCGAAGAGGTCCTGGCGATTCCCGCCGGTTCGCTGCTCAGCCTGCTGCCGCCGCCGCGGCCGCGCGGGGCGTCGTCACGCCGCAGCCGGGCCACCACCGAACAGCCGTTGACCTTCCCACTCGAAGCGCTTCAGGCGCTCTTGGAGAAGGTCGGCGCCCCTAACGCGCTCGAGCAACACCATCAGCTGAAACTGGTCGGCCTGCACGACCTGTGCGAGATCGCCGCGGACGGCGGGCAACGCGCGGTGACCGCGCGGGCGGTGTTCCAGGCGGGCGCGGACGGGCAGGATCGCTGGCTGCTGGTCTACGCCCAGGGCGATCCGGAAGCCGGGCCGCCGGTGCTGAACACGCTGCGCAACTGCCACGTCGGCCGCGCCGAGGTCGACGACGAGCACGGGCTCACGGTGGCCGAACTGCTCTTCGACCGGCCCATCGACCGCGGCGAGACGCACCTGATCGAGTACTCCCTGACGAACCCCGGCCCGCCGTACCCGGAATGCCGGAACACGCATTACCGCGAGTTCCGGCGTCCGGTCCGGGAGTACCTGCTGGAGATCCGGTTCGACCCGGACACCATCCCGACGAAGTGCTGGCAGTATTCGCGGCAAGGGACATCTCCCTTGGACCGCCGGGACCTGAAGCTCGATCAGAACAACGGCGTCCACGCCGTCGCGCTCGACTTCGGTCCCGGGGTCTTCGGCATCGACTGGGAGTACTAGTGCAGCTTGTTGCGCAGTACCTTTCCGGTCGCGTTGCGCGGTAGCTCGTCGAGGAACTCCACGTCGCGCGGCACCTTGTACCGGGCGAGGTTGGCCTTGACGTACTCACGCACCCCGTCGACGTCCAGGTCCGACTTGTCGGCCCGCACCACGAACGCCTTGAGCCGCTGCCCGAACTCGGGATCCTCGACACCGACCACAGCGGCTTCGAGGACGTCCTCGCGTTCGACCAGGAGGTTCTCCACCTCGATCGGGAAGACGTTCTCGCCGCCGGAGACGATCATCTCGTCGTCGCGGCCGTCGATGAACAGCAAGCCGTCCTCGTCGAAATGACCGACGTCGCCGCTGGAGAGGAGACCGTCGATGATCTCCTTGTGCCGCCCGTCCGTGTAGCCCTGGAAGCTCAGCCCGCTGCCGACGAACACCCGGCCGGTGACATGCGGCTCGGTGATCTTGCCGCCCTTCTCGTCGTACAGCGCGACCTTGCAGCCCACCGGCGCGCGGCCGACCGTGCCCGGCGCCTTGCGCCAGTCCTCCGGCGTCGCGACGGTCGCGACCGCGACCTCCGTCGAGCCGTAGAGGTTGTGCACGACGTCGCCGAACGCGGCCGTCGCGCGGTTCCCGAGGTCCGGGGACAGCGCGGAACCCGCGACGAAGATGATCCGCAGGCACGAGGTGTCGTACTTGGCGCGGATCTCTTCGGGCAGGTCGACGATCCGCTGCAGCATCGTCGGCACGAGGACCAGCGTCGTACAGCGGTTCTCCGCGACCCCGCGCAGCGTCTCCTCCGGCACGAACTTGCGCCGCATGACGACCTTCGAGCCGAGCGCGAAGGACAGGATGAACTGCGACAACCCGGTGCCGTGGAACAGTGGCGCGCCCATGTAGGTCGCCTCGCCGGTCCGCAGCGGGATGCGGTCGAGGAACTGCGCGGAGGCGAGCGCCGAGGTGTGCGGCCGCGGCGCGCCCTTCGGTGTCCCGGTGGTGCCGCTGGTCAGGAGGATGAAACCACCCGGTTTGGCGGGCGCGGGCCACGGGCGGTCGTCGGTGCTGGCGACCAGTTCGGTGACGACCGGGATGTCGCGTGGGCGCACGGTGTCCGAGTCGACCCACGCGAGGTAGTGGTCGACCTCGCCCTCGACCGCGTCCAGCAGGTCGGTGAACTCCTGGTCGTAGACGAGCGCCGTGACACCTTCGCGCTTCGCGACGTCCGCGAGCTGCGGTTTGGCGAACCCGGTGTTCATCAGCAGCAGCTTCGCGCCGAGTTTGCCGGAGGCGAGCATCGTCAGCACGAGACCGCGGTGGTCCCGGCACAACGCGGCGATCACCGAACCCGGTCCGAGGCCACGCTCCGCCCACGCCCTGGCCAGCGCGTTCGACTGGGTGTCGAGCTGCTTGAAGGTCAGCGGGCCGAGTTCGTCGATGATGCCGGTCGCGGTCGGGTCCCGGCGGGCGGCGATCATGTTCGCGCCGGCGAACGGACCCCACTTCCGCACCATGACCAGCGAACGCAGGCCCTCGTCGACCCGCGGGATCGGGAGCAGGCCCGCTTGGCGCATCACGTCGATGCTCCGCACGGTCTCGGTCACCTTGCCCGCCACCAGGGTGGCGAGGCCGGTGGGGTTTCTCATCCGGGCACCTCCGTTGCTGCTGCGGCGAGACGCCATTCCGCCTTCACGTACCGGCGGTATGGGTTGCTACTCGACAGTAGCCGACCGGTAGCGCAGGCGCACTAGCGTGCTGGTGACAGAAATGTCGGTGGTAACTAGCACAATGGCAACGTGCAAGCGTTCGCAGGTCAAGAGGAAGATGGCGACTTCGCGATCTCGATTTCCGGGGAAGCGCCGCGGGGCCTGAAGCTTGCGGAGTTCGTCGACGAGGTGCGGCGCCTGGAGGCGGAGCACGCGCCACGCTGGGTGTTCCCGTCGGTCGAAAGGACGTATCCGGCGTTGATCAAGGCGGGCGTCCGGGTGCGGCGGTGTCACGACCTGACGTTGACCGAGGGGCTCTTGCTGGCCCACGAGGGCCGCCCGCAGGAGTCGCGGAGCCTGCACGGCGCGCTGGCCAGGGCGAACGGGCAGGAGGCGCCCGCCGACGAGCCGCCCCTCTGGGCCGAGGACGACCAGCCGACGCTGTTCGAGACGCGCGGCCCCCGGCT
Source organism: Amycolatopsis sp. lyj-84 (assembly GCF_046549075.1). Taxonomy (NCBI): domain Bacteria; kingdom Bacillati; phylum Actinomycetota; class Actinomycetes; order Pseudonocardiales; family Pseudonocardiaceae; genus Amycolatopsis; species Amycolatopsis sp. lyj-84. The sequence continues at coordinate 80,137 of NZ_JAJPWO010000005.1, forward strand.
GCCGTCCGGCGTCACCGTGATCGACGCGGCCCGCCGGGTGCTGGCCGAGCAGGAGAAGCGCGTCGCGCTCACCGATCATCCGGAGCGGCTCCGGCTGTTGTTCGCCGCCGAGTCGGCGAGCGCGCTGGCGGCCGCGGAGATGTCGGCCGACGGGCTGCCGTGGCGGGCGGACCTGCATCTCGCACTGCTCGCCGATCAGCTCGGGCCGCGCGTCCCGGCCGGGCAGCGGCCGAAGCGGCTGGTCGAGCTGGCGGCGCGGATCAGCGAGGCGTTCGGCGGGCGCCCGGTCAACCCGGACGCCCCGGCCAGCGTCGTCCGGGCGCTCGGACGCGAGGGCATCGAGGTCACGTCGGCCAGGAAGTACCTGCTGCGCGACATCGACCACCCCGCCGTCCCGCCGCTGCTGGAGTACAAGGAACTCGCGCGGCTGCATTCGGCCAACGGCTGGACCTGGCTCGACGAGTGGGTGCACGACGGCCGGTTCCGCCCGCACTACATCGTCGGCGGGGTCGTCTCCGGACGCTGGGCGAGCCGGGGTGGCGGCGCGCTGCAGATCCCGAAGGTCCTGCGAACCTGCGTCCGCGCCGATCCGGGCTGGAAACTGGTGGTCGCCGACGCCGCGCAACTGGAGCCGCGGGTGCTGACGGCGTTGTCCGGGGACCGCAAGCTGGCCGACGTCGCCGCGGCCACGGATCTGTACGCGAGCCTCGCCGAGGCGATGTTCTCCGGGGTCCGCCGCGTCCCGGTGCCCGCCTGGGACGACCGTGACGACCGCGACCGGGCGAAGATCGCGATGCTTTCGGCGATGTACGGCGGCACGTCCGGCGAGGCGGGACCGCTGCTGGCGCTGCTGCGGACCAGGTTCCCGGACGCGGTGTCCTATGTGGAGCGTGCCGCGCAGGCCGGGGAACGCGGCGAGCGCGTCCGCTCCCGGCTCGGCCGCACGTCGCCCGCGCCGTCGGAGGCCTGGCGCGCGCTGACCGGCGGTGTCGCGGACGACGAGGCCGGAGAGCTCAAGGCTCGCCAGGCGTCCCGCAACTGGGGCCGGTTCACCCGCAACTTCGTCGTGCAGGCGAGTGCGGCGGACATGACCGCGGTCCTGCTGGCGACCCTGCGGGGCAAGCTCCCCTCCCCCGCGCATCTGGTGTTCTTCCAGCACGACGAGGTCCTGGTGCACACCCCCGCCGAGTTCGCCGACGAGGTCTCGCAGTCCATTGTGGACAGCATGACGGAGGCGGCACGGATGCTGTTCGGGGAGGCCTGCCCGGTCCGGTTCCCCTTGCACATCGCCGCCGTGGACACCTACGCGGACGCGAAGTAAATCGCAAGTAGAGGACTAATCGCGGCGACGTGTCCTAGCGCGGTACCGAGTGGGTCACCGTGGTCGTGAGTGGCGCTTCGGGTTCTCCGAGGAGGAGGGCAACGTGGCGTGTTCGGGCGGGATGGGCGTTCGCGGGTGATCAGAGACGGATCACGTGTGCTTGAAGCCGGATCTCACGTGATCGGGAGACGCTCACGGAGTTCGGGGTCTGAACACGCGAGATCCGGCTCCAATCACGCGAGTCACGCCTTCGCTCACCTTGGGTTCAGCCACAAAGCCACCGTGAAGGCCGCACCAGCCTCCCGGGACGTCGCGAAAGCCACTTTCGGGACATCAGACGTCCCGAAAGTGGCTTTCGCGACACCCCGGAAAGGCTGGTGCGACCCTCATGGTGGGACAGCCAAGGCCAACCGTCCCGAAAGGACGGACTCAGCCCTTCCCGCCCAGGTAGGCCAAAACCGCCAAAACCCGCCGGTGCCCACTGTCCTCCGGCAACCCGAGCTTCGCGAAGATGTTCCGGATGTGCTTGTGCACCGCGCCATCGCTCACCACCAGCAGTTCGGCGATGGTCGTGTTGTTGTACCCCTCCGCCATCAGCCCGAGCACCTCGCGTTCCCGCGCGGTCAGTCCTTCGAGGGGGTCGGTCGCCCGGCGATGCGCCATCAGCTGGGTGATCACCTCGGGGTCCATGGCCGTCCCGCCCTTGACGACCCGGTCCAGCGCATCGAGGAACTTCTCGACCTTCCCGACCCGCTCCTTCAGCAAGTACCCGACTGCGCCCTTGCCGTCGGCCAGGAGTTCGGCCGCGTAGCCGGTTTCGACGTGGGCGGACAGCACGAGGACGGGTAGCCCGGGGTACATCTTTCGCGCTTTGACGGCGGCCCGGAGGCCTTCGTCGGTGTGGGTCGGCGGCAGCCGGACGTCGGTGATCACCGCGTCGGGCCGTTCCTTGGTGACCAGGTCGAGGAATTCGTCCACGTTGTCCACCGCCGCGGTGACGTCGATGCCCGAAGTGTTCAGCAGCAACACCAGGCCTTCTCGCAACAGCGCGTCGTCCTCGACGATCACGACCCGCATGGCAGCTCCACTTTCAGTACGGTCGGCCCACCGGCCGGGCTGGTCAGCTTCAAGGTCCCGTCGAACGCTTCGGCGCGCTTGCGGATGCCGGACAGGCCGCTGCCGCCGGATTCTTCGGCGCCACCGTGGCCGTCGTCACGGATTTCGATGAGCAGGGTGTCGGCGGTGCCGTCGAGTGTGATCGAGGCGTGTTCGGCGCCGGAGTGCTTGGTGATGTTGGTCAGCATCTCGGCGACGACGAAGTAGGCGGCGGCTTCGACAGCGGCCGGGCGACGGCTGCTGCTGAGAACGTCCACGGTGCACGGAACGGGGCAGCGATCCGCCAGCGCGGTGACGGCGCCGTCGAGGCCGCGGTCGGTCAGCAGCGGCGGATAGATACTGCGCACGACGGTCCGCAGTTCGGCCAGCGCGCCGGTCGCGGTGTCCTGCGCCTTGCCCAGCAACTCCCGGGCCTTTTCCGGATTCTTCTCGAAAATCGAGTCGGCGATCCCCAGTTGCAGCACCACCGCGGCGATCCTCGCCTGCGTCCCGTCGTGCAGATCCCGTTCGAGACGACGGAGTTCGGCGCCGTGCGCCTCCAGTGCGGCGGCGCGGGACGCGGCCAGTTCGACGACGCGGTCGGTCAGCACGACCCCGGGCGCGGGAGCGAGCAGCTTCTTCGCGGCGGATGCCTGCCAACGGGCCACCCTGGGGAACAGGAACATCAGCGCGATCATGCCGACGCCGGTGATCGCGCTGAGCGCCGCGAGTGGCCAGGACGTCACCATGAAGCCGAGCGAGCTCTCCACCCCACCGTCGACGGACGGCCAGACGAACGCCGAGATGATCTGCCGGAGGCCGCCGAGCGGCAGCGCGACGGCGAACGTCCCGATGACGAAGCCGGTGGCGGCGTGGAAGGCGAGCCAGCCGAGGTCCCGCCGTGAGGCCGGATCCGTCACCGGGTTCCCGGCGCGGTACGGCTCGGGGATCGGCTCGCCCAGCAGGCGCGCGGCCCGCCGTCGTTCGAAGTTGACCGGACGCCGGATCAGCTGGAGCGCGATCGGCAACGCCGGGATCCCGACGCCGAACGGGCACATCAGCAGCACGAAGATCATGCCCATGAGAGCGAACCAGGCGACCATGGAGGAGGCCGCGCCGATTGCCAGGTACCGGATCGCGGACCAACAGGACCGCAGCCGGGTGATCACCCGGACAGTCTTCCATCCGGGCCGCGGCGGCGTCACCGCAGGTCCTGCTCGTATCAGGACCTCGTGAAGCCGCGAGCACCCTCGATGCCGCTCATCGCGCCCTCGACAAGGCCGATGTCGCCTGTGTCGAGGGCACGACCGCCGCGAGCCGAGCCGGTACCACGTCGTGACCCCTCGACACGACGTGATCGCTGCGGCAACGCGAGATCAGGCCACCTGCCGTGGCCGGCTCCGGTGAGGGCCGAGCCCTCGCTGGGTCAACACGGTTCCCAATTTCCCGCAGGGGTGCTGTTGGTGCACCAAGCGGTTCCGGCCGGTGAGTAGTCCGGCGGAGGTACGGTGCCGGCTCTCGCCGTGGACACGGCCGCGTCGTGCGAAGCGAGTGGGAGGCCTGGTGCGATCAGGCCGAGTACACCGGCCGATGCCCATACCACTAGGAGTCCTTTGACTTGTCGCATTCTTCCCTCAGCGTTCGTTGTTCGTTCGTCCGCCTGGTCTCGGTGGGTCACCTGACGGCCAGGTGTCACTCATCTTCCCCGGAGGATCTGGGCGAAAGCTGGGATCGCCGTTTTCCGGCTCACGGTGCAGAGGGCGGCACGGCGGCCAGTTCCTGTCGGAGGCTCTCGGCCTTCGCCACGCGGTGCTGTTCTTCATAGAGGTGAAGGGCCCGCTGCCATGCCTGGCGAGCCTGATCGTGTTCGCCGTCCGCGCGGAGTGTTTCGCCGAGGTGGACCTGGACTTCCGCCTCGATGTGGGTGTTGCCCAGGTCCCGGCACAGTGCGAGCGCTTGGTGAAAGTGTTTCAGCGCCATGGCCCTTTGACCGGAGTGGTGGGCTATGTAGCCGAGACTGTCGAGGACGGCGGCTTCGGCCTCGCGACGGTCATGCTGCTTGACAAGCGCAAGAGCCTGCTCGCAGGTGGCGGTCGCTCGCCGGTGCTGGCCGAGCCGGGCTTGGAGCCAGCCGATCCCGTGCAGTGCGTCGGCGGTTCCCAGATGGTCCCCGGTGTCTTCGCAGAGTCGCAGCATGTCCTCGGCGTGCCGTAACGCCCGCTTGTCGTCTCCTTGTTGCTCCCACGCGACCGACAGCGATCGGTGGGTGAGTACCAACGCGGCCCGGTCGTCGCTCGACTCGGCCAGTTCGAGTGCGTGCTCGAGATTCTTGAGAGCTCCGTCGTGGTCACCCACGTGGGCACAGGCCTCGCCGAGGTTGCGACGAGCCAAAGCCTGGACGTCGGACGCTCCGAGCCGGTCGGCCGCGGCCACGCCGAGGCTCCAAGCGGCGACGCAGTCATGCCAGTCGCCGGACCTCCAGAAGAAACTGTGCAGCACCCAGGCCAGCTGCCACACGAGCGTGTCCCAGCCCTGCTCGGAGGCAAGGTGCTGAACTGCGAGCAGGCAGGGAAACTCCTGTTCGAACCAGGTCATCGCGGAAGCGCGGTCCACTATCGAATGCGGCACACCGCCGGTTTCCGCCGAGGCCAGCGTGATCGGCGGGCGCTGAGGATAGACGAGGCGGTCTGCGGCGTACGCCGTCTGGAGATGGAAAAGACACAATCGCCGGACCGCCGCCGTTCGGGAATCGGCAGGCTCGTCGCACTGCGCGTGTTCGGCCGAATACAGCCGGACGAGGTCGTGCATACGATATCGGCCGGGGACAGGCTGCTGCACGAGATGCGCCGCCTCGAGGCCGCGCATGGCGATGTGGGTGCCGGCCTTGGGCTGACCGGCGAGACTCGCCACCGCGGCGAGGCTGATGTCGGGGCTCGGTACCAGGCCCAGCAGCCGGAACACCCTCGCGACATCCGGTCGAAGGGCTTGGTAGGAGGCGGAAAACACCGCACGAACGCTGCTCGTCGGCTCGCCGGTGTCCAGAGCGTCGAGGCGGGTGGAAACATCGTGTAGCTCGTCGGCCAGCACCGCCAACGGGAAGCCGGGGTTGGTGCAGGCGCGCGCCGCCACGATGCCCAGCGCCAGAGGAAGACCGGCGCAATGACCCAGCAGCTCGGCGACGGCCTCGGGCTGGGAGATCACCCGCTCCCTGCCCAGTTTGCGGGTCAGCAACTCGGTCGCCTCCGCTGTGTTCAGCGCTTTCACCGTGAGCCGTCGAGCGTTGTGCGAGGCGGTCAGACTGGTGAGCTGGTTCCTCGACGTGACCACGACGGTGCAAGACGGTGACCCTGGCAGAAGCGGCAGGACATGGGCGGAGTCCCTGGCGTTGTCCAGAATGATCAGCAACCTGCGGTTGGCGGTCACACTGCGGAACAGTCCGGCCTGGGCATCGGTACCCGTCGGGATCGTTTCGGGATCGATACCGAGAGCCTCGATGAACCCGCAGAGTACGACGGTCGGCGGCACGGGGCCTGCCGCCGGATCGAACCCGCGAAGGTCCCAGTACAGCTGCCCGTCCGGGAACTGGTCGAGGTTGCGGTGAGCCCAGTGCAAGGTCAGCCAGGACTTGCCGATGCCACCGCTGCCATCGATCGTGGCGACGATATCGGTGTCGCCCCGCGTGGCCAGGAAGCCGTCGAGTTCGGCCAGTTCGCGAGCCCGTCCGACGAACGACCCGGGCGGTGAGGGAAGCTGCCGCGGCGGTGTACTCGGCCTGCCGGGAACGACGGAGGTGGACAAGGCCGGGTCGGCCGTCAGCAGCCGGTGATGCAACTCCCGCAAGGCGGACCCGGGGTCGGCACCGAACTCGTCGGCCAGCCGTCTTCGTATCTGCTCGTAGTGCTCCAACGCCTCGGCCGCGCGGCCATCGCGATACAGGGCCAGGACCAGTTGGCAGGCCACCCGTTCGTTCAGCGGATTCTCGGTGGCCATGGCAGCGAGAGCGGGCAGTGCCACCGCGTGCTGTCCAAGGCGTAACGCGAGGTCGTTACGGTCCAACTGCGCCGCGAGCCGCTCTTTGTTCACCGTGTCCCGCAGGGCATTGACGAAAGGAAGATCGATCCCGGCGAAGGCTTCGCCCCGCCACAGTCCGAGCGCCTCGTCGAACAGGGTCAGCGCGCATTCCCCTTCGGCCTCGTTGGCTCGGCCGATCAAGTCACGAAACCGGTGCAGGTCCACGGCCCGGAGGTCGACGCTCAGCGCGTAGCCGCCGGATCTTCGCACGATGTCGACGTCCGAGGCTTCGGCCAATGCCTGCCGTAGCCGATACAGGTAGCCATACAGCGTGCCACGGGCACCACGGGGTGGTTGCCGGGCCCACACCCGGTCGATCAGCTGGTCGGCGGACATCACTCGATTCGGTTCGGTCAGGAGTACCACCAACACCGATCGCTGCCGCTTGTGGCCGAGTTCCATCGGCTCGCCGTTCCAGCGGGCCTCTATCTCTCCCAGAAGTCCGAACTCGATCAAGGCCCCTCCTCCCCGAGTCAAGTACGAGGGAGGATACAAGGAAAATCCCAGAATTCCCTGAGTTTTACAACTCGGCCCCCTCGCGCCGATGGTCAACGGAATTGATCCGGGGGAATTCGTGGTGGTCCTGGTTGGTGGCGCCGGTCGAACAACGGAAATTCATGGTGAATCGGGGTCGGTTCGACGGATGACGCAGAAGTAGACGCCTTTGTTCTACTATATCGTCACGCTGTTCCGGCACGGGATACAAGGAGAATCCAAGATTCGTGCCAGGGCGGGCAGGCATCTTGGTCATCTTGGTGAGGTAGCCGGGCTGCCGAGGATTTCACCGGTCGCTCACTGAGCGGCATGCCTCCGCGAATCAGGAAGGGCCTTTCGCGCATGCTCAGGATAGTCGGATCAATGTGCCGGAGATGGAGGTCGATCGTGATACGGGTGACGAAGATCAGCGTGACCGCGATGGTCGCTGTCGGTTCGGCGATCATCCCGGTGTCCGGACCCGATCAAGCGAGAGCCGACCGCTGCCTGGAAGTGTCCCTTAAGGACAGCCGGGGAGCTGGTGTCCGGGGGTCGTGAGTGGCAAAGAGGGGTGGAACAGGGGAAGGGCAAACGTGTCGTGTTCGCGGGCGGGTCGTGCCGGACTGAAGGCTCCCTTCGCCGCGTCCGATGCGGTGAAGGGAGCCTTCAGTATCGCGGATCTGGACTGGCCGCACCCTGACTGTCCACACGGGACACATTCGGCCGGGTAAATGTCCGATTGATACCCATATGCACGCTTTGCGGATGGGGTCGTGAGTGGCAAAGCGGGTTCTAACCCTCTTTGCCACTCGCGACCCCCTCGAAAACCGCACATCTAACCATCAATCGGACATTCTGTCGCCAGAGAGTGTCCCTTGTGGACATTCGGGAGCGACTGGCGCCCGCAGGCCGGTCCAGAACCACGCCACGAAGGCCACCTCTTAATCTTGAAGCCGGCGAAGGAGTCCTTCGCCGCAGAGGCTCGGTCATGCCACATTTGACTTACCCCTCAATGGAACGCGCATTGCCACTCGCGACCCCCTTAGTAAAGCGCACATACGGTATGAAACGGGCAACCAGCTGCCTGGAAGTGTCCCTTGAGGACAGCCGGGAGCTTCAGGTCTCCCTGGCGTGCCTGCGGCCCCTCCCGCGCCACCCGGCACAGCGTCGTGACCGCCGATCAACCGGTCGTGGTGGTGCCAGCACTACCACGAGTCTTCCCTCACGCGGGATCGATCCGAGCCCTCGCCGACCGTAGGTTTGACGAGAGAGATCACCACCGCTTAAGGGGAAACGATGAATTCAGGGGGCACGTGCGCCTTGGCACTGGAATCCGTGAGCAAGGTCTACGGTTCCGGTGACGGCGCGGTCACTGCTTTGAACGGGGTGACCGTCGGGGTGCGCAAGGGCACGTTCACCGCCGTGATGGGACCGTCGGGATCGGGCAAGAGCACCTTCCTGCACTGCGCGGCCGGGCTCGACCGGCCGAGCGCGGGACGGGTTTTGCTCGGTGACACCGAACTCAGCAAGCTGCGTGAGAAAGCGCTCACTGAGCTGCGGAGGACCCGCATCGGGTTCATCTTCCAGGCCTACAACCTGTTGCCGTCGCTGAACGTGCTGCAGAACATCACGCTCCCGATGCGCCTGGCCGGGCAGAAGCCCGACCCGCAGTGGCTGCGCGAGATCGTCGAGGGGGTCGGGATCGCGAAGCGGCTCGAACACCGCCCGTCGGAACTCTCCGGCGGCCAGCAGCAGCGGGTCGCGATCGCCCGCGCGCTGGTCACCCGGCCGGAGGTCGTCCTCGCCGACGAGCCGACCGGTGCGCTGGACACGCGCACCGCTCGCCAGGTGCTCGACCTGCTCCGTTCCATTGTGGACGACATGGGGCAGACCGTGCTGATGGTCACACACGACCCGGTGGCGGCCTCGGCCGCGCACGGCGTGCTGTTCCTGGCCGACGGCAAGCTCGCGGGTCACCTCCCGCAGCCGACGCCGGAACGTGTCGCCGAGCGCATGACCCACCTCGGGGAGTGGTGACGTCATGTGGGATTTGGCATGGCAGACGATCAAGACCCGCCTGAGCGGCTTCGTCGGCGCGTTCATCGCGATCCTCTGCGGCACGGCGCTCGTCGCCGGCTGCGGCATCCTGATGGAGTCCGGGCTGCGGGCCGGTGTCCCGACACAGCGGTACGCGGACGCGGCGGTCGTCGTCGGCGGGCAGCAGACGGTCGACCCGCCCGGTGCAGGCCCGATGGAAACCCAGCAGGTCGGGGAGCAGGCCTCGGTGCCGGTGACGATCGCCGGGACGATCACGTCGGTGCCGGGTGTCCGCGGCGTGGTGGCGGAGCAGAGCTTCCCCGCCAACGTAGTGACGGCCGACGGCCGCGCGCTGAACGGGCCGGAAGGCGGCCAGTCGCTCGGCCACAACTGGGACGCCGCCAAACTGGCGCCTTTCTCCTTGCGTGACGGCCGCGCACCCGCCGGTCCCGACGAGGTCGTCCTCGACGCGGACCTGGCGTCCCGGAGCGGGGTGACGGCCGGTCAGCGGGTGAAGATCGCCGTCCGCTCGACGCCGGTGGACTACTTGGTCTCCGGGATCGCCGCCCCGAAATCGGGCAACGGCCTCAGCCGTCAGTCCTCGGTGTTCTTCTCGCAGGAGAAGGCCGCCGAACTCGCCGGGACGCCCGGCCAGGTGCACGCGATCGGCGTGCTGGCGGACCCGGGTGTCACGCCGGGCGACCTCGCCGATCGGATCAGCGACGCGGTCGGCACCGACAAGGTAACGGTGACGACCGGGGTCGAGCGCAGCACGGTCGAGTTCCTCGACGTCAGCCAGACCCGCATGCTCCTGATGGCGCTCGCGGGTTCGTTCGGCGGGTTCGCGCTCCTCATCGCGGTGTTCGTCGTGGCCAGCACACTGGCGCTGGTCATCAACCAGCGTCGCCGGGAGTTTGCGCTGCTGCGGGCGATCGCAGCGACACCCCAGCAGATCCGCAAGCTGATCGGCGCCGAGACGATGCTGGTCGCGTCGGTAGCCGGGGTGCTCGGCAGCGGTCTCGGCGTGGCCGTTGGCTTCGGATTGAGGAATGCCTTCGCCGGGATCGGGGTGATCCCGCCGGACTTCGAGCTGGCGCTCAGCCCGATCCCGCTCGTCGCCGCGCTGGCGCTCGGCCTGGGCACGGCCCGGTTGGCCGCGTGGTCGGCTTCGCGACGTCCGTCCTCGATCCGCCCGGTGGAGGCGCTCGGCGAGGCCGCGGTGGAACGGCGTGAGCTCGGCCGTGTGCGCGTCATCGTCGGCGGCGCGCTGGTGGTGGCCGGTCTCGCGGGCTCGATGGTCCCGATCTTCCTGCCCGGTGAACCAGGGCTCGCGGCTTCGTCGGGCTCATCGCTGATCATCGTGATCGGGCTGGCCGTGGTCAGCCCGAAGGTGGTCGCGTTCATGACGAAGCTGATCGCACCGGTGCTCAATCGGACGTCGAGGATCAGCGGCTACCTGGCCGCCGCGAACAGCCAGGCCAACTCGCGGCGCCTCGCCGCCGCGGTGACGCCGGTGATGCTGGCGGTCTCGTTCGCCCTGACGATGTTCTACAGCCAGACCTCCGCGGCCGCCGCCCGGCAGGAAGAGACCGTGGAGTCGACCACCGCGGACCACGTGCTCGCGAGTGGAACGGGCGGCCTGTCCCCGGAGGTGGCCGAGGCCGCGCGCCGGATCCCCGGGGTCGCCGCCGCGACCCCGGTCGTGCGCACCGAGGTGATGAACACGGTGCAGGAGCAGGACAGAGTGCGCGTCGACCGGTACGGGGCGCAGGGGCTCGACGGCACACAGGTGCGCGGGAACCTCGACCTGGGCGTCGTGTCGGGCAAGATCACCGATCTGACCGGGAACACCGTGGCGATGAGCGAGCGGGAAGCCGGCTGGTACGACAAGAAGATCGGTGACGAGGTCGAGTTCTACTACGGTGACGGCGCTCCGGCGAAACTGAGGCTGGTCGCCACGTACACCCGTGACCAGGCGTTCGGCCGCTACGTGCTGCCCGTCGAGTTGGCCAGGGCGCACACCGGTGACCGGATGGACGATTCGGTGCTCGTGCGGCAGCAGCCCGACGCGGACTCCGCGACGGTGACCGCCGCCCTGCGCGACCTCGCGGCTCGTTATCCGGGTCTGGTCGTGACACCGGGATCCGCGGTCGCCGCGCCCGCCGGCGGTCAGCAGCAGGCCCAGTTCTACGTCAACCTGGTCGCGGTCGGCGTGATCCTCGGCTACGTCGTGATCTCGGTGGCCAACACACTGGTGATGAGCACGGCGCAGCGCTCGCGGGAGTTCGCGCTGCTGCGCCTGATCGGCACCACGAAGCGCCAGGTGGTCCGCATGATGCGGTTCGAAGCACTGGCGACCGTCGGGGTCGCGGCCCTGCTCGGGACCGTGGTGGCGGGGGTTCCCCTGATGCTGCTGAACCTCGGCCTGCGCGGGACACCGCTGCCGTCCGGCACGATCGCCGTCTTCGGCGGGGTCATCGCCGGGGCGATCCTGCTCGGCCTGGTCTCGCTCGGCCTCGCCACGCGGGTGGCGCTGCGGTCCAAGCCGATCGAGGCGATCGGCCTCCGCGAATAGCCGGTCCCCGTCGTCCGGTCAGCCCTCCGCGGCGGGCCGGACGGCGGGGATCTTCCCGCCGCGGAAGGCGTCCACGAACAACCGGTGGTCCTCCCGTGACTGCTCGGCGTAGGCCATCCCGAACTCGGTCAGCGTGCGGACGAACTCGTCTTCGCGGTCACCGATCACTTCGGCGATGGCCGCTTCGCTCTGGAAGTCGACGAGCGTCTGCTCGGAGTCCGAATCGGACACACAGTGCATCTTCGCGGTGGCCCGGCCGAGATAGTCGAGCACCGGTCCCATCTCCGCCGGTTCCGTCAGATCCGACCAGTCCAGGTCGTCGACGTAGGGCGACAACTCCGAGACGACGAACCCGGTCCCGTCGATCTCCGTGTACCCGAGCCAAGGATCCGCGTGCGCCTGCAACGCGCGCTGCGAGACGGCGGTGCGGTGCCCCTCGTTGGTGAAGTAGTCGCGGATGCTCTGCTCGGACACGATCCGGCTCGGCGCCGCGACGTTCCCTTGTTTCATCGACAGGACGACGTCGTTCTCGAGCGCCTGGGTCCGTCCTTCGACGAGGATGTTGTACGCGGGCAGCCCGGCCGAGCCGATACCGAAACCGGTCCGGCCGACGATGTCCTTGACCCGGTAGGTGATGCTACCGAACCTTTTGTTCTCCGGAATGGTGTCCAAATAGGACTCGAAGGCGGCGATCGCGGTCTTGCGTTCCGCCTTCTCCAGGACCCGGACCCCCGGGCCGTGCCGGAACCTCCGGTCGTAATCCTCCACGGTGGTCACTTCGTCGAGCAGGTCGATCCGCGTCTTGAGCCGGGCACGGAGCAGCACGTTGTGCAGGATGCCCTCGGTGCTGTCCAGCTGGAGCCGGACGAGTTCGTCGCCGGGGCGTTCGGCGTACTCGCGGACCTGCTTCACGTAGGCGCGCAGGTAGGTGCCGATCAGCGTCTCGATGTCGTCGTCCGAGATCGCCTTGCTCCACGCCAGCAGCGCGACACTGGCCGCGAGCCGTTTGAGGTCCCAGGTGAAGCAGCCGAGGTAGGCCTCGTCGAAGTCGTTGACGTCGAACACCAGCGTCCCGGACGAATCCATGTAGCTGCCGAAGTTCTCGGCGTGGAGATCGCCCTGGATCCACACGCGGCTGGTCTCGTCGTTCGCCCACGGGTCTTCCTCGTGCGCCATGTCCGCGTAGAACAGGCACGCCGAACCGCGGTAGAACGCGAACGGGGCGGCCGCCATCTTGCGGAACTTGCGGCGGAACGCGTCGGCGTCCGCGCGCATGAGGTCTTCGAAGGCGTCGACCAGCACTTCGACGATCCGCGCCTGCCGATCGTCCTCGCCCTGCTCGCGGATCCACTCGACCACACCTGCCATCACGACCTCCAGACGGCTCTCACGGTGCCACAGGTCGGTTCGCCGGGCAGATCAGATCTTGCGGAATCGGGCGTCCAGCAGTGCGAAGGCCCCGAAAGCGGCGATCCCGGCCGCGAGCGTGAGCAGCATCGGACCGCCGTAAGGCTGGGCGACGAGCGTCTTCAGCGCGGCGTCGAGTCCGCTCGCCTTGGCGGGGTCGAAGGTGACCGCGGCGATGACCGTCAGCACGCCGATGGTGCCGTACGCGGCGGAGAGCGCGATCCAGCCGACCTGGCCGAGCCGGATCGTCGTGGTGCGGGTCGTCCCCGACGCCTTCCCGAAGTCGAGCTCCCGCACGAAGGTCTTCCGGAACCCGCGCTGGGCGAGGAACACCGCCACCGCGACGACGCCGATCCCGACGACCGTCACCAGAACCTGGCCGTAGGACTCCGCGAGGATGTCGGCGACCATGGAGCCCTGGCCGTCGTCCGCGCCCGAGATCGCGACCTTCACCGCGCTGTAGGAGACGAGGCCGTACAGCACGACCTCGATCCCGCTGACGATCCTGCGGACCGTCCGCCGCCGTGCGTCCACGTGCCGGTGCCCGGTGGCCGCCTCGCTGAGCTGCCACAACGCCAGTACGGCGAGACCGGCCGCGATCAGCCACAGCAGCCACGCGCCGCCTTCCGCGACCACCACCTGCAGGGCGCCCGCCTTGTCCGCCCTGGCCTTGTCGCCGAGGGCGACCTGCGCCGCGAGCCACGCGACGAGCAGATGCACCACGGCGTAACAGACGAGCCCGCCCCGGGCGATCAGGTCGAACGTCTTGCTGTCGCGCATCGGGCGATCCTTGTCGAGCGGCCGCGCGTTCACCAGGGCCGGGCGGCCCAATGTGTCCGATCTGTCAGCTTTCGCGACCGTCCAGCCAGCCGTACCACTCGTCGAGGCCCGTACCCGTCGTCGCGGACAGGCACAGCACCTCCGGCCGGGGGTTCACCCGCGTCAGATCCTCGGTGAACGACTCGACGTCGAAGTCGACGTACGGCAGCAGGTCGATCTTGTTGAGCAGCACGACGTCCGCGGTCCGGAACATGTGCGGGTACTTCAGCGGTTTGTCGGCGCCCTCGGTGACCGACATGACCACCACCCGCGCGGCCTCACCGAGATCGAACAGCGCCGGGCAGACGAGGTTCCCGACGTTCTCGATGAACACCGTGGACCGCGGCGGCGGCGCGAGGGTGTGCAGCGCCTTGGCCAGCATGCCCGCGTCGAGATGGCAGCCGGCCCCGGTGTTGATCTGCACCACGCGGCAGCCGGTCGCCCTGATCCGCTCGGCGTCGAAGATCGTCTCCTGGTCGCCTTCGATCACCGACATCGGCAGGGTGCGGCCGCGGTCGACGATGGTGCGGGCCAGCAGCGTCGTCTTGCCGGAACCGGGGGAGCTCATCACGTTCAGCGTGTGGATGCCCCGCGCGGCCAGCCACGTCCGGTTGTCCGCCGCCAGCCGGTCGTTGGCCGCGAGGATGTCCTGTTCCAGCAGCACGGTCCGGTCGGGTTCCGGATGTGAGTGCCCATGGCCGTGTCCGTGTCCGTGTTCATGCCCGGCCGACGACGGGTCGATCACTCGGACTCCGGCGTCGTCCGAGCACCCGCAGGTTGCGCACATTCGCCTCGCACCTCCACAGATTTGATCCGGAGTTCCTGCCCGCCGAGCACCCGCAGGTTCGCGCCGCCACAGCGGGGGCACAGGGGGATCCGGGGATCTTCGACGGTGAATTCGCGGGCGCAGTCGCGGCAGCGAGCGCGTCCCGGCGGTTCGATCACTTCCAGTACCGCGTCCCGCAACGGGGTGCCGTCCACGATGACCTCGAAACAGAACCGCACCGAATCGACGACCACGCCCGAAAGCGCCCCGATCTCCAGCGTCACCTTGCGGATCGGGGTTTCCCCCAGCCGCCGCGTGATCTCCTCGACCGCGGCCTGCGTGATCGCCAGTTCGTGCACGGGCGCTCCTTCAGCAGATCCGCGGCAGGGGATCGCCGACCAGCAGATCGCAGATCCGGGTCCCGCCGAACACCGTGTTCAGCAGCACCAGGCCAGGTGGATCGGCCTTGACCCGGCCGATGATCGCCGCCTTCGTGCCGAGTGGATGCGCGCGCATCGTGTCGAGTGCCAGTTCGGCCTGGGCACCGTCCACGAAGACCACGATCCGGCCCTCGCAGGCGACGTAGAGCGGGTCGATGCCGAGCAGTTCCGACGCGCCGCGCACCTCGTGCCCGACCGGGACCTGGTCTTCGTCGACCACCACGGCGACGTCGGCGGCCTTCGCGGCTTCGTTGAGGATCGTCGCGACACCGCCCCGCGTGGCGTCGCGCATCGCCCGCACTCCCGGTGCGGCGTCCAGCAGGGCGGCGGCGAGACCGTGGACCGGCGCGGTGTCGGACACGAGATCGGCCTCGATGTCGAGTTCGCCGCGCGCCAGCATGACGGTGACGCCGTGCTCGCCGATCGGGCCGGACACCAGGACCGCGTCACCGGGCCGGATCGTCGCGACGCCGAGCTCGTGCGGGGTACCGAGCACGCCGACGCCGGCGGTGTTGATGTAGCAGCCGTCGGCCTTCCCGCGCTGGACGACCTTCGTGTCGCCGGTCACGATGGACACCCCGGCGGCTTCGGCGGCCAGTTTCATCGACTCCACGATCCTTATCAGGTCCGCGACCGGGAAGCCTTCTTCCAGGATGAAACCCGCCGTCAGGTACAGCGGTTTCGCGCCGGACACGGCGAGGTCGTTGACCGTGCCGTTGACCGCGAGGTCGCCGATGTTCCCGCCGGGGAAGAACAGCGGCGACACGACGTACGAATCGGTGGTGAGCGCCAGCCGTGAGCCGTCGATCGTCAGCCGCGCCGCGTCCTCCAGCGGTTCGAGCAGGGGATTGCGGAACGCGTCGAGGAAGATCGCCTCGATGAGGGTCTGGGTGGCCTTGCCGCCGGAGCCGTGCGCGAGTGTGATGCGCTCCTCGCGGACCTTCGGGCGGCGGCGCCGGGCCTTGTCGATCCGGTCGAGCACCCGCTGTTCGCGTTCCGACGGCAATCCTGTCGACTCTGTCGACGTGCTCATCGGACGCTCGCCTCGCGCACCCTGGTCCGGGTGAACCGGCCGAAGTTGTAGTACGCGGCGCAGGCGCCCTCGGGGGAGACCATGCACGTCCCGATCGGTGTCTCCGGGGTGCACGCGGTGCCGAACACCTTGCACTCCCACGGTTTCAGCACTCCCTTGAGTACTTCGCCGCATTGGCAGGCCTTGGGGTCGGCGACCCGCACACCGGGGACCTCGTACTTCAGTTCGGCGTCGAACCTGGCGTACTCGTCGCGCAGCCGCAACGCCGAATGCGAGATGAACCCGAGCCCGCGCCATTCGAAGTACGGCCGCAACCGCATCGTCTCGTTGATCGCACGCAGCGCGGTCGGGTTCCCTTCCCAGGGCACCACCCGCGAGTACTGGTTCTCGACCTCGGAGCGGCCTTCCTTGAGTTGCAGCATCAGCAGGTAGATCGACTGCAGGATGTCGAGCGGTTCGAACCCGGCGACCACGATCGGCTTGCCGTACCGCCCGGCGATGAACTCGTACGGACGGCAGCCGATCACCGTGGAGACGTGGCCGGGGCCGATGAACCCGTCGAGACGCAGGTCGGGGGAGTCGAGGATCGCCTTGATCGCGGGGATGATGGTGATGTGGTTGCAGAAGATCGAGAAGTTGCCGATCCCTTCCGCGGCCGCGCGCAGGACCGTCATCGCGGTGGACGGCGTGGTCGTCTCGAACCCGATCGCCATGAACACGACCTGCTGGTCCGGGTTCTGCCGGGCGATCTTGAGCGAGTCGAGCGGCGAGTAGACCATCCTGATGTTGGTGCCCTCGGCGTTGGAGTCGAAGAAGTTCCCGTCGCTGCCGGGGACGCGCATCATGTCGCCGAACGAGGTCATGAGCACCCCGGGTCGGCGGGCGATGCTGATGGCGTCGTCGATGCGGCCCATCGGGATCACGCACACCGGGCAGCCGGGGCCGTGCACGAGGGTGATGGCTTCGGGAAGGTAGTCCTCGAGCCCGTGTTTGTAGATGGTGTGGGTGTGCCCGCCGCACACCTCCATGAACTTGTACTCCCGGCCGGATTCGCACAGACCGGCGATCTTCGAAGCCAGCGCCCTGGCCTTCTCGGCGTCGCGGAACTCGTCCACAAAACGCATGCCGCCCCTCCTAAACGATCTGGGAATCCCGTAGTGCCGCCATTTCGTCCTCGTACGCCTTGCCGATGCTTTCGAGGAAGTCCATCGCGGCCTTCGCTTCGGCTTCGTCGATCTTCGACAGCGCGAAGCCGACGTGGATGAGCACCCAGTCGCCGGGAGCGATGCCCTCCTCCGCGACCAGCCCGATGTTGATCGCCCGTTTGACCCCGCTGACGTCGACCCGCGCCAGATCGGGCCGGTCGGACAGGATCTCGATCACTTCTCCGGGAATGCCAAGGCACATGGCGGCACCTGCTTCCTCCTCGCGTCGGAGCTCTCCTTGACGAGATCGGTGACCACGCGGGCCGCCGTGTCGACCGCGGCTTCGACAGCGGGGCTGAGCCCCATCCGCTGCTCCAGGACCGCGGGTTCGCAACCGACCAGCAATACCCGGCCGGGATCCCCGCCGAGCAGGGCGACCAGGTTCAGCACGACGTCGGGCTGCATGCCGTGCGCGTCGAGCGCTTCCGCCTGGGGCGGTCCGTCCGGTGGATCCAGTTCGACGACGTACACCGTGCCGGGCGGGTCGCCCCGCATCGTGGCGTCGACCAGGATCGTCAGCCCGTAGCCGCCGCTCGCGAGATCGTGGGCCAGGTGCATGCCCCGGATGCCGTAGTCGGCCACCCGGACGTCCGCCGGCAAGTCCTTTGTGGACAAGCGCCGGGCGACCTCGACGCCGAACCCGTCGTCACCGAGGAAGACGTTCCCGACACCGGCCACCAGCACTCGGGGCGTCATAGCGGTTCCACCTCGTCGGCGCCGAAGTAGCGGTACCGGCCGTGCTGGGCGTAGAGGTCCGAGCCGAGATCGTCCTCCAGTGTCACCGCGAGATGGCAGACGTCGTCGACGTCGAACAGCACCGCCCGTACCACCGCGACCCGCCCGGCCAGGAACATGTCGTGCGCGTCGGCCCGTTTGACCGGCCGCAGCCGGACCCGGCTGCCCTCGCCGACGGCCACTCCGCCGACGGTGACGGTGGTGGGTTCCACTTCCGGTTCGGGGGTGCCGGTGACCGAGCGCAGGTAGCGGATCGTGCCGTGCAACCGGTCGAGCAGATCCGGTGACAGACCGTCGACGCGGTCGAGGAGTTCGGCGGCGCGGGCGTCCGTGGCGCGGGCCTGACGTTTCTCCTCGTCGGTCAGCGTCATGGTGCGCAACGTGAGGATCTCGTCGATTTCCAGGCCGTCGTAGAGGGTTCCCGGGCTTTCCTCGGCGATCTCCGGATGGTCGTTGAGAATGATGGGGGTGCACAGGACGGTGTCACCGACGAGGACGGGCCACAGCCGCTCGTTGACGCACTCTTCGGTCACCCGCGCGGCCCATTCGGGTGGATCGGCCGAGGACAGGAAGTGTCCGTCCGAGGTGGACAGCAGGGCGTGCGCGGCGATCAGCGAGTGCGCGAGCGCGTCCGGGCGGGTCGCCCCCGGCTCGGCCCAGCCGGAGGTGTTCTCCACCCGCAGGCGAAGTTTGAGGCCGCCGAACGGGTCCGGCAGGTCGACAGCGCGGATCCGCAGCTCCCCGGACAAGCCGGCGCGCCGCCGGACCAGGCGAGTATCGTCGCGGACCTGCTCGACGTCCTCACCGCCGCCTACCTGGAACGGCACCCTGATCTCGGTGCGCAGCGCGGAAAAGGGAACGACGGTGTCGACCTCCCGTTCGACGGCCTCCTCCCAGGTGGTGTACTCGACGCCGTCGACGGTCGCCGACGGCACGGGCCGTGCGGCCACTTCGACGACGCGTTTCTGGAGTTGCAGGAACCGGAGCAGCACCCGCAGCACGCCGTCCGGCGCGGGCTCGGCGATCAGTTCGGCCTGGGACCACTCGTGTTCGCCGGTCCCGCCCGCCGCGTAGGCGGGCGGGGTCAGCACTCCCCATTGAAACCGGACCTGGTTCTTGGCCGCCGACGCGCGGTACGGGTACAGGAGGTAGCCCTCGTACAGCACGGCGTCGGCGACCGCCTTGACCCGGTCCAGTGCGGCGGTCACGGCGTATCCCGGAGTCCGGCCACGGTGAGCTCCCACAGCACGTCGTAGAGCGTGGTCTGCGCCTCCTGGACGCGGTGCACGGACGGCGACGGCACCACGAACAGGTAGTCGACACTGTCCAGTTCGGCCATCTTGCCGCCGTCGTAACCCGCGATGCCGACGGTGAGCAATCCCAGCCTGCTCGCTTCGTCGAAGGCGCGCAGGAGGTTGGCGGAGTTCCCGCTGGTGGACAGGCCGACCGCGATGTCGCCCGCCCTGCCGAAGGCGGCGATCTGCCGGGCGAACACCACGTCGAAACCGATGTCGTTGCTGAGCGCGGTGATCACCGCGATGTCGTTGGTCAGCCCGAACGCGGGCAGCGGTGGCGAGTCCCCGGCCGGATTCAAGAAGAGACTGGCGAGGTCCTGCGCGTCGGTCGAACTGCCCCCGTTACCGAAGGTCAGCAGCCTGCCGCCGACGGCGAAGGCGCCGGTCATCGCCCGCGCGCACTCGAGAAGCCGCTGCCCGTCTCTCGCGAACACCGACGCGCGCAACTCGGTGATCTCCCGGGCCTTGTCCACAGTGGATCTCCGGACCTGTTCGAGAAGAGAGTCCACATCGGACGAGTCCGCGTACAGGAACGGGTAGAGGGCTTGGACTTCGGTGGCGGGAACGTCTCCGCTCATCGGGAATCGCCTCCCAGCACCGCGATGGCCTCCCCGGCGTGCACGAGGACGGTGTCGCCGACGTGGGACGCGACCAGCGCGACGCTCACCTCCTCCTCGGTCCCGGCGTCGGTGCGGACGACGGCGAGGGCGTCGTCCAGCAGCCGCAGCACGGTGACCGGGACGGCGGTGTCCGAACAGGTCACGCAGACGTCGTCGTGGCAGTCGTTCATCGCGCCTCCTCGTCGAGAACGCCAGGCTGTTCCAGGAACACGTGCACCAGCTCCCACAGCACGTGGTACATCGTCACGTGCACCTCTTTGACCACCCTGGGATCCACGGAGGCGGCGATCAGCAGGTGGTCGGCGGCCCGGCGGGCGGCGATCGCCCCACCGTCGCCGCCGACGAGGGCGACGGTCAGCATGCCGAGCTCGCGGGCCCGCTCCAGGCCTCGCAGGACGTTGCGGCAGTCGCCGTCGGTGGACAGGCCCAGCGCGATGTCGGGAGGTTCGGCGAGGAACCGGATCTGATGCGCGAAGATCTCGTCGAGACCGGCCCGGTTGGCGACCCCGGTGAGCGTGGCGACGTCCGAGGTCAGCGACAGTGCGGGCAGCGCCCGTTTCCCGACGATCACCGGATGCACGAACTCGACGGCCACGTGCTGGGCGTCGGTGCTCGGTCCGCCGTTGCCGAACACGACGAGTTTCCCGCCGCAATGGAACCGCTTCGCCATGGCGTGGCAGGTGCGGGCGACGTCTTCGGCGTGCTCGGCGAGATCGTCCAGCGGGCGGGCACGGTCGCGCACGAGGGCGTCGACCACACCGAGGCCGCCGGGACGTGACAGCTCTGTCACGGGCGGAGTCCTTTATGTGGTGGGAAAACAGATCAGTCCGTCAGGCGAGGAGACCCGTTGCTGCCGGGCCTGCCGCCTGTTCGTTGTCTGCCGGGCGCGAGGAAACCCTCCGGCAGGCCGGGGCCGAGAATTCCGGCTGTCCGCCAGATCGGGACGGACACCGGTTCGGCGGGCGGCACGTCGTCATGCCGCGCCGATTCAGGTAGCCAGCTCTCCGGATTCGCGGTCAGTCCGAGCAGATAGGTGACCGAGCAGGACAGCGAAGCGGCTAGCTCTGGCAGCAGGCCGAGGTCCAGGCCGCGCCCGTTCTCCATCGCGCTCAGCGCGCGGTTGGTCGTACAACTCCCGTGTTCTTGCAGGCGCACCACGACTTCGCGCTGGGTCAGGCCCAGGGAAAGTCGTCGCTCGCGCAGCCGCTGGGCACAGATCCAGTGTCGTTCGCGAGCGGGATTCGGCTTCGGCGCGCTCATCGGACACCTCTGTCCCGAGGGAACGACACAAGTGTTCGCCGCGATCTCCGATCCGTCAACCGGGCATCTCGGTGAGACCCGCGGCCGGATCCGGCATGTCGGCGAGGGGGTGGATCTCGTACCGTGCGAAGTTGTAGACCGGCGACATCGCGAGCAGCCGTTCCAGTTCTTCGTTGGACCCGACGTCGTAGATCCAGGCCCCGCCGTGCTGGCCGACGAGGTGGTAGCGCGCGAGTACCTTGCCCTTTTCCTCCAGGGGCCCGGCATAGCGCGGCATCCTGGCGACGGCGGCGGCCATCTCGCCCGACAGCAGGGCGAGTTCCATCCGGAACAGCACCAGGAATTTCATCCGTCCACCATCCGGCGGCGGCGCGGGCACTGTCAACAGCGCGGTTTCAGGTGAGCGGCGATCTTCCGAACCGTTCTTGGAGCCGCCGGAGGTCCCGCAGCCTCGGTTCGGTTTCGCCACCGACCCACCGCCCGACGGTCTTGACCGAAACGCCCAGCTGACGTGCGGCGGCCTCCTGCGTGAGCCCTTCCCGCTCCAGTACCTCGGTCATCCAGTCGGCGAACGACCCCGGCGCCTCGGAACCCGGTGCCGCCGTGGGGGAATCCGACTTCAGCTCGGTCACCTGGGCGAGCGTCGGCTCGCCGGGCTGCCCGGAATGCGAATGCAGGACGTCGACCTCGACGTGCTCCGGGAAGATCCGGAACGAGATCTGGATGGTGCCCGTCGGGCCCGCCGCGTCGAGAAGCGCGCGGAAGACCGTCTGGCTCACTTCCCGGTTGTCCCCATCGGTGAGCGGGGAATCGGCGAGACAATGGCGGACGAATTCGCGGATTTCCGGAATCGAGGAAGGACGGGCCGGGAAAATCTTGGAAAGCACGACGACCGGGAGTAGCTCAAGGGGTACTCCCGAACCTTCGAAATTCGGTACGTCCACGAGAATCCCGTCGTCGAGGCCGCTTCGGCCAGCCTACCTGTGCGGGCTTTGCGCCCCAAGCAAAGAACGCGAGGACAGATCTGTCCTGTCGTCTTGCCGATGTCGTCCGGCGAGGTCTACCGTGACAGTGTTCACGCCCCGGAAAAGCCGGGATCTTTCCGAGGTCGTTTCCCGTTCTCCACTTTCCACGCTCGCGTGTCGGCCCTTGTCGAACCCACCGGGCGTTCGCCGACTTCGAATGCGGCCTCGGGCTGCGAGGAGGTGGTCCTCGATGACCACGGCCGAAACGACTGACGAACCCGTCGTGCACATTCTTTGGATGAACGGTGGTCTCGGCTGTGACGGCGACTCGGTCGCCCTGACGGCCGCCACCCAGCCGAGTATCGAGGAGATCGTGCTCGGCGCCCTGCCCGGGCTCCCGAAGGTCGCGGTGCACTGGCCGCTGATCGACTTCGAATGCGGGCCGGAGACCGGCGCGGACACCTTCATCGAGTGGTGGCACAAGGCCGATCGGGGTGAACTGGAGCCGTTCGTGCTCGTGGTCGAGGGCTCGATCCCGAACGAGAAGATCAAGTCCGAAGGATACTGGTGCGGCTTCGGCAACAACCCCGCCACCGGCCAGCCGATGACCACCAGCGAATGGCTGGACCGGCTGGCGCCCAAGGCTTTGGTGGTCCTCGCCGTCGGCACGTGCGCGACCTACGGCGGTATCCACGCGATGGCGGGGAACCCGACCGGGGCGATGGGCGTGCCCGACTACCTCGGCTGGGAGTGGCGGTCCAAGGCCGGGATCCCGATCGTCTGCGTGCCCGGCTGCCCGACCCATCCGGACAACCTCTCCGAGACGATCCTGTACCTGCTGTACCAGGCCGCGGGGCAGGCCCCGATGATCCCGCTCGACGAGGCGCTGCGCCCGCAGTGGCTCTTCGGCGCGACCGTGCACGAGGGCTGTGACCGTGCCGGCTACTACGAGCAGGGCGAGTTCGCCGACGACTACGGCTCGCCGAAATGCCTGGTGAAACTGGGCTGCTGGGGTCCGGTGGTCAAGTGCAACGTCCCGAAACGCGGCTGGATCAACGGCGTCGGCGGCTGCCCGAACGTGGGCGGGATCTGCATCGCCTGCACGATGCCCGGGTTCCCGGACAAGTTCATGCCGTTCATGGACGAGCCGCCGGGGTCGAAGGTGTCCGCCGCGGCGAGCACGGCCTACGGGACGGTCATCCGCGCGCTGCGCGGGTTCACCATGCGGACCGCCGACGAGGAACCGAAGTGGCGGCACAAAGGGAATTCACTGACCACCGGCTACAAGTCCAACTGGTGACGGAGCGAGGAATCCAGCGATGACCGATACCCAGAACCCCGGCCTGGTGGAGATGGCGTGGGATCCGATCACCAGGATCGTCGGCAGTCTCGGGATCTACACCAAGATCGACTTCGCCAAGAAGGAGGTCGTCGAGTGCCACAGCACGTCGTCGATCTTCCGTGGCTACAGCATCTTCATGAAGGGCAAGGATCCGCGCGACGCGCATTTCATCACCAGCCGCATCTGCGGTATCTGCGGGGACAACCACGCGACCTGTTCGGTCTACAACCAGAACATGGCCTACGGCGTGCGCCCGCCGCATCTCGGTGAGTGGATCATCAATCTCGGCGAGGCCGCCGAGTACATGTTCGACCACAACATCTTCCAGGAGAACCTGGTCGGGGTGGACTATTGCGAGCGGATGGTCGCCGAGACCAACCCGGGTGTGCTCGAACTGGCCAACCGCACGGAATCCCCGCACGCGTCCGAACACGGGATGAAGACCATCGGCGACATCATGCGGTCGCTGAACCCGCTGGAGGGCGAGTTCTACCGTGAGGCACTGCACGTCTCCCGCTACACCAGGGAGATGTTCTGCCTGATGGAAGGCCGCCACGTCCATCCGTCCACTTTGTACCCCGGTGGTGTCGGCACGGTCGCGACGGTGCAGTTGTTCACCGACTACCTGACCCGGCTGATGCGCTACGTCGAGTTCATGAAGAAGGTCGTGCCGATGCACGACGACCTGTTCGACTTCTTCTACGAAGCCCTGCCCGGCTACGAGAAAGTCGGGCAGCGGCGGATCCTGCTCGGCTGCTGGGGCAGCCTCAACGACCCGGACCACTGCGACTTCACCTACGAGAAGATGGAGAACTGGGGCCGCAAGATGTTCGTCACCCCGGGCGTGGTGGTCGACGGGAAACTCGTCACCACCAGCCTGGTGGACATCAACCTCGGCATCCGGATCTTGCTCGGTCACTCGTTCTACGAGGACTGGGAAGACCAGGAGATGTTCGTCAAGCAGGATCCGCTGGGCAATCCGGTGGACCGGCGGCATCCGTGGAACCAGCACACCATCCCGCGGCCGGCCAAACGCGACTTCGACGACAAGTACTCGTGGACGATGTCGCCCCGCTGGTTCGACGGCAAGGACCATCTCGCGCTCGACACCGGCGGAGGCCCGATCGCCCGGCTGTGGGTGACCGCGCTGGCGGGACTGGTCGACACCGAGTACGTGAAGTCCACCGGGCACAGCGTGCAGATCAATCTGCCGAGGACCGCGCTCAAACCCGCGAAGAGCTTCGAGTGGAAGATTCCACAGTGGAGCAACGCGCTCGAACGCAACCGCGCGCGGACGTACTTCCAGGCCTACGCGGCCGGGCTCGCGCTGCACTTCGCGGAGAAGGCCTTGGCCGAGATCCGGGGCGGGAACACGAAGACGTGGGAGAAGTTCGTCGTCCCGGACGAGGCGGTCAGCTGCGGGTTCACCGAGGCCGTCCGCGGCGTGCTGTCGCACCACATGGTGATCAAGGGCGGCAAGATCGCGAACTACCACCCGTATCCGCCGACGCCCTGGAACGGCAGTGTCCGCGACACCTACGGCACCCCCGGCCCGTACGAGGACGCCGTGCAGAACACGCCGATCTTCGAGGAGAACCCGCCGGAGAACTTCAAGGGCATCGACATCATGCGCGCGGTGCGGAGTTTCGACCCGTGCCTGCCGTGCGGTGTGCACATGTCCCTCGGCACCGGGAAGGTCCTCACGAAGCACCACACCCCGCACGCGTTCAACGGCGAGTACTGAGGGGGCCGGATGCCGACCACGGCGGGCGACACCGGTGACCGGATCGAGGCCTTGCTCGGCCAACTGCCGGACGGTCGGGGCAAGCAGGTCGCCGAGGAACTGGTCCGGGTCGTCGTCGGAATGTACGGCGAAGGACTGGAGCGCATCGCCGGGCTGGTGACCGAAGACGTCCTGCTCCGGCTCGCCGGGGACGACCTGGTGGCCGGCCTGCTCGTCCTGCACGACCTCCACCCGGTCGACGTGGACACCCGGATCCAGCGGGCGCTGGACGAGGTCCGGCCCTATCTCGGCTCGCACGCCGGCGGGGTCGAGTACCTCGGAGTCCACGCGGACGGGACGGCCAGGCTGCGGCTGGAGGGCAACTGCCAGGGCTGCCCGTCCTCGACGCTGACCGTGAAGATGGCCATCGAGGGCGCGATCACCAGGGCGGCGCCCGAGGTCGCCGGAGTCGAGGTCGAAGGGGTGACCCCGGAGCCAGAACCGGTGCCGCTGCTGCAAGTCGGAATGGGGCCGCCGGACGGCTGGCACGCGCCCGAGCCGTCCGGTTCGCGGTGGAGCGCGGTGCCGGAACCGGGTCCGCCGACCGGGCGGCCGGTGGCCGTGCGGATCGACGGCGTCGACGTCCTGCTCTGTTCGGTGCGCGGCACGCTCTACGCCTACCGGGACTCCTGCGCCGCCTGCGGTTCCGGTCTCGCCGAGTCCACTTTGGCGGGCTCGGTCCTCACCTGTGCGGGGTGTGACGCCCGATTCGACGTCCGGCTGGCGGGCAAAGGACTCGACGACGGTGGCCGTCACCTCGACCCGCTGCCGCTGCTCTCGGACAGCGACGGGGTGCGGGTCGCCCTGCCCGCGGCGGTGACGTCGTGAGCGGGCACACCGGGCTCCGGCGCTTCGTCGAGCCGGAGAAACCGGCGCCCGCCCGGGCGCCGGAGCCGGAACGCTGCCAGTTGTGCACCGAGCCGACCGGGCCGGGGCACGGGCATATCGTGGACACCGAACGCCGCGCGATCCTGTGCGCCTGCCGCGGCTGCTTCCTGCTGTTCAGCAGCCCGGAGGCGGGTGGGCGGTTCCGGGCGGTACCGGACCGCTACCTGCACGATCCCGGACGTCCGCTGACGAGCGCCGAATGGGACGGACTCGGCATCCCGGTGGGCGCGGTGTTCCTGCTCCGCGGTGACGAGGGCGTCGCCGCGTTCTACCCGAGCCCGGCGGGCGCGACCGAATGTCTCCTGAACCTGGACGCCTGGGCCGAGCTGGCCGCGACCCACCCCTTGCTGGCCGCCGCTCGGCCGGAGATCGAGGCGATCCTGGTCCGCCGTACGGACACGACGGTCGACACCTTCCTGGTGCCGATCGACGTCTGCTACCGGCTGGTCGGGCTCGTCCGTGTGTACTGGAAGGGCTTCGACGGTGGCCAGGAGGCCCGCGAACAGGTCGACCGGTTCTTCGGCGACGTGCGGGAGAAGTCCCGCGACTTCGGTCTGGGGTGAGCCGTGGCGGACCTGGTCTTCGACTGCCTCGACGCCGCACCCGAACGGTACGGCGTGGTGCCGAGCCTGAACCTGCGGCTGCGGATCAGCGAGGTGACCGGCGAACGGATCGAGGCGATCGCGCTGCGGTGCCAGATCCGCGTCGAACCGCACCGGCGGCGCTACTCGCCGCAGGAAGCCGAGCTGTTGCGGGACCTGTTCGGCGACACCGCGAGGTGGGCCGACACGGTGAAGCCGATGCAGTTCACGACGGTGACCGCGATGGTCCCCGGGTTCACCGGAGCCACCACGCTCGAACTGCCGGTACCGGTCACCTACGACCTGGAGATCGCCTCGACGAAGTACTTCAACTCGGTCTCCGACGGCGTGATCCCGCTGCTGCTGTTGTTCAGCGGCACCGTTTTCAGCATGCGCGAAGGCCGGATGTCGGTCCAGCAGGTCCCGTGGAGCAAGGAGACCTCCTACGGACTCCCGGTGAAGGTGTGGAGGGAGACCGTCGACCTGCACTTCCCGGGCAGCGCTTGGCTGCGGCTGGACCGGGAGACGCTGAACGCCTTGCAGCGGTACAAATCGCGGCACGCGCTGCCGACCTGGAGCGGCACCGTGGCCGCCCTGCTCGAGGTGGCCGAACAGACGGAAGGGTCTGCGAAATGACGATTCTCGGTTACATCTTCCTGGCCATCCTGGTCCTGCTCGCAGGCGGGATCGTGGTGCTCTTCGTCCTGTCAATCCCCGATATCCGGCGCTATCTCGCGATCAGGAGGATGTAGGTCGCGGGCCGCGGCGACGGCCGCTTGACCGAGGCTGATCCCGCCGTCGTTCGCCGGCACCTTCGTATGGGTGAGGACCCGGAAACCGTCGTCGGTCAGCAGATCCACGGACCGGTCGAGCAGCAGCAGGTTCTGGAACACCCCGCCGGAGAGCGCGACCGTGCCGACGCCGGTCCGTTCGCGCAGCACGGCACAGCAGCGCGCGATGCCCTCGGCGACGCCGTTGTGGAACCTCGCGGCCACGACGGCGGGGGAGCGGCCGCGCGCGAGGTCTTCCGCGACGGCTCGCACCAGGTCGGTCCCGGCGACCACCAGCGGTCCGGTTCCGGACAGGCCCACCGGGTACGCGCCCCGTTCGACGGGGTCGGCCAGCTGCTCCAGTTCGATCGCGGCCTGCCCTTCGTAGCGGACGGTGTCGCGGACACCGAGCAGGGCCGCCACCGCGTCGAACAGCCTGCCCGCGCTGGAGGTGAGGGGAGCCGCGACCCCGCTCCGGGCCAACCCGAGCACGCCGGACCACGCGGACTCGTTGCGCGTGCGGACGGCCGACAGCGGCGGAGCACCGGCGAAAGCCTCCTCCAGATAGACCGCGGCCATCCGCCACGGTTGCCTGATCGCCGCCGCGCCACCCGGGAGCGGAACCGGCGCGAGGTGCGCGAGCCGCTCGAACCCGACAAGGTCGGCGAGCAGGAATTCCCCTCCCCAGATCGTGCCGTCGGTGCCGAACCCCGTGCCGTCGAAGGCGACCCCGAGTACCGGCCCGGTCTCGCCGTTGTCGGCGAGGCAGGACGCGATGTGCGCGTGGTGGTGCTGCACGCCGGTCAGGTCCACGCCGGTCTCCTCGGCGAGATCGAGCGCGTACTTGGTGGAGAGGTACTCGGGATGCAGATCGTGCGCGACCACCTCCGGGTCGATGTCGAAGAGCCGTCCGAAGTGGACGATCCCGTCGGTGAACGAGCGGAGGGTCTCGAAGTTCTCCAGATCGCCGATGTGGTGCGAAACGAACGCACGGCCGTCCTGGGCGAGGCAGAACGTGTTCTTCAGACCCGCCCCGCAGGCGAGTACCGGCCGCCGTGCCCGCCGGGGAAGCCTGATCGGTACCGGGACGAACCCGCGCGAACGGCGGAGGACGGTTTCGCGCCCTCGCCACGGCCGGACGACCGAGTCGTCGGTGCGGATGTGGATCGGCCGGTCGTGGGTCAGGTAGGCGTCGGCGATCCCGCGGAGCCGATCGAAAGCGTCTTCGTCGGTGAAGGCGATGGGCTCATCGGAGATGTTCCCGCTGGTCAGCACGATCGGCGCGCCGACGGCGGCGAGGAGCAGGTGGTGCAGGGGCGTGTACGGGAGCATCAGGCCCAGGGACCGGGTCCCCGGCGCGACCGACCCCGCCACCGGAGCGCCGTCGAGCCGGGGCAGCAGCACGATCGGCCGTCTTCGGCTCTCCAGCGCGGACCTTCCGGTTTCGTCCACTTCGCACAGGCGCGCGGCTTCGTCCACATCGGACACCATGACGGCGAACGGTTTGTCCTCGCGGTGCTTGCGTTTCCGCAGGGTCGAGGCCGCGGCCTCGTCGCTCGCCAGTACGGCCAGGTGGTATCCGCCGAGTCCTTTGATCCCCACGACCCGTCCTGCCGTCAGCAACGCCGCTGTCCCGGCGACGGGATCGCCCGTGAGTTCCGCTCTGGCCGCGTCCAACAGCCGGAGCCGGGGACCGCAGTCCGGGCAGCAGACCGGCTGGGCGTGGAACCGCCGGTCGGCCGGGTCGTGGTACTCGGCCGCGCACGCCGCGCACAGCGCGAAACCCGCCATGGTGGTCAGCGGACGGTCGTAGGGCACGTCCCGCACGATGGTGAACCGCGGCCCGCAAGCGGTGCAGTTGACGAACGGGTAGCGGTACCGGCGGTCCGCCGGGTCGGCCAGTTCGCGCAGGCAGTCCGCGCAGGTGGCGCTGTCCGCGGAGACCGGCGTGCGTTTCGTCCCGCCGGACTCGCTGGCCACGATGGCGAATCCCGGACGGCCGTCCGGCTCGGCCTCGGTGGTGGTCACCCGCTCGACCTCGGCCAGCGCGGGCGCATCCCGGCTGAGGGCGGACAGAAACGCGCCGACTTCGGCGATCGGCCCTTCGACCTCGATGAAGACGCCGTTCCCGTCATTGCCGACGAGACCGGCCAGACCGAGCCGGGTGGCGAGGCCGTGCACGAAGGGCCGGAACCCGACGCCTTGCACGATCCCTTCGACCCGGACGGCGCGCCGAACGTGCGCCTCCACCCGGCTCAGTGTTCCCCCTGAGCCGCCCGGCCGCACCCCCCGCGGCCGGGCGGCTCACCGGAGTTTGGCGAACGTCTCGGGCAGACGTGCCGCCAACCTGCGGGTCGCGAGGGCGCCACCGAGCCAGGCGCCCGTCACCGCGTTGACGAGGGCCACCGCGAGCGTCGCCGCGCCGAACCAGGCCGGGAGCGAGTCCCCGGCGAAGGTCAGCACCGCGGCCATCGCGGTCGTCGGAGCGGTCGCCCACAGCTGGATCTGGAACGCCGCGAAGATCCCGGCGGTGTTCTCCCCGGCGTCGGTGGCGTTGACGCGCCGGTGCGGGTCGACACCGGGTGTCGCGCCGAGCACCGACATCACCAGCGCGGTGCCGCAGCCGACGCCGAGCAGCGCGATCAGCACCGCGAGGATCGGCACGGTGTAGTCGAAGATCCCGGTCACGGCCATCATCAGCGCCGACAGGACGAGCGCGGGCAGTCCGAAAAGGACGGTGATGCCGATCTGGCGGCCGCGGATGTCGGCGCGCACCGACTCCGGGCTCTCGGCCACCACGAGCTGCCACAGCGCGGTGCCGTCCTGGCCGTAGAGGTTCGCGCCGCTGAGCGCCACGGTGAGCGCGACGGCGACACCGGCCAGCCCGGCGATCTCGGGGACACCCGCGATCGCGCCGTAGACCGCGATGAACACGCCGAACCAGATCGCCGAGCGCACCTCCAGGCTCCGCCACGGATCCCGCCACCAGGTGCGGATCTCCTTGCCGACGACGGCGCCGAGCGGGCTCGCGGGCAGCCACCCGGCGCGGCTGCCCAGCGGGCGGCGGCGACGCCGGACGGTGCGATCGCCGACGTGCGGGGTCAGGAGCGCGATCGCGGCCAGCTTCACCACCACCGTGGCAACGGCGAGCAGGGCGAGCGAACCCAGCGCGGGCGACGGCCGTCCGGCCGCCATCTCCCCGGCGGCGCGCAGCGGCAGCCCGAACGGCGTCCACTCCAGTACCGCCCTGGCGGGGATGGTCCCGAAGCCCTCGCGCAGGAAGGTCGGGATCGACTCCAGCACGGGGCGGACGACGACCCAGCCCGCCGTCATCGACGACAGCAGCAGGCCGTACTGGACGGCCGCGAGTTCCACGCCGAGGTGGGTGCGCATCGCCGCGCCCAGCAACGCGTACACCGTCCGCGAGAGCGCCACCACGAACCCGACCAGGAGCACCGCGCCGACGAAGCCGGTGACGGCAGCGGCGATCGCCGTGGCGGAGGTCGCTTCGGCGAGCGCGTACGGGATCAGCGCCAGCGCCGCGATCGCCGTCACCGCGCCGCCGACCCCGGCGAACGCGGACGCCAGGAGCCCGGCTCCGAGCCCCCGGCGCGAGAGCGGCAGCAGCGTGAAGTACTCCGGGCGCAGCATCGCGGCGCCGGAGGTGAGGACGGGGCCGATCATCCAGCCCGCCGTCCAGAACGCGAGGACCAGCAGCAGCACGTCGGTGCGGGCGGCGGGCTCCGAAACGAACACGACCGCCCAGGTGGCCGCGGCCGCCAGGACGCCCGCGACGAGGCCGAGCACTCGTTTCCAGCTGTGCGTGTGCCGCTGGATCGCGAGCTTCAGCCGGATCAGGTCGCCAACCACAGCAGGTCCTCCTCCCCGACACCGCGCTCGCCGACGAGCCGGACGAAGACGTCTTCGAGTGTCGAATCGCCGCGCACTCCGGCGAGCGTGCCGCTCGCCACCACCCGGCCGTCCGCGATGACGGCCACCCGGTCGCAGAGGTCCTCGACCAGCGACATCACGTGCGACGAGATGACGACGGAGCCGCCGGCGGCGACGAAGCGCAGCAGCATCGCCCGCAGCACCCGCGCCGAGACCGGGTCGACGGCCTCGAACGGTTCGTCGAGCACGAGCACCTTGGGCGCGTGCAGCAACGCCGTCGCGAGGCCGATCTTCTTCCGCATCCCGGTCGAGTACTCGATGACGAGCACGCCGCGTTCCTCGGCTTCGTCGAGTTCGAGGATCCGCAGCAGTTCGGCCGACCGCGAGCGGACGACGGCGGCGTCCATGCCCCGGAGCAGCCCCCAGTAGGTCAGCAGTTCGGCGCCGGTCAGGCGTTCCGGCAGGGCGAGGCCGTCCGGCAGGACCCCGAGGATCGCCTTGGCCCTCGCCGGTTCCTTCCAGACGTCGATGCCGTGGACGACGGCGGTCCCGGAATCCGGCCGCAACAGCCCGACCGTCATCGCGAGCGAGGTGGTCTTTCCCGCGCCGTTCGGGCCGACCAGCCCGGTCAGCGAGCCGGTCGGCACGGTGAGCTCCACCCGGTCGGCGGCGGTCTTCCCGGAGAACGTCTTCGTCAGCCCGTCCAGCCGCAGGGCGGGCACCGTTTCGGTCTGCATGGGCTCACGATGGCCGGAGCCGGGGGTGCGGCACCTCGGTCCGCGGGGCAGACCCGATGGCCAGGTGGCCGCGAAGATCGTGGCCACTTGTCCGGTCCGTCCTTATCTACACTGCGAGGATGGCCGTGACGGTGGACCGCTGGATGCTGCCCGGCGAGCTCGCCCGCGCCGACGAGCCGGGGGAGTCGTCCGGCAGGCGCACGCCCCGTGACTGGGCCGTGGACATCACGATGTTCGCGATCGCGGCGCTGGTCTGGTTCCTCGAGTTCGAGTACTTCGTGCTCCCGAACGTGCTCGGACTGCCGCTTTGGGCGCAGGTGGGCGACGCGGTCGCGGGCGCGGTGATCTGCCTGGCGATCTGGTGGCGCCGGCGGTTCCCGGTCACGAGCGGCCTCCTCGCGGCGACGGCCGGGGCGCTGGCGAACACCGCGGCGGCGGCGATGATCCTGCTGCTGTTCTCCCTCGCGCTGCACCGGGGCTGGAAGCCGGCGGTCCCGATCACCTCGGTGGCGGTGCTGATCAGCGTCCCCTACATCCATTCGTTCTTTCCGGGTGCGGCCACCCAGCCGCTGCCGTGGCTCATCAGCCTGGTGCTCGGAGCGGCGCTCGTGGTGACGGCCGGGATCGGGGTGCGCGCCCGCCGTCAGGTCGTCCTCGCCCTGCGGATGCGCGCGGACGCCGAGCGGCGGGGGCACACACGCGAACTGGAGGAGAGCCGCCGGGCCGAGCGCCAGCGCATCGCGCGCGAGATGCACGACGTCCTCGCCCACCGGATCTCGCTGCTCGCGGTGCACGCCGGCGCGCTGGAGTACCGCACGGCCCAGGCGGAACGCGGCGCCGCGCCGGAACCGTCGGCGGCCGAGGTCCGCGACGTCGTGGCGGTCGTGCGGTCCAACGCCAACCAAGCGCTGGAAGAGCTGCGCGAGGTGCTCGACCTGCTGCGTCAGCAGCCCGACGGCGAAGACGGCCGTGAGGCGCCGCAGCCGACGGTGGCCAGGCTGCCCGCGCTCGTCGACGAAGCCCGGCTCAGCGGCCAACAGGTCCGGGCCGATTTCGCCGAAGGACTCGGAGACCTGCGGCCGCAGGTGCAGCGCACGATCTACCGGATCGTCCAAGAAGGACTGACGAACGCGCGCAAACACGCTCCCGGCGCGGTGGTCGACGTACGGGTGAGCGACGCCGTGGCGGGCGAAGTGCTGGTCCAGGTGGCCAACGCCGCGCCGATCGGCGTCACCACGAGCGAGATCCCCGGTGCCGGAGCGGGACTGACCGGTCTCGCCGAGCGGGTCGCGCTCCACGGCGGAGACCTGATCAGGGAGATCGCCGACGGGGAGTTCCGCATGCGGGCTCGGATACCGTGCGCGTCGTGATCAAGGTGCTCGTGGTCGACGACGACCCTCTCGTGCGCGGCGGACTCCGGCTGATGCTGGGCGGGGCGACCGACGTCGAGGTCGTCGGCGAGGCGGCCGACGGCGCCGACGTGACGGACGCCGTCTCCCGGCTGCGGCCGGACGTCGTGCTGATGGACGTCCGGATGCCGGTGCTCGACGGCATCGCCGCCACCGCCGCCCTCGGCAAGCGCACGGGGGAACCCGCGCCCGCCGTGGTCATGCTGACGACGTTCGACGCCGACGAGACGGTGCTCGCCGCGCTACGGGCCGGTGCGGCGGGGTTCCTGCTCAAGCACACCCCGCCGGAACGGATCGTCGACGCGGTCCGGCGCGCGGCGGCGGGGGAGCCGGTGCTGTCGCCGGAGGTCACCCGGACCGTGATCGCCATGGCGGCGAGACAGGGCCCGGACCGCGGTTCCGCGCGAACCCGGATGGAGCTGCTGACCGAACGGGAACGCGAAGTCGCGCACGCCGTCGCCGAGGGGCTGAACAACGCGGAAATCGCCGAGCGGCTGCATCTTTCGCGGTCCAGCATCAAGGCGACGATCTCCAGCGCGCTGACCCGGCTCGACCTGACCAACCGCATCCAGCTGGCGATCGTCGCCCATGAGGCAGGTCACTCTTGATCTCCACCTTGGTGGAGGGTGAATCCTGGGTTCACCAACGGATCAAGGAGTGAACATGAGCGAGGACAAGGGTTTCTACTCGATCATCGAGTACGCGGTCGACGGACCCGAGACCCAGGCGGCACTGGTGGACGCCTTTGCCGACATCCAGGACCGCTGGGTCCGGTTCTACCCGGGGTACGTCTCGGCGCGGTTCCACGCGAGCATCGACGGGACGCGGGTGTTCAACCTCGTCAGCTGGGCGAGCGAGGCGGACTACCAGCATTTCGAAGAGACGTCGGACACCGCGGGCCGTATCGAGGCCATCCAGGCGGCCCTCGACGGGCTGCCCGGCGAGGTGGAGTCGCGGGTGAGCGCGAACCCGCGCTACCGCGTCGTCCGGGAGACCGGCCCCGGACCTCGGGTGGACGCCTGATCGCGGCGGCCGGGAGGGCCGAAAGTCCCGGTCCGGAAAGGACCACGGCCACTCCCGGCGGCGCCTCCGGCGCGACAGGCTGAGGGACCCTCTCCGGCTAGGAGCCGCGATGATCCTCACTGAAGCACCGGTCGTCACCGCCGCGCTGGAGGCCGCCGTCCGGGCGCCGTCTCCCCACAACACGCAGCCCTGGCTCTTCGAGGTCGGGCAGGACGTCATCGGCGTCGTCCTCGACGAGGAGCGGGTTCTCAAGGTGTGCGACCCGGACCGGCGGGAGGCGCGGTTGTCCTGCGGTGCGGCGCTGATGAACCTCGAACTCGCGCTCGCCGTCGCCGGCCGGTCCTGCGACGTGGAGTTGCTCCCGTCGAAGAACCGGCCGGAACTGCTGGCCAGGGTCGAGGTCGGCGCTCGGCACCGGGCGACGGCGGCCGAGCAGCGGCTGGCGGCGTCGATCCGCGCGCGGTACAGCAACCGGCGGCCGTTCGCCTCGACCCCGGTCCCGGCCGGAGCCCGCCACGCGGTGTGTCAGGCGGCCCGCGAAGAGGGCGCGAAGCTGATCCTGCTCGACGAGATCGGTCTGCTGGAGGCCGTCGCGGGGCTGATCCGGCGAGCCGATCACCTGCAGACACTCGACGAAGGTTTCCAAACCGAACTCCGTGCGTGGACCAAGGGGAACGGCAGCCACGACGGCGTCCCGGCCTACGCGGGCGGGCCACGCCCCTCGGGCGGGCTGCTGCCGGTGCGGCATCACGGGGAGAGCGACCAGACCCGGGAATTCGAACGCGACCCCGTCGTCGCGGTGCTGACGACGCCGATCGACGGGCCGCTCGCCCAGGTCCGGGCCGGGCGGGCGATGCAGCGAGCACTGCTCACCGCGACGTCGCTCGGTCTCAGCGCGTCGTTCTACTCGCAGCCGATGGAAATCCCGGCCGCTCGCACCGTCCTGCGGTCGCTGCTCGGGGAGAACGAGCATCCGCAGGTCATTTTCCGGCTGGGCTATGGCTTTCCCGGCACCACCACGCCACGCCGCGGAGTCGAGGAGGTCACCAGGACCGGACCGTGAGCGCGTCCATCACGCGCGGCGGCGATAGAGGGCACGGATTCCGAAGGCCACGAGAAGCCCGAGGACGGCGAGCCCGAACGGCCGGAGCGTGACCGTCCACGGCCAGGCCACGCCGTCGAGCGCGAGGTGCGAAGACGGGTACTCGAGTGTCCTGGTCGTCCATCGCGTGGTCGCGGTGTCCGTGATGCGTGCCAGGTCTTCGAGCACCGCGTCGAACGGGAAACCCGGTTCGGCGTGCAGGTACACGGGGGAGAGCCCGGGATACCGGTCGGCGGCGTGACTCGCGGCGGCGCCGGCGCCGGGCACGATCAGCCGGTCGAGGTCGTCCGCCGCCGCGGTGCGCGGGGCGAAGGTCAGCCCGTGCCGGGACAGGATCGGCGCGCCGTCCACGCCGACGGCCGTCGTCTCGACCGCCAGCGACTCGCCGTAGGTGTCGAACACGGCGGCGAGTTCCAGTTCGCGGATCCCGGTGGTCAGCAGGACCCCCAGGTGCGGTTTGTCCCACCGGAAGGCGGTGTTGACTGCGACGACGGTGTCCGCGGCCTCGAAGGTGTTCTGTGTCATCGGTGTGCTCGAGCCGGGGGAGTAGTGGGCCCAGCCGACGGCTTCGGCCGCCTTCCGCGCGGTTTCGGGGCCGGCGATCCGCTCGGTGATCCGCAATGCCCCGTCGATCCCAGACAGGATCCCGGCCGTGGTCACGATGTTCCCGTCGTCGACGTAGCGTGTGCCGCGAATCCAGTCCACGGCGGGAAATTCTTCCTCGAAGCCACCGATGCGGAACCAGTGCGCGGTGGCGTGACGTCCGTCGAGGAGCCCGGCCGAGGCGAGCAGGCCCGAGCCGTTGCAGACACTCATGAGCAGGGCGCCCTTCGCCGACTGCTGCCGGAGCCAGTCGGTCACCGGCCGCGTGGTCGGCTCGCCGAGGTCCGGCAACGCGGGCACCACCACGACATCCGG
Source organism: Amycolatopsis sp. lyj-84 (assembly GCF_046549075.1). NCBI lineage: Bacteria > Bacillati > Actinomycetota > Actinomycetes > Pseudonocardiales > Pseudonocardiaceae > Amycolatopsis > Amycolatopsis sp. lyj-84. Next base: position 116,699 of record NZ_JAJPWO010000005.1, read on the forward strand.
GGCGGCGGACGACAACAGGCTGTCGAGCTCGGCGAAACTCAGGTCGGGGATCAGGTCGAGCCCGCCGGTCAAGGTGACCGGCCGGGCCAGCGGCGCGACGGTGTAGACGTTGAACGCGCCGGTCGTCGCCAGGACTTCGTACGGCGCGAGGGTGTCCGAGACGACGGCGCCTTCGTTCCCCACGACGACCACCGCTGTCGGCTTGGCGGGATCGTGCGCGCGGCGGACCGGTTGTGGCGTGGCACCATCGGTTCTTGGTGTGTAGCGGTTTTCGAAGCTGGCGCCGAGCGTGACACCGCCGAGCGTGAGCGGCAGGGCCAGCGCGGCGACGGTGAACGCGAGCACCGTCAGTGTGACGCGGAGGAAGGTGCGCATCGTCAGGCTCCGTACTCGGCGCGACGGCGGAGCATGGCGGCGAGCATCGCGGGCACCATCAGCACGTGCCCGGCCGTCATCAAGGTCCCTCCGGAGACCAGGCCGGTCCAGAAGAAGGGCAGGAAGAGGACGTAGGGCAGGTACATCGCGGCCGACATCTCCGCGATCGAAGCCCAGCCGTGGCGCCGGATCCGCATCCACAACGCCATGCCCAACGACATGTTCGTCGCCATCACCAGCGCGCTCGCGGTCACGTTCTTCGCCAGGTCCGGCCACAGGAACGACCAGACCGGTTCGAGGACGATCATCCCGGCCACCATCGCGAGCAGCATCTCCACGGCGTGGCGGGTGAAGTGCAGGACGGCCCGGTTACGGGTCTGCGGTTCTGTCGTGTGCTTCATTTCGGCTCCCTCGGTCGGTGCGACGGGAGCAATGTTCGGGCGCGGCGGGGCATATCGGCAGGTGCCGGAAGTCATGTACGAGGTCATGTGACCCCGGTCAGAACAGGCCGAGTTCCCTCGCGCGCAGCGCCGCCTGGGTCCGGTCCCGCACCTGGAGCTTGGCGAGCACGCTCGTCACCAGGTTCTTCACCGTGCCTTCGGCGAGGAACAGCGTCCTGGCGATCTCCCGGTTGCTGCGGCCGTCCGCCAGAAGCCGGACCACTTCCAGTTCGCGCTCCGAAAGCGGGCTCTCCCGGGGCGGGCCGGCGGGCAGCTGGGCCACTTTGGCGACGAGTTTCGCCGCCACCGACGGCTGAAGGACCGACTCGCCCCGCTTGGCCGCGACCAGCGCCTCGACCAGCCGCGCCGATGAGACATCCTTGAGCAGATAGCCGACGGCACCCGCCCGCAACGCGGCGAAGACGTCCTCGTCGTCGTCGAACGTGGTCAGCGCCAGCACGCGAACGCCGGGTTGCTCGGCCCGCAACCGGGCGGTGGCCGCGATCCCGTCCAGCACCGGCATCCGCAGATCCATCAGCGCGACGTCGGGACACAGTTCGGCGCAGAGCCGGACGGCCTGCTCGCCGTCACCCGCCTCGCCGACGACCTCGATCTCGGGCTGAACCTCCAGCAGGGTCGCCAGCGCCTCGCGGAACAACGCCTGATCGTCGACGAGCAGCACGCGGACGCTCATCCCGGCACCTCGACGGTGAGCGTCAAACCGTGCCCTTCCGCGGAGTCGACCGACACCCGGCCGCCGAGCCCGGCGACCCGCTCGCGGAGCCCGAGAAGCCCGAAACCCTTGTCCGGCGGGGAATCCCCGGTCAGCCCGAGGCCGTCGTCGCGGACTTCGAGCCGGACCCGATCGGCGACGCCGTAGTCGAGCACCACGGTCGCGGCCTTGGCCCGCGCGTGCTTGCGCACGTTGGTCAGTCCCTCCTGGGCCGCCCGGAACAGCGACTCCTCCACCTCGGCGCGAGTGTCCCTCGCCGTCCCCTTGACCTCGAACCCGGTCGGCACGCCCGCCGCCGACGCCTCGCCCGCCAAGGCGCGCAACACGTCCGGGAGCGGTTCCGAACGAGGCTCTCGCAACGCAGACACCGACCGGCGGACCTCCGCCAGCGCCTCACGCGACTGGTCCTGTGCCTTGGCGAGCATCCCGTCGGCTCGTTCCGTGTCGCCGGTGCCGATCACCGCACGGGCGGCCTGCAGCATCATCTGCACGACCGTCAGATGATGGCCGAGTCCGTCGTGGATGTCGCGCGCGACCCGGTTGCGTTCCTGGGTCGTCGCGAGCTGCTCGGCTTGGGCGGCGTAGTCGCGAAGCCGTTCGTGCGCCTCGGCCAGCTCCTCCCGCGCCCGCTTCTCCCGGACGATCAACTCGGTCACCACCGCGGCGAACACCATGACCGCCAGCGTCCCGAGCCCCTCGCGGAGTCCGTCCAACGGCGACATCGGCAGGTGGATCAACGGGATCAGCACCGCGACCCCGAACGCCACGGGCAACGGCAGCAGCAAGACGGTGTGGCAGACGAGGACCACGAGAAGCAGAACCGACCCGACAGCGGCACCCGAAAGCGAGAACAGTGTGAAGCCGAGCGGTAACTGAACGCAGACATACGCGATCGCGAGGGCACGCCCGCGTTTCTGGACCCAGGGGAACCCGGCGATCGCGATCGCCGCGTAGACCAGCCCGACGACGAGCGTCGGCAGCACGAGCGTCTCGTAGTTGGCCGAGCCGAGGGGCAACGTCACGTACGCGACGAGGGTCAGCACGGCAAGGGCCCGGTTCACGGACCCACCATAAGCGCAAGTCGTCCTCTGGTTGCGGTACTTCGCACGTGCAAGGACCGCAACCAGAGGACGACTTGCGGTAGGAACGCGGAGCGAAGCGGAGTCAGGCGATGGTGCTGTTCCGGATCTCCAGCGAGAAAGGTGTCTGGACGTCCTCGGGTTCGAGGTCGCTCCCGCCCGCGATGCGCCGCCGCAGCAGATCGACCGCGGCCCGCGCGATCGCCGCCTTGTCCGGGGCGATCGTCGTCAGCGAGGGCAGGCTGTACGCGCTCTCCTCGTTGTTGTCGAAGCCGACGATCGCCATGTCCGACGGCACCCGCACCCCGCGCTCGGCCGCGGCGCGAAGGGCGCCGATGGCCAGAAGGTCGTTGAAGCAGAAGACCGCGTCGGGCGGTTCCGGCAGCGCGAGGAGATGCGCCATCGCCTCGGCGCCGTTGGCGCGGTGGTAGCGCAACGCAGGCAGGACCAGTTCCGGTATCGGCGCGATTCCCGCCTCCTCGAGCGCGAAGTGGTAGCCCTCCAGCCGTTGCGCGGCGGTGTGGCGCTGCGGATGCGCGCCGATCGCGGCGATCCGGCGGCGGCCGAGTGAGACCAGGTGGCGTACCGCGATCCGGGCGGCCTGGACGTTGTCGATGCCGACGTGGTCTATCGGGACGTCGACGACGTGCTCGCCGAGCATCACCAGCGGCACACCCGGCGCCAGGTCCTCGAAGTCGTTGGTGTGCAACGCTTCCGGGCTGATGATCGCGCCGTCGATCAGATGCGGTCCCAGCGCGGACAGCGCGTTGCGCTCCCGCTCCCGGGTGCCGAGGGTCTGTTCGATGAGCACGTTCCACTCGTGCTCCTGCGCCGCTTGCAGCACCAGGCCCGCCAGTTCGCCGAAGTACGGGATGCTGAGTTCGGGCAGCATCAGCCCGAGGAACCCGGTGCGCCCCCGGCGGAGGTTGCGGGCGCCCAGGTTCGGCCGGTAGCCGGTCGACGCCAGGGCCTCCTCGACGCGCTTGCGGTTCTCCGGTTTCACGAAGTCGTAGCCGTTGACCACGTTCGAGACGGTCTTGACCGAGACGCCCGCAAGCTTGGCGACGTCCTTGAGCGTGGCCACCCTCGCTCCCCTCTGCAGTGCTCCGGCACAGATCCGGCACAGCCTAACCGCGCGAACGGCGGATTTACAACGTTGTACCAACGATGTAAATCTGGCATCGTCCTTACGAGTGACATGGGTCACCGCAGGCCCGTGTGCTCGACTTCCCCGAGGAGCGATCGATGTCCCTGCCCATCCGCCGCACCCTGCTCCTGGTGACCGGCCTCGCGCTCGCGCTGACGGCCTGCACCAGCCGCGAGACCCAGCAATCCGCCCCGTCGGGGGCGGGACCGGCCGCTTCCGCGGCGCCGAGCCAGGCCGCGACCGGGCCGGGATGCGCCCGCGAGAAGACCGGCTACCCGCAGGTGGACGTGAAGAACGCGGTCATCGGCTTCTCCCAGTCGGAGAAGGAGGCGAACCCGTTCCGGATCGCCGAGACGCAGTCCATCAAGGACGAAGCGACGAAACTCGGTGTCCCGGCGGACAAACTGCTGGTCACCAACGCGCAGAGCGATCTCAACAAACAGGTCAGCGACATCAAGTCGTTGCTGGACAGGGGAGCGCAACTGCTCATCGTGGCGCCGCTGAACTCCGACGGCCTGCAGCCCGCGCTGGACGCGGCGAAGGCCAAGAAGGTCCCGGTCATCACGATCGACCGCAAGGTGACTTCGCAGCCGTGCTCCGACTACCTGACCTTCATCGGCTCGAACTTCGTCGAGCAGGGCAAGCGCGCTGCGCAGGAGATGGTGAAGGCCACCGGCGGCACCGGCAAGGTCGCGATCCTGCTCGGTGCCTCGGGCAACAACGTGACCACCGACCGCACCAAGGGCTTCAAGGACGAGATCGCCGCGACGCCGGGCGTCTCGATCGTCGCCGAGCAGACCGGTGAATTCGACCGCTCCAAGGGGCAGACGGTCATGGAGCAGCTGATCCAGAGCAACCCCGAGATCACCGCCGTCTACGCCGAAAACGACGAGATGGGCATCGGCGCGGTCACCGCGCTCAAGGCCGCTGGCAAGACTCCGGGCAAGGACGTCAAGATCGTCTCGATCGACGGCACCCGCAACGCCGTCCAGCTCATCGCCGACGGCAGCTACAACGCGGTGATCGAGTCCAACCCGCGCTTCGGTCCGCTCGCCTTCTCGACGCTGCAGGACTTCGCCGCCGGCAAGGAGATCCCGCCGACCGTGGTGATCTCCGACGACCAGTACGACTCGGCGAACGCCGCGCAGAAGCTCGGGAACGCGTACTGACGATGGAACCGGTTCTCGAGGTCGAAGGCGTGACGAAGACGTTCGCCGGGGTGCGCGCGCTCGACGACGTGTCGTTCGCGCTGCGGCCGGGCGAGGTGCACGCGCTGGTGGGCGAGAACGGCGCCGGCAAGTCGACGCTGATCAAGGTGCTCACCGGCGTGCACCGGCCGGATTCCGGAACGATCCACGCGCGGGGCGCGATCTCCACCATCTACCAGGAGGTCAACCTCATCCCGCTGATGAGCGTGGCGAGCAACGTGTACCTCGGCCGCGAGCCGAGGAAACGGTTCGGGCTCGTCGACTGGGCGCGGATGAACGCCGACGCGGCGGCCCTGCTGGCGGACTACGGCATCGACGCCGACGTCCGCCGTCCACTCGGGACACTCGGCGTCGGCGCCCAGCAGATGGTCGCGCTCGCCCGCGCGGTCTCCGTCGACGCCGACGTGGTGATCATGGACGAGCCGACGTCCTCTTTGGAGCCGCGTGAGGTCGAGACGCTGTTCGAGGTCATCGGCAGACTGCACGAGCGCGGGATCGCGATCGTGTACGTCAGTCACCGGATGGACGAGCTGTACCGGATCTGCGAACGCGTGACGGTGCTGCGGGACGGCAAGCGGGTCCACACCGGACCGCTCGCCGACCTGCCGAGGCTGGAACTGGTGTCGATGATGCTGGGCCGCAGTGTCGGCGACATCCGGTCGCACGGTGCGACGGCCTTCGAGGGCGACCACGAGGCGGGCAGGGAACCGATCCTGCGCGCGGAAAACCTCACCAGCGGCAACCGGCTGAGCGGGGTCTCGGTGGAGATCAAACCCGGCGAGATCGTCGGGCTGGCCGGGCTGCTCGGCTCCGGCCGGACCGAGACCGCGCGGGCGATCGTCGGTGACCTGCCGCTGTCCGGTGGCACCGTCCTCGTCGGCGGAAAGCAGGTCCCGCCGGGGAACGTGGCGGCCGCGATGCGCGCGGGCGTCAGCATGCTCGCCGAAGACCGCAAGACCGAGGGGATCATTCCCCATCTTTCGGTGCGGGAGAACATCGTGCTCGCCGCGTTGCCGAAGCTGTCCCGCTTCGGCCTGGTCAGCCGTGCCCGGCAGGACCGGATCGTCGACACGTTCGTGAAACGGCTGCGTATCAAGGTGTCCAGCCCTGATCAGAAGGTCTCCGAGCTCTCCGGCGGCAACCAGCAGAAGGTGCTGCTGGCGCGCTGGCTGTGCACCGAGCCGAAAGTGCTGCTGCTCGACGAGCCGACCCGGGGCATCGACGTCGGCGCGAAGGCGGAGGTGCAGGCGTTGATCGACGAACTCGCCAAGGACGGGCTCGCCGTCCTGCTGATCTCCTCGGAGATGGAGGAACTCCTCGACGGCGCAGACAGGCTGGTCGTGCTCAAGGACGGCGCGGTCGTCGGGGAGCTGGCGGGGGAGCAGCTGACCCAGGACCACGTGCTGGCCGCGATCGCATCGGGCGGGGAAACGGAATGACCAGCACCCAGCAGAGAACCGAGGACCCGGGGAACACCATGACGGACACGGCGAAAACGGTGGACCGGACCCGGGTGGCGCGCTGGCTGCAGGAGTACGGCGTGTACGTCGCCGTCGTCGCGCTGGTCCTGTTCAACATCGCGTTCACGGCGAACTTCCTGACCGTGGGCAACTTCCGCACCCAGCTCATCCAGGCGGCACCGGTGCTGGTGGTCGCGCTCGGGATGGCGCTGGTGATCGGCACCGAGGGCGTCGACCTTTCGGTGGGGGCGGTGATGGCGCTGTCGGCCGCGCTCATCCCGCTCTACCTCGGAGCCGGGACGCTGCCCGCGGTCGCCATCGCGCTCGCGGCGGGACTGGCGGCGGGGGCGCTCAACGGCGTCCTCGTGGCCAAAGTCGGGATCCAGCCGATCGTGGCGACACTGGCCTTACTGGTCGGCGGGCGCGGTCTCGCGCTGGTGCTCGCCGACGGTCAGCTCGTCCAGCTGCACGATCCGGCGTTCCTGGCATTGGGTACCGGCGAGGTGCTCGGGATCCCGGTGAGCGTCCTCATCGCGGCCGTGCTGGCCGTCCTGATGGCGGCGCTGGTCGGGAAGACGGCGTTCGGCAGGCGGCTGGTCGCGATCGGCGGCAACCGCCGGGCGAGTGTGCTGGCCGGACTGCCGGTCAACCGCGTCCTCATCGGCGTCTACGCGATCTGCGGGCTGCTCGCCGCGCTGGCCGGGGTGCTCTCCACCGCCCGGCTCGGCGCCGGCGACCCCGCGGACGCCGGGTTGCTGATGGAACTGTCCGCGATCACCGCGGTCGTGGTCGGCGGCACCCCGCTGACCGGCGGACGCGTCCGCATCCTCGGCACGGTGATGGGTGTGCTGCTCATGCAGCTCGTCCGCGCCACGCTCATCAAGCACAACCTGCCGGATTCCACCGCGCAGATGATCCAGGCCGCGATCATCGTCGGCGCGGTGTACGTCGCACGCGAACGGAGCAGCCGATGACCGCGGCGCCCACCTTGGCCGGACAGGACTCCACGCGGCGCGAGCTGATGACCGGCGTGCTGCAGAAACAGGGCGCGGCGATCGCGCTGGTGCTGATGGTCGCGGTGGCGTGGCTGCTGTTCCCGCGGTTCGGCAGCCTGGACAACCTGCGCGACATCGCGTTGCAGAGTTCGTTCCTCGCGATCATCGCGCTCGGGATGACGTTCGTGATCATCACCGGCGGGATCGACCTGTCGGTCGGTTCGGTCTACGCCCTGGGCGGGGTGCTCGCGGCCTACGGGGCGCAATGGGGATTCCTCGTCGCGCTGCTGCTCCCGCTGGCGGTGTGCGGGCTGATCGGGCTGATCAACGGGCTTCTCGTCGCGAAGACCGGGATGGCGCCGTTCATCGTCACGCTGGCGACCTTGCTCTTCGCGCGTGGCCTGCTGCTCGCGATCACGTCCGAAGGCGCGACGACGTACAAGATCCCCGAGGGCGAGGTGTTCGTCGAACTCGGACGCGGCACGCTCTTCGGTTTCGGCTATCCGGTGTTCATCGCGGCGGCCCTGTGCCTGATCGGCGGGCTCGTGCTGCGCCGGACCCGGTTCGGGCAGTCGGTGTTCGCCACCGGCGGCTCGGAGCAGTCCGCGAAGCTGATGGGACTGCCGGTCGCGCGCACGAAGGTCACCGTCTACGTCATGAGCGGTGTCCTCTCCGGGCTCGCGGGCGCGCTCACCGCGGCTTATCTGCAGTCCGGCGTCACCGTGATCGGGGTCGGCCTCGAACTGGACGCCATCTCCGTCGTCGTCATCGGGGGCACCCTGCTGACCGGCGGGATGGGCACGATTCTCGGAACGGTCATCGGCGTGGGCATCCGAACGGTCATCCAGAACGTCATCAACCAGATAGGAACTCTCGACAGCAACTACCAATCGGTGGTCAGCGGCGCGTTCCTGCTGGTGGTCGTTGTGCTGCAGCGGTCGCTGGCCCGCACGACCACCCGGAGATAGGGAGATCGCATGCACCGAAGAACCGCACGCGCCCTGAGCGTCGTGGCCGGTCTGCTGGCCGCCGCGACGACACTCGTCCCCGTCGCCCAAGCCGCCCCCGTCCCGCTCCCGACCCCGTGGACGAGCCAGGTCTCGCCGTCGAACGCGCTGCCCGAGTACCCGCGCCCGCAACTGGTGCGGTCGGAATGGCTCAATCTCAACGGGACCTGGGGCTTCGCCGGTGCGCCGAACCTGAACTCGCCGCCGATCGGCAGGCCGCTGAGCGAGAACGTCCTGGTGCCTTACCCGATCGAGTCGATGCTTTCGGGGATCAAACGGCACGAAGACAACATGTTCTACCGTCGCACCTTCACCGTTCCGTCCACTTGGGACGGTCGGAGGGTGAAGCTCAATTTCGGCGCCGTCACCTGGGAGACCAGGGTGTGGGTCAACGGGACGTCGATCGGGAGCCACACCGGCGGTTTCGACGCCTTCTCGTTCGACATCACCCCGGCGCTCAAGGCGGGGGAGAACGAGATCGTCGTCGGCGTCGCGTCGCCGGTCGACGGCAGCCGCTATCCGGTCGGGAAGCAGCGCAAGACGCCCAGCGGCATCTTCTACACGGCGGCGTCGGGGATCTGGCAGACCGTGTGGCTGGAACCGGTCCGCGCCGAGCACATCACCCGGCTCGACACCACGCCCGACGTCCCCGGTGGCGCGCTCGACCTCGTCGTCCAGGGCACACCCGGGCAGCAGGCGACCGCCGAAGTGCTTTCGGGCGGCCAAGTGGTCGGTACCGCGACCGGCGCCGTCGGGTCCCACCTCCGTGTCCCGGTCCCGAACGCGCGCCTGTGGTCACCCGACGATTCGTTCCTCTACGACCTGCGCGTGCGGCTGCCCGGAGGTGACGCCGTCACCGGGTACTTCGGCATGCGGTCACTGGGCAAGGCGATGGTCGGCGGCGTGATGCGGCCGCTGCTCAACGGGAAGTTCGTCTTCCAGCTGGGCACCTTGGACCAGGGCTACTGGCCGGACGGCATCTACACCGCGCCGACGGACGAGGCGCTGCGGTTCGACCTCGAACGCCAGAAGGCCTTGGGCTTCAACATGGTCCGCAAGCACATCAAGGTCGAGCCCGCGCGGTGGTTCTATCACGCCGACAGGCTCGGGCTGATGGTCTGGCAGGACATGCCGTCGCTCGACTCGATCGACGAGGTTCCCAACGGGCACACGAACTTCGAGTCCGAGCTGCGGCGCATGATCGAGCAGCACAAGAGCATCACGTCGATCGTGCAGTGGGTGCCGTTCAACGAGGGCTGGGGCGAGTACGACGCAGGGCGCATCGTCGACCTGGTCCGCTCGATCGACAACACGCGGCTGATCAACCACAACTCGGGTTCCAACTGCTGCGTGTCGGATCCGGACCCGGGCAACGGGGACGTGATCGACGACCACGCCTACCAGGTCTCCACCGGCACGAGGCAACCCGACGCGAGACGGGTCGCGGTGCTGGGGGAGTACGGCGGCCTCGGCAGACGCGTCGCCGGGCACGAATGGGAACCCGGCAAGGGTTTCGCGTACGGCGCGCTGTATCCCGACGAGACGTCGCTGACGAACCGGTACGTGGAGATCACGAAGCAGGTCGGACGGTTCGTGCACGGCCGCGGGCTTTCCGCGTCGGTGTACACCGAGCCGTACGACGTCGAGAACGAGGTCAACGGCTTCTACACCTACGACCGCCGGGTCCTGAAAATGACCGAGGCGCGGGTGCGCGAGATCAACCAGAAGGTGCTCGCCATCGCCAAGGGCACCGAGGTGGGCCGGGGCGAGCCGGTTTCGCTGAGGGTGACCACGGCCGGGTACACCGACCGGTACCTGCGGCACCAGAACGACTTCGTGCGCACCGACGTCCTCGGCGAAGGCAGCGCGGATGCCGCCAAGAAGGACGCGACGTTCTGGGTACGGCAAGGGCTGGCCGACGCTTCGTGCCTGTCGTTCGAGTCGCGGAACTACCCCGGTCAGTTCCTGCGGCACGCGTCGTCGCGGATCCGCAAGGACGCGAACGACGGTTCGGCCTTGTTCGCCGCGGACGCGACCTTCTGCGCGAGGGAAGGCGCCGGCGGAACGGCGCTCGAGTCGTTCAACCAGCGCGGCGCCTTCATCCGCCACTACGCCGAGACCGTTTATCTCGCGCGCAGCGGCGGGGCGAACCCGTGGGACACGCCGTCGGGTTTCGCGGCGGACACGACCTGGGCGGCCTCGGTCCCGCTCTGGCGTAGTGGCGCCGACCTGCCGCTGGATCAGGCACGGTCGTTCAAGGTGACGACACCGGGCTTCACCGACCGGTTCCTGCGGCACCGTGACGGCCTCGCGCGGACGGACGTCGTCAACGGCTCCAGCCCCGCACTGCTGAAGGCGGACGCGACGTTCTTCGTGCGGCGCGGGCTCGCGGATCCGTCGTGCTACTCGCTGGAGGCGCGCAACTATCCGGGCCAGTTCCTCCGGCACGCGGACTTCCGGGTGCGGCTCGGCGGGAACGACAACACCGACCTGTTCCGGAAGGACGCCACGTTCTGCGCCCAGCCCGGGGCCGGTGGCGTGCGGCTCGCGTCGGTGAACGAACTCGGCACGAACATGCGGCACTACGTCGAGGAGGTCTTCGTCGCCGCCAGCGGCGGTGGCCACCCGTTCGACAACCCGGTCTCGTACGACCAGGACGTCACCTGGGCGGTCTCGGCGGCTTGGGCTCCGTAGGAGGCTCGCAGGTCAGTGGCCCCAATGCCTCATTCGAGACGCTCAGCGACCCAAATGAGGCATTGGGGACACCAGCTCGGTCTGCCCCCGCCCGCGTTCTGCGCGTTCATGTTGACGCCCAAGGTGGACTCGTCGGACTCGATGGTCTTCGACCACTTCTTGCCTTTCACGTCCGTTTCCTGGGAGATGTTGAAACCGGGCTTCAGGTACGTGACGGACGAGATGCCCGCCCCGGTGGTGGTCACGCTGTAGGTGATCTTCCGTGCGGCCGCCCTTTCCGCTTCCCGGCGAGCCGACTCGGCCTCGGACGACTTCTGCGCGGCTTCCGAAGCAGCCGACGACCGGCTGGCCGATTCGGCGAACGAACGTGAAACGGACCCGCGGGCGGCCTCCGCCGCGGAACTCACCGACGCGGCGACGGCGGGATCGGTGGTGGTGATGGTAGGTGCGCTGGTCAGCGCCGCACTGCCGGTCCGGGTGGCTCCGGGGGTGCCCCCCGCGGACGCACTCGATCACTCGTCGCGCCCGCTATGACGACGGTTACCTCGATCAGCGAGAACAGGCTGAAAGACCCCAGAATCATTTGTCGCTCTAGGGCCGAAGGACTCAGGTGACCGCTGGTCCCCGGCTTCCTCTCTCGATACTCCCGGTAACCTTGCCCCCATGACCGGCCCGGACACCCCCGCCCCCTTCAAACTCGCGTACGTCCCCGGTGTGACGCCCTCGAAGTGGGTCCGGATCTGGAACGAGCGGTCGCCCGGCGTCCCACTGGAGCTCGTCCAGACGGCGGCCGCCGACGCCGCCGCGCTGGTCCGTGCTCGCGACGTGGACGCCGTCCTGCTGAGGCTCCCGATCGATCGTGAGGGCCTGCACGCGATCCCGCTCTACACCGAGACGACCGTGGTGGTCGTCCCCAAGGATCACCTGGTCGCCGCCGCGGACGAGGTCTCCGTCGACGACATCGCCGACGACGTCGTCCTGCATCCGCTCGACGACACGCTGGACTGGGACCGGCCGCCCGGGAAACCCGCGCTGGAGCGCCCGGCCACCACGGCGGACGCCATCGAACTGGTCGCCGCCGGTGTCGGGCTCCTGCTCGTCCCGCAGTCCCTCGCGCGGCTGCACCACCGCCGTGATCTGACCTTCCGTCCGATCTCCGGAGCGCCGGAGTCCGGTGTCGCGCTGTCCTGGCCGGAGGACGAGACCACCGATCTGATGGAGCAGTTCATCGGGATCGTCCGCGGCCGGACCGTCAACAGCACCCGGGGACGGCAGCAGGCGCCGGAGAAGCAGGTCCAGGAGAAGGCTCAGGAGAAGAAGAACGCCCCGCCGAAGAGCAAGCGCCCCCAGCCCGGCGGCCGGAAGCCGCAGGGCGGGCAGCGCGGTGCTCCCCAGGGCGGGAAGCGCGGAAAGCCTCGCCGCCGGGGCTAGCTTTCGGTGCGGGTGGCCTTCACCCGGGCCTCTTCCTTGCGGACCTCGGCCTGGGTCTCGCGCTCCCGCTTCAGCCAGTCGGGGTCTTCGGTCTTGACCGCGTCGATCTGTTCGGTGGTGAGCGCGCCGGTGATCCCGCCTCGCGCCAGGCCGCTGATGGAGATGCCCAGCTTGGCCGCGATGACCGGACGCGGGTGCGGCCCGTTGCGGCGCAGGTCCCGCAGCCACTCGGGCGGTTCGGCCTGCAGCGCGTTCAGTTCGTCGCGGGAGACGACACCCTCCTGGAACTCGGCCGGAGTGGCTTCGAGGTACACACCCAGCTTCTTCGCCGCTGTCGCGGGCTTCATGGTTTGAGGGGTCTTGTGCGACGTCATTGCCTCAGGGTAACGAGCGGCCCGGGCTCCTCTGATCACACCCGGTGATCAGCCCTCCGACTGGTCTTCGAGCAGGTTCGGCAGCGGACGGCGGGGCTCGCGGACACCTGCGGGGTCTCCGCCGCCGGTGATCCAGACGGTCACCACACCCCACCGCGGCAGCCGCGTTCCCGGCGCGGGTACCTGCGCGGCGACCAGGCCGTTCAGGAGGGGGTGAGGGCTGTCGGGATCGGGGCCTTGCAGCGTCAAGCCCGCGTCATGCCCGGTCAGCCAGGCGTCGAGCGCCTGCCTCCCCACGAAATCCGGCACGACGGCCATCGTCCTTCACCCGCGACCAGAATACCGTCAAGCACCCTTGGCCGGGAGGGTCACGACACCGGTTCCGGCGAGTACCCCGGCCACGGCGACCGCGGCGAGGACCAGCCAGGCGATCGGATGCCCCAGGTTGAGCGTCCAGTAGGTCCCGACCCGCCGGTGCACCAGCAGCGCCGGGTCGTTCCGGTTCAGGTAGACCATTCCGGCCGCGTGCCAGAAGCGGTCGTCGTCGCGTTGCTCGTACGGGGTCTCCGCTTCGTCGCCGGTGGGCGACAGCCGGTACCCGGCGTCGCCCGCCCGGACGGAGAAGGCGAGCCACGCGACGAAAGCGGCGACGAGGGGGAGGTAGGCCACGATCGTGACCGGCACGCTCGTTTCGACGACCTCCCACAGCTGGAGCGAAACCACGAGCAGGGTCGCGTTGACGCAACCGGCGGAGACCAGCAGCAGGCTGAGGACGCCGTGCAGGTACTCCCGATACCGCGACGCCGAAACCGACGGCCGCGCGGCGTCGATCTCGGGGCGGGCACGGGGGATCGCGACCGCCAGGAGCGAGATCAGCACGACGGTCAGGACCTGCGCGAACACCGTCGAGAAGGCCGCCGTGTCCTGGAACAGGCCGATGGCCGCCGTGACGATGGCCAGCAACCCCGCCGGCACCAGGAGGATCCACTGTGGACGGACGGGGTCCGACCGCAATGAGGTGTCGGCGGCGACGGCCTGCCGTGTCCCGGCGTACCAGGCGCCTTCCCGTTTCGCGGCGACGATCGAACGATGCGCCAGCGCGCCGAGCAGCGAACAGGCCACGACGAGACCGATCAGGACGACGTCCGGCGCGAGCCAGGCGAAGAGCACCGCCGCGATGGCGAGGAGGGCCGCCGCCACGATTCCCTGGTTGTAGCGGCGGCGAACGAGGACGATGACGGGTTCTCCGGTGCGCCCGGCCGGGATCCGGACGCCGAATGGGAGCGTCGGGCGCGCCAGCGCGGGCGCCGACCGGAAGACGGCCGCGGTGAACGCGATCAGGGCCAGGTTCAGCCAAATCGGGCTGGTCATCGCCGCGTGCTCACCGCGAAGGAGTCCAGCACGGTCTCGCACCGGCCCGTCACCTCGCGCGGACCCAGGCCGAGCGCGACGGCCTCGGCGAGCAGGGTGCGCAGCCGCTCCTGCCACTCGTCCGCGTAGCCGTCTTCCGCCGGTCCGGAGGCCGCGTCCCGCCGGACGACGGCGCCGGTCTTGCGGTTGATCCGGATGAATCCCTGCGTCCGCAGCAGGTCGTAGGCCTTGTTGACGGTGTGGAAGTTGATCCCGAGGTCGGCGCCGAGTTGCCGGGTCGAGGGCAGGCTGGTGCCCTCGACCAGCACGCCGTCGGCGACGGCTTCGACGATCCGGTCGCGGATCTGCTGGTAGATCGGCACCTCGCTGTCGAGGTCGAGAGTCAGCAACACCCGCCCAGGATATCTGCTATACACTTGCTATAACAACTAGATCAGCTAGCTACCGGTGGAAGGTGGTCGTGATGGCGAAGATGGACATCGCCGAGGGCGGAGTGCGAGTGAGGTTCTCGGCCTGGGAGCGGTTGGCCGTATGGCGCGAAAAAGTGGTCGTCCCGCTGGCGGCGATCAAGGCCGTCGAGCGCGTCGAAGAGCCGGTGGGGCGAGCGCGCGGGGGACGGGCCGGGGTGCTGGTCAGCGGCGTGCTGAAGGTGGGTTACTGGGGGCTGGGGACGGGCGTTCGTCAGCTGGTGTCGGTCCGCAGGGGCGTGCCGGCGCTGCGGGTCGAGGTCGATCGCGCGGTCGCCGGGCTCCCCTTCGACGAGGTGCTCGTCAGCGTGCCGAACGCGGCGGAACTCGCCGCCGCGCTCGCGCCGAGCAACGCCTAGAGGTAGTCGAAGAACCGGTCCCACCACGACGGCGGCCGGTCCGGCGGGTAGAGGGCGTCGAAGCCGCTGATCCCGGTGTACTTGGTCCACAGCGGATGTTCGGAGACGGGCAGGTAGCCGAGTGCTTCCAGCTCGTCTTCGACCCGTTTTCGATCCCGCGCCGGGAAGAACTCGAATTCCTCGTCCTCGTCGTAACTGCCCGGATTTCCCAGGGTCACCGCGGCCAGGCCGCCGAAATTGCTGATCGTGACCGTCAGGTGGTCCGGCGCGGGCGTCGCGCTCGCCGGGATCTCGATCCTGCCGAGATGGCTGGCGTCCTGGACATGACGATCGACTTCGCAGACGCAGTCGAATGCCCGCCCGAGTTGCTCGGCCAGCCGCTCGAATCGGGCGCGCGCGGCAGGCCCGTCGAAGTCGTGCGGCACTTCCCAGTGGCCGGGTTCGTCCAGCTCTCGCAGCATCGCCCAGGTCTGCTGTTCGTCGAGGGGCATCGTCGCCTCCCGGCCTCGGGTGGTCTAGTCCACTTACCGAACTGACCTTAACCAGCCGTGTCCCGCCCGGACAATGGTGGGACGAATTCTGGTCGGAAAAAAGTTCCCTACTAATAGGGGTAGCGCCAGCGCCACCCCTGATCCGGCAGCCTGCCCTCCTGATCTTCATGCCCGATTCGGCCAGTGTCATCGGTGTGGATCCGGTCGATGAAGGAGTGCGAATGACGTTACGCAAGGGTGTTGTGGTCCTGACGGTGGCGGGGCTGATGGGGGCCGCCTGGACCACGGCGGCGGATGCGGCCCCGGCCAAGGGTTCTGAGCTGCAGAAAGGCCTCGACTCGTTGGTACGTCAGGAGAAGTTCCCGGCCGCGCTGGCCTACGTGACCGGCCGAGGACGCACGACGTCGCTGGTGGCGGGGTCCTCGCGGATCGACCGCCAGGTCCCGGTCCCTCGCGACGGCACCGTCCGGGCGGGCAGCAACACCAAGACGTTCACCGCGGTCGTCGTCCTGCAGCTGGTGGCCGAGGGCAAGGTGGAACTGGACGCGCCGATCGAAAAGTACCTTCCCGGAATCGTGCGTGGCGAAGGCATCGACGCCACCAAGATCACCATCCGGCAGCTGTTGCAGCACACCAGTGGGCTGCCGAACTACACCGAACACCTCGGGTTGCGTGACTTCGAACAGGTGCAGCACCGGTACTTCCCGAACCACGAACTGCTGGCCGCGGCGCTGAGTCATCCGGCGAAATTCCAGCCGGGCACCAAATGGGAGTACAGCAACACGGGCTACCTGCTGGCGGGCATGGTCGTCGAAAAGGTGACCGGACGTCCGATCCAGGAACAGATCACCGAACGCGTGATCAAGAAGGCAGGCCTCGAGAACACCTACTGGCCGCAGGTCGGCGACCAGACCATCCAGGGGCGGCACCCACAGGGGTATGCCACCGGAAATGTCGCCACCGGCAAGGTGATCGACGCGACCGAGATGGATCCGTCCTGGGCGGGGGCGGCCGGTCAGCTGATCTCGACCCCCAGCGACCTCGGCAAGCTCTTCCGCGTCCTGCTCGAAGGCAAGCTGGTGCCCGCCGCGCAGCTGGCCGAAATGCGCAAGACGGTGGACGCGCCCCTGTTCCCCGGGACGAAATACGGACTCGGCCTGATGAGTAACCCGCTCAGCTGCGGCGGGGTGTACTGGGGGCACGGCGGGGACATCGACGGGTTCGAAACCCGTGGCGGCGCCACGGAAGACGGCCGCACCGTCGGTCTCGCCGTGACCGCGATGCCGGGGACCTTCGGCGAACCCGAGAAGGGCTCCAAGGCCGTGATGGCCACTGTGGACACCGCGTTCTGCAAGTGACTGGCGATGGCCCGCTCACGACACTGTGGGCGGGCCATCGCTCGATCGGCTGTCACCCGGCTATCGGGCGCCGGGCGGCAGCAGTCTTCACCGGGTCACGGCGCGGGATGCGGCGGACGGCAGTTCTGCCGCGGCAGCGCGTGCGAACCGTTGGTGTACACGCCGTCCGCGATCGTGTCCTCCATGATCGAGCGGTGATCGGTGGGACGGGCCCACTGGTAACAAAGGTGCTGGGCGAAGTACCCGCCAGGCGCCTCGAAGGTGTCGAAGTGGCAGACACCGTCGGTCTCGATGCAGTAGCGGATGAACGGGATACCGCCGAAATCGGTGCGGCCCGGCCCGAAGGACACGTAGCCGCCGAACGGCGACGGCGCCCCGGTGCCCGCCGGGAGCACCGCGCTGATCCCGCGTCCCGGAGGACCGACCGGCTGCATCGGGTCGGCGAAGATCTTCGCCCGGAACCGCGACTTGTCCACGGCCAGTTTCCCGTCGGCGATGTCGTTCAGCACCAGGTTCGCGACCAGCGCGCCCTGCGAGTAGCCGACGACGGTGAACTCGGCGCCGGGGTTCTCGTCGAAGGAGCTTTGGACGACACGCCGGGCTTCTTCGTGCCCGCGCGCGACGCTCTGGTCCATCGGCGTCTGGTCGCAGTTGGGCGCGCCGGCGGCCCCGGCCGGGTAGTGGACCACCTTGCGGATCCCGCCCCGCAACCAGGCGTCGTTGTAGACGGTCGCGGCGCCGTCGCAGGTGCCGCCGATGAGGATGTAATAGCGCGCCTGGTCGGCCGCGTCGGCCTGGGCCGCCGGCGCGGTGGCGCCGATCAGCCCGGTGGCCAGCGCGGCCGCGGCCAGGACCCCCCTGAGTTTCTTCACGGTCATCGTCCCTCTCGTTCGACTACGGTGCGTGTTCGAACGCTAGGGATGCGTCATGAAATTTTGATGAAACCCGCCATCGGGCCCAGCGAGCTGGGCCGAACGGCCTCAGCGATGGGACAGCACGTTGACCACGTGACCGCCGGGATCGCGGACGAAGAACCGGCGGACGCCCCACGGCTCGTCGGTCAGCTCGTGCACGATCTCCGCGCCGGACGCCTTGGCCGCCGCGTAACTCGCGTCCACGTCGTCGACCTCGATCGAGGCGACCGGGACGACGGGCGCGGTTTCGTCATGGGTCATGAGACTCAGCTGCACCTCCGGCCGATCCGGGTCGGCCAGCGTCACGATCCATCCGTGGTCCATCACCACCTCGAAGCCGAGTACCTGAACGTAGAAGGCCTTCGTCTCTTCCATCGACGTGATCTCCAGATCGGAAACCACTCTCTTGATCGCCATTCGCCGATACTGGCACAGCGGTCCGACGTTTTCGGGGGAGCAGGAGCGGCGTCGCGAGCATGAGCGCCCCGGCGATGCCGACAGCGGCACGCGGGCCGGTGAACGCAGCGAGCAGGCCCCATAACGCGGTCAGGGAGGCGGTGGTGAGCTTGCCGGCGATCGACCAGGCCGACAGGGTGCGCGCCGCGCGGTCGAGGGGCACCTGTTCGAGCCTGCTCGTGGCCAGCACCGGGTTGAACACGCCGATGCAGGTGATCAGGCAGAACTCGACGACGATGACCAGGATCAGCCCCGAGACCCCCGGATGGATGAACACCAGCCCGACGGGCCAGCAGACGCGCAGCCAGCCCGCGGTGAACAGGACCCGGTCCCGGCCGTACCGCGCGACCAGACTCCGGGAGAGCCTCGATCCGATCAGTCCGCCGAGACAAGGCACGGCGAAGGCCACCGCGTACTCCCACGGGGCGAAGCCGAGTTGCCCGAGCATCAGGACGGCGAACAGGGGCGCGGTCGCCATGATCAGGCCGTTGACCACGATCGTGTTGACGAACAGGGGCCGCAGCAGCGGATGGGTGAGGATGAACCGCCAGCCTTCCCGCAGGTCCCGGCCGCTCAGCCGGGGGCCTTCCGGCTTCGCGGGTGGCGGCTCCGAGCCGCCGACCGCGCGGATCCCCACCGCCGAGAGCAGGTAGCTGACCGCGTCGGCGGCGATCGTGATCACCGGCCCGAACAGGCCGACGGCGAACCCGCCGAGCGGCGGGCCGAGTACGGTCGCGGTCCAGGTGGTGGATTCGAACCTGGCGTTCGCGACGAGCAGATCTTCCTTGGGCAGCAGCGTTTTCAGGAACGCCCCGCTCGCGGCCAGGAAGGTGATGTCGGCCGCGGCGACGACGACCGACACGGCGACCAGCTGACCGAAGCCGAGCATCCCGAGCGCGTACGCCACCGGGACGGTCAGCAGCGCCGCGCAGCGGACCAGGTCCATCGCGATCATCACCGGCCGTTTCCGGCGGAACTCGACCCAGGGGCCGAGCGGAAGCGCGACGACGGCGCCCACGACGAGACCGGCGGCCGCCAGCAGCGACACCTCGGTGGCGCCCGCGCCCAGCGCCACGATGGCGATGAGGCTGAACGCGTCGAACGCGAACCTCGTACCGAACGCGCTCGCCGCGTACGCCGCCCAAAGCCAGCCGAACCGTCGCCCCAGCGATCTCCCACCCACTCGCGAGATCAAAGCAAGCCGGGGCGCCGAAGTCGAACAACGGGTCGTTGACCCTCCACAACCGGGAGTTGTGCGACCCGCTCAGAGATCCCCGAGCGCGGTGACCGGCGACTCGACGCAGTCGGCGACGAACCGCAGGAAGCCGCCAGCCGTCCCGCCGTCGCACACCCGGTGGTCGAACGCCAGCGTGAGTTCGCAGACCTTCCGTGCCACCAACGCGCCGTCGACGACCCAGGCGCGGTCGATGATCCGGCCGATGCCGAGGATGGCCGCCTCCGGATGGTTGATGATCGCGGCCGAGCCGTCCACCCCGAACACGCCGTAGTTGTTCACCGTGAACGTCCCGCCGGTGAGACCGGCCGGGCCGAGTTTCCCTTCACGGGCTTGGGCGGTCCGATCGCCGATCGCCGCGGAAAGCTCCCTTGTGGACAGTGAACCCGAGTCGCGGACGACCGGCACGACTAGACCACGGTCCGTCTGCGCCGCGAAACCGAGGTTGATGTCCCGCAGCTGGACGATTTCGTCGCCCTCGACACGCGAGTTCAGCTCGGGGTATTTCCGCAAACCAGCCACGGCGAACCGGGCGACGAGGCCGAGGAGGCTCACCGGGCGGTCGGGTGCCGAGGCGTTGAGCGACTTCCGCGCGGCGACGAGTTCCGTCGCGTCGACGTCGACCCAGACCGTCGCCTCGGGAATCTGGCGCCGCGAGGTCGTCAGCTTGTCGGCGACGGCCTTGCGGACCCCGGTCAGCGGGATCCGCTTCTCGCCGTCCTTTTGCGCGGGGACGGTGAGTGCCTCTTCGACGTCGGCCCGCCGGATGATGCCGCCCGGACCGCTACCGGTCAGCTTCGTCAGGTCGATCTTGTTGTCGGCGGCCATCTTGCGGACGAACGGCGAGATCACGCCCGGCGCCTTGGACGGCTTCACGGGAGCGGTCACGACAGTGCGCGTCCGGCGGCGCCTCGTCGTGGTGGTCGTGCCGTAACCGATGAGGACGTTGCCACTGCCCTCGCTCGCCGTCGTCACTCCGGGTTCGGCGAACCCGGGGCCGATGGTGAGCAGGGGAGCGCCGACCGGCAGCGACTGGCCGGGTTCGCCGTGGAGGCGGGTGACGACGCCAGCGAACGGCACCGGCACCTCGACCGCGGCCTTCGCGGTCTCCACCTCGACGACGGGCTGGTCGACGCCGACGGTGTCGCCCTCCGCGACGAGCCAGGTGACGATGGTGCCTTCGGTCAGTCCCTCGCCGAGGTCGGGGAGCAGGAAGTCAGGCACCGGCCACCGCCGGCTCGTCGTTCCACTGCAGCCGGGCGACGGTGTCCAGGATCCGGTCGACGTCCGGAAGCTGATGGCGCTCCAGCTTCGGTGGCGGATAAGGGATATCGAGTCCCGTAACGCGTAGAACGGGCGCGTGCAGCTGGTGGAAACACTGCTCGGTGACCCGCGCGACCACCTCGGCGCCGTAACCGCCGAACCCGGCGGCCTCGTGGACGACGACCGCGCGCCCGGTCCGGCGCACCGAAGCGGTGACGGTCTCGTCGTCGAACGGGCTCAGGGACCTGAGGTCGACCACCTCGACGTCCCAGCCCTCGGCCTTCGCGGCTTCCGCGGTCTCCAGCGCGGTGGCGACCATCGGGCCGTACGCGATCAGCGTGACGTCCTTGCCTTCGCGGCGCACGACCGCGCGGTCCATGGCCGCGCCGTCGCGGGTGAAGGACACGGTTTCCTTCGCCCAGTAGCGGCACTTGGGCTCGAGGAAGATCACCGGGTCCGGCGAGTCGATCGAGTCGCGCAAGAGGTCGTAGGCGTCTTGGGGAGTGCCGGGCGTGACGACGCGCAGGCCGGGCGTGTGGGTGTAGTAGGCCTCGCTCGAATCGCAGTGGTGCTCGACGCCGCCGATCCCGCCCGCGTAAGGAATCCGGATGACCATCGGCAGCGACAGCGCGCCGCGGGTGCGGTTCCGCAGTTTCGCGACGTGCGAGGTGATCTGCTCGAAAGCGGGGTAGGCGAAGGCGTCGAACTGCATTTCGACCACCGGGCGGAACCCGCCCATCGCCATCCCGACCGCGAAGCCGACGATGCCGGACTCCGCCAGCGGGGTGTCGAAACAGCGTTCCTCGCCGAAGTCGGCGGTGATGCCGTCGGTCACCCGGAAGACGCCGCCGAGCGGGCCGACGTCCTCGCCGAAGATCAGCACGCGATCGTCGTCCTTGACCGCGTCACGCAAGGCGGCGTTGAGCGCCTGGGCCATCGAGATCTCGGTCATCAGCCCTCCACGGCTTCCAGTTCGGCCGCGACCAGCGCCCGCTGAGCGGCCAGCTGACGGGTCGGAACGGCGTACACGTGCTCTAACAACGACAACGGATCCGGCTCCACGTCCGCGTTCAACGTGTCGCGCACCCCGGCCGCGAAGGTCTCCGCCTCGGCCCGGAATCGTTCGATGTCGTCGCCGGACAGCAGGTTTTCGTTGGTCAGGTAGGTCTCGAGGCGCCGGACCGGGTCGGCCGCGCGCCACTTCTCGACCTCGGCCGGGTCGCGGTAGCGCGTCGCGTCGTCGGCGTTGGTGTGCGCGTCGATCCGGTAGGTGTGCGCCTCGACCAGCACCGGCCCGCGACCGGCCCGCGCGTGCGCGACGGCGTCGTCCAGCACCGAAAGGACCGCGACGGCGTCGTTGCCGTCGACCTGTTCGGAACGGACGCCGTAGCCGACGCCCTTGTAGGCCAGCGCGGGCGCGGCGCTCTGCTTCTCGAACGGCACCGAGATCGCGAACCCGTTGTTCTGCACGAAGAACACCACGGGCGCCTTGAACACGGCCGCGAAGTTGAGCGCCTCGTGGAAGTCGCCTTCACTGGTGGCGCCGTCGCCGATGAGCGCGAACGCGACGGCCTCCTCGCCGCGGCGCCGCATCGCGTGCGCGAGCCCGGCGGCGTGGAGGGTCTGGGTGGCCAGCGGCGTGCACTGGGGAGCGACCCGGGTTTCGGTGGGGTCGTAGCCGCAGTGCGCGTCACCGCGGAGCAGCGTCAGGATCTCGCCCGGCTCGAGCCCGCGGGCGACCAGCGCGACCGAGTCACGGTAGGTGGGGAAGAGCCAGTCGGCGTCGGTGAGGGCCAGCGCGCTCGCGACCTGGCAGGCCTCCTGGCCGGCGCTCGACGGATAGACCGCGAGGCGGCCTTGCTTGGTCAGCGCGGTCGCCTGGACGTCGAACCGGCGGCCGAGCACCATCAGCCGGTAGGCCTCGACGAGCCGATCGGACGGCGGCGCGGTGTAGCCGCCGTGCTCGTCGACGCGCGTGCCGTCCTCGGCGAGGAACCGCACCGGGACCGGTGACGGCAGCAACGCGGCGGCAAGAGTCTCCCGCGACATGACGCAGCACCACCTTTCGCAGACATATGATGCTGAAATGGTGGTTTCCGGAGTCTTGGTGTTCAAGAGGCAGGCGAAATGAGCGACAAACTGTCCGCAGAATCGGTTCAGTCTCGCCAACCGTCCACAAGTGGCGTGGCTCACGGGCCGGATCCGGGACGAACGGTCCTTGCCCTCGACGACATCGACCGCGAGATCCTCAACGAACTGTCCGTGGACGGCAGGCTCGCCGTCCGCGCTCTGGCGGAGCGGCTGCACATCTCGCGCACCAACGCCTACGCTCGCCTCGATCGCCTGATGTCCGAAGGCGTCATCACCGGCTTCGGCGCGAGGATCGATCCGCGGCGGGCCGGACTCGGGACGAGCGCGTACATCCTGATCACCGTCGAGCAGACGTCGTGGCGCACGATGTCGGCCGAGTTGCGGGAGATCCCGTACGTCGAGCACGTGTCGCTGGTCGGCGGTGACTTCGACATCCTGCTGCTGGTACGGACGCCGGACAACGCGTCACTGCGGGACGTCGTCCTGGAACGCCTGCAGGCGCTGGACGGCGTGCGGTCGACCCGGACCTGGCTGATCTTCGAGGAACAGCAGGGCGCCGCCCCCCGCGTTTAGTCCTCTGAATGCGGTCCTTGCGCTCGATGGCAGTACGTGAAGGACCCCTTCATGTACCTAGGCGCAAGGAAGGGGGCCTTCACGTACTTCGGCCACCGAACGAGCGGTGGCATGCGCTGAACGGCCTATTCCACCGGACAGATCTCCGAACAAACCTGGCTCCGCCGTTGGAAAATCTCATACCCTCCGGAACAGGCCGAAGGGAGCTGACCTGATGAGGTGGACCTGGGTGCGGGCGATGGTGGCCTTCGCGGCCGCCGCGGCGATCGTCCAGACGAGTCAACCGAGCGCCGCCGAGGCCCAGGCGGCACCCGCCGCGGCCGGACGCTCCGCGATCTACGGCGGGGGACCGTTCTATCAGGACGGACAGGGCGTCATGGACACCCTGCGCTCGTCGGGGTTCACCACGGTCATCCTGTGGAGCATCCACGTCCACGACAACGGGGACCTGTACTACAACGACCACCTCGTGGTCGCGGGCGGCCGCTACGTCGGCGACGCCGGATGGCCGGCGAGGCTGCGGACGCTGAAGCAGGCACCGACGTCGGTCAACCGCATCGAGGTCTCGGTCGGCGCCTGGGGCACGCCGGACTGGGAGGCCATCGACAACCTGATCACGCGCGACGGCACCGGCAGCGGGACCATTCTGTACCGCAACTTCCTGGCGCTGAAGAACGCCACCGGCGCCGACGCGATCAACAACGACGACGAATCGCACTACGACGTCGACTCCACCGTCACGTTCGCCCGGATGGCGAACGCCATGGGCTACCGCAACTTCACGCTCGCGCCGTACACCGCGGTCTCGTACTGGCAGGGCGTGAAGAACGGACTCGGCGGCCTGGTCGATCGCGTGTACCTCCAGGCGTACGCGGGCGGCAGTGGCAACAATCCGGCGACGTGGTCGCAGTCGCTCGGCATGCCGGTGGATCCGGGGCTGTGGAGCAGGAACGGTTCCGGCTGCACCGCGGGGAACTCGCCCGCGCAGGTGGAGAGCCGGATGAGGTCGTGGAAGTCGTCCGCGGGCATCCCCGGTGGCTTCATGTGGTTGTACGACGACATCAAGAAGTGTTCGGCGCAAGGCACGGCCGCCGCGTACGCACGGGCGATCAACACCGCCACCACCAGCTGACCCTTGCCGCGCCAGTGAGTCCCGGGGCGACGTCACGCACGCGTCGCCCCGGGACTCTGTAACGCTCTCCGCCCACCCGCCGAATACAGGCGGGTTCGATGGCGGAGGCGGAGGAATCGTGGCGCGTGTGCTGTCCCTTGCGGTCGAGCACGGAAGCCACTACGGCGATCGTCACCAAGTGCCAGACCGGCGGCTGCGTCAACGCCGCGCGCGGGATGACTCAGCGCGACGTCGAGCGGGAGCGAGACCAGTGGTTACGTCAGCATCCGGGTTGGTGCCCCGCGGGCGAGACGGGAGCCGTGGCACCCTGTTGACCGAGAGGCACGGCCGCACACCCCATTCGGGTGATAACGGTTCGGCATTCGATGTATCTGAAGTACTCCCCATTGACACCTTCCTACGATCTCGGCGACTGGGTGGAGGACTGCGGTGACGGTGGAAGGCGCGGGTCAGGATTATCTGACGCGGCAGATCGGGGCGCTGCTCGAAGCGATTCGCGAGGAGGGTCCGGTCGGCGAGGGCAGACGCAGTTTCCGGCTCGCCGGGCATCTCGCCGCGGAGGGCGGGTTCCACCTCGGCGACATCCTCGCCGCGACGGCGCAGTTGCTCGCCGTCCACGCTTGGAACAACGGCTACCTCGGTGCGGCGGAACTGCTCACGCGCCGTATGCGGGATTTCGGCGCCGAGTCCGCCGAACTGGTGCAGCACCTCGTGAGGCTGGAGACCGGAAGCGAGCAGGGGTGGCTTCTGCGGGAGGACCGCGAGGCCCTCATCGACTACGCGCGGCGAGCCCAGCGGCCCGACATCGAGCAGCGGGCGCAGGCGATCGAACCGTTGCTGCCCGGGGTCACCGGCCCTGAGCGTCCTGATCGGATGGCCAGTGAGTCGTGAGATGGTGCTCGGGATCCGCGAGGACGCCGCGGATGACCGAGCCGGCCGCACCTCGTACGGCGGCTCCCGTGCCGAGCGCCGAGCGGACGACCCGCACCGGCGACCACGCCGTGCTGGGTACGCGGCGCTCGAGCTCGGCGAGAAGTGGCTCACGCAGCCACGGCTCCAGTCGCGCGTAGGTCCCGCCTAGCACCACCGCCGGGACGTCCATCAGATTGACCACGGTGGACAGTCCGACGCCGAGATGACCCGCGGCGGTGGTGACCGCGGAGATCGCCGCGGCGTCGTCCGATTCCAGCGCGGAGATCAAGTCGTCCACCGTGCCGGCGCCCGCCAGCCGCAGGATCTCCTCCTGCCCGGCCATCCGTTCCAGACAGCCGTTCGCGCCGCAGGAACAAGGCGGGCCGTCGGGCGCCACCGGCAGGTGGCCGATCTCGCCGCCCGCGCCGCGGACGCCCTCGAACAACGCCCGGTCCAGCACGATTCCCGCGCCGATCCCGATCTCGCCCGACACGTGGACGAAATCCGGCAACGCGGTGCCGTGCCAGAGTTCGGCGAGCGCGGCGAAGTTGGCTTCGTTGGCGACGGTGAAGGTCTCGCCGAGCCGGTCCGCGAGGTCGACGTCGCGCCAGCCCAGGTTGGGGGCCAGCCGCACGACACCGGATTCGACCAGGCCCGGAACCGCGATGCCCACCCCGCCGACGGGCACGCCGAGCGCTTCCGCCCGCTTCCGTGCCTTGCGCAGGAACGCCGACACGCGCTGGAAGACACGCGGAGTCCGGTTGTCCGCGTACCGGACCTCCTCGAACCGGACCGTCCCGTTCAGATCCACCAGGCAGGACGCCAGGTAGTCGACGCCGATCTCGATGCCGAGCCCGTGCGGCCCGGTGGGGGAGAGCGACACGACCGTGCCGCGCCGTCCCGGGCCGACGCGGCGTTCCGGCTCGCCTTCGGCCACGAGGTCGGCCGCGATCAGGCGGTCGACCACGCTCGACACGGTGGCCTTCGTGAGACCGGTGGCGGCGGCGAGTCCTGCCCGCGAGGCGCCGGGGCCGTCCGCGATCGCACCGAGAACGAGTGCGGCGTTGTGCTGCCGCACGGTGTGCTGTCCAGCAGGACGCGTGCCGATCATCGCGCGATTGTATTCGTTCGATGCCTGAACGAAAGCCTTGACCCGCCGGGATGGCGTCGATAAGTTCAGGCATCAAACTAATGGGAGGCGTGATGGTTCAGGCACCGACGCGTGCGGACAAGTTCAGCTTCGGACTGTGGACCGTCGGCTGGCAGGCGAACGACATGTTCGGCCCGGCGAGCCGGGGACCGCTCGACCCGGTCGAGGCCGTGCACCGCCTCTCGGACCTCGGCGCCTGGGGCATCACCTTCCACGACGACGACCTCATCCCGTTCGGCTCGGACGACGCCGAGCGGGCGAGGCACCTGAAGCGATTCCGGGCCGCGCTGGCCGAAACCGGCCTCGTCGTCCCGATGGTGACCACGAACCTGTTCAGCCACCCCGTTTTCAAGGACGGCGGTCTGACGAGCAACGACCGTGAAGTCCGCCGCTACGCGCTGCGGAAGGTGCTTCGGAACCTCGACCTCGCCGCCGAACTCGGCGCGTCGACGTTCGTGCTCTGGGGCGGCCGTGAGGGCAGCGAGACCGATGCCGCGAAGGACGTCCGCGCGGCGATGGACCGGTACCGCGAGGGCATCGACTTCCTCGCCCAGTACGTCATCGACCAGGGTTACGGCCTTCGGCTCGCGCTCGAACCGAAGCCGAACGAGCCGCGTGGGGACATCCTGCTGCCGACCGTCGGGCACGCGCTCGCGTTCATCTCCACGCTGGACAACCACGAGATCGTCGGCGTGAACCCGGAGGTCGGGCACGAGCAGATGGCCGGGCTCAACATCGTCCACGGCATCGGGCAGGCCCTGTGGCAGGGAAAGCTGTTCCACATCGACCTCAACGGCCAGCGCGGCCCGCGGTTCGACCAGGATCTCGTCTTCGGCCACGGCGACGTGCTGTCGTCGTTCTTCCTGGTGGACCTGCTGGAGCACGGCGGTTACGACGGGCCGCGCCACTTCGACTACAAGCCGCTGCGCACGGAGAACATGGACGGCGTCTGGGCCAGCGCCGAGGCCAACATGGCCAGCTACCTGCTGTTCGCCGAACGCTCCCGCGCCTTCCGTGCCGATCCCGAGGTTCGGGCCGCGCTGGATGCCGCTCTCGTCCCCGAGCTGGCGAAACCGACGCTCAACGAGGGTGAGACCGCCGCGGATCTGCTGGCGGACCGGTCGGCGTTCGAGGACTTCGACCCGGACAAGGCGGCGGAACGCGGTTACGGCTTCATCCGCCTGTCCCAGCTGGCACTCGAACACCTCACCGGGGCGCGCTAGAACCGGCCGACGTCGATGACGGCCTTGGCGAACTCCTCCGGCGCCTCTTGCGGCACGTTGTGGCCGATCCCGTTCAGGACGCGGTGCTCGTACTTGCCGGAGAACTTCGATCGGTAGGCCTTGCCGTCGGTGTTCGGGCCGTCGAAATCGCTGCCGATCGTGATCGTGGGGACCGAGACCGCCGGGCCCTGCGCGAGTTTCTGTTCGAGGGCATCGAGTTTCGGGTCGCCGTCGGCGAGGCTGAGCCGCCAGCGGTAGTTGTGGATCACGATGGCCACGTGGTCCGGATTGTCGAAACAGGCCGCCGAGCGGTCGTAGGTCGCGTCGTCGAAGGTCCACTTCGGCGACGCGATCTTCCAGATCAGCTTGTTGAAGTCGTGGCGGTTCTTCTCGTAGCCGAGGATGCCGCGCTCGGTTGCGAAGTAATATTGGTACCACCAACCTAGTTCCGCGCTGGGGGAGAGCGGCTGCCTGTTCGTCTCCCGGTTGGTGACGAGGTAGCCGCTCACCGAGACGAGTGCCTTGCAGCGCTCGGGCCACAGCGCGGCGATGATCACGGCCGTCCGGGCGCCCCAGTCGAAGCCGCCGAAGACGGCTTTCTGGATTTTCAGCGCGTCCAGCAGCGCGACGATGTCGGCGGCGATCGCGGACTGCTGGCCGTTGCGGAAGGTGTCCTTCGACAGGAACCGCGTCGGCCCGTAGCCCCGGAGGAACGGCACGATCACCCGGTACCCGGCCGCGACCAGGCGCGGGGTGACGTCGACGTAGCTGTGGATGTCGTAGGGCCAGCCGTGCAGGAGGACCACCGCCGGACCGTCGGCGGGGCCGGCCTCGGCGTACCCGATGCTCAATTCTCCGGCGTCGATCTGCTTGAGCGGGCCGAACGAGGTGTTCCCGACGGTCGTGACAGGCGCCGCCACCGGTGCCGCCGCGGGCCGGGACGAGCAACTCGCGACCGTGGCTCCCGCCGTCGCGGCGACGACGGCCTGCGCGAACCTTCTCCTGCTGAGCATCCTGATCCCTCCCGCGAAACGCCTGGTACGGGATCGAAATTAAGGGTCCGGCCCAGGGCGCGGCGACCGTCGGACGACGTCACCGGTGTACGTCACCTCGCCTACGCGACTTCCGGTTGGACGTCGAGGAAGGCCGCCTCCAGCCGTCGGATCCGGGCCCAGAACTCGGCCTCCCGGCCGGATTCGAGAACGCCGAGATGCCCGCCGGGGACGACGCGGCCCACGAACGGCCCGGAGGTCCACACCCGCCAGCCGCCCGTGGCGTCGTCGCCCGCAGCGAACGCGGGATCGTCGGTGCCGCGAATCGCCGCGAGCGGGCACGAGAGCCGTGTCCTGACGGGCCCGCGGTAGGCGTTCACCAGCTGGAGGTCGCCGAGCAGCAGGTCCAGCGCGTACTCCCAGCCTTCGGGTGAATCGCGGTAGCCCGCGACCGGGGTGAGCCCGGTGCGGCCGAACACCCGTCCCATGGCCGACGCGCCCGCCTTGGCGTCCTTGTCCGGCGAACGTCGTTGCGGGGCGCACGCGTCCACGACGATCAGCGCGCGCGGGGCGACGCCCAGCCGTTGCGCCGTTTCCAACGCGACGAAGGCGCCCATCCCGAAACCGATCGTCACGGTGCGGGAGAACCAGTCTTCGGACGTCGCATCGGTCAAGAGCGTGGCGAGTTCTTCGACAGAGGACGCCGGCGTTTCCGAGGGCCGTTCCCCGTGTCCGGGATATTCGACGCCCCAGACGTCCGCGCCTGCCGTGGCGGCGAGTGGGCCGAACGCCTGGAGAGTTCCCCCCGCGGGCGGAAGCAGCAGGTAGCCGGGGCCGCGACTGTCTGATGTGGACAGTGGAACGAGCGGGGCCGTCATGATCCGAAAGATACGCGCGGTTAACCCGAATGGGGTAACGGTTTGGGTTCGACCAAGATCAATTCACCCGGCAGGGGGAGAGCTCCGGAAGAAAGGCCACTGGCCGTGTCGTATCTGGCGTTCTCCGTTCGACGTCCTGATAAAGGAGCCGGAAGGAGAAAGCGATGACCACCACGACACTGGCCTCGACCACGCGGCTGAACCCGGTGCGCCGTACCCTGCCGGTTCTGCTGGCGCTGGAGGACGACGCGGAAGACCTCGGCCGCCTGTCCCCGGACGACAGGCTGACCTGCCACGTGCACGGCCGCTGGATCCACGAGTGCGTCGCCTCCCCGATGCACGTCAATCCGATCACCCGGCACCGCTGGTGCCGCTCGTGTGCGACCACGCTGATCGTCTCCGTCGACGAGCTGTCCGGCGACGTCAAGATGTCCTGCCCTCGGTGCGGCCACGGCGAAAGCGCCGCTTCGGCCCGGCTGATCGCCGCGTGCCGGGCCAGCCTGGAGGCGGCACGCGGTCACTCCGGCGCCAAGGCCGCCTGAGCGACCCACTCGAGGACTCGCTCGATGACCAGGTCGCGATCCTCCGGCCGGAGGTAGAGGTAGTGCCCGGCGCCGGGCAGGATTTCGACGTCGGCCCGGGGGAGCAGGCTTTCGAGTCGTGCCGCGGCGGCGGCCGGATCGTGCACGGCGCTACGCCCGCCGAACAGGGCGAGCGTGGGTACCTGGATGGACCTCAAGTCCTGCTCGTCCGGGCAAACCTGGAACGGCACCCGTGCGCGGTACGACCGAATCCCGGCGAGCACCAGCCGGGCGGCGGGCTGGTCGAAGATGTCCTCTCCCGCGGACCACGTCAGGAACCGCCGCCACAGGCGTTCACTGTCGAGTACGGCCGCGGGCATGCCGTACCAGAACACCTTCCGGGCGAACGGCGCCGAGACGGTGGTCGCGTCCAGCAAGCCGAGGGACGCGAGCCTGCCGGGCGCGTGGATCGCCTGGTTGACCGCGTGCCAGCCGCCGGTCGAACCACCCACGAGGTGCACCGAGGTCAGCCCGAGGCGCTCGAAGACGTCGTCGAGCGCGCTCGCCCGGTCACGGATGTCCTTGAACGGAGCGGTTTGCACGCTCCGGCCCGCCTCGCCGAGGGTGTCGATCGCGTAGACCGCGTGCCGTTCGGCCAAGGCGGGGATCAAGGCCGCGTAACAGGCCGAGGTCGCCATGAGCCCGGGCAACAGGGCGATCGGCGGGTCTTCGCCGCCGTAGCGGTAGACCCGGGTGGTGCCATGGCGCGTCTCGACGTCGAACATGGCGCTCGGCTCAGGGCACTCGGCCATGGCGCGGTCGTAGGCGGCGAAGTAGCGCCGTTCCGCCGCCGGATCTCTGAATTTCCCGATTTTCGTCATGCGAGGAACGCTAGGCAGAGCCACGTTTCCGGTCTTGAACGAAAGTAAGATGGCGGCATGGGCGGGTGGAGTCTCGTGGTTCCGCGGCGGGACATCGTCCGCGCGCCGGGAGAGCGGGTGCTCCGGCTGCCGCATCCCAGCCTCGCCGCCCATGTCTCGAGTTACGTCGCGCACGATCTTCCCGACGCGGGGCCGAACTCCTGGCGGGTCACTCCGCTCTCGGTGCTCATCTGGGTGATCGACCTCGAAGCGCCGGAACGTGCGATGCCGGAATCGCCCGTACTGGGGTTGCGAGATCGGCCGCTCCTCGCGGAGCAGACCGGTGCTTCGCAAGGTATCGCCGTCGCCCTGACCCCGCTCGGCGCGTACGGATTGTTCGGGATTCCGCTGCGGGAGCTGACGAATTCGGTGATCGCGGCGTCCGATCTGATGGCGTCCGGGCTCCTGACCGAGCGGCTCGCGGAGGCGGAGGACTGGCCGGAGCGGTTCCGGTTGCTCGACGAGTACCTGATGGAGAAACTCGCACGCGGTCCGGAACTCTCCGCACCTGTTCGGTACGCCTGGGACCGGCTTTCGGCCGCACCGGTCCGCGTCGACGCCCTCGCGGACGCGATCAGCTGGAGCCGGCAGCACCTCAATGCCCGGTTCCGTGCACAGATCGGGTTGAACCCCAAGACCATCGGGCGGATCACCCGGCTCAACCGCGTGATGGCGCTGCTGAACCGGGCGTCGTCCCTCGGATGGGCGGAGGTCGCGCACTTGGGCGGCTACAGCGATCAGGCGCATCTCGTCCGGGAGTTCAGGGCCCTGACCGGCTGCAGCCCGACCGAGGTCGGCAAACCGGCCGGGTTATTTGTTCCGCCAGGTCACGGCGCGTGAATCGGCGGTCTCGTAAGGCTTGGACGTGTACGCGAGCGAGGCGATCGGGTCCGACGGGACGCCGAAGTGCAGACGGCAGGCCTCGAAGACCGCTCCCTTGACCGAGAAGTCGTGCGGCGCGATGCTGCCGCCCTTGCAGCCGGTGACTTCGGAAGCCCCCACCCCCAGCAGAGAGCCCGGCCAGCCGCCGCTCTTGGTCCTCGCGCTCAGGATCGGCGCGGCCACCCTGGCCAGGTTCGTGCCGTCGACGTTCGTCAGCTTCTCGCGGACGAAGAAGAAGTGCTTGCCGCGGAGTTTGGCCTTGTCCTCGTCCTTGAGCGGCAGGGCGTTGATGTCCGCGTCGGACGCCTTCACCGATTCGACGGTGACCGTCAGCCCGACGAAGCCCTTCGCGTAGTCACTGTAGATCGGGATGATCGCCTGCTCGCCGAACTTCAGCTTCGTGCCCGGTTTGACCGCGTCGCCGGTGACCTCCAGCGTGGGCGTGGTGGTCAGGTACGGCTTCTCCGTCGTCGTCGGCGGGGCACTGGCGGACGTCTCCCCGGACGTCGTGGCGGCGGTCCTGGCCTGGCCGGTGTTCGTCGGCGGCGTGCAGCCGACCAGCGCGGCGCCGAGCACCGTGGCGACGACGGCGTGACGAACTCTCGGACGTGTGGGCACGACCGATCCCCCCTCGAAAGTGAAAGCGCGTGGATTTCCCCCGGCGATCACTCTAGACAACGAGCGTTCACTCGATCGGCGGAGGTAGGTTGCGGGTATGACCCAGGTTTCGTCGCCTGCCGAGGCGGCCACGAGGATCACTGGACGAGCCGTTGTCGAGCAGAGGGGTCTCTCGGGCGCCGTCACCGAAGTGGTGCTGGACAGCGGTGACACCGTGGTCGTCAAACGGGGCCACGCGCGGAACGCGACTTCCGCGGAGGCGGCGGGGCTGAGATGGCTGGGTGAAGCAGGTGCCGTCCGGGTGCCCGAGATCCGCGGGTTCGACGGCGAATGGCTGGTGACCGAACTGGTCGGTGGCGGCCGCCCGACGCACCACGCGGCGGAGCGGCTGGGGCGGGGACTGGCGGCGTTGCACGCGGCCGGTGCGCCCGCGTTCGGCGCGGCGCCGCCGGAGGGGCCTGTCGACGCGTGGATCGGCTTGGCCCCGATGGAGAACGCGCAGGGGGAGGACTGGCCGGAGTGGTACGCCGAGCATCGGGTGCTGCCGTATGTCCGCCGCGCTGTCGACGAGGGCACGCTGGACGCTGCCGAGGCCGTTGTCATCGAGCAGGCCTGTGCGCGCCTTCCGGAGGTGGCCGGACCGGCGGAACCTCCCGCCCGGCTGCACGGTGATCTGTGGAACGGCAACGTGCTGTGGGGTGCCGTCGAAGCCTCGATCATCGACCCCGCCGCGCACGGCGGCCATCGCGAGACCGATCTCGCCATGCTGCAGTTGTTCGGCTGCCCGCTGCTCGACCGCGTACTGGCCGCCTACCAGGAGGTCAACCCGCTCGCCGATGGCTGGACCGACCGGATCGGGGCGCACCAGCTGTTCCCGCTGCTCGTGCACACCGTCCTCTTCGGACGGTCCTACGCCGGGCAGGCGGTCGCTGCGGCGAGAGCGGCGGGCCGGTAGTTCACCGCGCGATGCGGTCGAGCCATTCGGCGAGCATCGCGTGCTCGGCCGGGGTCAGCGCGTCCCCGGGTTCCTTCTCCAGCGCGGCCTTGAGCGCGATCGCGCGGCTCGGGATGTCCGAAGCTTCGTCGGTGGTGTCAGTGGTGATGGTCGCGATGACGTGTTCGCGCGCGGCGGTGATCAGGCCCGGATCGCGCTGCTCCGGCGGGCTCGCGAGGAGCGAGAGGATCACGCCCATCCCGGTCGCGTGGACCAGTTGCGCGGCTTGTTCGACGGGTACGCGCAGCCTGCCCGCCTCGGCGATGCGTTCGACGATCAGGCGGAGCATCGCGTCCGCCTCTTGACGCGCTTCGCGGACGCGGGGCTCGCCGTACATGAGCATGTAGAAGGCTGGCTGGGACAGGCCGAACTCGACGTGCAGGTCCCAGCCGCGCCGAAGGTCGAGCACCGGGTCGTCGGTCTCGCCGAGGCCGTGCTTCTCGCATAGATAGCTCTGGAAGCCATACGTGGCGACAGCGTCGAGAAGGCCCTCCTTGTCGCCGAAGGTCCGGTAGAGGGTCGGCGCCTGCACTCCGGCGGCCGCGCTGACCGCGCGCGTCGACAACGCTTCGCGGCCGCCCTCCAACAGAAGCTCCGCCGCCGCCCGGACCAACCGGTCTTTCGTCGTCAAGCTCATGTATCAACGATAACACCTGCCGGGTAGCGCTGCTTCGGTATCGGTGATACGTTGAGAGCGTTATCAACGGAAACACCTGATGGGAGCACCTCATGACACGCGTAGCGATCGTCACCGGCGGGTCGCGGGGAATCGGCAGGGAATCCGCCGAGCGACTGGCCGCCGACGGATTCGCGGTCGTCGTCGTTTACGGCGGCAACAAGGACGAGGCGCAGGCCGCGGTCGACGCGATCGGCGCCAAGGGCGGTCAGGCGATCGCGGCTCAGGCCGACGTCGCCGACGAGCACGCCGTCGCGGCCGTGTTCGACACCGCGGAGAAGACCTTCGGCGGGATCGACGTCGTGGTCCACGCGGCCGGGACCATGTATCTCGCACCGGTGGCCGAACTGGATCTCGACCGGCTGGACCGGTTGCACCGCACCAACATCCGCGGCACCTTCGTGGTCGATCAGCAGGCCGCCCGCCGCGTCCGTGACGGCGGCGCGATCATCAACTTCTCCACGTCCGTGCTCGGCCTCGCTCTGCCGGGGTACGCCGCCTACGCCGCCACCAAGGGCGCGGTCGAGGCGATCACCCTGGTCCTCGCCCGCGAACTGCGCGGCCGCGACATCACCGTGAACGCGGTCGCCCCCGGCCCGACGGCCACGGCGCTGTTCCTCGACGGCAAGGACGAGGAAACCATCGCGAGCATGGCCGCGCAGCCGCCACTCGAACGCCTCGGCACCCCGTCCGACATCGCCGAAGTCGTCTCGTTCCTCGCCGGTCCGGCCCGCTGGGTCAACGGCCAGGTCCTCCGCGCCAACGGCGGCATCGTGTGAGGTCTCCCTACGGCTGGTGTTCCCAATGTCGCATCTGAGACGCTCAGCGACTCAAATGCGACATTGGGAACGTGGTCGCCGTCCTCGTCACTCACTAGGGCCGCGGCTCCGTGTCGTCCACTCCGATCCCACGAAGATCCGCCGAAGTGAACACCGCGTCCGCCCGCTCCCCGAGAAGGATGCCGACCAGCGGTTCCATCGTGTCGACGTACGACTCCAGCAGTTGGTTTCGCAGGTCGAGGCTTCGTCCCATCGACTTGAGCACCGGCTCGTCCTGGCCTGCCCGCTCCAGTACCTTGACGAGCAAGCCGCCTTCGAGAATGCCCGATGGCTGGATCGCCAGATGGTTCCGGGCCGCGCTGGTGAACATCATGAACAGGACCGAACCATCGGTCCTGTCGGAGACACCCTCGAAGGTCAGTTCGAGACCGAAGAGCGACTCCAGCCCCTTTAGCACCTGCTTCCGGTGAGTGTGCAGGGCGTCGGATTCGGCCTTGTCATCGATGAACCGGTCCGCGTAGTCCGGCTGAGCCTGGAGGTAGGCGAGAGCGAACGCGCGGCGATCGTAGTTCTTGGTCACGGGGGAACAGTAGGGAACAGCAGGGCGGGCCCGCCACGGAATTAGCGAGCCCGCCCCTTGAAGTCCTTTGTGGACGGAAGATCAGACGACGGTGCCTTCGGCGTCGTCGTCGGAGTCGGACTCCTCGATCTTCCACTTCAGCTGGAACTCGACCTCTTCCTCGCCGTCACCGCGTTCGTGCTCGATCGAGAACTGCGCGCGGGCGGGGACGCGGAACCGTTCCCCGGCGATCTGGATGCGGAACGAGGTCTCGGACTCGAGCGCGTCGGCGAGGCGGCGCAGCTTGGCGACGACGTCGGCGGTGGAGTAGACGCGTTCGACGTCTCGGGGAGCGGATCCGGTCACGGTTTCCTCCAGGGTCCGACACCCTGGCCGGGTGTCCGTGGCGTCATTCAATCGTGTGATCATCGCGCGCCGCAGCCGGGGTCACGGTGTCCGGGCGAAGCGGAAACCGACGTCGTCGACGCGGAACGTGGGGTGGCTGCGGCGCCGTACCCCGGCCCGGCAGCTCCAGTGTTCGTCGAACCAGCCGCCGCCTCGCAGGACCCGGTACTCGCCGTAGACGTCGGCGTCGTAGATGTCCCAGCACCATTCCCAGACGTTGCCCAGCATGTCGTGCAGGCCCCACGCGTTGGGAGTCTTCCCGCCGACTTCGTGCACCGACTCCGCCGAGTTCTCGCGGTACCAGGCGATCTCGTCGAGCGGTCCGTAACGGGGACCGCTCGTACCGGCTCGGCAGGCGTGCTCCCATTCCGCTTCGGAGGGCAGGCGGTAGCCGTTCGCCGACCGGTCCCACGACACTTCGGGGTCCAGCCGGTAGGCCGGGGTCAGCCCTTCGCGTTCGGACAGTGCGTTGCAGAACAGGAGGGCGTCCGGCCACGAAACCTCGACGAGGGGAAGCCTGCCGGCCTCACGGGTGACCGGAACCGGCGCGAGCAGGAAGGACGCGACGGCGACGGTCCAGCTCCGCTGCGTCCGCCGGTCGGAAAGCGTTACCTCGCCCGCCGGCACGGTGATCATCTCCATGGTCCGGCCGATGGTACCCAGAACGGCGGCGCCGGTGCGCCATGATGAGCGGGTGCCTCTGCTCATCGAGCCCGTCCTGCCTGCCGGTACGTTCCGGGCCGCCAAGCAGCCGTGCCTGGTCGTCGACGACAGGCTGGTGTTGCGACCCTGGTGCGCTGAAGACGCGGAGAGCGTCGAAGCCGCCTTCGCCTGTCCCGCCATCCAGCGCTGGCACGTCCGCCGCGTCGACGGCGAGGCCGAAGCACACGCCTGGATCGCGGGGTGGGAGCAGCGCTGGACGGACGAGACGGACGCGAGCTGGGCGGTGGTCGACGCCCGTGAAGACCGGCCGGTCGGGCAGGTCGGCCTCCGCACCGTCTCACTCTTCGAGGCGTCGGCGCAGTTGTCCTATTGGGTTCTCCCTTCCGCACGCGGCACCGGGATCGCGGGCGGCGCGGTGGCGGCGTTGACGCGGTGGGCGTTCGGAACCATCCGGCTGAACCGGTTGTCCCTCCTGCATTCCACCGCGAACAACGCTTCCTGCCGCGTCGCTGACAAGGCTGGATACGGCCTCGAAGGCACCCTGCGCTCTTCGATGTTGCACGCGGACGGGTGGCACGACGTCCACCTCCACGCGCGGCTCAGGGGCGACTCGGCACCTGTGCCCGCCGGATCAGCAGCAGCGGTATGACGGCGATCGCCGCGCTGATCCAGAGGGCGTGGCGATAGTCGTCCGTCGCTTCCGTGACGAAACCGGCGAGCACCGGTCCCAGGAACGCGCCCGCGTTGAGCGCGACCGTCGCGAACGAACCGCCCAGCGTCGGTGCCCCGGTCGCCACGTGCATGACGCGCGCCACCAGCGCCGACCCGCAGCCGAACGACAGTCCACCTTGGACGGTCGTCACGACGAACAGGGCGATCGGGTGCGCTCCCGTCGCCGCCAGCACCGCCCAGCCCACCGGCAGGGCGCACAAAGCGAGGATCAGGCCGCGCCGGAGTTCACCGTCGCCCTTGCGGCCCGCCACGGTGACCCCGAGGAACGCGCCGACGCCGAAGGCCGCCAGCAGCGCGGAAACCGCCCCGGCGGGGAGGTGGGCGACATCGGTCGCGATGACCGCGAGGAACGCGAACGTCGCGAAGGTCGCGCCGTTGACCAGGGCCGCGAGGATCATCGCCTGCCGCACCGGAGGCGCTTTCAGTTCGTGTGCTTCGCGCCTGATCGAGATTTCGGGCCTGTCCACCGCCTCGGTGGGCGTCGAACGGAACACCAGGACCAAGGCGGGCAGGCACAGCGCGGCGACCGCCCAGAACGCGGAGCGCCAGCCCGCGAGATCACCCAGGACGGATCCGGCGGGCACACCGGCGA
The DNA here is from genome assembly GCF_046549075.1 of Amycolatopsis sp. lyj-84. Taxonomy (NCBI): domain Bacteria; kingdom Bacillati; phylum Actinomycetota; class Actinomycetes; order Pseudonocardiales; family Pseudonocardiaceae; genus Amycolatopsis; species Amycolatopsis sp. lyj-84. The sequence continues at coordinate 154,847 of NZ_JAJPWO010000005.1, forward strand.
CACACGACAGCGTGATCCCCGCCAGCAGGACCGCGGTCGCCCGCGCCTGCTTTCCCGCCGGTGCCAAGGCGACCGCGACGGGCATGGCGACGGCGAGGAACCCGGCGTTGGCGACCGCCGCGACGATCCGGGTGCCGAACAGCACCGGAAAACTCGTCGTCACCGCGCCGATGACGTGCACCACGACGAAGGCGGTCAGAAACCCGGCCAGTGCCCGGCGGCGCGGCCAGCGCGCGCTGAGCACGGCCATCGCGGGGGCTCCGACGATCATTCCGACCGCGTACGCCGAAGTCAGCGCGGCGGCGGCGCCCACCGGGACGGACAGGTCACCGGCGATTCCCGGCACGAGACCGGAAGCCATGAATTCGGAGGTGCCTTGCGCGAAGACGGCAAGGCCGAGGACATAGACGAACAGGGGCAACGGACGACTCCCAAGCAGAAAGTGAACAGGAGGAGCCGTGCGCGGGACAGGACGAAAACCGGCCGGGCGCACGGAAGAGCGCTCCGGTCACCGGGAAGCGAGGAGGACGGCGTCTAACCGCCGGACACGACGACTCGCCGCCGGATGACCGGCGGCGGGATTCTGTCCGACTCGGGGCTCGTCACGAGTGCGCACATTACACAGGCGGTGGCGAACGGCCTAACGGGTATTGCCGGTCGGCGAAGAAAACGGGGTCCGTTCCGCGGACCGGAACGCTTTCGTTGCCCCCTTGAATAAAGCCGAGTAATGCGTTCTGACCTGCGGTTTTCGTGATTGTTTCGGTACTGGGAACCGATCCGGGATTCGGTTAACCTCGACTCCATGATTCCAACGGTCGTCTGGGGTACAGGCAACATCGGCCGTGCCTCCATCCGCGCCGTGGACGCGCATCCGGCGCTGGAACTCGCCGGTGTGCTCGTGCACGATCCCGCGAAGGTCGGCCGCGACGCGGCCGCGCTCGCCGGTGTCGACGGCGAATTCGGTGTGGCGGCGACCGATGACGTCGAAGCCGTGCTGGCGGCGGGCCCGCGGGCGGTGGTGTACGCGGCGTCCGGCGACATCCGGCCCGCCGAGGCGCTCGCCGACATCGTCCGCGCGATCCGGGCGGGGGCGGTGGTCGTGACACCCGCGCTCTACCCGCTGTACGACCAGCGCAACGCGCCGGACGAACTGCGGGAACCGGTGCTCACGGCGATCGCCGAGGGCGGCGGCTCACTGTTCGTCTCGGGCGTCGATCCGGGCTGGGGCAACGACATCCTGCCGTTGCTGATCAGCGGGCTCGGCACCACCGTGGAGGGGGTCCGCTGTCAGGAGATCTTCGACTACTCGACCTACGACCAGCCGGATTCCGTCCGCTACCTGGTCGGCATGGGACAGCCGATGGACTACCAGCCGCCGATGCTGGCCCCGTCGGTTCCCACCATGGTGTGGGGCGGGCAGGTGCGGCTGATCGCCCGCGGCCTCGGTGTCGACCTGGACGAGATCCGCGAGACGCTCGACCGCCGTCCGCTCGAGGAAACCGTGACCACGCGGGCGATGGGTGAGTTCGAGGCGGGTACGCAGGGCGCCGTCCGGTTCGAGGTGCAGGGGATCGTGGACGGCGAGCCCCGCATCGTCATCGAGCACGTCACGCGCATCCACGCGTCGTGCGCGCCGGACTGGCCGAAGCCGCCCAGCGGCGACGGGGCGCACCGGGTGATCATCGAAGGCCGTCCCAGGATCGAGGTCTCGGTGGAGGCCACGGACGAGGGTGAGAACCGGTCCGCCGGCGGCAACGCGACCGCGGTCGGCAGGCTGGTCGGCGCCATCGACTGGCTCGTGGACGCCAAACCGGGGCTCTACGACGCACTCGACGTCCCGTTGCGACCGGCCATCGGCAAGCTTGGAAGGAGCGCGCGATGAACATCGACATTCCCGAGGGCAAGGACCCGATCGGCTACGTGTGGGGCGAGATGGTGCCCGGCATCGGTGTCGCGGCGTCGAACTTCTCACTCGCGGTCTACTCGCACACCACGCTGGGGCTCCGCGAGTTCGAGGCGGCGCGACTGCGGACCGCGCAGATCAACGGCTGTGTCTTCTGCCTGGACTGGCGGACCGAACGCGACGGAGTGAAGGTCGAAGAGGAGTTCGCCGACGCGGTGACCGAGTGGCGCACCACCGAGGCGTTCGACGAACGTACCCGGCTGGCCGCCGAGTACGCCGAACGCTACGCGCTCGATCACCACGGAATCGACGACGAATTCTGGAAGCGGATGGGCGAGCACTACAGTCAGGCGGAAATCGTCGAATTGAGCATGAGCATCGGTGCCTGGCTCGCCTTCGGACGGCTGAACCATGTGCTGGGAATCGACACCGTTTGCGTTCTGCCGAAGATTTGAGAGCTCAGAGGAAAACGCGAGCGATTTCCAGCCACTGCTGAGCATCCTCGCCTCGCGGTCAGCTGAGTGCCGAACCACGGAAACCCTTGGCCCAGGGGAATGTCGCGTAGCGCCTTCTCCAGCACGGCGCCGAACGACTCCGGGGTCCGGATCGCGATGAGCACGTTCACCTCGGCACCGAAAACGGGGCGGCGGGCGCCGCGCACGAGGCACCCGCCGCCCCGGACGGCGTCAGAGATCGGTGGCGAGGATCTTTTCGATGTTCCTCTCCGCCAGCGCGGTGATGGTGACGAACGGGTTCACCGAGGTATTACCCGGAATCAGCGCGCCGTCGATCACGTAAAGTCCCGGATAGCCGTTGAGCCTGCCGTAATTGTCGGTCGCCTTGCCCAGTACCGCGCCGCCGAGCGGGTGGTAGGTGAGATGGTCGCCCCAGATCTTGTACAGCCCGAAGAGGTCGGTCCGGTAGATCGTCCCCTCCTTGGAATTGATCTTGTCGAAGATGGTCTTCGCCATGTTGATCGACGGCTGTTTCCAGGCTGTCTGCCAGTTGAGGTCGACCTTGTTCGTACTCGCGTTCCACGAGAACGCCGCCCGGTTGGGGTTCTTGGTGATGGACAGGTAGAACGAGGCGTAGGTCTCGATACCGGTCGGCAGCGGCGCGACCTCGGCGAACGCGCCGCCCGCGGCCCAGTTGTCGATGCCCGCGGTGGGGATGGACGACTGCAGCGCGCCCGTGGCGTCCCACATGTGGTTCGCCCGGCCGCACATGACGTTCCCGTTGTCGCCCCAGCCCTTGCCGACCTCGGTGCTGAGGTTGGGCAGTGCGCCGGTGGCCTTGAGCTTGACCAGCAGCTTGCTCGTGCCGACACTGCCCGCTGCGAAGAACACCTTGTCCGCGGTCACGGATTTCGTCGCGGTCACCGTGCCTGCCGTGTCGAGCTGCTCCATCACCACGGTGTACCCGCCGCCGGACGACGGCGTGACCGACGTGACGCGGTGCAGCGACGAGATCGTCACCCGCCCTGTCGCCTTGATCCGCGGGAGATAGGTCTGCTGCAACGACTTCTTGCCCGCGTTGTTGCCGTAGAGGATCTCCCCGGCCAGCGCGGACCTCGGCACCGTGCCCGCCTGCTCCTTCTTCATGTAGTCCCAGTCGTACACGTCCGGAACGAACAGGAACGGGAAACCCGATCGCTGCGCGTGTTTCCGGCCGACCCGCGCGTACTGGTAGCACTCGGCGGTTTCGAACCAGTTCTGGTCGATGGTGGCGACGCCGAGCCCCGTGTTGGCACGCGGGTAGTAGACGCCGTACATCTCGTCGGCGTTGACCGTCGGCAGGACCGAAGCGAAGTTCTCGCGCTTCGGCGTGACGGCCATCCCGCCGTTGACCAGTGAACCGCCGCCGACACCGCGGCCCTGGTAGACGGTGATGCCGCTGAACTCTTCGGCGTCGAGGATCCCGGTGTGGCGCGGGACGTCCTTGTCCAGCGGGAAGCCGAGGAAGTTGCTCAGCGGCTGCTTGGTCCGCGTCCGCAGCCAGAAGGACCGGTAGTCCGGGGTGGTGGTGTTGGCGAAGATCTTGCCGTCCGTGCCCGGGGTGTCCCACGCCTTGCCGAGCTCGACCAGGTGGACGTCGACGCCCGCTTCGGCGAGCCGGAGCGCGGCGACGCAGCCGCCGTATCCGGAACCGACGACGAGCGCCGGGATTCGCGCGGCGTCCGCGATCGAACTCTTCGCCGACGGCCTGTTCTCAGCGGAGGCGAAGGCGGTCCCACCCAGGGCTGTCGCCCCCAAGATAGAACCCGTTCCAGTAATAAAGACGCGGCGGGATAACTGCCCGGAAGCGCTGCTCCGCATGGTTTCGTCGCTCACGTGATCGTCCTCACCGTTGAGGGATTTAGAACAAGTTATACCTGTGGGACTGCCGGGAGGCAACGAAAGTGAAAGTTCTTTCGACTCGCTTGGGCCGGGCAGGCGGGCATCGCGCCGGTCGATGGGCCACTATGTACTGCTGTGGAGTCCACTCGAGTTGATCGCTGGCTGTGGGCCGTCCGGCTGACCAAGACGCGCCCCGATGCCGCCGCCGCGTGCCGCGGCGGCCATGTCCGCGTCAACGGCAAACCCGCCAAACCCGCGACGACGGTCGTGGCGGGCGACGAGGTGCGCGCCCGGGTCAACGACACCACGCGGATCTTGGAAGTGACGCGGGTGATCCAGAAACGGGTCGGTGCCGCCGACGCCGCGACCTGTTTCCTCGACCGGACGCCCGCGCCGCCGCCCGAGTCCGCCGTGCCGGTCGCGCGGCGGGAGCGGGGCGCGGGACGCCCGACCAAACGGGAACGCCGGGTGCTCGACCGTTTCCGTACCGGTGAGAACTGAGCGGTTCAGTCCGAACCGGCCTCGGCCGGGAACGAATGGTGCTCGTGTGCGACGAGCCAGCGGCCGGACTCCTTGCGCAGCCCGAAGGTCAGCCGCAGCCGGTTCGCCGGGTTCCGCTCGAACTCCTCGGCCGTGCCGCAGCGCAGCAGGGCGTGCGCGAACGCGACGTTCTCGCCCGCGGTGACGTCGAGCGAGACGATCTCGAACGACGCGCCCGTCGCCTGCCAGATGAAGAAGGACGGCCAGGTTTCGCGGTAGGCGTCGATGCCGAGAACGCCTTCGTAGGGCGGCGGGACGTCGAACATCACGATGTCGCCGGTGTGCCCGGCGAGAACGGCGTCGAGATCGCCGGCGTGCACGGCCTTGGCCCAGTCCTCGATGAGGGTGCGGATCCGGCTTTCGTCGGTACTCATGAAGTGCTCCTCTGATGGGTTCGACTTGATAACCCCGCGAGGCCCGAAAACTCATCGTGTTCACATACATGGATGTTGTTCACATCCGTTGACGAGTGACAGGGACGTGAACTATAAAGACGGAGTCCGGGTGTACACGCCGCAACACCTTCCGTCAGTCCGTCACGGAGGTTTCGGGTGTCCCGAAAAAGTCCTCTTCGTCGTGCCGTCCTCCCGGCGGTCGCCGCCGTGGTCGCCACCGCCGCACTCCTGCAGGTACCGCCCGACGTGGCGGACGCGGCGCCGGGGCCCGGCGCGCTGACCGGCCTCGATGTCGGCGCGGCCAACCGCCGCGCGCCGGTCGCGGGACTCTACGACTGGTCCAAGGCCGGGTACCGGGGCGGCGCCACGCTGCCCGGCTCCGGTGAAGTGAATCCGAACGCCGCCTGCCAGGTCACCGCCGCGGAACTGGCGGCCCAGTACAACGTCGAACCCGACGACGGCGCCGACGACACGAACGGGATCCAGGCGGCGATCGACGGGATCAAGAGCGCGTGCTCGCCGTCGGGGAGCTACACCAAGCTGAGCACGATCACCTTCCCGGCAGGCCGGTTCGACGTCACGCACGAGATCCACGTCGACGCCGACTACCTGATCCTGCGCGGCGCGGGCAAGGACGCGACGAAGTTCGTCTACCGGCCCGACGCGAACACCCGGTACGACACCCTCACCCCGGACGGTTCCGACTGGGACGAGGACGGGATGACCTCGGGCGCGGGCAAGGGCGGCTGGCTCTGGCCGGGGCGCGGGCTGTTCCGTGTCCAGTCCAGGGGAGTGCACTCGTCCTACGCGAGCGACCACGCCTCGGCGCCCGCCAACCGCAAGGACATCTTCGAAGGGACGATCAACGTCCACTGGAAGGCCGGGGTGAAACTACGGGGCAAACCGGGTGACACCGCGTTCGCCGCGCGGACGGGGGACCGTGTCGTCCACCTGGCGAGCAGCGGCGCCCTGACCTCGCTCGCCGTCGGCGGCCTGGTGAACATCCGCGCGGCCAACTCGCAGAAGTTCTACGAGCAGCAGCAGGCGACGCCGACCACGTTCCCGTTGCTGAACATGCACATGCGCCAGCAGATCTTCACCATCGCGGCGCTCGACACGTCCGCGCGCACCATCACCCTCGACAAACCGCTCGAGTACGACGTCCCGGTGAACTCCACTTCGGACGGTTCGGCCCCGATCGACGGCGCCACCTACGACTCGAAGGCGGCGCCGCTCGTCGATCCGGTGCTCGGCGTCGGATTCGAGAATCTCGGCTTCACGCAGGACATGCCCGGCCTGAACCCGGCCGAGGCGAACAACAACTACGGGAACATGGCGCCCGCCGCCGAGATGCACGGGATCGTGTTCAAGTGGGCGGCGAACTCCTGGGTCCGCGGCATCCGCGCCGACCTGACCGGATCGCATCCGATCGTCACCGAGGAGGCCAAGAACCTCCAGATCGTCGACAACGAACTCAACGGCTCGTGGAACAAGGGCAAGGGCGGCAACGGCTACTTCCGCGGCTCCCGGGTCTGGGACTCGCTCTACGCCGGGAACACCTCCACCCTGTTGCGGCACTTCACCTTCCAGTGGTCCGCCTCGGGCAACGTGGTGATCGGCAACTCGTTCGACTCCGACCTGAACCTGCACGGCGGCTGGGAACGCAACAACCTCTTCGAGCTCAACACGGTCAAGGTCCCCTACGCGCACCGCTCCGGGAACTGCCGGGCCAACTGCGGTGAAGAGGGCGGCGGCGGTCCCGACGACTCGAACTGGTTCCCGATCTGGTGGGGCGCGGGCAAGAAGGCCGTCAAATGGTCGGGTGCCACCGGCCCTCGCAACGTGTTCTTCAACAACGCCATGACCAAACAGCTCACGGACAACGGCCCGTATAACGACTTCTACGCCGACCGCCATCGCGTGTACGCCTTCGGGTGGGACGGCACCGCGTACAAGCACCTCGACGTCGGAGGCACGCCGATCGCCGACTGGGCGAAGAACGAGCAGCGGGACTACACCGGAGGACACGGGGTCGACGCGACCAAGACCGACGCCGCGTCGTCGCTGTTCCTGAAGTCCGTCGACGGGACTCCGCCGTCCTCGTCGACAGGCCAGACCTCGACGCCGACCACGCCGATCACACCGACCTCGACGACGCCGACCACCACGACCAGCTCGAATCCCGGCGGTTGCCTGACGGCGGCGTTCGCCCGTAAGTCGGTGTGGGACAGCGGCTACGGGGCCGGTTTCACCATCACCAACAGCTGTTCGGCGGCGGTAGGTTCGTGGGCGGTCGAGTTCGACCTGCCCGCGGGGACGACGGTCAGCAGTTCCTGGAGTTCGGTGCTGACCAAGACCGGCCAGCACCACCGGTTCGGGAACGCGTCGCACAACGGAAGCGTCAAACCCGGCGGCACGGCGACGTTCGGCTTCAACGCCGCCGGTCAGGCACTCCCGGTCGCGTGTTCGATCGCCGGAACGAAGTGCGGAGGCACGGAATGACGAGGAAACGACTGCTCGCCGCGATCGCGGCCACGGCGTCGGTGGCGGGCCTGTTCGGCGCCGTCGTCTCCGCCGAGGCCGCCGCGCCCAGCCTGTCCGCCGTGTTCGCCCAGAGTTCGGCCTGGGACAGCGGATACGGCGGGAAGTACACACTGACCAACGCCGGGGACGCGAACAGTACACAGTGGACGATCGAGTTCGATCTGCCCGCCGGGACGGCGATCACCGCGTCGTGGAGTTCGGTGCTGACCAGGACCGGGCAGCACTACAAGGTCACCAACGCCGGCTTCAACGGCACGATCAAACCCGGCGGGACGGCGAGCTTCGGCTTCAACACCGCCGGACTGGGCCTGCCGACCGGATGCACGGTCAACGGCAGCCCGTGCGGGGGAGGGGCGCCGACCACCACCACGCCGCCGAGCACGACGACCACCACGAGCAAACCACCGACCACCACGACGACCGTGCCCGCGGGCGATGTCGTCGACGTCGACACGGCGGCGGAGCTGCAGGCCGCTCTGGCGGCCGCGAGCCCTGGTCAGACCATCCGGCTTGCCGCCGGAACCTACCGGGGTTCCTTCATGGCCACGAAACCCGGGACGGCCGGTGCGCCGATCACGGTGACCGGGCCGTCGACGGCGGTCCTGATCAACGACGGCCCCTCGGGTGAGGCACCTTCCTGCCCGGCGCCGACGGCGGGCTGGGACTCCGGGTACGGATTCTGGCTCTACGGTGCGCCGTACTGGCACCTCCAGGGTTTCACCGTGCAGGAGTCGAAGAAGGGCATCGTCGCCGACAACTCGCACCACACCGTGATCGACGGGGTACGGGTGCACCGGATCGACGAAGAGGCCGTCCACTTCCGGCGTTCGTCGGCCGACAGCGTCATCCGTGACTCGACGATCAGCCACACCGGCCTCGTGCAGGCGGGCTACGGCGAGGGCGTCTACCTCGGCTCGGCGAACTCGAACTGGGCGTGCCACGGCAACTCCGGCGGAGTCGACCGCAGCGACCGGATCCAGGTGCTCGGCAACCACATCGGACCGTACGTCGCCGCGGAGGGCATCGACGTCAAGGAAGGCACCGAAGGCGGCGTCATCCGGGGCAACACCTTCGACGGTCAAGGGATCTCCGGGCAGAACTCGGCCGATTCCTGGGTCGACGTCAAGGGATTCGGTTACGTCATCGAGGACAACACCGGCACCTTCGCCGCACCGGGGACGTTCGTGAACGGCTACGAGACGCACAATCCCGGCACCACCCCGTCCTTCCCCAACGGCTGCGGGAACGTCTGGCGGGGCAACAAGTCCGATCTCGGCGGCGTGGGCCAGTACGCCATCAAGATCACGTCGACTTCGAAGTGCCCGGAACGGCCCAACGTCGTCCACGCGTCCAACACCGTGTCCAGGGCGGTGAACGGGCTGACCAACATCCCCGTCACGCCTTGACGGACGCCGGTGGCGGGAGCGGCGCGGCTCCCGCCACCGGCGCGTCAGTCCCGGACCGCGGTGATCGTGACGGTGGCGTAGCGGGTGGTGAACCGGCCGCCCAGCCGGTCGATCGCCTCGCCGACTTCGGCGAGGATCTGTTGCTGCGCACCGGGTTCGACCCAGGTGAGCGAGCCGAACGTCGGGAGCTGGTCCAGCCATTCGTCGCGGGTGTGGACCCGATCCCAGTCGTGGCGGATTCGCTCCGGTTCGCGGAAGCCGCCTGCTTCGCGCAGGCCGTCGGCGACCTTCGCGATGAGCGGCCCATACGGGTCCGCGGGCTGTTTCGGCACACTCTTGAGGTCGATCGGGGCATCGGGGACGAACCGCCGGTACGCGTCGGCCAGGGCGTCCGTGACTGCTTCCGGTGGTTCGGGCACGTGCCAGAACGCGGCCCAGACCCCGCCCGGCCGGAGGACTTCGGCGGCCTTGGCGGCGCCTGCCACCGGGTCGACCCAGTGCCAGGCCTGCCCGGAGACGAGCAGGTCGAACCGGCGTCCGGCGGGTTCCCAGGCCTCGAACTTCGCGATCTCGACGTCGATTCCGCTCCGGCGGGCGAACTCGGCCATCCGCGGATCCGGTTCGATGCCCAGCACGTGACAGCCCGCCGCCTGGAACTGGCGCGCTTCGATTCCGGTGCCGATACCGACGTCGAGGGTTTCGCGGCCGGGAGCGGCCGCGACGAGGTGGTCGATGAGTTCCGGGGGATAGGCGGGCCGGGTCCGGTCGTAGCGTTCGGCGTCCACGCCGAAGGATTCCGCGGCCTGCCGATGACGGTGAGGCTCCTGCCCCGACGGTAGAGTGGGCATGCGCCCACCTTAAGTGGGCACTTGCCCACTCGTCAACGCGAAGGAGCCGTATGCCGACCGGGGTGGCCCTGCGCGCCGTGCGCGCGCAGTTGTTCGACGCCGCTGAACGCGTTCTGCTGCGAGACGGGCCGAGCGGTCTCACCAGCCGCGCGGTGACCACCGAGGCGGACTGCGCGAAAGGCGTGCTGCACCGGCACTTCGACGACTTCGACGCGTTCCTCGCCGAGTTCGTGCTGGACCGGGTCGAGAAGCTGGACGAAGAGAGCCTTCACCAGGCCGTCGGTACCGGAACGGTCGTCGACAACCTTGCGGAGGCACTCACGGCGGTGTTCGAATCGGTCGCGGTCGCGATCGTCCCGCTCGTGATCTTCCGCGACGAACTCCGTGCCCGGTTGCGCCGCGAGTGGCCGGCCGGGGTCCCGGTGCTGACGCAGGCGGCCGTGATGATCGCCGGTTATCTCAAGGCGGAACGCGAAGCGGGCAGGATCGCCGAGGACGCCGACGTCGACACGCTCGCGGCGACGCTCATCGGCGCGACGCATCTGCTGTTCGCCGATCGCACGGGTGCCAGGCCGGAGGCGGCCCAGGTCCGGAAGACCGTGGCCGCCGTCGTCGGCTCCGGGGTCAGGCCTGCGCGGCGGTGACCGTGTGCCGCAGCAGCAGCGAAGTGGTGACCGGGCCGACGCCGCCGGGGACCGGCGTGATCGAGCCCGCGATCCCCTCGACCGCGGCCTGATCGACGTCGCCGACGAGCCCGCCTTCGGGCGTCGGGTTGGTGCCGACGTCGATCACCACGGCGCCGGGCTTGACGTGGTCCGCGCCGACGAAGTGCGCGCGGCCGACGGCCACGACCAGGACGTCCGCGGTCCTGGTGACCGCCGCGAGGTCCTTGGTGCGGGAGTGGCAGACGGTCACGGTCGCGTTCTCGCCGAGCAGCAGGAGCGCGGCGGGCTTGCCGACGACGGTCGAGCGGCCCACGACGGCGACCTGGGCGCCGGACAGGGCGACCTGCTCACGCTTCAGGATCTCCAGCACCGCGGCGGCGGTCGCGGGAGCGTAGGTCGGGAGGCCCGCGGTGAGGCGGCCGAGGCTGACCGGGTTGGCGCCGTCGACGTCCTTGGCGGGGTCGATGTGCGCGCCGACGTGGTCGAGCGTCACGCCCTCGGGCAGCGGGGTCTGGCAGATGATGCCGTGCACCGAGGGGTCCGCGGACAGCTTGTCGAGTTCGCGGGTGACGTCCTCGCCGGTCGGCTTCTCGAGCTGGACCACCCGGCAGTCGACGCCGACCTTCTTCGCGGCGCGCTCGATCGAGCGCACGTACCAGGCGGTGGCGTCGTCGTCGGTCGGCACGAGCACGGCCAGCGTCGGAGCGGTGCCCGACTCGCGCAGCTTGGCGGCGGTCTCGGTGACCTCGGCGGTGATGGCGGCGGCGATCGCGCGCCCGTCGATCAGCGTCATCGGGCGATCCTCTCGCGGACGGCGGCGACGAGCGCGTCGGCGCGCCCGGCGGCGGGGGTGTGCTCGGCGAGCCGGGCTTCGGTCTCCTTGCGCAGCTGCTCGTCGGACATCGACGCGAGGTTGACCTCGACGTTGACCACGGCCGACTCGAGCGCGGACCTGGCGGAGGAGGCGGCGACCGCGATGTCGGAGATGACGTTGGTGTTGGCGCCTTCGAGGATCGAGGCGGCGACATCGACGACCTCGGCGGCGAGGGCGGCCGTCCGCAGCGGGACGTCGGCCGCGCCGACCAGGGCGGCCTGGATGGCGGCGCTGCGGGCCTGCTTCTCCTCGTCGGTCGCCTTGGGGAGCTTGTAGGCGGCGACCACGGCGTCGAACGCGGCGGCGTCGTCGGCGGCGAGGCCGAGCGCGCGGGCGCGGAGGTCTTCGGCCTTGGCGAGGGCCTCGGTCATCGTCGCCTCGTGCTCGGCGTACTTCGGCTTGCCGATGGTCAGGTTGCACACCATGGAGACCAGGGCGGCACCCACGGCGGCGTTCATCGCGGCCGCCGCGCCACCACCGGGCGTCGAGGCCTTCGAAGCCAGCTCGTCGAGCCACTGACCGACCGGTTGAGCCTCCACGCGATGTTCCCTTCCCGCTGATTTCGCCGTCGCGCCGAAGCCTACCCGGGCGTTCGCGGACGGCCCGAAGGCCACCTTTCGCCGATGATCAACGTCGGCGGAGGTGGCCTTCGGGCAGCGGGGTCACGCGCGCTGGTACTCCTCCCAGGTGACCTTCGGCGAGACGGCGGGGCCGTCGTCGGAACCGCGGCCCGCGAGGCCGTTGTAGCCGAGGTAGTAGTCACCGGCCTGGTGCTGCGCGCCGGACGACAGGTCCGGATCGGACAGTGCGATCGCGTGGATGTGATAGGCGAAACCCTGAGCAGGGGTCCGGACCCAAGCCGCGAAGCCCACCTGACGCAGCTTCTTCGCGACGTCGGTCCGCGTGGCCGAAGACATGCCCTCGACGCCGATGTCGAGCGCGCCGCCGCCGTCGTGCGTACCGGCCGAAGCGCCGACACCGCCGGGGTTGTACGAGCCCTGCGTGATGGTGAGCTGCCTGCCGAGCAGGCCCTCCGCCTTCACCAGCATCGCCTTGGTCCGGGTGTTCATGGTCTTGCCGTGGTAGGTCAGGCGGCTCCCCGCCGAGACCGTCGCGGTCACCGTGTACCGGCCGTCGCCGAGCTTCTCGAGCGACGTCTTGCCCGGCAGGCCGGAGGCGTCGATTCCCGTGTACCCCAGCGACTTCTGGTAGCTGGAGTACGCGGTGATCGTCGACGTGCCGAAGTGGCCGTCGACGTACTGCTGGTCGAGCAGTCCCTTGGCCGCCAGCGCCTGCTCCACCAGGAGCACGCTGTCCTTGGCCCCGGGGGTCAAGGCGCTGTCGGCCCGGCGCGGGTCGATCTGCGCGGCCTTGAGCACCGCTTCCATGCTGGCCGCGGGCACCGCGGCCGCGGCCGGTTCGGCACTGGCCGGTGCGGCCACGCCGAACGAGAGCGCGGTCGCGGTCGCGAGCACGGCTACCTTGGTCAACACTTGCTGCCTCCTGAACGAACTCGCCCGTTGTCCGGTCAGCATGAGCAGCGCGAATACAAGGGCCGTACAAACGGACCCGCCGTTGTCGCCCGGTCGGGTGTCACTCCGGCGAAATCGGAAGTGACCTGATAAGACTTCCGGTGGACGCCGAAAGGTTGAGACCCACATGGTGCTTCGGACTTCGCCACCCTCAAGGGCTCATCTCAGACTGCTCGCGGAGGCGGACGCGGCACCTCCGGCCCGGCGCCGGGACTTGTACGGGGAGATCGAAGACCGGCGGCTGGCCGCGATCCTCGCCGCCGAAGACGTGGCCGAGGAACACGGGCTGAGCGCGCACGTCCGGACCACTTGCTACGTCCACCGCTCCTGGGTGCATCGCTGCGTCTCCGATCCGATGCACGTCCTGGTCGTCACCGGGCACCGATGGTGCCGCCGGTGCGATCGCACGATCGACGTCGAGGTCGACGAGACCTTCCCGGGATCGGTCGAACTCTTTTGCGACGGATGCGGCGTCCCGCCGGACACGGTCGCGAACCGCGAGGTGCTCCGAGCCTGCCAAGCCAGCCTGAGCGCCATGCACGGCGGGGAAGCGTCGACGCTGTACGTCGTCCCGGACCGCTGACAGGCACCCGATCGCGCCACCCGAGGACGCCGAACGGCCGTACGCCTGGCCTCCGGTGGGAGCAGTCAGTGGTCTGGACCACCACTGTTACCGAAGCGTGATCTGGACATATCGCACGGACGGTTACTTTGTTGTGGCGCGCAACGAATTGCTTCGCCCGTGGATTTCCAACGCCGGAGGTGTCACGACGTGAACCGGATCTTTGTGCAGCCCAAACGGCGGAAAGGGGTTCGGGGCGTGCTCGCCCTCGGCCTCTCCGCACTCCTGATCGCCACTGGTCTGGGCGGCGCCACCGCCGCGGCCGCCGACTACAGCCAGAGTGCCGCGTCCTTGAACGCGACCCAGGCACAGTTCTCCTTCACCCCGGCGACGACCGCGCGGTACGTCGACATCCACTACACCGGTGTTCCGGGAGTGGGGCAGCAGAACGTCCGCATGACCGACAACGGGGGGACCTGGCGGCACACCGTCGGTTCGCTCGCCGCCGGCACCGTGCTCGACTACTGGTTCACCTACGAGAAGAACGGGCCGCAGTACGACACCCCGCACTTCGGCTACACCCACGGCGGCAGCGGCACGACCGTCGCCTCGCCGACGTTCGACCCGCCGGGCGGCAGCTATCCGAGCGCCCGCTCGGTGACGTTGTCGACCGCGACCGCGGGCGCGACCATCCGGTACACGGTGGACGGCTCCACGCCGACCGCGTCGTCCACTCAGTACACCGGGCCGATCACGGTCTCCGCGTCCTCCACGGTTTCCGCGATCGCACTCAAATCCGGCTCGACGACCTCCCCGGTCGCCTCGGCGAGCTACACGATCGGATCGACGCAGGCGACCTGTCCCGCCCAGGCCGAGGTCCCGGACTTCGGCCCGAACGTGCGGATCTTCGACCCGGCGATGTCGGCGTCGTCCATCCAGGCCAAGCTCGACGCGGACTTCAACGCGCAGAAGGACACCCTGACGGCGCAGTTCACCGAACGCAGGTACGCGCACCTGTTCAAGCCCGGTGTGTACAACGGCATCCATGACGATGTCGGCTACTACACCTCCGTCGCGGGTCTCGGGCAGAACCCGGGCGACGTCGTCATCAACGGTGACGTGACCGTCGACGCCTTCAACGAGTCGGACAAGGGTGTGGCGCTGCAGAACTTCTGGCGCTCGGCGGAAAACCTCGCCGTCGTGCCGAGCAGTGGCGCGACCCGCTGGGCCGTCGCGCAGGCCGCGCCGTTCCGCCGGATGGACATCCGCGGCGGGCTGAACCTCTTCCCGGCCAGCTACGGCTTCGCCAGCGGCGGGTACACCGCCGACACCAAGGTCTCCGGCAAGACCGCGTCGATCTCGCAGCAGCAGTGGTACACCCGCGACAGCAGCTACGGCAGCTGGGAAGGCGGCGTCTGGAACATGGTGTTCTCCGGGACGAACGGCGCCCCGGCGAACACCTTCCCGAACCCGCCTGAGACCACGCTCGGCACCACGCCGGTGTCCCGCGACGTCCCGTATCTCTACCTCGACAGTTCGGGCAAGTACCGTGTGTTCCAGCCTTCCTTGCGTACCAACGCTTCCGGGCCGAGCTGGGCCAACGGCGGCACCCAGGGCAGTTCGCTGCCGATGAGCCAGTTCTACGTCGTTAAGGCGGGGGACACGGCTTCGTCGATCAACAACGCCCTTTCCCAAGGCTGCAACCTGTTCTTCACACCGGGCGTTTACCACCTCAACCAGACGCTGAACGTGACCAAAGCCAACACCGTCGTCCTCGGGGTCGGGTATCCGACGCTCGTGCCGGACAACGGGGTGGACGCGATGAAGGTCGCCGATGTGGACGGAGTCCGGCTCAAGGGCCTGCTGTTCGACGCCGGCACGACCAACTCGCAGTCGTTGCTGACCGTCGGCCCGGCGGGCTCGACGGCGAACCACTCGGCCAACCCGACGACCCTGCAGGACGTGTTCTTCCGGATCGGCGGTCAGATCGCGGGGAAGGCGACGAACAGCCTGATCGTCAACAGTCGTGACACGATCATCGACCACATCTGGGCCTGGCGGGCCGACCACGGCAACGCGGGCACCTATGGCTGGCCGATCAACACCGGCGACACCGGGGTGGTCGTGAACGGGGACAACGTGCTGGCGACCGGTCTGTTCGTCGAGCATTACCAGAAGTACCAGGTGATCTGGAACGGCCAGAACGGCCGGACGATCTTCTTCCAGAACGAAATCCCTTACGACGTCCCGGATCAGGCCGGATGGAAGAGTCCCAACGGGCTCAACGGGTACGCCGCCTACAAGGTGGGGGACAACGTGACCACGCATGAAGCGTGGGGACTGGGCAGCTACTGCTTCTTCAACGACAACCCGTCGGTGAACCTGTACCACGCGTTCGAGGTGCCGAATCGCTCCGGCGTCCGGTTCCACAACCTGGTGACGGTTTCGCTGAACTACAAGGGGACCATCACCCACGTGATCAACGACGCGGGGGCGGTGACCCCGCCGGGGACCACGCCGAGCAACCTGGTCAGCTACCCGTGACGTCCCAGGGCTGAAGGGGACTTTCCCCGCATCTCACGCAGCGAAGGGCGCTTTCCCCGCATGGCACGCGGGGAAAGCGCCCTTCAGCTCCTTCTGTATAACGCCCTATACCGCCCGGCGACGGTCAGGAGCAGTTGGCGACCTCACCGACGCTTTCCGGAGAAAAGACGCAGGTAGCGCCATCGGCGCCACCGTCGACCTCGCCTTCTTCGTCGTTGCTGGGTGCCTGCCTGCCGGTGTCGCTGTTGCGGCCGCCGGTCAACGTGATCGTGTCCAGGCCAGGGCCGCCGAGTACCTTTCCGGCCAGTTCCGGATCGGCGACATCGTTGCCGTTGGCCTCACCGGTCGCGGTGTCGCACGTCTCGAGCCGAGGTTCACCGCCGGTCAGGGTGATCTTGTCGGCGCCTTCGCCGCCGTCGACGGTGCCGCTGTTGGCCGCGTCGCCGCATTTGGTGTTCCCGCTGCGCCCACCCTGCAGGACGATGGTGTCGTCGCCCGCGTCACCGGTGACGATCCCGGTGCCGGCGTTGGCGATGTTGACGTTGTCGGTGGCGTTGCCGCCGTAGAGGGTGAGAGCGTCGTTCCCGGCGCCGCCGTGGATCTCGCCGTCGTTGCCGTGCGCGCCGAAGTCGTACCCTTCCCTGCCGAGGGTGATCGTGTCGTCGCCGTCGTCCCCGTTGACGATGCCGAGATTCGCCGCGCGGGTGTCGACAATGGACGAGAACGTGTCGTTGCCCGCTCCGAGGTTGATGGTGTCCGGGGGACCGTCGTTCTGAGCGGGGTAGACACCGCCGAAGAAGACGTCGTCGTCGCCGTCCCCGGCGTAGACGATGACGGACTCCTCGCCGTCGTTCAGGTCGGTGACGTGGCACTTGATGACGTCGTTGGCGGGCGTGCCCTCGATGTCGAAGTGATCACCCTTGTCGATGCCCCGGGTCGGAGTGCCGTTGACGGTGCACACGGGCTCCTGCTCGACGGTCGCGGACGCGGCCGGTGCGGACGCCACACCGAGCACGACGACGGCGCACGCGGTCAGGATCAGAGATCTGCGCATGGAATTCCCCTCTCGACGGAAATTCCAGCCTGCTATGAAACTTCTCGCGTTCGGCGTTTCTCACTCCTCTGTGTATCACCCCGTCGGGTTCGCATTGTTAGGCTCGGAGCCATGAGCAGCAGTGAAGCGCCCGCCGTCGTCGATGACCTGCGGGAACTCTTCCGTTCCGGTGTCACCAAACCAGTGGCCTGGCGGCGAACGCAGCTCACGGGGTTGCGCACGCTCCTGTCCGAGCAGGAGGACGTCTTCCTCAAGGCGCTTTACGCCGACCTTCGCAAAAACGCCGCCGAGGCCAAGCGCGCGGAGATCGCGCTCGTGCGCAACGAGATCGACCACACGCTGGAGAACCTCGACTCCTGGTTGAATCCGGAGCCCGCCGAAATTCCCCGGCCGCTGCGGCCGGGGAATGCTCGCGTCGTCCGCGAACCGCTCGGGGTCGCGCTGATCATCGGGCCGTGGAACTATCCGCTGCAACTGGTGCTGGCGCCGCTGGTCGGAGCACTGGCGGCGGGCAACTGCGCGGTCGTGAAGCCGAGCGAGCTGTCGCCGAACACCTCCGCCGCGATCGCCGAACATCTGCCTAAGTACGTCGAGGGCGTCCGCGTCGTCGAAGGAGCGATTCCGGAGACGACCGCGCTGCTGGAGCAGAAGTTCGACACCATCTTCTACACCGGGAACGGGACCGTCGGCCGGATCGTCATGACCGCGGCGGCGAAACACCTCACGCCGGTCACACTCGAACTGGGCGGGAAGAGCCCGGCGATCGTCGAGCCGGGCGCGGATCTCGCCGTGACCGCGCTGCGCCTCGCCTACGGCAAGTTCGCCAACGCGGGCCAGACCTGCGTCGCTCCCGACTACGTCCTCGCGATCGGCGACACCGGTCCGAAACTGGCGGAGCACCTGGCCAAGACCGTCGAGAGGATGTTCGGCGAGGACCCGGCCACCAGTGACTCCTACGGCCGGATCATCTCGACCCGGCACTACGACCGGCTCGCCGCCTTGCTGGACAACGGAACCGCGGTCGTCGGCGGCCAGTCCGACCGCGACGAGAAGTACATCGCGCCCACCGTGCTCACCGGCGTCTCCCCGGACGCCCCGGTGATGCGGGACGAGATCTTCGGCCCGATCCTGCCGATCATCGAGGTGCCCGACGTCGACGCGGCACTGGCGTTCGTCAACGAACGCGACAAGCCGCTGGCGTTGTACGCCTTCACCGAGTCGGACGAAACGAAGCGCAGGATCGAGACGGAGACGTCGTCGGGTGGCCTGGTGTTCGGCGCGGCGATCATCCATCTCGCGGCACCCGAGCTGCCGTTCGGCGGAGTGGGGGAGAGCGGGATGGGGCGCTATCACGGCCGCTACTCGATCGACAACTTCAGCCACGTGAAGGCGGTGCTGGACAAGCCGCTCGCCTGAGTCCTCGTGAGTGGTAGGGACGCGTGAAGGCGTCGGCCGCAGGGTAGGCGTTGCGAAAGCCACGTTCACAACCTTCAACGTTGCGAACGTGGCTTTCGCAACATCGTCGTCCCGGCGGAGCGGATCTGGACTGGCCGCCGCGAGCCGACCGCACTCTGACTGTCCACTCGGGACACTTTCATGCGACTAGATGCCCGACTGATGCCCACATGTGCGTTTGCGGCGGGGGTCGTGAGTGGCAAAGAGGGTTATTGAGGGGAAGGTCGAACGTGTCGTGTTCGGGCGGGATGGGCGCTCACGCGAGATCCGGCTCTGATCACGCGAGTCACGCCCTCGCTCACCTTGGGTTCAGCCACAACGACACCTTTGCCCTACCCCTCAGTAGAACCCGCATTGTCACTCACGGCCCCCATCGCAAAGTGCGCCAAGCGTCAAAATCGGACATCTATATCGTGACAAGTGTCCCTTAAGGACAGTCAAGGAGTTCCGGTGTCGCGAAAGCCACTTTCGCGACGTCTGATGTCCCGAAAGTGGCTTTCGCGACACAGTCACCGCACCTTCAAGTACTTCAGGCGACGAGGGTTCCGAGCCGTGGTGAGTCCTCGTGAGTGGTAAAGACGGTTCTAACCGTCCTTGCCCCTTACGAGGCGGAACGCCGCACCGGCGGAGGCGTGACCGTCTTCGCCAGCACGATGTCCGCGAGCCGGATGGTCGCGAGACCTCGTTTGGTCTCCACGGTGCATTCCGCGTCGTCACGGGAGCGCAGGTAGCCGAGAGCGTCGGTGAAACCGCCTTCGATCCGGTACCGCACGACGACCCTCGTGCCGACCGGGACGTCCGGAAGGGTCATCGGTTCAGGTGCGCGGTGAGCTCGTCGTCGCTCGGTTCCACCAGGTGGGTGCCGTCCGGCCAGACGATGGTCGGGATGCGCCGCTCACCGTTCTGCAGTCCGCGCACGGTCTCCTCGGCGCCGGTGTCCGCTTCGACATCGAGGTAGTCGTACTCGACACCCTTGGCGTCGAGCAGGGCGCGGCTGCGTTTGACGTCGGGGCACCAGCCGGCGCCGTACACGGTGAGGTCGCTCATGGATCACAGCATGCCAGGTCGCCGTCCGGCGGCCTGTTCGGCGAGGGCCGAACGGTCGGCGAGGCCGGTCTTGGCGAGCAGGCTCGCGACGTGTTTCTCGACCGTCCTGGGGGAGATGTGCAGCCGTGCGCCGATGTCCTTGTTGCCCATCCGCTCGGCGAGCAGGAGCAGCACCTCGTATTCGCGCACGGTGACGCCGGACGCGCGCAGGTCGCCGGGGACCCGGTCGACCCCGGCCCGGCGCTGCCGGACGGGTGCGCCGAGCTTGCGCAGCAGGCTCCGGCAGGCGGCCGCCACGGCTGGGATGTCCCTGCCGTGGAAGTACTCTTCGGCCTCTTTGAGCCAGCCCGCCGGGTCGCCCCAGCCATCGGCGGCGGCCGGTTCGGCGATCAGCCGGAGTCCGAGGTGCCGCGCCAGGGGATAGGGCGCGGACGCCTCCAGTGCGGCGGCCACCGCCTGTGCGGCTTTCTCCGCGTCGCCTCGCCTGCCGTGTTCGACGGCGTGTGCGAACTCGACGAACTGCCGGTTCCACCGCATCCCGCTGACGGCGGATCCGGTCTCGGGGCAGTCTGCGCCGCCGAGGGTGTCGACGAGCGTCCTGAGCCCGTGTTGACCGGCGAGGTGGAATCGGCTCGGCCGCAGGTCCTCCAGTTCGGTGACCTGGTCGAGTTCCCGGCGCGCCCGGTCGAAGTCCTCTTCGAGCAGTGAGCAGAAGACGCGGGCCAGACCGATGCTGAGGACCTTCTCCTGCGCGTTCTCGCCGCCGCTCTCCCGGAAGTCCTCGAGCGCCTGTTCCATCGCCGGGCGGTCCGCCCGGTGCCCGGCCGACATCGCCCTGGTCATGTGCGCGTACTGCAGCAACGCGGTCAACCGGAGCCTGCCGAGCACGGCGAGGTTCTCTTCCAGCAGCGCGTGCGCGGTCCCGAAGTCGCAGCGCAGGACGGCGTGCATGGTGCGCACGGCGTCGACGGCGCAGTGCAGCGTGATCGACCCGAGCCGTTGGGCGTCGGCGCGGGCGAGCAGCAGGGTCTGCTCGTCGCCGTTCATGAGTACGCGATGCCCGCCGAGCCGGACCAGCGCCTGGGTGCGGAGGTGAGGCAGATGATTGTCCTCGGCGGTCCGCCGCGCGAGCTGCATGTAGTGCTCGGACTCGGTGAGGTCCCGCGGCAGCGCGAGCATGCCGAGCACCTGGAGCGCCTGGCAGACGACGAACGGCTGCTCGGTCTCCTCGGCCACTTTCCACGCCTGGCGCGCGAGCCGTTCCGCCGTGCCGGTCCGGCCGGGGACGTCGAGCCAGAGGTTCGCTTCGACGGCGTCGAGCGCGGCCTGCTGAGCGGGCGATATCGCCGAGCCGAGGGGAGCGCGGGCGCGGTCGATCTGGCCGAGGCATTCGTCGTGCCGTCCGGCGATGTAGGCGGCCCAGGCCAGCTGGGTGTGCAGTTTGGCGGCCCGTTCGAGTGTCCCGATCTCGCCGAAGCCCGCGGAGAGTTCGACGGCGCGGTCGAACTGCCCGGTCTGGCCGAGCGCGTACAGCAGGCTCTCCAGCACCTCGGCCCGGTCACCCGCGTCGGCTCCGGCCAGCAGGTCGACGGCCTTGGTGAGCATCGTGACCGCGGAGTCCGCGGCACCGGCGTCGAGGGCGCGGCGACCGGTTTCCGCGAACAGGTGACCCGCCGCGCGCTCGTCCAGCGCGGTCAGCCGGAGCGACGCGACGAGCGCGCACAGGTCGCCGGGCAGGCCCGGGTACAGCTTCTCGACGGCATCGGCGGCTTGACGGGCGAGTGCGGCCTTCCGCGCCGGGGCCTGGCGCTCCAGCAGTGCTTCCGCGGTCAGCGGATGCCGGAAGGCGTACCAGCCGGGCGTCGTCTCGTCGGTGGTCACCAGGTTCGCCGAGACCGCGGCGCTCAGGTGGTTGTGCAGCGTCCGGTCGTTCGTGCCGGTGACCGTCTGCACCACCGACAACGGGAAACGGCGGCCGATGATCGCGGCGACCGACAGCAGCTCCTCCGCCTGTTCGCCGAGTTGCTCCATCCGGACACCGATGCTGGTGACGAGCGCGGCGGGGACGCGGGCGCGGAGTTCGCCGATGACGCGCCAGCCCTCGCGGCCCTCGACCAGCAGGCCGTCGTTCACCATGCCGTGGAGCAGTTCCTCGACGATGAACGGCAGGCCGGCGCTGTTGCGCCACAACAGTTCGGCCGCGGGCGACGGCAGGTTCCCCGGCTCGGTCTCCAGACAGGCCGCGGCGAGGGCACGGGTGTCGGCTAGGCCGAGCCTGCCGAGTTCGAGGACGGCGCAGCTCATCCGCTGGGCACCGGAGGTCGCCAGGCGGAGGGCGTCGGAAGGCTCGTTGCGAAGCGTGCCGACGAAGAGGGCCTGCGCGGCGGGCAGGTTGTCGACGAGATATTCGAGGATGAACAGCGTTTCGGCGTCGGCGTCCTGGAGATCGTCGAGGACCAGGAGCGCGCCGCGATCGCGGCTGGTGACGGCCAGCAGCCGGAAGACGGCTTCGGCGAGCACCATCAGGGAGCCGGATTCCCGTGGCCGGTCGCCCCGGCTCCAGTCCGGGACGAGCTGGGCGAGCACGGGGATGAACGGGTCGAGTTCGGCCGCCTCCGGCGGGCCGCCGCCGCGGAAATGCGACAACAACGCCTGGGTCAGCGGCCGGAACGGGACGAGCGGGCCGATCGAACTGGCCCTGCCCTGCAGCACCGGGATGTCCCCGGCGATCGCGCGCGAAGCGGCTTCGATCGCGAGCCGCGACTTGCCGACGCCACCTTCGCCCACGAGGAAGATCGCGCCGCCGCGTCCGGCGATGGCGCGATCGAGAGCTCCCGAGAGCTCGGCCAGTTCGGCATCGCGGCCGATCACCCGCGACGAACGGATCCCCACCGCCGTGACTATAGCGAGCTGATTCCCCTGCTACGGCGAAGAGTTGATCACGAAGGCGGGCGGCGCGAGCCCGCCTTCGTGAGCTTTTCTCAGATCCAGCCGCCGGTGAAGAGGCTGACCACGGACGGTGAACCGGGGTCGCCGGACAGGGTGGCGAGCGGGTTGGCGCTCAGCCGCGGCTTGCTCCCCGCCAGCGCGTGGTTGCGCGAGCCGACCTCGAGGGCGCGCGGCAGGTTCACAGCGCCGAGGGCGTCCTCGGTGGCGGGCAGATCTCTTTCGTACATTCGGTTTT
Source organism: Amycolatopsis sp. lyj-84 (assembly GCF_046549075.1). Taxonomy (NCBI): domain Bacteria; kingdom Bacillati; phylum Actinomycetota; class Actinomycetes; order Pseudonocardiales; family Pseudonocardiaceae; genus Amycolatopsis; species Amycolatopsis sp. lyj-84. Next base: position 177,736 of record NZ_JAJPWO010000005.1, read on the forward strand.
TCTCCTCATCCTCGGTTTGACGGCGGAACGATGGTGGCCGCCGGATGCGGGCGGTCGGGGCGGAGCAGCAGCGCGGACGGGACCCGGTCGCCGAATCCCAGCCGCAGCAGGCCGTAGCCGATGCCCGCCAGGCCGCTCAGCAGCCCGGGCGCGGAGACCGCCCCGGGAGTCCCGCAACGAGCACCACGCTGGTCGACGGCGGCGAGCAGATGACCGGTCCGGCGACGCACCGCGGCGGCGGCGCCAGTGTGCCCGTTCTCCGCCAGCACGCACAACACTTCCAGCACTCCGGACTCGCCGTGGCAAAGACTGAGATCCTTCAGGGGTGCCCCGTCGGCCAGCCGTTTGATCGTCCGGTCCAGCTCCTGTGCGGGGGCGGGATCGGGCAGGTGGGCCGCGACGCCGAGGGCGGCGCCCGCGAGGCCGTCGCACCAGCCGCCGGTGCCTTCCGCCCGATCGTCCGCCTTTCCGCACGGTTCTTCGCCTGTCCGGTCGTGTGCCCGCAGGACCCAGTCGATCCCGGCGGCACCGCGGGCGAAACCGGTTTCGTGTGGACACTCGCGGTCGAGCAGCTGCGCGGTGTAGCGGTCGGCCCGTGCGAGAGCCGCGTCGAGTCCTGTTTGGACATACACGGAGCGCATCGAGGCGACACCGCCGGCGAGTCCCGTCGTGAACCCGGACGGCGTCTCGGGGCCGGCGTCGGGCATCAGCTCGACGGCCTGCTCGATGAGGTCGCCCGCGGGAAGTCCGACCAGCGTGCTGAGCCTGGCGATCGTGTACGCGACGCCCCCGAGTCCCAGAAGCCCTCCACAGCCGGCGGTGGCCGCGAGTTCGCGGTCCGCCCGGAGGGTGGTGAAGAGACCGGGGAGCGGGGCGATCGCGTACGCGGCCAGATCGCGGTAGCGCGCGATCCCGGTCAGCTCGGCGAGCTGGGCGAGGAACAGCGCGACACCGCAGTAGCCCTCGCCGAGCCCCGCGCCCATCGGCAGCACGGTCCAGTAGCGGTCGTCGACGAGTTCGATGCCGAGCCAGTTGGAGCGGCGCTCATCGGAGAAGGCGTTGGCGACGATGTGATCGGCGATGCCGCAAGCGGTGATCAGCAGCCGTTCCGCGTCGGGCGCCTGGTTCGGCACCGCCGTTTCCACCGTTTCGCCACCGTCGTGGTGCCCGGTGGTCGCCGTGCTGATGGCGAGGGTGGCCGAGATCAGCCATTCCTGATCACGCTGGTCGAGCGGATCCATGTCGGCGACCTTCGCCAGCACGGTGTCCAGCGACGGCCGGTCGACCACGCCTTCGATGCTCTCGCCACAGGAATCCAGCAGCGACGTCGAACCGGGGTTCGAGGTGAACATCGGGACGTCGCCCGCCCACAGGTCGGCCCGCTCGTGGGGCACGAGCCGGAGCAGCTTCTCGTCGCCCATCGAATCCTCTTCGAGCAGGTCGAACGCGTGGTCGCGGTCGGCGGCGTCGCGCAGGAGGTCGGGATGGGTGGTCTCGTCCAGCAGTCGGAAGTAGAAGTTCGTCGGCCGGATGAGTACCCGGATGGGGTCCTCGGCGCAGCGCTGGAGATGTTCGGCGAGCTCGTCCCGCACGGTGGACAGCGCGTCGTAGCCGAGCCGGAACCCGGCCAGCAGCGCCGCGCTGTGCTCGGCTGGGGTGACGTCTCGGCCGTCGAGGCGAGGAAGGTTGTTCCCTCCGGCGAGCTCGCCGGGCACGCGGACCAGCCGCATGTGGTCGGTGCCGGGATCGGCCCAGTCGACCCGGTCGGTGGGCAGCCTGCCGCCGCGCCCGGCGAGCCCGGAGATGTCGACGGCGCCGTGCTCCCCGGCGAAGAGCTGGGGGAGCAGCAGCGTGCGCTGGACCGACCTGGCCAGCATCGCCGCCGCGGGGTCGCCGTCCGGCTGATCGGGCGGTGACGGCTGGAACAGCGTCTCGATGTCGATCAGCACCGGCTGGTCGCCGCTGGCGATGATGTTCTCGTAGTGGACGTCGGTCGCGTCGAGTGCGTGCAGAAGCGCCAGGAGGATGCCCTGGCGGCGGTAGAAGCGGTCGACGTCGGCGATGTCGGCGCACGGCCGGTGCTCGACGAACCGGAGCCAGCCGTACCCGTCGCGCGGCACCGCGTCGGCGGTCCGCAGTTCGAGGCCGGGCAGCCGTTTGTTGAGCCGTTCGACGACGTCGGTGAAGCGTTCGTGCAGGATCAGCGGGCGAGGCTTGTAGATCACCTTGGCGCCGCCGGAGAAGCGGAGCAGTTTGACCGAACGTCCACGGACGTGCGAATCGCCGATCCCGCCCGCCACCTCGACCAGCGTGCCGAGGTCACCGTCCGCGACCGAGCCGGGCAGCGCGGCGGCGTCGGCGGAGAAGCGGGTCAGCATTTCGGCGTGGGCTTCGGCGGCGTGGAGGCAGGCCTGCGCGACGAGCCGGGCCAGGACCGGGTATTCGCTGAACAGCCGGACGAGTCCGTCAGGGGTCGATTGCCTGCGCGCGAAGTCCGAGAAGCGATCTTCGGGCGTCTCGCCCTTGAGGGTCCCGGCCTTGCGGGCACGGTGGAGTTCGAGGACCAGCGTGCGGACCGAGAGCTTGAGCAGATGCTGGTCGAGTTGAGCCGCGAAACCCCGGCGGAGCGCGTCGACGTCCACACCGGCGAGGTCGCCGGGGACCGCGTCACGGCAGGCGGCGTCGACGAACGACCTGAAGACCCCGGCGAACGCCACACACCAGTCACCGACTGGGGGGCGCTTCGGCAGAAGCGTGGTGACGGCGTGTTCGGCGAAGTCCGCCCACCTGGGCTTGTCCGCTGTCCGTTCGCGCGGGGTCTGGCCGTGCACCCACCACTTCAGCGGCAGGGACGTCGCCGGGAGCTGGGGCGTCACGGCGTTCATGCTTTCAGTTCGCCGTGACCGGCACATGGGGGCGGGACCCCCACATTCAGCGCACACACGAAGGTGCCCGGAGAGTGACGACGGGGTACGGCACGCTCACCGCCGGAATATGGGGTCCCGGCACCCATACGCGGGGACCGGTCCCGGCCGCACCATGGTCTGGTGGCGGGGAACTCGCGGCGGGCGCAGGGGGCCCGCCGTGGTTTCGGGCGCGGGCCGGTTTCACTGGGGGTCCGGCCCGCGCCGACGGCGGATCACTCGTCCGGGCCGCGCAACGTCAGAACGACCCGGAGTACGTGCTCGACCGCGGCCGGGAACGCGGCGCCGCGCAGTTCGCCGCGGCTGACGAGGGTGCGCCCGGCGAAGTCCAGCATCCGGTCCTCTCCCAGCCGCCGGACGGTCAGCGTGGCCACTTCCTCGAGGTCGAGGCCGGGATTGTCCAGCCGGGTCAGCGCGAATTCGACGATCAGCTGTTCGTCCGTCACTTGCCGAGCTCCCGCTCCGCGAGCGCGAAGGTCCCGGCGTCGATGAACGGTTTGCCCGTCCGTAGCAACCATCGCTCCAGTTCACGGCCGGAGTCGGTGTGGAACAGGGTTCCGCCTTCCCGGGTGACCTGCGCGATCCCTCGCTGCACCAGCACGGTGGTCCCGCCGCTGCGCACGACGAAGCCCCGGTAGCCCAGATTGTTGTCGATCCGGCCGGCCGCGGCCGGTGGCAGGGCCTCGAGCCTGCGCTGGAACTCGGTGGCTTCCGCCTGCTGAAGGGTCCAAGCCGGGTTCGGCATCCCGGAGAAGATGTCGAGTTCGACGGCTGCGTTGTCGGCCACGGCGGTGTTTCCTCCTGACGTCGTCGGCACCGTGCTGCAGGCACAGAGGACGAGCGCCAGGAGGATCCACCGGAGACCGGAATACGCGGTGATGGCGGCTCCTAGGCGACGAGGGCTGTGCTGTTGTTCTGGTAGAAGTATCCGCAGAAGTTCGTGTAATTCCCGCGGCAGCAGTTGTTGGGAGCGTATCCCTGACCGTTGTACTGGTAAATACTGTGACCGCAGTCATCGGTGTACTTGGCGGGTGTCGCGCCCGGTTTGTGGCCCCACCACCAGTACGGCGCGTCGGTGACCAGCCGGTAGAAGTGGTAGTCGCGGTTCGGCCAGATCACCAGGACGATCGTCAGGCCGTTGGTCTGGCAGCCGTCCTTCCAGCCGTCGGCGTAAAGACCGTTGGTCACACCGCCGCAGGTGATGGACGTCGCGGGGTGTCCGCCGCGCTTGCCCGGCCGCGCGAAACGCGCGCCCGCCAGATGGTTGCTGGCGAAGCAGTAACAGTTGTTCCTGCCGACATGCTCCGGTTGATTGAACAGGGACGCGTTCGCGTTGAAGTAGTTGGAATTGCAGTCCCACCAGCTCGCACCTTCGACATGAACGTCACCCCCGGGTTCGTTGGGCGCGTGCGCTCCCTCGCCTTCGAGTCCGGATATGGCGGCGCCGTCCGCGCGACGACTGACGAAGCTCGCCGGATCCACGGCGTCGAAGGACGACTGCACCAGATCGACACCGCTCGACGCGACTTCGCGCAGCTCGTCGTCGACTCCGGCGTCCGGATACGCCTCGGACGTCCCCAAAAGCCAGTCGGCGACGGGTTCCGTCGCGGGTTTGCTGCCGATCCGGAATTCGGTGGGGAGTGAAGTGCCCCAGGCGGACGTGAGTTCGCTCCGTGGTCCACCATCGGTCTTGACGAGCCGGACGAGCAGTCCCCGGTAACCCAGGCTGAACTGCTCGTCCGGAGTGACCGCCGGCGACACCTGCGCCGGATCGGCCGAGATTCTTTCGATGAGTTCCCGTTCCTCCCGCTCCGAGAGGGTCCAGGTCGGATTGGGCATACCTGAGAAGATGTCGAGTTCGACTTCGAGCACAGCTGCACCTCACCTTTGAGCTTGTCCGTGAAAGGAGGTGAGACTTCCTCCCCCTTATCCGGTGTACTCCGGCCAGGTGCAATCGAATAGAGTCTTAGTGCTCCTGCTCTATTGGACGGCGAAATGCGACGGGCGATTATCCAGCCATTGTTCGTGAATGCGTGGATATGCGCGATGCGCTTGTGCCGCGCGCAGATTCGCGCGGCGGAAAGGGTGAGTGGAATTCACCGGGCACGCGCGTGGATGGTGCGCTGGATCCAGTCGGCGTAGGCGGGAACGCTGGTGTAGAGGCCGGGGCCGTTCGCGCAGGGGACGTCGTCGTCACCGGGTCCCGAAGTGACGCCGATCAGCTCCCACCGGCCCGCTCGCCCGTACTGGATCTGCGGCCCGCCGGAATCGCCCATGCACGCCATCGCGTCGCGCTTGCGGCTGATCGTGCACAGCCGGGTCGGATCCGCGTAGCCGGGCGAGCACTCGGACTCCGCCCCGCGGCGGGTGTCGAGCTCCTGGAGTCGTTCGGGGAACACCGCCTTGGTGAGGTCGCCGGTGTCGACCGTGGTGCCGAAGCCCAGCAAGCGGGTCGGTGTGCCGGGGCGGCCGGGACGATCGGCGACGCGGATCGGCCGTTCGGAGACCGGACGGTCCAGGCGAACCAGCGCGATGTCGTTCTTGTTCGGCTGACCAGGCCGGTAGCCGGGATGACGCACCCAGCGGTCGATTTCGCGCACGGTGCCGCCGGAGGTCCGCCGCTGGCTGCCGATGCGCACGGTCCCCTCGGGAACGGCCGGGTTGTTGCCAGGGTCGACGCAGTGCGCGGCGGTCACCACCCACTGCGGGTGGATCAGCACTGCCCCGCAGACACCCTTGGCGTTGTTCATCTCGGGCACGACCTCCGGGATCGATGCCATGAACTGGTAGCGCTCGGTCGAGTTCCTCCCGTTCACCACGGCATCGGCACTGCCGGCCGCCGCGATCGCGCAGAACGCCCCTGCCAGCGCGACACTGACTGTCCGGATCAGGTTGCGGCGTACGGAATCCACTCGCGACATGCTTTTCCTTCGTTCGACGACTTCGGATCGATCGGTTCCAGCATCGCCGTTCACGGCTCCCTGAACCACCGGGTCAACCCGCTGATTCGTGGTGGGGTCAGCCCTACACCGGGGGTAGCGAGGGGGTGACCTTCTTCCCCTGGTGCTCAGGCTCAGACGGCCGCCGCGTGCTTCCCGCTGGGCCGGTCCTCGGCCGCCTGGTCCAGGATCCGGTTCGCGACCCGGCCGAGCGCCGCGTCGAGTTCTTCGTGTCCTTCCAGACCCCAATCCAGGAGCCGCTCGGCCAGCCAGCTCTTCCACGCCCGGATGAGCTTCTCGAGTTCGGCGCGTCCCGCCGCCGTGGTGACCCATTCGCCGGACCGGAAGGCCAGGTGCCCGGTGAACTCGAGCCGCGCGAAGGCGGCTTCGAACACCTCGGGCGGGATGCCGTAGCGGCTGCCGATCACCGCCAGGGACGTCGGTTTGTTCCGCCGTTCCCGCAGCCGGATCTGCCCCAGGCACCACAGCCCGCCGTTGTCGAGGTCGCATCCGGACTTCGCGAGGACACCGCTGGACGCCGCCTTCCCCTCGCGGGCCAGCAAGCGGCCGACGACGCGTTCGAGGTCCTGGTCGCCGTTGCCCGACTCCGGCATCGCGAAACCCTCGCCGAGGTCCGGCGCGGCCGCTCGCGAGGTGTCCCGCAACGGCACCTCCTTCAGGAAGAACGCCAGCACCAGCGCCACGAGTCCGACCGGAGCGGCGTACAGGAACACCGTGTGCAAGGAATCGCTGTACGCCTGCACATAGGGTGCCGACACGGAATCCGGCAAAGCGTGCAGCGCGTTCGGGACCTGCACCGCCTTGGGATCGATCCCGGGCGGCAGCGGATGCTCCGCGCCCGCCGCGGCCAGGTTCGGGGCCAGCTGATTGGCGTAGATCGTGCCGAAGATGGCCGCTCCGAACGAAGAACCCAGGGACCGGAGGAAGGTCACCCCGGAGGTCGCCACACCGAGATCGCGGTAGTCGGCGGTGTTCTGCACGACGATGACCAGTACCTGCATGCTCAAACCGATCCCCAGCCCGAGGACGGCGAAGTAGAGGGACATCTCCCAGAATCCGCTCGTCGGGGTCAGCCGCGAGAGCAGGTACAGGCCCAGCGTCAGCCCGACCCCGCCGGCGATCGGGAAGATCTTGTACCGCCCCGTCTTGCCGACGACGTTGCCCGCGAAGACGCCGGCCACCAGCAGTGCGATCACCATCGGCAGCATCCGCACCCCCGAGCTGGTCGCCGAGATGCCGTGGACGTACTGCAGATACGTCGGCAAGTAAGACAGGGCACCGAGCATCGCGAAGCCGACGACGAAGCTCAGAATCGCCGAAACGGCGAACACGGGATTTCGGAACAGCCGCATCGGAAGGGTCGGTTCCTTCGCGCGCTTCTCCGCGAAGACGAACAGCACGAGCAGGATCACCGAGCCGATCGCCATCCCGATGATCGTCGGCGAATCCCACGCGTACTGCGTGCCACCCCAGCTGGTGACCAGGGTCAGCCCGGTCGCGGCGAGCCCGATCAGCAGGATGCCCAGATAGTCGATCACCGGCTTCGCCGCGGCCTTCACCTTCGGCATCGCGCTCGCCGCCACGATCAGCACGACGACCGCGATCGGGACGTTGACGTAGAAGGCCCACCGCCACGACAGGTGGTCCACGAACAGCCCGCCCAGCATCGGGCCGAGCACCGTGACGACACCGAAGACCGAACCGAGCACGCCCTGGTACTTGCCCCGCTCGCGCAGGGGCACGACGTCGGCCACCAGCGCGGTCGCGGTGACCATCAGCCCGCCCGCCCCCAGGCCCTGTACCGCGCGGGCCACGATGAGCCAGATCATGTCGTCGGCGAACCCGCAGAAGAACGAGCCCACCGTGAACACGATCACCGACAGCTGGAACATGAGTTTGCGGCCGAACAGGTCGCCGAGCTTCCCGACGACGACGGTCATGATCGTCTCGGCGAGCAGATAGGACGTGATCACCCAGGACAGGTGCCCCGCGCCGCCCAGGTCACCGACGATCGTCGGCAGCGCCGTGCCGACGATCGTCTGATCCAGCGCGGCGAGCAACATGCCGAGCACGACCGCCCCGAACACCGCGTTCCTGCGCTTGCGGCTCAGTACCGGTGGGGTGACGTCCGGCCTGCTGACCTCGGCGGTCGTGGTCATCGAGTCTCCCTCACGTCAGGAAGACAACGTAAGACAGGCGCCGGAGGCACCGCATTTCGATGATCACCCGATCCGGTAGCCGACGTCGGGCCACGGTACGGGCTCGGGCCTTCGAGACCGGCTGACAGACTGCGGGGGTGATCGTCGGATACATCCTCGCGCTGCTGGCGGCGCTGGCCTCAGGCAGCGGCTCGGTGCTGGAGTCGATCGGTGTCCGCCGCGCGGGCGCTTTCGGCGGCACCGCGCTGGACCTGGTGCACCTGCGGCGCCAATGGATCTACTTCCTGGGCATCGGCGTCGACCTGGTCGGCTTCGCCTGCGCGGCGGCCGCGTTGCAGCGGTTGCCGCTGTTCCTCGTCCAGTCGGTGCTGGCGTTCAGCGTGGGAGTGACGGCCGCGATCACCGCGTTCATGGGCACCCGCCTGGCGGCGGCGGGCTGGGTCGCGCTGGGTGTGGGGGCGGTCGGTCTGGCCTTGCTGGGACTGTCGGCGCAGCCGGGGCCCGCCAAGGTGCTCCCGTCGGAGTGGCGCTGGGTACTGCCCGCGATGGCACTGGTCGTGGGGGCGATCGCCTGGTACTTCAGGCGATTCGACCGTCCCTGGGCCGCGCAGGTGCTCGGCTTCGCGACGGGAGTCGGGTTCAGCATGGTCGGTGTCTCGGCGCGCACCCTCGAACTCCCGTCATCGGGCTGGGCCGTGCTGGCGGAACCGGCCGTGTGGGGGATGATCCTCAACGGCCTGGCCGCCGCGGTCGCGTTCGCCCTGGCCTTGCAGAAGGGGGGCGCGACGGCGGTCAACGCGATCATGTTCACCACGAACACGGCGTTGTCCTCGGTCATCGGCCTGGTCTTCCTCGACGACCGCGTCCGCGACGGCTTCACCGCCTTCACGGTCGCGGGCCTGATCCTGGCCATGTCGGGCGCGATCGTCACCGCCCACTACGCCAGCCAGGCCAAGGAACCCAGCGGGTCCGAAAGGGACTCGGCACGCCGTTAGCGTGTGCGAATAGCGGTTCGAGGATCGAAAGCCTCAGGTAGTCCAGCGGAAGGGGTCGTCTTCCAGCGCGGAGCGGTCCCAGTGCCCGAGGTTCGCGGCGGCCTCGTAGGTGGTGCGGAGGAAATCGGCGACGGCGCGGTCGGGATCGGGTGCGGCGCGGGCGACCTCGTAGGGCAAGAGGAACTGCTGGAAGTCGGTGCTGTAGTACGCGCCTTCGGGGCCGACCGGCTGGTCGGCGAACCCCTCGGGTGCGGGGTAGGCGTAGGAGTAGAAGGCGCCTTCCTCACCGCCGCCGGGCCAGAACCCGCAGCTGGACAGTTCCCGGGAATAGCCTTCGACCATGACCCAGTCGCCGCAGTTGGGCGCTCCGCCGGGGTGTGGCGGAGCCGTCCGCCCGGAGAACCGGGTGCAGGCGAGATCCATGGCTCCCCAGAAGAAGTGGACGGGACTGACCTTGCCGACGAAGTGCGACCGGAACTCGCCGATCACGCGGTTCGCCTGCAGCAGCTGCCGCCAGAACAGGGCGGCCGCCTCGCCGTCGTAGGAGGCGTGGGTGTGGTCCTCGGCGAAGGGGATCGCCGGCTCGACCTCGTTGGGGTGTGGCCGGATCGATGCCTCGATCCCGAGCCGGTCGAGCAGGTCCAGGATCCGGGTGTAGAACTCGGCGACCGGCATCGGCCGGAGCGGGAGGCTCCCCGCGCCGCCGTCACTGCTGCGGATCTCGAGCCGGTGGCCGACGAAGTCGAACTCGATCTCGAAGGCCCCCATGCGGTACGGGATCGCCGACGTCGTCAACCCGCGTGGGCTGACGTACAGCGTCACCTGCCACCAGTGGTTGAGCAGGGGAGTGTGGGCCATGCGGATCTTGCCCACGATCTGGGTCCACATGTGCAGGGTCTCGCGGGTGGGCGTCCAGTCCGAGACCCGCAGGCTCGGCCAACTCGTTGTCGTGGAGTCGGTCATCGGTTCTCTCATCTCTTCTCTTGGCGCTGCTGGGCGCGAGCGCCGGTGGTGGGGGCGGGTGTGTTGAGCAGTTGCGTCTCCCAGGCGAAGGCGACCCAGGTCATCGGCACCACGCCAGCCTGGATCATGCGCCGTACGGCCATGTCATGCGCTTCGAGACCCGCGATGATCAGCTTCTCGCGCCCGGTCGCCTTGACGGCGTCCACCACGCGGCTCTCCCTATCGTCACCCGGTTTTGTTGACGCATCTACATCTACTGGGTTTTCGGTGACGCGTCAACATCGCTGATAGGCTCGGTGCGGGAACCGACACGTAGGGATTGAGACCAATGGATGAGGCGCCCTGGCTCGACGAGCGTGAGGCGCGCGCGTGGCGCGGGATGATCGACGTGCTGCCGCGGCTGACCTCGGTGCTGGAGCGTCAGCTGGTCCAGGACGCGGGGCTGTCCGCCGCGGAGTACACCTTGTTGGTGCCGCTTTCGGAGGCTCCGGACGGGGTGCTGCGGGCGCGTGACCTCGGCCGGATGGTCGGCTGGGAGCGCAGCCGGATCTCCCACCAGATCATCCGGATGGAGAAGCGCGGCCTCGTCGTCCGCGAGGAGTGCAACGAGGACGCGCGCGGTTCGATGGTCCGGCTCACCGAAGCGGGCCGGACGGCCATCGTCGCCGCCGCTCCCGCGCACGTCGCCGCCGTCCGGCGGTACTTCATCGGCGCGCTCACCGATGCCGAGCTCGATGTCATCGGCCCCGCACTCGAACGGGTCCTCGACAGGCTCCCTGACGACGACGGATAGCCGGGACGCTCGAACGACCGTCTTCGTCAGTCACGACGGCTCTGGAACCTCTTGAGGGAGGGGCAAACGTGTCGTGTTCGTAGGCGGATTCCGGATGTTCAGCGTCCTGAATCTTCCCCGCTCGACTGCCGGTCGTGAGGTTGTGGGGGTGGCACGCTCTTACCCTTCGACGATGAAGGAATCGGGACACTCAACGTCCTAATTCCTTCATCGTCAACACCCGGCACACGCTGAGCTGCCCTTTCCCTCAATAGCTCGTGTTCAAGCTCCTAAAAGCGATCGGTGGGCAGCCGGCCGGAGACGTCGATCAGGTAATCGGCCTCCGCGAGCAGCGTCTCCCGGGTCAGCGGCCGTTGCCCGCCGGTGCGGAGGGTCGCCCGCTCCAGGTACACGGGCCACTGGGTGAGGCGCGTTTCCGCGCGCAGCCAGTCACGCACCTCTTGGGTGAGCAGCTCCGCGGCCCGCTCGCGGTCGGCCGCGCGGACCTTCACCGCCCCGTCGAAGTCCCGGTCGAACGTCTTCACCTGCTCGAACTCCCGCATGACGCGGGTCGGGAACGCGCCGTCGGCGGACACGAACAGCGGGGCCGACTCCGGCACCCGCAGCTGGACCGAATGGAATGCCCGCGGTGTGCTGTCCCCGCCCGGCTGGTGCCGGTCGTCCAAATAGTCGACGCCGACGAAGTCGTGATCGCGGTACCTGAACTCCACGCACCGGACGATCGCCGCCTCCGCGAGCGGCCGTTCGAGGCTCACGGGATCCACCCCGAAACCCGGCGATGTCTTGCCGTGCTCGCTGTGGAAGGTGCCGGACACCTCGGCGGCGAAGCCCGCCATCCAGTGCCGGCGCTCCCGCCGTCCGCTCATTTTGGACGCGACGATCAGCACGACGGCGAGGAGCCCGGCCCCGACCACGAGCATGAGGATCGCGCCGAACACGGTCGCGATCGGCGAATCGGCATCGAGCGCCGAGACCATCCCGAATACCTTCCGTCGTCGTTCAGAAATCCAGGTCGTTCTTGGTCTCTTCATCGGACTGCTCCTGGCCGCGGTCACCGTGGTCCGCGGCCTTCTTGCCGTCCTTGGCGTAGCCGATCACCTTGCCACCGGCGTCGAGGATCGCCCGGCCGCGTTTGTCCTGCCAGTCCCCGGTCGTCGAACCGGTCAGGCCCTTGACGACGCCGTCTTTCGCCGCCTTGCCCACGTCCCTGAGCATCTCGCCGCGCAGGGTCGCGTCGACGTCCACGGCGTCCTTCGTCGCGTTGAACACCGGACGGGGTGTGTCGAGCCGCTTGCCCAGCATGCCCTTCTCACCCATCAGCGCGTCGACGTAACCCTTGCCGGACTTGGTGTTCTTCATCCGGTCGGCGAACCGGTCGGTGGCCCGGTTGCCGTCGGTCAGGAACTTGCCCATCTTGCTGTCGGCGAGCTTGGCCTGCATCTTGCGCAGCCACGCCAGCACGTCGGACAGGAGCTTCCGGAGCCGGTTGACGAACCCGGTCGTCTTCGTGGCCGTGGCCGCGAGCTTCGGCGGCGTCGCGGCACCGGCGGCCGCCGTGGAGGCGCCGCAGGTGGGGACGGCCGCGGCGATCGCGGGCACCCACAGCGTGATCAGCCAGCTGATGACCTCGGTGAGGATCGCCTTGATCAGCTCCTCGATGAAGGTCATCACCATGCTGTTCAGCTGCAGCATCTGCGCCATGTCCCCGGCTTTCGCCGCGACACCGTTGATACCGCTGGAAAACTCGGCGAGTCCCTTCTTCGCCGCTGTCCCGGCGTCACCGGCCCAGCCCGCCAGCCGCTCGTCCGCGACCTGGTCGAAGTTGACCGACATGTCCTGCAGCGCCTTGGCCAGCGCGCCGAAGTTCTCCGCCGCCTTGCTCAGCGCCGGGCCGTCCCCGCTGACGAAGTGGATGGCGTCCTGCACCGGCTGGACGACGTTGATGAGGAAACTCAGTCCCTGCCCGATCAGCCAGCCGAGTGGATCCGTCGCGATGTCCACGATGGTCTGCGAACCGGATTGGATCAGGGTCTTGGCGTCCAGCGCGATGGTGGTGACGCCCATCGCGATGTCGGCGCCGTCGGCCTGGGTCTTGCCGTCGAACACCTGCTTGTAGGCGGACACGGAGTCCTTGCCCAGCTGGACGGCGTCGCCGACGATCGGCGTCTTCTTGATCGCGTTCTCGGTGTTGATCCCGGGAATGACGGTGTCGCCCTGGTAGGACTTCATCGACATGCCCGCGGTCACGTCCTGGACTTCGGCCATTTACGGTTTCCCCCCGGTCTTCGGCCCGTCGATCTTCACTTCGATCTTGTTGAACGTCGTCACGTGGTCTTCTTCGATGCCCTGGTAGATGTCGGCGGCCTGGGTCATCTTCGAGCCGGCGCTGTCGAGGCCCTTGGCCATGGCCTCCATCAAGCCCTTGAGGGACTGCAAGGTCTGCGTGTAGCCGTCCTTGGTGAACAGTCCGACGAGTCCCCAGGACTCGTTGCCGACGTCCGCCTGGCCCACCATCTCCTTCAGCTTCCCGGTCTGGCCCCCGTAGTTGCCGAGCTCGCCGGAGTAGCGGCGCAACGCGGCGGGGTCGACTTCGTATCCGCCGTTGACCGCACCGTCGGGCATCAGCGGCCGTCCTCGTCGAACAGGTCCTTCAGGAAGCGGTCGCCGTCGGATCCGCTGCTCGGGGCCGGCGGAGCGGGCCGAGGCGGTTCGGGCTCGTCGGTGCGCAGGAGCGAGCGCTCGGAGAAGTCGTCGTGTTGCTCGGCCGCGGGCGGCATGGGTGCCGTCTCGTCCATCTTCGACCTGAGCTCCTCGACTGTGGTCCCGAACAGCTCGGCCTGGGTCTCCAGCACCTGGTCGACCAGGTGGAGGTCGTCGCCCATGTGGTCCTCGACGATCGCCGCCTGCCGCCGGGCCGATTCGGCCACGGCCTGCTGGATGGTCGACATCACCGCGGCGGAAAGCGCCTCCGGCCTCCGGCGCAGAGCCTCTTCGGTGAACTTGACGTCCATGACGGCGCCTCCAGGGCCCGCCACCACCGTCACCGAGCGGTCCGGCGACGTGGCCGTCGCCTCGAGCCTGCTCAGCTCGTCCTGCATCCCGCCGATGTTCGCGAACCGATCGTCGACGTTCTGGATTCTGGACTGGAACTTCTCGAATTCGGCGACCAGCTGGTCGAATTCGGCCGACATGGAGCCTCCCCGTGCGGTACTCGTGACCTGATCCATCGTTCACGTCGACCCGACGGTGTGTCTTCCGGATCAATCCGGCTCACCTGTTCAGGGGAATGGCCAGCGGTGATCGGGTCGCCACGTCTTCATCGCGCTGGATATCGGCTGGCCTGCCGTCGCGCGTTCCTGCCAGGGTGGCCGGCGTGACGCGGTCATTCCTTCCCGGCCTCGAGCTGGCCGAGCTGTTCTACGCCGAGGTCGTCCGTCCGAACCTGGACAGGGCGCTGGACGGGACGCCGTACTCGCCACCACGTCACCAGGGGATGACGTCCTCGAGAGAGTCCGGGCCGCGGAAGACGCCGGACGGGCCGTCCACGGGGATCGTCGCGAGCAGGACCGGAACGGCCGCACCCTCGGCCACGGTGCGGTGCCCGCGCGGGAAAGGGGCCCCGGCGTTCTGGTCGGTCGGCACCATGCCGGGGCTGACGGCGTTGACCTTGATGCCGTCGGCGCGGAGGGTTTCGGCGTAGAGCAGGGTCAAGGCGTTGAGTGCGGCCTTGGAAGAGCTGTAGGCGAGGAATCCTTCGGTGGGCAGGGGAATCTCCGGATCGCTCAGCGAGGTGAGGGAGGCGAGCCCGCTCGAGAGATTGACCACGCGCGGGTTGGGGGAGCGGCGCAGCAAGGGCACACAGGCCGAGATCATCGTGACGACACCGAAAACGTTGACCTCGTATACGTTCCGCAGGTGCGCGGCCGTGAAGTCGGCGGTGCGCAGACCCCATTCGCTGGTGATGCCGGCGTTGTTGACCAGGACGTCCAGCCTGCCGGTCTCGGCCTCGATCGTCTCGACCGCCGCCGCCACGGAGGCCTCGTCGGTGACGTCGAGCCGGACGGACCGGACGCCCGGTAGGGCCGCGCGGCCTTCCGGATCCCGCGCGCCGAGGTAGACGGTGAGTCCGCGCGCGGCCAGTCGCCGGACGATCTCCTTGCCGATGCCTTTGTTGCCGCCGGTGACGAGCGCGACTTCGTGCGTGTGCATGTCCTCACTCCAGCCGACCCCGCGCCCGAACAGAAGCACCGATCCGGTGTGCGGGCCCTACCCTGGCGGTATGCCGGATCCGGAGATCCGCGAACTGCGCTACTTCCGCGCCGTCGCCGAAGAGCTGAACATCACCCGCGCGGCCAGGCGTCTCGGTATCGCGCAACCGCCGCTGTCACGGGCCATCCGCGGACTCGAACGCCGGATCGGCGCGGAACTGTTCGACCGCACCGGGCGGCGGCTGGCGCTGACGCCCGCGGGGGAGACCCTTCTCGCCGAGTCGGCGAGGGTCCTCGCCGCTCTGGACGTCGCCGTCCGCCGGACGCGGCGGGTCGGGAACGCGCTCGTGGTGACCGCCAAACCCGGAGTGGCCACCCGGCTGCTGCACCGCGTTCGCGAACGCTTCCGGGAGGATCCGGCCGCGGTGGAGATCCGCGTGGTGGTGAGCGGGTTCGGTGAACAGGCCGAGCTGGTCCGTGACGGGCGCGCCGATCTGGCGATCGCGGCCTGTGTGGACGGCGACGGCCTCGAAACCGAGCTCCTGACGACCGAACCGCGCGTCGCCGCGCTCGCCGCCGATCACGAGCTCGCCGGTCGCGACGTGCTCAGTGTCGCCGATCTGATCGCCGAGCCCGCTCCGAGATGGGCGGATGCGCGGATCGTCGAGCCCGGTCACTGGCTCGGCCATCCCGATCGCCGCTCCGACGGGCCGGTCGTGCGCGACACCGCCCAGCTGCTGGACGTGGTCTCCTTCGGGCAGGCCGTGGCACTGGTGCCCGCCTCGCTGGCCGCCGTGAACGTCCGCCCGGACGTCGTCTACCGGCCGGTCGGTGACGTGACGCCGTACCGGACCCTGGCGCTCTGGCGCCCGGGGAGCAGGTCGCCTTCGATCGCCGGATTCCTCAGGATCGCCGCTGAACACGGATCGGTGGAACCCCGGCGCAGCCGTCACCACTGAGGCAACCGCGACAGCGTCCTTAGCGTACTGAGAGCATGACGTTGTCGAGATCCCGGCTGCCTGAGATGGCCGTTTCGTGGCTTCCGCCGATGTTGCTGGTCTGCGGGCTCGCGGTGCTGTGGCTCGGTGTTTCCCTCGCTGTGGATGTCAACCGGTCGGCTGGGCTCGTCCCGGGGCGGGTCGTGGCGACCGGGCCTCAGGGGAGCAAGACCGCGGACGTCGAATACACCGGACTCGACGGGGTGACGAGGACGGAGACCTTCGAGTACGACAAGGGGCGCCGCCAGGCGGCCTACCGGGGCGGCGGCCGGGTACACATCCGGGTGTGGCCGGACGAGCGACGCGCGGAATTCGACGAAGGTGACAAGCACACTCGTGTGATCGTCATGGGCAGTGCGCTGACTCTGCTCAGCGCGGGCGCCATAGTCGTGATGGTGCTGTGGCATCACGGCGTGCGGATGAAGAAATCCCGAGCGCGGTTCCACCTGTGGTGGTGCTGGTTGGTTTCCTTCTGGCGGTGACGTCCCGCAGCAGGTAGCCGGCGGAGAAGGCGCGCGAGCGCTACTTGTACAAGGTCTGGACGTTCGTGAAGGTGATGTCGTCTGTGGTGGTGCTGTCAGGGTTGAACCGGAAGACGACGTTGTCCGCGCCCCCTGCGCGCATCGTGAAGGTCGACATCATCGTCACCGATCCGCCCGCGACGAGCTGCTCCGGAAGGTCGGTGGGGCCGCTCTTCTGAACGGCCGAGTTCGTCGCCTTGGCGTGGTTGGCGCCGTACGACAACTCCGTGCGGACGTTGCTCTTCGCCGTGGGGAAGACGAGCGTCGCGTTGCCGGTATTCGTGATCTCGGTGGCTATTGTCACCACGACGTTCTCGGTTGGGCCGGAGTCGTAGGCGTTCGAATCCACGGTCTCGGACTTCGCGGAGCCGATCCTGACCTTCAAGCCGTTGGACAACGTGGCGGCTTCGGTTGCCGGCGTCTCCGGCACGGAGGCGTTGTCGACGCAAAAATCCTTGTGAGCACTGGCGAAATTCGGGTCAGCGCACTTCGCAGGGTCGAGGCTGGCAGCGTCCGGCGCGGCAGAGCTGTCGCACGCGGCCAGTACGAGGGCGCCGGCCGCTACGAAGAGGCCGACCGAAAGTCTTGTGTTGAGCACAGCGGCTCACTTTACGTCACACGGGACGCCTCGAGAATCGAGCCCGATCCAGGAGAAATGCAAGATTCACCTCACCATTGGCCTGTCGGGAAGACACGCCGTCACCGGCCTTTCCGGGGCCCGGCTCACCCACCCGCCCCGTTGGCCGGCGTGGGCGGTGCGGCGGGAATCCGGCCCGACTCCGGGCCGGCGTTGGCGTCGAAGGACATGCCGGAGTAATCGGGGTCCAGCACGGAGATCGCGTACGTGGCGGGCGCGGCCACCACGGCCGCGACCCCGGCGGCGAGCCCGGCGGTGACCAGGCGGGGCGAGGTGGTCTTGACCACGCGCGCCAGGACCAGCGCGACGACAGCGGCCACGCCCAGCGCGAGCGCACCCCACTTCGCCCACGGCAGGAAATTCGGGTAGTGCGACCACAGCCACGCGGCCCAAGCCACCTCGGACGCCACCGCGAGTGGCAACAGCCAAGCCCGCTTGCCGCCCTCCCGGTACGCGCGCCAGAACAGGACGATGCCCAGGGCGGAGAGCGCGGCGACCGCTGGCGCGAGCGAGGCCACGTACGCGGTGTGCGGGACATCGGCGACGCTGAAAACCAGACCGAAGGTCAGCAGCCACACTCCCCACATCACCAGTCCGCTGCGCACCGGATCGGTGCGCCCGGCCCGGCGCCGCCACCACAGTCCGCACAGCAGGGCCAGCAACGCGAGCGGGTACAGCCAGCCGACCGCGACGGCGAGGTGGCCGTCGAACAGCTTGGCCCAGCCCTTCTGGACCGGTCTGCTCGTCGCTTTCGTCGGGTCCTCGTCGGGATTTCCCCGCTTGGCGGGGAGGATGTCACGCTGCCCGGCCATCCGCTGCGGGTCGATCGCGCCGCCGTCGTTGTCGAATTTCCTGGCGCCGGGCAGTTGGATGCCCAGGTGGCCGACGCCGTTGTAGCCGAACACCATGGCGAAGGCGCTGTTGTTCGTGCTGCCGTCGATGTGGGGCCGGGCGCTGGGCGGGGTGAAGGTGTACAGCGCGATCCACGACAGCGACACCGCGAGCGTCACCGCACCGGCGATCGCCACGTGCTTCACCCGGCGGTGCAGTTCGACCGGAGCGGTCAGCAGGTAACCGATCGCCAGCGCGGGCAAGACCATCCACGCCTGCAGCATCTTCGCCTGGAAACCCAGCCCCACCCAGATCCCGGCCCACACCAGCGACCGCAACCGCCCCTCCAGCACCGCCCGCTGATAGGCGTCGACGGCCAGCACCAGGCACATCACCAGCGCGCCGTCCTGCATGCTGTGCCCGAACATCGACGCGGCGACCGGAGTCAACGCGAAGATCCCGGCCGCCAGCAGACCGGGCACCACACCGGCCCAGCGCCGCACCACCCGGTACATCACCAGCACCGAGATCACGCCCTCGATCACCTGCGGCAACGCCAGCGACCAGGCATGGAACCCGAAGATCTTCGCCGAGACCACCTGTGGCACGAACGAGCCGGCCAGCTTGTCCAAAGTGGACGTCGCCTCCGCGTCCACGGCCCCGAACAGGAACGCCTTCCAGCTCCCGGACATGCTCTTCACGGCGTCCGAATACAGCGGCGCGAAGTCCACCGCCGGCAGATTCCACGCGTACAGCACCGCTGCCACCGCCGCGATGCCCAGCAACACCGGCCGGGCCCAGCGCGGCTGATCGGACGGCGAACGCCACACCGCCCAGCGAGGGGGCCTGCTTTCGGGCACGACGTCCTGGGACAACGGAAGACGGGCAAGTGTTCCGGACACTCCGGTACCTCCAGGCGCGGGCCATCCGGCAGAGTTGTTTCAAGGCATTCCCCAGTGCGCGAATTCGGCCCCGCACGCGCGCTACGGCCGGAACTCTCGCGGACTCCGACGTTATCCACGACCGGTCGGCACCCATACCGCCGATCGGACTCGCAGGCCGCCGGACATGCCTGGTGGCGCCGCCGTCCGCGGGAGTGGGTCTTCACACGTGTCCACGCGGCGGTCGTGACGGGTCGGCACGCTCCACCAATGGTAGGAATGCCTGGTGACCGAACCGAATCTGATCGAAGCCGCCGCCGAAGAGGCAGTCACCCTCACCAGTGAACTGATCCGCATCGACACCACCAACACGGGTGATCCCGACACGCTCGTCGGTGAACGCGCCGCGGCGGAGTACGTCGCCGAGAAGCTCACCGACGCGGGCTACGAGATCACCTACGTCGAGTCCGGGGGCAAGAACCGCCACAACGTGATCGTCCGGCTGCCGGGAGCCGACCCGTCCCGGGGCGCGCTCCTGATCCACGGTCACCTCGACGCCGTCCCCGCCGACGCCTCGGAGTGGTCGGTGCACCCGTTCTCCGGCGCGATCCAGGACGACTACGTCTGGGGCCGCGGTGCCGTGGACATGAAGGACATGTGCGCGATGACGCTCGCGCTGGCCCGCCACTACAAGATCAACAACATCGTGCCGCCGCGCGACCTCGTCTTCGCGTTCCTCGCCGACGAGGAGGCGGGCGGGAAGTACGGCGCGCAGTGGCTGGTGGAGAACCGTCCCGAGCTGTTCGAGGGGGTCACCGAGGCCATCAGCGAGGTCGGCGGCTTCTCGATCACGCTCAAGGACAACGTCCGCGCGTACCTCATCGAGACGGCGGAAAAGGGCATCCGCTGGATGAAGCTGCGGGTGCGCGGCACCGCGGGCCACGGATCGATGATCCACCGCGACAACGCCGTCACCAAACTGTCCGAGGCTGTCGCCAGGCTCGGCAACCACCGCTTCCCGCTGGTCATGACCGACTCCGTCCGCGAGTTCCTGGACGGCGTCACCGAGATCACCGGCTGGGACTTCCCCGAGGACGACATCGAGGGGTCCGTCGCCAAGCTCGGCAACATCTCCCGGATGATCGGCGCGACCCTGCGCGACACGGCGAACCCGACGATGCTCACCGCGGGCTACAAGTCCAACGTGATCCCCTCGGTCGCGGAAGCCTCGGTCGACTGCCGGATCCTGCCCGGCCGTCTCGAGGCGTTCAACGCCGAGCTGGAGGAGATCCTCGGCCCGGACATCGAGAAGGAGTGGATGGAGCTGCCGCCGGTCGAGACGACCTTCGACGGCGCCCTCGTCGACGCGATGACCGCCGCGGTCCTCGCCGAGGACCCGGGCGCCCGCACGCTCCCGTACATGCTTTCCGGCGGCACGGACGCGAAGTCGTTCCAGTCCCTCGGGATCCGCAACTTCGGGTTCGCCCCGCTGCAGCTGCCCGCGGACCTCGACTTCTCGGCGCTGTTCCACGGCGTCGACGAGCGTGTCCCGGTCGACGCGCTGAAGTTCGGCGTGCGGGTGCTCGACCGTTTCCTCCGCTCCGCCTGATGTCCGGTCTGCTGGCCGCCGACGGAACACCCCTGCATTTCGAACGCTGGGGTGATCCGTCGGCGCCGGTGACCGTGGTGCTCCTTCACGGGTACGCCCTCGACAGGCGGAGCTGGCGCGCCGTCGCGCCGGTGCTGGCCGAGGCCGCGGAGGAGCCGATCGCGGTGCTGGCCTACGACCAGCGCGGGCACGGCGAGTCCGGTGAGGTCCGGGCCGCGTCGGCGACGATGGGGCATCTCGCCGACGATCTCGCCGAGGTGCTGGAGAAGGTGATTCCCGAGGGTCGTGTCGTCCTGGTCGGTCACGACATGGGCGGGCTCGCGATCCTTTCGCTCGCCCAGCGGCATCCGGACGTCTTCGCGGCCAGGGTGGCGGGGATCGGGTTGCTCGCCATGTCCGCGGGCGGCGTCACCCCGGACGCGATCTGGCCGAACGCGCTCGGGAAACTCGGCCGCGACCTCGAAATGGTCTTCGGGACGAAGCTGATCGGCCTGGTGCGGGAGCACACCAGCAAGGCGGTGACCGCCGGCCTGCGGTGGTGGCTCTTCGGGGACGACCCGGTGCCCGGCGACGTCGAACTGACCGTCCGGATGATCCGCGGCAACTGGCCCCAGACGGTGTCCGCGTTCCGACCCGCACTGGACGCCTACACGCGGGAATCGGCGTTGTCGCAGGTCGGTGCGGTTCCGGTGACGGCGATCGTGGGGGAGCGCGACAAACTGGTGCCCACCGCCGACGTCGAAGAACTGGCGGGCGCGGTGGAGAACGGGACGTCCGTGGTGCTGCCCGGGGTCGGGCACGTCGTCCCGCTGGAGGCGGCCCCGCAGGTGGTCCCCCGGCTGCTCGCCCTGGCGACGAGAGCCCGCCGACAAGACTGACTGCCTTGACAAGTTCTCTTTTCGGTGGCACCTTCTTGCCATGTTCTCCGTAGCGGTGATCGAGGACGCGGAAGCGGCCGAAGTGTCGTTGGACCCGGTCCGGGCCCGGCTGCTGTCCGAACTCGCGGAACCGGCGTCGGCCACGATGCTGGCCGCGCGGGTGGACCTGCCGCGGCAGAAGGTGAACTACCACCTGCGCGCGCTGGAAAAGCACGGCCTGGTCGAGCTCGTCGAAGAGCGGCGCAAGGGCAACGTCACCGAACGCATGATGCGCGCGACAGCGGCGTCCTACGTGATCTCGCCGACCGCGCTTTCCGCGGTCCAGCCCGACCCGGCCGAGTCGCCGGACCGCCTTTCCGCGCGTTGGCTGCTCGCGGTCGCGGGCAGGCTGGTGCGCGACGTCGGCCTGCTGATCACCGGCTCCACCAAGGCGCGCAAGCGGGTCGCGACCTTCGCGATCGACGGCGAGGTGCGGTTCTCGAACGCGGCCGACAGGGCGGCGTTCGCCGAAGAACTCACCGTCGCGATCACGAACCTGGTGAGCAAGTACCACGACGAAGGCGCCGAACAGGGCCGCGATCACCGGATCGTCGTCGCCGTCCATCCGAGCGTCAAAACCGAGACCGAGGAGCGCTGAGTGGGGCACGAATTCGAGATCGCCGACCGCGTCGAGGTCGACGCGACGCCGGAGCAGGTCTGGGACGCCATCGCGACCGGGCCGGGGATCACGTCATGGTTCATGGGACGCAGTGAGGTCGACGGCGGCGTCGGCGGCACGGTGAAGACCGCGTTCGGCGGCTACGAACCCGCGTCCGCGATCACGTCGTGGGACCCGCTCGAAAGGCTCGTCTACGGCACGGAACGCGAGGAGGACGGGCGGTTCGTCGCCTACGAGTTCCTGATCGAGGCCCGCTCCGGCGGCAGCACCGTGCTGCGGACCGTGACGAGCGGCTTCCTGCCCGGCGACGACTGGGAAGACGAGTTCGAGGCGATGCGCGGTGGCGGCGAGCTGTTCCTCCGCACCCTGGTCGAGTATCTCAACGGGTTCGCGGGCCGGAAAGCGGTGCCGGTGACGGTGTTCGGGCCCGCGATCGAAGACTGGGACCGCGCGTGGCTGGCGCTGGGCCGGGAACTGGGTCTCGCCGGGCGGCCGGACACGGGCGACCGGGTCCGGCTGAGCACGGGGTCGATGTCCACAGTGGATGGCGAGGTCTATCTGGCGAACGAGCAGACGGTCGGGATCCGGACCGGGGACGCGCTCCTGCGCTTCGTCCGCGGTTTCCGCGGGCCGATGCTCGCGATGCATCACCTGTTCGGCGACGTCGACCCCGCGGAACAGGACGAGCTCTGGGCGGACTGGCTCGGCCGCGTCTTCAGGTGATCAGGCCGGGCAGGGGTGTGGCGGTGCGCTTGCGGCGCAACCACACCCTCCGGGTCCCATCGGAGTAGAGCCGGACGGTCGAGAGCTCCCAGCCGGCGAACTCGGCGTGGATCGACAGCTGCGTCGCCGCCGCCCGCCGGGAAACACCGGGAGGCAACTGCAGCCGCCGGTACTCCCAATCCCCTTCGACCACCGCCTCGTCCACAACTGTCATGGCGTGATCACCTGGATCCCTTCTCCGATGGCCGAGCCGACGACCACACGGCCGCCCTGCTCGTCGACGGTGACCGAATCTGGCTGCCGCAGGGTGGGGAACCGGTGCTTCTCGATCGGCTCCCCGCCGCGGACGTCGAAGCCGACGACCTCGTTGCGCTCGGTGAGAGTGACCCAGGCGAGCCCCCGGGCGCGGTCGTAGGCGATGCCGTACGCCCCGCCGGGGACGGGGTAACGCTGGCGCAGCAGCAGCGGCGTCGTGGAGAACGCCAGCAACGCGCCCGCTCGCGCGTCGGTGACGAAGACGCGCCCGAGATCGTCGGTGACCGCGTTGGCCGCGCCGTCGCCCGCGCGGAGGCCTTCGCCGATCTTGCCCTCGGCCAGGTCGACCGAGAACAGAGCCGTGCGCAGCTTGTCCAGGACGACCACGCCGTCGCCGGTGTTCAGCACGTCGTCGGCGCTGTAGATCTGGCCGGTGATGGTCTTCGGGCCCGCGTTGGCGGAAAGCACCTCGACGACCTTGCGATCACGGACCGAGACCAGCGTCGAGTCGCCGTCGGCGAGACCGGCGGAAGGCTGCCCCGCGACCGGGACCGTCTCCAGTGCGCCGCCGGGCAGGGACACCTTCGCCAGCAGACTCTTGCCGGGGACGCTGGCGAGCACCTGGCCACCGGAGACCGTGAGCCGCTCGGCGGGGCCGGGCAAGGCCACGGTCGTCTTCGGGGTGTCCAGGGCCGAGAGATCGTAGAGGCGCAGCGAAGGCGGCTCCGAGACGGCGACGATCAGCGTCTTGCTCGCCTCGTCGGTGGCCAGCGCCTTCACCCTGGGCCCGGCGAACACCGAACCGGCGGGCTTGGCCGTCACCGCGGGGGAGACGGCGGCCGTCACCGCGACGGGGTTCTGCACGATCTGGAGCGTGTCGTTCGGGGTGTCGTCCGCACTGCAAGACGAGAGCACCAGGGCACCGGCGAGCGGGATCGCGATCCGGGAAACGGCGGACAGCCGACCCACCTTGGTGCCTCCACCTGCTACTCGTCGAACGGATTTGTCCAGCATCCCCCAGGAACCCCACCGCGTCACGTCTGTGTCACCTAACAGTCACCTAATCCAGTAATCGAGACGGCTCAAAGGCCGCGTTCGGGGTACCCGACCTCGATCGCGCTGACGTCGTCGAGCGCCGATCGGATGGCGGGCGGGAGCGTGATCTCCTCGGCCGTGAGCGACCCGGTGAGCTGGCCGGTGTCACGCGCTCCGACCACGGGAGCGACCACTCCCGGCCGGTCGCGGACCCAGGCCAGCGCGACGGCCAGCGGCGAGGTGCCCAGCCCGTCGGCGGCGGTCGCGACCGCCTGCACGATCCTGGCCGCGCGATCGGTCCGGTGATGTTCGACATAGCCCGCGAAAACACTCGAAGCGCCACGGGAATCGGCGGGTGTCCCGGTGCGGTACTTGCCGGTGAGCACGCCCCGGCCGAGCGGGGCCCAGGGCAGGATCCCGATGCCGTGGTGCTCCGAGGCGGGGACGACCTCACGGTCCACTCCGCGCTCCAGCAGCGAGTACTCGACCTGCGTCGAGACCAGCGGGGCGACGGCGGAACTGCGGGCCGCGGCGGTCGCGAGCTGCCAGCCGGAGTAGTTGGAGACGCCGACGTAGCGGGCCTTTCCACTGGTCACGGCGTAGTCGAGAGCCGCGAGGGTCTCGTCGACCGGCACGGTGGTGTCCCAGGCGTGCAGTTGCCAGAGGTCGATGTGGTCGGTGCCGAGGCGGCGCAGCGAACCTTCGAGGGCGCTCAGCAGCGCGCCGCGAGAGGCACCACCACCGAACGGGCCGTCGGTGCGGCGGGCGACCGCCTTGGTGGCGAGCACGATGTCGTCACGGGGGACGAGGTCGCCGAGCAGCGCGCCGAGAACGCGTTCGCTCTCACCCTCGCTGTAGATGTCGGCGGTGTCGACCAGGGTGCCCCCGGCGTCGACGAACGCGACCAGCTGGCTGGCCGCCTCCTCCGAGTCGGTGTCGCCACCCCACGTCATGGTCCCGAGGGCCATCCGCGAGACCCGCAGTCCCGACCGGCCGAGCTGTCGCTTTTCCACGACGGGCGAGCCTAGCCGGAAGGCCGGTGCGGGACGCGGAGCAGGTGAGCGTGTCGTGATCGAGTACCACCGGCCGGGTCACCGCGGTGTCAACACCCTGAACGGAGGAGTGACACTCCGATGGATACATTCACGCCGTGCGACTCGGACTGAACTTGGGCTATTGGGGCGCGGGCAACGACGCGGCCAACCTGGCATTGGCGAAGAAGGCGGACGAACTGGACTACGCGGTCGTCTGGGCCGCGGAGGCGTACGGCTCGGACGCGCCGACGGTGCTGGCGTGGGTGGCGGCGCAGACCTCACGGATCGACGTGGGCAGCGCGGTGCTGCAGATCCCGGCGCGGACGCCCGCGATGACCGCGATGACCGCCGCGACCCTGGACACGCTGTCGGGCGGGCGGTTCCGCCTCGGCCTCGGTGTGTCCGGTCCGCAGGTCTCCGAAGGCTGGCACGGCGTGAAGTTCGCGTCACCCCTCGGCCGGACGCGCGAGTACGTCGAGATCGTCCGCAAGGCGCTGTCCCGTGAGCGGCTGAAGTACGAAGGCGAGCACTTCGAACTCCCTCTGCCCGGCGGGCCCGGCAAGGCGCTGACGCTGACCGTGCACCCCGAACGCGAAGAGATCCCCGTGTATCTGGCCGCCATCGGCCCGAAGAACCTCGAACTGACCGGCGAGATCGCGAACGGCTGGCTGCCCGTGTTCTTCTCGCCCGAGCATGCCGGAGAGCAGCTGAAGCTGATTCAGGCGGGCGCGGAGAAGGCCGAGCGGTCCCTCGACGGTTTCGACGTCGTCCCCACCGTCCCGCTCGTGGTCGGTGACGACTGGAAGGCCTGCGCCGACGCGGTCCGCGGGTACGCGGCGCTGTACCTCGGCGGGATGGGCAGCCGGGACAAGAACTTCTACAACCAGCTCGCCTGCCGGATGGGCTTCGAGCGCGAAGCCGCCGACGTCCAGCAGAAGTACCTGGGGAAGGACTACGAAGGCGCGATGGCGGCCGTCCCGCTGGAGTTCATCGACGCGACATCGCTGCTGGGCCCCAAGGAGCGGATCGCCGAACGGATGCAGGCCTTCGCCGGGGCGGGGGTCACGACGCTGACCGTCGCGCCCTCCATGCCGGACCCCGAGAGTTCCGCACACGCTCTCGAAGTCGCGGCCGAGGCGATCGAACTGGCCGGTGTCGCCTGATGGGATGGTTCGAAGCACTGGTCCTGGGGCTCGTCCAGGGCCTCACGGAGTTCCTGCCGATCTCCTCCAGCGCGCACCTGCGGATCACCGCGGCGCTCGCCGGCTGGGACGACCCGGGCGCCGCCTTCACCGCGGTGACCCAGATCGGCACCGAACTCGCCGTCATCCTGTACTTCTCGAGCAAGATCGGGAAGATCCTCCGCGCCTGGTTCTTCTCGATCTACAAGAAGGACTGGCGGCAAGACCCGGACGCGCGGCTCGGCTGGCTGATCATCATCGGTTCGCTGCCGATCGTGGTGCTGGGCCTGCTGCTGCAGGACGCGATCGACGAGACCTTCCGTGATCTGCGGATCACCGCGACCACGCTGATCGTGTTCGGCCTCATCCTCCTGCTGGCCGACCGGATCGGGCGGCAGGAGCGGACGCTGGACCACCTGACCGTGCCGCACGGCCTCGGCTTCGGGTTCGCGCAGGCGCTGGCGCTGATCCCGGGCGTCTCTCGCTCCGGCGGCACCACCAGCGCCGGGCTGCTGCTCGGCTACACCCGCGCGGAGGCGGCGGAGTACTCCTTCCTGCTGGCGCTGCCGGCGGTGTTCGGCTCGGGCCTGTACAAGCTGAC
Source organism: Amycolatopsis sp. lyj-84 (assembly GCF_046549075.1). NCBI lineage: Bacteria > Bacillati > Actinomycetota > Actinomycetes > Pseudonocardiales > Pseudonocardiaceae > Amycolatopsis > Amycolatopsis sp. lyj-84. The sequence continues at coordinate 204,580 of NZ_JAJPWO010000005.1, forward strand.
CGACATCGGCAAGGACGGCGCCCCGGCCCAGTGGGGGCCGACGATCCTGGCGACGCTGGTCGCGTTCGGCGTCGGCTACGCCGTGATCGCCTGGCTGATGTCCTACATCAAGACCAAGAGCTTCGTGCCGTTCGTGATCTACCGGCTCGTGCTCGGTGTCCTGCTTTTCGTGCTGATCTTCACCGGCGTCCTCGACCCCGGCGCGGGCCCGCACCTGTAAACCTCCGCATCCAGAGGACGAAACGCGGGAGCGGCAAAGCACGGACACGTAGGGTGGGCCACGTGAGTACTGTGATCCTTCTGCGCCATGGCAAGTCCACGGCGAACGGCTCGGGTGTCCTGGCCGGGCGCACGCCCAAGGTCGGGCTGGACGACACCGGCCGGGCACAGGCGGCGGCGCTCGTCGAGCGCCTGGCGCCGGTTCCTCTCGCCGAGCTGGTGGTCTCGCCGATGCTCCGCTGCCGCCAGACGGTCGCGAAGCTGTCCGAGGCACGCGGTCTGGACAAGGTCAAAGAGCCCGGTTTGTCCGAAGTGGACTACGGCGAATGGACCGGTCGCGCGCTCAAGGATCTGTTCAAGGAACCCTTGTGGCGGGTCGTGCAGGCGCACCCTTCGGCCGCGGTCTTCCCCGGCGGGGAGGGACTGGCCGAGATGCAGGCGCGTTCGGTCGCGGCCGTTCGCGCGCACGACGCCCGGATCACCGCGAAACACGGTGAGAACGCGGTCTGGCTCCTGTGCAGCCACGGCGACGTGATCAAGTCGATCCTCGCCGACGCGCTCGGCCAGCATCTCGACGCGTTCCAGCGGATCGTGGTCGACCCGGCGTCGGTTTCGGTGGTCCGCTACACCGAGACTCGTCCGTTCGTGTTGCGCGTCAACGACAACGGCGGTGACCTGGCCGGGATCGCCCCACCGGCACCGAAGGCCAAAGCCAAGCGCGGCAAGGGAAAGCAGAGCTCCGACGCGGTGGTGGGCGGTACCACCGGAGCGTGACCGTCGCCGTCGGCGGCGTCACGCCACGGACGGCATCCACCGGCCCCTGACTGCCCGTAAGGTGGCCTGAACAGCAGATTCGACGACCCGGGAGCAACACCGATGATTTCGCAGGACAACCCGTTCGCCGCGCCGAGTGAGCTGCCCTACGCCCTTCCGCCGTTCGACCGAATCGCCGACGAACACTTCCTGCCGGCCTTCGAAGCGGGCCTGGCCGAGCACGCCGCGGAAATCGACGCGATCGCCGGTTCCGCCGAGCCGCCCACGTTCGAGAACACCATCGCCGCGCTGGAGAAGTCCGGCAGGTTGCTGTCCCGCGTCTCCAGCGTGTTCTACAACCTCTCCGGATCGAACGCGAACGACGAGATCCAGCGAGTGCAGGCCGAAATGGCGCCGCGACTGGCCGCGCACGCCGATGCCGTCAACCTGAACCCGGCGTTGTTCGCCCGGATCAACACGCTGTTCGAGCGCAAGGACGAACTCGGCCTCGACACCGAGTCGCTCCGTCTGCTCGAGCGTCACCACACCGACGTCCGCCGGGCCGGCGCGGGGCTTCCCGAAGCCGACCAGAAGCGCCTGCGCGAGCTGAACGAGCAGCTTTCGACCCTGTCGACCAGGTTCCAGCAGAACCTGCTGAAGGACACCAACGAACTCGCCGTCGTCGTCGAAGACGTCGCGGAACTCGCAGGGTTGGGTGGGGACGAGATCGCGACGGCCGCCGAGACCGCGGGGGAGGAGGGCAAGTACGTCCTCAAGCTGACCCTGCCGACAGCGCAGGCGGCGCTGGCCACGCTGGAGGACCGCGCGCTGCGCGAGCGGATCTTCACCGCGTCGGTGTCGCGGGGCAACCGGGGCAACGAGTTCGACAACAACGAGATCGTCGCCCAGCTGGTCCGGTTGCGCGCCGAGCGGGCCGCCGTGCTCGGCTTCCCCGACCACGCCTCGTACGTCATCGAAGACGAGACCGCGAAGACGGCCGCCGCCGCTGCCGGGCTGTTGGAACGCCTCGCGCCGGTCGCGGTGGCCAACGCCAAGGCGGAGGCCGAAGAACTGCAGCGGTACCTCGAAGCCGACATCCCCGGCGCCGTCCTGCGGCCGTGGGACTGGGCGTTCTACGCCGAGCGCGTCCGCAAGGACCGGTTCGAGGTCGACACCGCGGCGCTCCGCCCGTACTTCGAGCTGAACCGGGTGCTGACCGACGGGGTCTTCTTCGCCGCCTCCAAGCTGTACGGCTTGAGCTTCACCGAGCGGGAGGACCTGCCGAAGTACCACCCCGAGGTCCGGACCTTCGAGGTCTTCGACGCCGACGGCACGGCACTCGGCCTGTTCCTGCTGGACTACTACGCCCGCGACTCGAAGCGCGGCGGCGCCTGGATGAACAACTTCGTCGACCAGACGACAGTGCTGGGCACCAATACGGTCGTGGTGAACGTGCTCAACGTCGCCAAGCCTCCGGCGGGGGAGCCGACCCTGCTGACCTTCGACGAGGTCGTCACCGCGTTCCACGAGTTCGGGCACGCGCTCCACTCGTTGCTGTCGGACGTGCAGTACCCGACGTTCTCCGGCACCAGCGTTCCGCGTGACTTCGTCGAGTACCCCTCACAGGTCAACGAGATGTGGATGCTCTGGCCCGAGGTCCTGGCCAACTACGCCAAGCACCACGTGACCGGCGAGCCGCTTCCGCAGGAGCAGATCGACAAGCTCCTGGCGTCGCAGCAGTACGGCGAAGGCTTCTCCACGACCGAGTACCTCGCCGCGGCCCTTCTGGACCAGGCGTGGCACGCGCTCGGCACCGAGGACCACGTCGAAGACGTCCAGCGGTTCGAGGCCGAGGCGTTGACCAAGGCCGGAGTCGCGCTGGAAGCCGTGCCGCCGCGGTACCGCACCACCTACTTCGCGCACGTTTTCAGCGGCGGCTACAGCGCCGGGTACTACTCCTACATCTGGAGCGAGGTCCTCGACGCCGACACCGTCCAGTGGTTCCGCGAGAACGGCGGGCTCACCAGGGAGAACGGCGACCACTTCCGCCGCGAGCTGCTCGGTCGCGGTGGCAGCATCGACCCGATGGACGCCTTCCGCGCGTTCCGCGGCCGTGACCCGGAGATCGAGCCACTGCTGCAGCGCCGCGGTCTCGCCGGCGCCTGACGCTCTGACGGCTTCCCTGCCCGTGCACCCCCAGTGCCCGGGCAGGGAAGCCGCGATCAGGCGGCGAGTTCGGCGACGGCCGCGGTCACGTCGTCCACCTCTTGTTCGGTGTTGTAGTAATGCGGGCTCAGCCGCAGGCACCAGTCGACGTTCTTGTCGCCGAAGTCGAACTGGGCGAACTCCCGGTAGCTGAGCGCCGAGTTGATCCGCCGGGCGTCCATCGCCTCCTTGAACGGGACGGCTTCCCAGCCTTTGATCGAGAACGTCACCAGCGCACCCAGTTTCCGGCCCCGGTCGAGCACCTCGACGCCGGGAAGGGCGGCGAGCCCGTCACGCAGTCTCGACGCGAGCGCGGGCGTCCGCCGTGAGATCGCCTCCAGGCCGACCTCGCGGGCGTAGCGCGCCGCTCGCGCACAGCCGAGCACCGTGGCGTACGGGAATTCCCATTCTTCGAACCGGACGGCAGACTCGGCGGGCTCGTACTTCCTCGGCGCGGACCAGCGGGCGCCGTGCATGTCGATGAACAGCGGCTCGTGGCCGTCCGCGAGGAAGCGATCGGAAACGAACAGGAAGCCGGAGCCGCGGGGACCGCGCAGGAACTTGCGGCACGTCGAGGTGAGGAGATCGGCGCCGATCTCCTCGACGTCGACGGGGTACTGACCGATCGACTGGCAGGCGTCGACCAGGTACAGCAGACCGAGTTCCCGGCAGTGCCGCCCGATCTCGGCGACCGGCTGGACCAGTCCCGAATTGGTCGGGATATGCGTGGCCGCCACCAGTTTCGGCTTCCTGCTGCGCATGAGCGCCGCCATGGCCTCGACGTCGACACCGCCTTCCGGCGTGTCCGGGGCGTGCACGACCTGGACACCGAACCGCTTTCGCAGTGACAGGAACGCGATCTGGTTGGAGATGAAGTCGTTGCGGGTGGTGAGGACGACGTCGCCGGTTTCGAACCGGATCGAGGACAGCGCTGTGGAATAGGCGTGAGTGGCACTGGCCGCGAAGGCGATGTTGCGCGGCCGCGCGTTGATCAACGCGGCGATCTCACGGTAGAACCCTGCGACCTCGTCGGCCCGTACGGCGGCGGCCTCGTAGCCGCCGATCTCGGCTTCGAGATTCAGGTGGTCGAGCATCGCGGCCAGCACCGGCTTCGCCACGAGACCACAGCCCGCGTTGTTGAAGTGGACGACCTTCTCGCTACCGGGGGTATCGGCTCGCAGCGCTGGAATGTCCAGTAGTGATTCCGCACGGTTTCCAGTAGCACTATCATGTTCTTTCATGTCGGATAGTAGCACTTCTGCGCTCGTGACCCAGCTGCGTTCCTTGGTCCGCGCGGCGGCGCCGGGGGACCGGCTGCCCAGTAGCCGGGAGCTGATCGAGCGCTATCGGGTCGGCCCGGTGACGGTCTCGCGCGCGATCGCCCTGCTGGCCGCGGAAGGTGCTGTCGTGACCCGCCCCGGCAGTGGGACGTACGTGGCGACAAAGCCGAGGACGGCGGGGGAGTCGCTCGACACGGCGTGGCAGACCGTCGCGCTGACCGATCGCAGCGTCGACACCCGGTCCCTCACCGGCACCCTGGGGCCGCCGCCGGACGGCGCGATCCTGCTCGACGGCGGCTATCCGCACCGGTCACTGCAGGCGGCCCGGTTCTTGAGCGCGGCGCTCGCGCGGGCAGGCCGCCGTCCGGACGCCTGGGATCGCGCACCCGCCACCGGGCTGGCCGCGCTGAGGTCGGTGTTCGCGGGGCCGGCCGGCGCGTCGCCGGACGATGTCCTGATCACGTCCGGCGGACAGAGCGGGCTGTCGATGGCGTTCCGGGCCATCGCCGCTCCGGGAAGTCCTGTGCTGGTCGAGTCGCCGACCTATCCGGGAGCGCTCGCCGCGGCGCGAGCGGCGGGACTCCGCCCGGTACCGGTCCCGATCGACGAGGACGGTGTCCGTCCGGATCTGCTCGCCGAGGCGTTCGCGATGACCGGCGCCCGGCTCTTCTACTGTCAGCCCACCTTCCACAATCCGACCGGGACCGTGCTGGCCGCCGAACGTCGCGCTCAGGTGCTGGAGGTGGCGCGGGCGGCGGGTGCGTTCGTGCTCGAAGACGACTTCGCCCGCTACCTGTCGCACGAATCCACGGCACCGCGTCCGCTGATCGCCGACGACCGCGACGGCACGGTCGTCCACCTGACGTCGGTGACGAAAGCGGCGGCGCCGAGCCTGCGGATCGGGGCGCTCATCGCGCGAGGACCGGTGCTCGACCGGATGAAGGCGATCCGGCGGGTCGACGACTTCTTCGTCTCCCGTCCGCTGCAGGAAGCGGCACTCGAACTCCTCAGCGCGCCGTCCTGGGAACGTCACGTGCGGAAACTGGGCGCCGAATTGCGGGAACGGTGCGTGAAAGCGGCCGCGGCGCTGGCGGGGGAGTGTCCTGAGTGGACTGTCGCACGCCTTCCCTCGGGTGGGCTGCACCTGTGGGTGCGGCTACCGGCGGGGAGTGACGCGAACGCCCTCGCCCGCGCCGCGAGAGAGCGGGGAGTCGTCGTCGGGGCAGGGGAGCGGTTCTTCGCCACCGAGCCGTCCGGGCCGTTCCTGCGCCTGGGCTTCGCCGCGACGGCCGACCTCGCCGAACTCACCGAAGGCATCCGGCGCCTGAGAGATGTATAACGGCCTATACGGCGTCGCTCAGGCCAAAAAAGCTTCAAGAACCAGATAAACACCGCCGCCGAGGACGACACCGGCGATCGTCCCTGCCGTGACCTCGGCCTTCGTGTGGTCGCCGAGTTCGACGCGGGACCAGCAGACCCAGCCGACGCCGAGGAAGACCAGGGCGAGCCAGGGGCCGTAGACCCGGATCAGCATGACGGCCGCGCCCGCCGCCACCATCGCGTGCATGGAGATCTTGAACTTGAAGCCGAAGGTGATCGCCAGCGCGGCGACCAGGCAGACGAGCTCGGCGGCCGCGAGTGCGATCATCTCGTGCGGAGCGCCGCCGGCGATCAGGATGACGAATCCGGCGGTCAGCGAGCCGATGCAGACCGCGAACGGGACGAGCCGTCCGGCCCGATCGGTCACATGGTGGCTGTCCCACTTGCCCTTCCGCGCGCCTCGCACGATCACGGCCATCGGGATCAGTGAGCCGGTGACGCCGACGATGAGTCCCCACAGCACCGTCTCGCCGAGGTGGTAGCCGGTCACCTTCCAAGCGACGATCAGCGGCAGGCCGAGCACCCAGACCCAGGGGGCGAGCACCTCGGTCGCGATCCTCGCGAGGCGATGGCGTGTCCCGGGGGAGTCCGTGGACTGGGTCGGCATGGGCGAGCGGTCTCCTCGTGGATCGTGGGCGGAACGGCTCCTGCCGGGCGAGCGCCCGGCAGGAGCGGTGATCATCGTTCCAGACCCCGGCGGCCCGCCCGCGCGAGGATGTCGGCGCCCGCCGGATCGGCCTGGACTTCCTTGTCGAAGTTCTCCTTGGAGAGCAAGGTGTTCCCGGCCATCGTCACCGTCTCGGGTGCTTCACCGTCCGGCTGGACGTCCCAGAAGTTGCCGAGGAAGGCGACGTTCTCCAGCGGCGGGCCGACCTGGAGCACGATCGGCGTGTCGGCACCGTGGACGATATTGCCGACGACGGTGATCCACGCGGCGCCGTAGTCGGTGTAGAGCCCGAAGTTGAACGAGGTGAGAACGTCGTGGATCACGTTGCCGCGGACCACCGCGCCGCCGGCGAACGAGGACCCCTGCGGCGCGGAGAGGTAGATCCCGCCGCCGTCCATCAGCTTCCCCATGCTGCGTTCGACGAGGTTCGCGATCACCTGGGTGCCCTTGGCCCGTTCGCCGCCGGTGATCACGATGCCGTTGTGCGGGACGTCGTGGATCTCGTTGTGCGCCACGGTCGTCTCTTCGGACTCGACCACGATGACGGCGGACGAGCCGCGGTACTCGGTGCCGATGTGGTGGACGAGGTTGTCCTCGAGCGAGACCCGGGTGCTCTCGTGGACGGCGATCCCGCTGCCCGAGATCTCGTCGAAGACACATCCCTGGATCTCGACGTCGGTGCTGTCTTCGACGAGCAGCCCACCCGCGCCGAGCCGGGTGAGGTGGTTGCCTTCCAACGTGACTCGCCTGACCGACGCGAGGCTGACGTTGGCGGGCAGCTGAACCGGACTGGCCGGAACATGGACGTAGCCGACGTCCGCGCCCATGTCGATCTTCCGGAAGTCACCCTGCTCGTAACGGGAGTTCCCGTGATAGTGCAGGTAGCCCCCGGTGCGCGCGGGGCCTGACCAGGCCGCGTCGGCGAGAGTGAAGCCGCGGAGCACGAGGTCGTGCACACCCTTCCCGCTGACAAGCGTTTCGAGCACCGGCGCGAGGACGGTGGTCTCGCCGACCTCCTCGCCGGGGCGCGGGCGGTAATGCAGGACGTGTTCGCCCTGCTCGGTGCGGCTGACGGCGAAGGTGCCCGGCTCGGTCAGGAACGCCACGTTGTTCTCGAGTACGGAAGGGGCTGCGAGACCGTCCCAGGTCCCGTCCCCGCCTGCTGCGTACCACTTCGAGTCGTAGAGGGACTTGGCGTTGTCGAAGGCGGGCTGGGCCATGGTGATGGTGGTCGACGTGGCATCGCCGGAAACCGATGCGACCGCGAGCCGGGCTTCGGACCACGGATAGACGCCGGGGTAGACGAACTCCAGCCCGGAGGGGTCCGGCCAGGACTGGGGTTCGACGCTGTCCGTGACGTAACCAGTAGCAGTTTTCGTCACGGTTCCCGGCAATCCGGTCGCGCGGGCCGCTCGCGCCGCGGGCTGGCCGTCCACGGTGAGCCGTCGTGGCGCCAGTTCGCCGACCGGCGCCGTCCAGACGCCGTCGTCACCTGTCGACCAGCCGGAGATCTCGCGGCCGCCGCTCAGTTCGACCTTCGCCTGGGCGGGCGTCCCGTAGTCGTCCGCCTGGTAGATCACGCGGTAGCCGTTCGTGCCGGAATCCGCCAGCTCGTCGTCGAAGACCAGGGGTTCTCGCAGGTGATGGACACCGGCGGTGAAGGCGACGACGATGTCCCCGGTCATCCCGGCGGTGGCGGCGCGGACGGCCTCTTGTGCCGCTCCCGGTGTGGCGAAGGGCTGGTCGACGGTGCCAGGCCAGTCGTCCTGGCCGTCGGGGGACACGTACAACCTGATTTCAGGCATGCTGAAGCGCTCCTGGGAGTTGTTTATGGGATATACTGAGGTTTATCAGCTAAACACGCGAGAGCGCCGAGCGTCAAGGGAGTAGTGGTGGCGAAAGACGACGCGCAGCCGGATCCGGAGCGCGCGATCGAGCTGCTGTGGGGAGCGCCCGAGCCGGATCGGCCGGGGTTGAGCCTCGGCCGGATCGTCACGGCGGCGGTCGAGGTCGCGGACGCCGAAGGGCTTGCCGCGCTGTCGATGCGCAAGGTCGCGGAACGGTTCGGTACCACCACGATGTCGCTCTACCGGTACGTTCCCGGCAAGGCGGAACTGGTGGAACTCATGCGGGACGCCGTGTACGGCGAGTTCCCGATGGAGCCTTCGGAGGGTCTCGGCTGGCGGGAGGGTCTCGAACGCTGGTCGCGGCGAGCATGGGGGATCCACCAGCGGCACCCGTGGCTGGTCCACAGCGCCGGGACCAGGCGGCTGCCCGGTCCGAACATCATGGCCGGCTACGACCACGCCCTCGACGTCGCGTCACGCAGTGGTCTGGCGCCCGCGGAGGTGATCGCGGTGGTGAACCTGGTGGGCGGATTCGTCGAGTCCGTCGCTCGTCAGGCAGCGGATACCGTGGAGCTCCAGCGGCGCACGGGTGTGTCCCATGAGCGCTGGTGGAGCGAGCGCGAGTCCTTGTTCGAGCGCCTCAACGGCTACCCGGCCTTGGAGCGGCTGTGGAAGAGCGGGGGGATGGATACCCCGCTCGACCCCTTCGAGTTCGGGCTGCGCAGCACTCTCGACGGTGTCCAAGCGCTGGTCGAAGGCAGGGCGAGTGAGGTAACGCGTGACGAAACCAGGGGAGGGGAGTGCGTCATGTGCGGCAAGCCTCTGGACGGGGGAGTGCGAGGCAGGCCGCGGGACTACTGCTCGAGGGCTTGTCAGCAACGTGCGTATCGCCAACGTCAGGCACAGTCTTGACGCTGTTCCGCGCGGCCGATCCAGTCGAGACGGCCGGAGTGATGTGTGGGAGTGTGGCTGTGGGGTGATGGTGCCCTTCGCTTCGTCTGACGTGGCGAAGGACGCCTTCGGTCCATGGTCGGTGGCGAGTCGCGTGGTTTCCAGTGACGGGAAGTGGCGGATCGGACGACCCGGTGGATCGTGAGCGCCACACCATCTTTGCCGTACCCCGCAAAGAAAGGTGGTCCGCTCCGGCCGGAGCGGACCACCTTGGGGTCAGGCGAGCAGGTTATCGAATTCGCCGCTCTTGGCGCCAAGTACGAACGCTCGCATTTCATGTCGTTCGAATACGAGGATCGGGCTCTGCTCGCCGAGTTTCGAGTCTCGCACGCCCACAAATCCGGGGACGGTGTTGTTGACCTCGACGCAGCCGGACGTGCCGGCACTGTAGCTCGACTTCCACCAGCCGGTCAGGCCGACGAGAGTGGGTCGAGACGTATCATTGATCATTGACTTCCCTTGCCAATTTTTGGATGAAATCCCGTGTCCGCCCAGGGTTTTCCGCTTGTGCCTGGAGGCGTTCGAACGTTTTCCGAAATCGAATCAGGTCTTCCCTGTCCTCGTAATAGAGACCTTCACGTCGATTCTCGACATAAACAGTTCCGGGATCCCCGCCAAATTCAGGAGGGTAGTCCAAGAGCACGAACATGCCGTCCGAGGCGCCATGGGCCCCTGCGGCGAAGGGGAGGATCTGGACGTCGATATTCGGTCGTTCGGACAAATCCATCAAGTGTTGCAACTGGTCGCGCATGACTTTCGGGCCACCTGTCTGGCGATGCAGGACACTCTCGTCCAATATCGACCAGATATGCGGCGCGTCTTCGGGGCGATTCACTATCTCCTGTCGCGCCATCCGCAGTTCGACCATGGTGGCGAGTTCGGCCTCACTGTTCCATCGGCGACCCTCTCGGATGACCGCGTGGGCGTAATCGCGAGTCTGGAACAGTCCGGGCAGTACGACCAGGTCAACCGTGCTGATCCGGGCGGCGCCGGTCTCCAGGCCCAGGTACAGGTTGAACCATTCGTACACCCCCTGATCGAACTTGATCCACCAGTCCCGGCCGCGTTTCGCCCGCCTTGTCAGGTCGCGGAAGAACGATGCCCGTTCTGGTACTCCGTAAAAATCGAGCAGAATTTCGAGGTCGGCAGGCGCCGGCAGGTTCCGCGAGGTCTCGATGTGCGCGATGACCGTCGTGGCCTTGCCGATGCGCTCGGCCGCAGCCGCTCTGTCGTAGCCGGCGGCTTCCCGGAGGCGCTTCATCTCGAGCGCGATCCAGCGCTTGACCGCCGTGGGGTTCAGCGTGCCCACGAAGTCACCACCTCCCCAGCTTCATCACGGAGGGTGACCCCCAGGATCACCCGCTTAGTCTAGAAACGACTATAGACGACCACAATGTAGAGTTCTACATTTGGGGTATCTACAAATGCTGAGTTTACATTGTGGAGGTGGAACCGCCGGTAGGTGGGTCGGCGGGAGACGCGGCTCTGTCGGGGGAGAGGGGGTGGTTGGTGATGATCGAGATCGTGATGGTGGAGCGTGCTGACGCGATTCGCCACGTTTACAGCGGAGACAACGGTTGACCGAGGAGGGGTTCCGGTGCGTCCACGTATCAAAGACGAGCATCGACCGGTCCGCTTCGGCGACGGCTGGATCCGGATCGGCGGGGAAGTCTTCGGCATAGCCGCCGAACTGAGAGACACCGATGGTGTCGTGTGGGCGTTGCTGGACCTTCTCGACGGAACGCGAACGATCAGCCAGGTCGTCGCCGACCTGGCTGATCGAATCCCGGCTTCCTGTCCTGAAAAGGCCACTGCCGCCATCGAGACGTTGATCGAACGCGGCTACGTCGAAGACGCCGACGAGCCGGCGTGTATCGCGTTGACCGCGCGACAACTCGAGCGTCACTCGAGAGGCCGGTCGCTCTACCGGTGGATCGATCTGACGCGAAGAAGTTCGAGCTGGGACTTCCAGGTTTCCCTGGCCCGGGCGCGGGTGGTGCTGGTCGGCGTGGGTGGCGTCGGGTGCACGGCCGCCCTGGGCCTGGTCATGTCAGGGGTGGGGCGGTTGCACTGCGTCGAACCGGACGTGGTCGAGCTCTCGAACCTCAGCAGGCAGATTCTCTATACCGAGCAGCATCTCGGCCTGCTGAAGGTGGACGTGGCCGTGGACAGGCTGCGTGCGGCCAATTCGGACGTCAAAGTCACGGGGGAGCCGACGCGGATCGAGAGCGTCGCGTCGCTGCGGAGACTTGCCGCCGATTGTGACGTCTTGATCATGACCGCCGACCATCCTCCGGAACTCCGGACGTGGACGAATCAAGCGTGCGCGTCGACCGGAACGCCCTGGGTTTACGGGGGATATCACGGCCCGCAGGTCAATCTGGGCATCTACCGTCCCGGGGCGGGACCGTGCTACGAGTGCGCTCGTCTCGCCGAGCAGGATCGCGACGCCCAGCGGCCGCCGCTGGCGACGTGGAGACCCGCGGCGACCCTCCCGGCGCACGCGGCCAACGCGGTGACGGCCGGTGTCGCGGGCAACCTGGTCGCGCACGCGGTGATGCGCTTGATCACGAACGCGCCGAAGCTCGCGCTGAACAGTCAGTACGGTTTCAGTCTCGCCACCATGGACCACAGTTTCATCACCAGCTTGGAAGAGCCGCACGCGGAGTGTCGAACGTGTCGGACCGCGGTGTGATCAGGACTCGTCGCTCAGACGCCTGGTCACACTCTGGATCAGCTGGGCCGCTTCGTCGCCGGCCACGGCTTCGGCTTGCAGCTGGCTGAACATGTGCTCGTATACGGCGATCTCGCCCGGATCCATGATCAGGTGCTCGCTGGCGAACATCTCCACGATGACGAGGTCGGAATCGTGGATTCTGAAGCCGTGTAGCGGCGCGATCGGCATGGCGGTGCTGAAGGGCATGATCCGCAGGTCGACCGTGCGTAGGCCGACGAGCGAGCGAAGTCTGTCCAGCTGGCCGAGTTGCGTCTCGAGATCGCCTATCCGGATCCACAAAGCGGCCTCGCCGATGACTATCGGCATGGCTCTGCCCGGCTCGTACAGCTGAGACTGTCGTTCTATCCGGACGGCCACCATGTGCTCGACATCGGCGTCGGAGGCGCCGCCGGTGCTCGCGGGGCCAGAGGGGAGTGCGAGCAGCTCACGCATGAAACCCGGCGTCTGCACGAGGCCAGGAAGCAATGCCGGCTGAAACGTGGCGACGCGGGAGGCCTGCCGCTCCAGCTCGCGGACCGATCGTTGTCGTGCGGTGGCCCCGCCGGACTTCCGGAACTCTTGGCGAAACGATACTGATTCCACGCGGGCACGCTTGAGTAGCTCGGTGACGACGTCTTCCTCGGTGACGGCGTCGGCAGCGGCGAGCCATCTCGTGACGTCTTCGCCGGTCGGGAATTGCGCCGCGGTCTCTATCTTGGACACCCGCGATTGGGGCCAGCCCAAGGTCTTGGCGAATTGGTTGCCGGACAGTCCGGTGGTGGCCCGGATCTCGCGAAGCTTCGTGGCGAGCCGGGCGCGGTCGGAACCAGGGTGGGGCGACGACGTGGGCATGAGCTTCTTTCGCAGGGTCGAGGCGGGCGGAGCTGTCGCTCGAAGCATGATCATGCTACCCCCAGATAGCACTAGATCGCGAATAGTACACGGATAGCCGCTTCAAGTGCGAATAGTCTGCGAATAGCATGAGGTGATCGGGTGAGGGGCAAGCCGAGCAGAGGGAGTCCGATGTTCGCCAACTGGATACAGATCGCCGAACTCGCGTTGTTGCCACTGGGGCTGGCAATCGGCTTCGGGGCCGGGCGGGTTTCCCGTCGGGACGAGCGCGCTTCGTTTGGGGGAGGGGTCGCGACCGGGCATCGCGGCCTGGCTCCGGAGCTGTCGCATGATGCCTTCTTTGTGGCAGGGGAGTCGGACCCGTTCGCCGGGCGGAGATCGGCCCGGTAGACCCAAAGGCCGGGGGGAGGGCGGCGGCAGACCTCGGACGGCAATCCCGGGGTCTGCCGTTGACTTAAAGTGTATAACGCCCTATACATCTCGGCAAAGAACAAGATCAATTTCAAACGGGACCGGTCAAAACCCGCAAAGAGTGTCAGGGCCTCTGGCTAGGGTGGCCCGGTGATCACCGAGATCTTGCTGGAGCCGGTTGAAGAAGACGTCCGGGTACCAGTGCTTTTCGACGGTTTCGTCGAACCCGGGGCGCAGGCGGCGCAAGCTCTGCTGGTCCTGGGGAAAGTCGCGCGCACGCGGTTCTGGATGCCACCGTCGATGGTGAACCGGCTCATCGCCGAGTCCGATCCGGTGTTCACCGCGGACCGGACGACGCTGCGCGCGGAGGCGTTTTCGCCGTGCTGTGGCGTCTACGCCAGGCTCGATGTGCTGGAAGCGGGCGAGCTCGGTGAGGGATGTACCAATGTGGACCTGTCCGAGGCGACGAGGACGGTGCTGGCCGGGGTGGTGGCGCAAGATCCGTTGCACCTGACCGTTCGTGGGGACGGAATCCACCTCCGCACTCTCGACGGGCAGAACGACGAGTCGCTCGTGCCACTGCCGGATCGCTGGGTGGCGGGCTTCGCCGAGGTCGCCGCTGTAACGGCGGGCGCGGTGAAGAAGGCGGAGCTGGACAAGCTCGAAGCGCGCGCCTTTCTGCGGAGGCTGCCCACCGCCGTCGGGAAGTCGTGGGCGGTGGCGTCCGGCCGTGGACTCCGGTTGACCTCGCGAGCGGGCCAGGACTCGATACCGGCGTCCGGGCTGCATCGGCTCCGGATCGTCGAGCCGCTGATCCGGTTCGCCCAAGGCCTGACCGTCTACACGCGGCCGGGCAGTGAGGTCGCGAGCTGGGTGCTCGAGCTGGAGCGGGCGCGGCTGATCGTGACGCTGTCCCCTGAACCGTCTCGCGGCTTCTCCGGTGAGGGCGGCTGGCTGAACTCGCTGGCGGCCGGCCTCGAAGCGACGGAGCTCGTCACGGGCCGCGCCGGTCACGACGTCGTCGACGGCACGTGGTTCTCGCGCGAGCTCCCGAGCGGGCGTGGCCCGGAGAACCGGCGGCTGGCGAAGGCCCGTGAACTCGTTGCTGCCGGAGCCGTCCGGTCGTTGCCGGACGGCGGCTACGAGATCGCTCGCGCCGGGTCGGTGCAGCGTGTGCGGCTCTCGCCGCCCGGGTGCACCTGTGCCTGGTGGGCCAAGCACCAGGAGAATCGCGGTCCGTGTTCACACGTGCTGGCGGCCCGGATGTCAGCGGTTGAGGCGTGATGCCGCCTTCGCTGCCTTCGAACTGCCCTCGAACCCCGCCAGCCATTCCTTCGTTTCGGCGCTGATCGCGCCTGCTCCACGTTCCACCAGGTCCGCGGCGAGTTCCAGCAGCGCGAAGAGGCCCCGGTGGGAAGGTTCCAAGGCGGGCAGCAAAGTGTCCAGAGTGGACAGTACGGCGATCGGGTGTTCGTTCGCGATGATCGAGAGCCGGGGTGCCAGCCTCGTCGGAATGAGGTGGGGACCGAGCACTCCCAGTGCTTCGCCGAGCGCGCGAGGGCCGAGCATCCGCTGGTCCAACAGGGTCAGCGCGGCGTCCGTGCCCAGCTGGGAGGCTGTCGGGCGTTTCAGCACGAGCGTGGTGGCGATGAGCATCGTGCCGGGGAATCCCGGTATCGACGGGCTGTCGAGGAATGGGGGCAGTACGGCCTTCTCGACGGGATAGCCGACTTCGACGTCGTTGAAGAACAGGTTCCCGGCGACCGCGGCTTCCAAGTAGTCGCGGTCGTACGGCGAGGACACCGCCTCGTGGCATTCGGTGAAGCCGAGCCACTCGGGATCCGGGCCGTCGTAAAGCACGCCTAGCCAGGGAGCCTTCGGTGAGACGGCTTCCGGGGTTTCGTCGAGGTCCAGTGAGTTCAGGCCGTATGCGTTGGGGCCGACCTTCGCCGACCAGGTCATCGGCGGTCCGGGTTCACCGCCCAAGGCGGCGGCGGGGTCTGCGGATTCCGGGTGTCGTGCGCGGGCCGCGGCGAGAGCGGTCCAACCGGTTTCGGAGATCGGAGGCCCGCCGAGGGCGTAGCGGATGTGGTCGGCGTGCGGTCCGGTGAGCGCGTCGGCGTGCGCGAGTGCTTCGGTCCGGGTGTCCGGGGCGAGCCGGAGCAGTGCGTCGGCGACGTCGTCCTCGGGTGCTTCGGGGTGTTCGAGCATGCGGGAGACGAAGACGACCGGGTCGAGCCAGCCGCCTTGGTGGGTGGCCGCGGAGACGGGCACGGCGGTGCCCTCCAGCAGGGCGGTGACCCGGTGGTGGAGTGGTCGGCGCCAGCCGTCGACCTGGGGCGGGTGGGCGACGTCGCGGCCGCTGAGGCCGAGGATGAGGGTGGCGAGCAGTTTGGGGACAGCCGCGCTGTATTTCTCGTTCGTGATCTTGGTGGCGCGTTTGACCAGCGGTTTGAGGGCGTCCTTGAGTTCGGCGGCGACGCGGTGGGTGCCGTCGAGGACGGCCAGGAGAAGGTCGGCCTGGTCGGGGTCGGCGAGGAGGGAGGAGAGGGCTTCCGCGACCGCGGCCGGGGTGTCCGGGATTTGGAGCGGGATGGTGAGCGTCTCGCGCTGGTGCCAGGGCGGTCGCAGGGGTTCCGGGTACTCGACGGTCTCGATGACGGCCGGTGTGTCCGGGGTGACGCCGAGTCTGGCGGTGGCGAGGGCGCGGACGTCGGAGGCTTCGTGGGTGAGCGCCGCTTCGAAGACTTCGTCGGCGAGGCCGGTCAGTTCGGGTTGCCGGTCGGCGATGCGGCCGGCGAGCTTGAGTGCGAGTTTGGCGGTGGCGGCGCCGCGTCCGGCCGCTGCCGCGGGGAGGTGCCGGAGGGCGACTTCGCCGTCGAGCGTGCCTTGTTTGTCCACTAGGGACAGTGCCTTGACGGCGAAGGAGACGGTGCGGGGGAGGCCGCTTCCGCACAGCCGGGCGTAGCGGCTCTGCGCTGTCGTGCGCTCGTCGGGAGTGGGTTCGAAGGCCTCGTGGAGCGCCGCGTACCACTGGGCGCGGAAGGCGGCGAAGTCGCGGGCGAGGATGTCGAGGGTGAGGTCGAAGAGCCGGGTTCGGTCGAGTTCGCCGGTTCCGGTCATTTCGAGCAGTGCGGTGGACCACTTGTCCTCGTCGCGGACGTATTTGTCGAAGGCGGCGAAGCTGGCGTCTCCGTTGCCTTCGGTCGCGAGCAGTTCCCAGAGTTCGGTGAGTGCTTCGGGTTCGGTGCGGAGGCGTTCGGCCAAGGACTGCCCGCGGAAGCGTCCGGCCCAGCGGAACCAGCCGGCGTGGTAGTCGGCGGTCTTGATGGGTTCGAGGTCGCCGTCGAGGATCATGCGGCGGATCGCTTCCCAGGCGGTTTGGTGGCCGATCATGCGGAGGGCGATCGTCTTGCGTTCGGCGAGTGAGCGGTCTTGGAGGACGCGTTCGAGGATCGTGGGTGAGGCGATCCAGAGTTTGCGCAGCAGGGGATCGCTCGCCGGGAGGATGGCCCAGAGGGCGGTCGCGGCTTGCTGTCCCTTGAGCGGGTTTCGGGCGCCGTAGGTGTTGGGCTCGACCTCGATGAACTCGCTGCTGTCCTTGAACGCGGCCAGGAGGTCGGGGAGCAAGGCCTTCCGCTCGGCTTGGGAGAGCTCGAGGGTCCGGGTGAGGACTTCTGACGGTTGGCCGGTGAGGAGCGCGTTCAGCTGCACTCGGTCAATTTAGCGTTCGGTGGTGCCGCGCCGTTGTGGGTCTCGTGAGTGGTAAGGGCGGTTAGAACCGTCCTTACCACTCACGAGGTCAGGGATCACGGCGCGGCAGTTCCGGCCCTAGAGTGCGGCGAGCCTGCCGAATCCCTCGGATCCGTGGCCGGCGTCGATCGCTCGCCCCACCTGGGTTCGGGCCGCGGTGAGAACGCCGTTGTCGAGGTTTCGCGCCCGGATCGCCTCGAGGATGTGGTCCATAGTGGCCGCTGTGGACTCGAGTGTGCCGTAGTCGCCGGGGTAGTGGTCCGCGGTGACCTGGGCGGCGAGCAGGTCGATCATGTCGGGGAAGAAGCCGAGCATCGCCTTGGCGTGTCCGGCGATGGCGTCGGCGCCGATGTTCTCCGCCTTGGCGAGCGCGAACATGTGGATCACCCCGCTCATCGAGGTCCAGAGCATGTCCTGCAGGGAGGCGTCGAACGCGGCCGCGCGGCCGGGGTCCTCGCCGAGGTGGTTCGCGTTCTCGCCGAGCGCGGCCAGTGTGCCGCGGTGCTTCTCGTAGACGTCTGCCGGGCCGCTGTAGAACAGGGTGGCTTCCGGCCCTCCGATGGCTTCGGTGGTCGCGACGATCACGCCGTCGAGGTAGTCGACTCCGTGGTCCGCCGCCCAGGAAGCCATCTCGCGGGCTTGCCGCGGTGAGCCGCCGCTGAGGTTGACCAGAGTGCGGCCTTTGAGCGCGTCGGTGTCGAGAATGGACTCGGCCACCTCGTAGTCCCGGACGCAGACGACTACGAGACGACTGGCTGCGATCGCCTCGTCGGCGGTCGCGGCGACGGCTGCGGCGAGCCCGTTTTCCTTGCCGGGGGTGCGATTCCACACGGTGGTGGGGTGGCCGGCGGTGATGAAAGCGGCGGCGAGAGCGTGGCCCATGGGGCCGAGTCCGAGGACGGTCACGGAGGTCATGGCGGCTAAGCTAAACCTTGACATTGACGTCAGAGTCAAGTCCGGGGGGCGGATGCGGATCGGGGAACTCGCGCGGCGGAGTGGCGTCAGCGAACGCGCGCTGCGGTACTACGAGGCACAAGGTTTGCTGACGCCGGAGCGGCGGCCGAGCGGTTATCGCGTGTACGGCGAGGCCGACGTGGCGGCGGTGCGGCGGATCAGGATCCTGCTCGCGGCCGGGTTGAACACCGCGCAGATCCTGGAGATCCTGCCGTGCATCGTCGACGAGGACGGCTGGCTGACGCCGGATTGCCCGGAGCTCGTCGACGCTTTGCGGCAGCAGCGGAACCGGATCGATGAGGCGATCGGCGAGCTGGAGATCACTCGTGCGAACCTCGACACGATCATCGGCGCGGATCAGCGGGTGAGGTGACATGAACACGGTGCCGGGTGCGGTCCGGTCGTCCCGGGCGTTGCTGTTCGCGGTGGCGGTGAGCCATCTGGTGATTCCGCTGGTGATGTGGGCGAACGAGGCGGCGTTGCGCGCGGAGATCGCGGCGCGGTACCCGGGTTTCGGGCAGGCCGAGGTCGACCGTTCGGCTGCGGTCGCGATCGAGTCCGGGGCCGTGTTCCACGGGATCCTGCTGGTGCTGTGCGTGGTTCCGGCGTGGAAGCTCGCGACGGGGCGCCGCTGGACGCGGCGGCTGACCACGGCCACGCAGCTGCTTTCGGTGGTGTTCAGCGTGTTCTCGTGGACGTCTTCATCGATGTTCCACGCGGTGATCCCGGTCGTCGTCCTCGCCCAGGTGGTGCTGGTCGCGCTGTTGTGGGTGCCCCGGCCCGCGCGGGACTTCTTCGCCTGACGAACGAAAAGGCGGCCGTGTCCTCGGGACACGGCCGCCTTTCGCGGGTTGTTCAGGCTCAGATGAGGCCGAGCTTCTTCACCGCGTCGCGCTCTTCGGCCAGCTCGTTGACCGAAGCGTCGATGCGGGCGCGCGAGAAGTCGTCGATCTCCAGGCCCTGGACGATCTTGTACTCGCCGTTCGCGGCGGTGACCGGGAACGAGGAGATCAGGCCCTCCGGGACACCGTAGGAGCCGTCGGACACGACCGCCGCCGAGGTCCAGTCACCCTCGGGGGTGCCGTTGACCCAGGTGTGGACGTGGTCGATCGCCGCGGAGGCGGCCGACGCCGCGGAGGACAGGCCACGGGCCTCGATGATCGCCGCGCCGCGCTTGGCGACGGTCGGGATGAAGTTCTCGGTCAGCCACTCCTGGTCGGTGATGACCTCGGTCGCGGCCTTGCCGGACACCTCGGCGTGCGCGATCGACGGGTACTGGGTCGCGGAGTGGTTGCCCCAGATCGCGACCTTCTTCAGCTCGGTCACCGGTACGCCCAGCTTCTTCGACAGCTGCGCGAGGGCGCGGTTGTGGTCGAGGCGGGTCATCGCGGTGAAGCGGTCGGCCGGGACGTCGGGCGCGTGCGCCTGCGCGATGAGAGCGTTGGTGTTCGCGGGGTTGCCGACCACGAGGACCTTGATGTCGCTCGCCGCGCCGGCGTTGATGGCCTCACCCTGCGGCTTGAAGATGCCACCGTTGGCCTCGAGCAGGTCGCCGCGCTCCATGCCCTTGGCGCGGGGACGGGCGCCGACCAGCAGGGCGACGTTCGCGCCCTCGAAGGCCTGCTTCGGGTCGTCGAAGATGTCGATGCCCGCCAGCAGCGAGAACGCACCGTCTTCGAGCTCCATCGCGGTGCCCTCAGCCGCCTTGACCGCCTGCGGGATCTCCAGGAGCCGCAGCTTCACCGGGGTGTCCGGGCCGAGCAGCTGACCGGACGCGATGCGGAAGAGCAGCGCGTAGCCGATCTGGCCGGCCGCACCGGTGACGGTGACGTTGACAGGGGCTTGGGTCATTGCGGTTCTCCAGCTTGAGGCGACATCGACTTGTACCGCGATGCTAGTCCTGTCCCGAGTCGCCGTTCGGGTGCGTCCAGTCACCTTTGTCTTGATCGATGCCGCTACCGGTCGAGTTCGCGGTGAGGCGTGACACAGGCCATGCGCCGGAACCGTGTCGGACGTGGCAACCGGGAGCTCGCGGCGGGGGTCGCGAGCCGATCGCGGTTTGTCTCTCCGGAATCGTCAACACCGACTCCGGGGAACACATTTCCATATCGTGCGAACCGAATGGTGTTTTCCGGGCCGATGGTGTTTTCATCGACCTCGGAAAACGGTTACAGGCCCATAAGACAATTTCATGAACCGATTGCCAGTACGGTTGCGTCCGATCGGCGGGCGGCACCATGATGATCGTTTCGCTAACATGAGTCCGCCCAGTTCCCCGCCCCCCGTGTGGAAGTTTTGGGAAGGACCCCATGCTCACCGCAGTGGTTGCCGCCGTATCGCTTTTCTCATCGATAATAACACCGAATAGCTTGGCGCCTCCTCCTGGACCGCCGCCGGACCGCGTCACCATCGACGTGATCACCGTCAATGGTTCCGGCTGCCCGCCCGGTTCGTCCGCGGTCGCCGTCGCCAAGGACAACAGCGCTTTCACGGTGACCTACAGTGAATACACCGCCCAGGTCGGCGTCGGCGCGAAGCCCACCGACTTCCGGAAGAACTGCCAGCTCAACCTCAATATCCACGTACCGCAGGGATTCACCTACGGTATCGCCAGCGCCGACTACCGCGGTTTCGCCTCGCTCGAATCGGGCTCCAAGGCGCTGCAGCGGGCGAATTACTACTTCCAGGGAAATTCGCCGACAGCGCAGGTGAGTCACCCCGTCAACGGTCCACTGTCGGACAACTGGCAGTTCCGCGACGAGGCCGAGGGCGGCGTCATCATCTACAAGCCGTGCGGCGAGGACCGCAATCTCAACGTGAACACGGAACTGCGGGTCGGGGCCGGAACTTCGGATCCGAAGAAGACCACCAGTTTCATCACGATGGACTCGACCGACGGCGGGTTCAGGACCACCTATCACTTCTCGTGGAAGACCTGCCCGACCGCCTGACATCGTCTCCAGGGTGACGGCCTGCTTCCCTGCCCGGAAGAAGGCCGTCCCACCCATGCCTGGTCAGGGCCTTGGCCATCCTGACGAGGACTTCGCGGCTCGTCGTCGCCCCACCTGGCGGCGACGGGTCTTCTCGACGACCCCTTTTCCGCGGTCACCGCGATATCCGGGTGGCCGGAACCGTTTTCGTCCGATCGGCGGGCGGCCCGGAAACGATCGTCTCCGCTAACATCGAATCCCCCCAGTTCCCCGCCGTGTGGAAGTTTTGGGAAGGATCCCATGCTCAATGCGCTGGTTGCTGCCGTAACGCTTTTCTCCTCGGTTGTCACACCGAATGGCTGGGTGCCGCCCCTGCTGCCGTCCGACAAGATAGTAATCGACGTCGTGACGGTCAACGGAACCGGATGCAGACCGGGTACCTCGGCTGTTTCCGTGTCACCGGACAACACCGCATTCACGGTGACCTACAGTGAATACACCGCCCAGGTCGGCGTCGGTGCCAAACCGACCGATCTGCGCAAGAACTGTCAGCTCAACCTCTACGTTCACGTACCGCAGGGATTCACCTACGGTATCGCGAGCGCGGACTACCGCGGTTTCGCCTCGCTGGCCGCGGGTGCCACCGGAATCGAACGAGCCAACTATTACTTCCAGGGCAATTCCCCGACATCCTACGTCAACCACAACCTGAAAGGACCGTTCGAAGACAACTGGCAGTTCACCGACGACATCGAAGTCGGTGCCATCGTCTACAAGCCCTGCGGTGAGGACCGGAACTTCAACATCAACACGGAATTGCGGGCCGCGGTCGGCACTTCCGATCCGAAGAAGACCACCAGCTTCGTCACCATGGACTCGACCGACGGTGCCATCAAGACCACCTACCACTTCTCCTGGAAACCCTGTCCCAAACCCAAGAACTGATCCCTGAGGTGGCGGCCTTCTTCGAACTTCGACGAAGGAGGCCGTCACCCTTTCCCGGACGGCGCCGGATCGGTGGCTTCGACCCCGAATACGCGACCCAGCGCGATCACCGTCTCGTCGAGATGCCCGAGACTGGTGAGGACCGAACGCGCCTGCGGATCGTCGATCCGGTCCGCCACCGGTGTGCCGTCGTCCCGGACCAGCGTCCCGTGCCCGGAACCGCCGGGTGCGCCGATCGCCTTCCCCAGCACCGCGATGTTCGCCCGGATCCGCCCGGTGTACAGCATCAGCCGATCCGCCTCGTTCACCAGCAGCCCGGCCTGCGACCGTGCCGCGACGTGCCGGGCGCGGAACGCGATCGTCTCCACTGTCGTCAGCACGTGCCAGCCGTAGTCACGCCGGCTGCTCAGGTTCACCGGATGGGTGAGCGGCTCGATCGTCGTGCGGACCTTGTCCACCGCCCGGTCCAGATCACGCGACTTCTCGATGACACTGACGTTCTCCGCGCCGGACAACAGGCCCGCGGCCTTCTGGACGAACTCGTCCAGCTCGTCCAGCAACGCCGAGACGTCGTCCAGCATCACCGCACGGGTGCGCACCGGCACGATCACCACCGCCGCGAGCACACCCGCCGCCGCGCCCACCGCGGTCTCCGCGACCCGGATCCACAGCACCTCGAGGCTGAACGTCCCCAGCAGGCTGTAGAGCAGCCCGAGCATGCTGGTGATGAAGAACGCCATGATCACCTGCGACACCCGCGCCATGTAGACCATGCCGAACACGCACACCAGGATCAGCGCCAGCGTCGCGGGCACACTGCCCGACACCAGCAGCGTCAGCACCAGCCCGCCCACGATGCCGATCAGCGTCCCGCCGAGCCGCCGGACGCCCTTCACGAACGTCGCGCCCGCGGTCGACGAGCCGATGAACACCACGAACACCGTCAGCACCGCCCAGTACCACCGCTGACTCGACACCAGCTCCCCGCCGAGGACGGCGAGCCCGCTGCCCACCACGGCCTGGATCGCGCTGCGGGTCTGGTTGTCGTAGGCGAACGCCGCCGACTTCTCCTCGTCGGGATCCTCGGGATCACCCCCGGCGTCGGAGACGTCGTGCTCGGCGACCCGCTGCGCACGTACGTCGGCCAGCGCGAGTTCGGCGATGGCCCGGCGGACCCCGTCGCCGGGCGCGGCGTGCTCGTCGATCCGGCTGCCTTCCACCAGCATCTTGCTGAACTCTTCGGTCTCGCTGATCAGCGGCAGTTCCCGTGGATCACGTTCGATCAGCGACCGGAACCGCCGCATCCGCGCGATCAGGTCGTCCCGGACGTCGTCGTCGAGATCCTCGGCGCAGGTGCGTTGCACGGTGATCGTCAGCCATTGCACCGCCAGCTCGACCTCGATCGCGCGGCGCCGGAGCCGGTTGGCCGAGTCCGCGCCGGTGACCTCGGGCGCGGTGTCCTCGATGAGCAGCACGGACTCGTGCATACGGGCGTTCGTCGTGCGGAGCCGCTTGCGGGTGCGCTCGCTGCCGCCGACCGCGAGATGGTCTTCGGCGGCCCGCACCACCGCGGCGAGCCTTGCCCGGAACGCCCGCCGGATCCGGAGGAACTCCGCGTCGGTGCGCCGGCGTAGCAGGAGGAACCGGACCACCGCGTTGGCGGCGATCCCGATGGTCAGCGCGAGCAGCAGCACCGGCACCTGCTTCAGGTGGGTCTGCAGGAACATCGCGAAGAAGAACAGGAAGAACGACAGCGATCCCAGCGCGATCCCGCGCGAACCGAACCGCTGCGCGTAGACCGCGACGAAGATCAGCAGCACGAACACGATGCTGTCCAGTGGCGGCACCGCCGAACCGACACTGGCCGCGGTGAGCGATGCCGCGCCGAGCAGCAGCCCCAGCACCAGCGTCACCGCCTGCTGTCCCGGGGTCGTGTCGTTGACGGTGAAGGCGGATGTCATCGCGGCGATCGCGGCGACGAGTGTGACCGTGAGCGGCTGGTGGAACGGCAGGATGGCCAGCACCGCGACGATGATGCTGAGGACGGCCGAGAAGCCGAGCCGGAGCCGGACCAGGCCGGGATCGGAGGCGACCAGACGGTCGGTCGTGGCCTGGGTGATGCGGGCGATCATCGGGCGAGCAGCTCTCCTTGGGCGAGGGTGACCCGCCTGGCGGTGGACGAGGTGACACGGAGACGGTAACGGGCGTACTTCGCCGGCTCTGCGAGGGCGAACGGCCGCGTCTGGCGGCGCCATCGGAACACCTCGCCCTCACGCTGGTCCAGCAGCGCCCAGCGCTCGCCGTCGTCGGACCCCTCCAGCACCCACGAGCGCGGATCACCCCGGCGGCTTCCCGAGGTCAGCGTGTACATCACGACCTCGCGCGCGGAGCCGTCCGTGGGGAAGTCGATGACCGGTTCGCGGGAGGGGAAGGTGATCTCGGTCTTGGTGGTGTCGTCGAACAGTGCGCCCGAGCCCACCGTGATGTCCGCGAGCGGGCGCGGGTCGGCCGGTTCGGCGGGGGACCGGCCCCAGTCCGACGGCCGCTCGCCCATGGTGAATTCCAGCACCGCGCCGTCGGCCAGTGCCGAATGCGGGAGCGTGCTGCTCTCGTGCGGACGTCCGTCGATCGTCAGCCCGTGGACGTAGACGGTGTCCGCGGTGTTGCCGGGCGCCTCGACGACCAGGTCCTTCCCGTTCTCCAGGTGGACGGTCGCCTTCGTGAACAGCGGCGACCCGATCGCGTACTCGGGGCTGCCCATCGCCAGCGGGTAGAACCCGAGCGCGCCGAAGATGTACCAGGCGGACATCTCGCCGTTGTCCTCGTCGCCCGGATAACCCTGGCCGAGGTCACCGCCGACGTAGAGCCGCCGCAGGACCTCCCGCACGATCCGCTGCGTCTTCGACGGCGCACCGGCGTGGTTGTAGATGAAGGGGATGTGATGCGACGGCTGGTTGGAATGCCCGTACTGTCCCATCCGGACGTCGCGGGCCTCGGTCATCTCGTGGATCAGCCCGCCGTACGACCCTGGTTTCCGGCCGGTCTCCGGGGTCGCGAAGAACGTGTCCAGTTTGGACTCCAGCGCTTCGGTGCCGCCGTGCAGCGCGGCGAGCCCGGCACCGTCGTGGGGGACGGAGAAGGCGGTGTTCCAGGAGTTCGTCTCGGTGAAGTCGCCGCCCCACGCCTCCGGGTCGTAGCCCTCGGCGGCGAAGTGACGGCTGCCGTCGCGGTTGCGGCCCTGGAAGAACCCGATCAGGTGATCGAAGTGGTTCGCGTACTGCTGCGAGCGCTGCCGGAAGTACGCGGCGTCGTCCAGGCGGCCGAGCTCATCGGCGAGATTGGCCAGGCCGAAGTCGTTGACGCAGCCTTCCAGCGCCCACGACAGGCCCTCGTGGACGGATGTCGGCGTGAACCCGAGGAAGATCGACTCGTGCAGGCCCTTCCGGCCGACGCTCTGCCCCCGCGGCGTCACCGTCGCGTTCTTCAACGCCGCTTCGTAGGCGGTCTCGACGTCGAACCCGCGCACACCCTTGAGGTAGGCGTCGGCGAACGCGACGTCGGAACTGGTCCCGGTCATCAGGTTGGCGTACCCGGGGGAGGACCAGCGCGAGATCCAGCCGCCTTCGCGGTACTGCTGGACGAAACCGTCGATCATCCGCCCGCACCGGCCGGGTGTGAGCAGGGCGTACGCGGGCCACGTGGTCCGATAGGTGTCCCAGAAGCCGTTGTTGACGTACATCTCGCCGTCCACGACCTTCGCGGCGGTCCTGGTGCGGGTGCTGGGACGGAGACGCCGGATGACCGGGCTCGCGTGGCGGACACCGTCCGGGGTGTCCTCGTGCGCGGAGTTCGGATACAGGAACAGGCGGTAGAGGTTGGAGTAGAACGTGTCGCGCTGGTCCTCGGTGGCGCCCTCGATCTCGACGCGGTCCAGCACCTCGGCCCACCGCGCGCGGGCCTGATCGCGGACCTGCTCGAAGCTCGTTCCGGCGGGGATCTCGAGTTCGAGGTTCCGCTTCGCCTGCGCGAGGCTGATCAGCGACGTCGCGATCCGCATCGTCACCTCACCCGCCGCGAACTCCAGGAACCCGGTCACCGTGCGCCAGGCCGGGCGCCGGATCTTCCCGCCGCGTTCGGCCGGGACGTCGAACTCGGCGTGGACGAACATCCGCTTCGCCCCGGTCGACAGCCTGCTGCGGACCCAGGTGTGACCGGTGACCACGCCGTTCGCCGCGTCCAGCCGCAACCCGCCCCGGTTGCGGGCGTTGTCGAACAGCAGCCAGCCGCGGTCACCCGGGAAGGTGAACCGGAACAGGGCCGCGTGATCCGCCGGGGCGATGTCGGTGGTGACGTCGTTGGCGAACCGGACACCGTAATGATGCGGCCGGTCGATTTCGTCGTCGTGGGAGAACGCGAGCGCGCGGCGGGACCGGTCCGGCTCGACCGGGCCGATTCCCGGCATCACCTGGAAGGTGTGCCGGTCGCCCATCCACGGGCTCGGCTGATGCGACAGCGCGAACGCCTGCAGCGCCGGACGGTTGGCGGCGTCGTTGTGCCGGTGGTAGCTGTAGAGCCAGTTGGTGACGCCCGCGTCGGTGACCGGGGTCCAGAAGTTGAAGCCGTGCGGGACGGCCGTCGCGGGGAAGTTGTTGCCCCGCGAGAACTTGTCGCTGGAATGCGTGCCGCGGGTGGTGCGGACGTGGTCGACCGGGTCGCGGATCTCGGCCACGCGCTCGGTGACCCGGACGTCGTCCAGCCAGCCCGCGCTTTCGCCGTCCGGTGGCGCGCTGACCAGGACGATCCTGGCGATCCGCCGTCCGGCGAACTCACCCAGCCCGCGCCGCACCAGGTTCCACTGATCGACGTACAGCGTCTTGTCCAGGCCCTGCTTCTCGGCGCTGAACCCGGCGCATGTCCCGTCGGCGAACTCGACGTCCAGCGCCACGAACGTGCTGCGATAGCTGGGGACCGCGTCGGTCTCGGCCTCGGGGAAGACCACATAGGACAGTTCGGTGTTGCCGGTGACCTCGACGTCCACTTCGAACACCGTCGCGCGCAGCGAGTTTTCGTAGCGGAGGGCGCGTGTGCCGGTGAACCCGACGCCCGGCTTCGCCGTCGGCGACGACCGTGGCCCGGTGCCGACGCGCAAGGCCGGATCCACCGGCTGCGGATCACCCGTTTCGAAGGAGGAGAAGAACCCGGTGATCGTCACCAGGCCACCGTAACTCGCCCCCGGGAGCACGGCTCGGTGTGACCACGCCGTCGCAAGTAGAGGACTAACCGCGGGAAGAGAGGAACTCCTCGAAGGTGCCCACTCCGGTCGCGTTCTCCGGCGTCAGGTTCCCGCCCGCCCGAAACGCCCGGAACGCCTTGCCGGGCAGCCACAGCGGCACGATCGGTTTCCGGCGCCCCACCGACCGCTGGTGGGCCTCCGCCAGGTCACGGGCGGTCCGCACCTCGGGGCCACCCAGATCCGGTACCCGCCCGGCCGGCTCGCCGGAGGCCAACGCGACCAGCCGGTCCGCGACGTCACCGGTGCTGACCGGCTGGAACCGGAAGCCGGACGGCATGAACGTCACCGGCAGCCGCCGCTGCACCGCCGACGCCCGCGCGACGAGGTCGTGGAACTGGGTCGCGCGCAACACCGTCCACGGCAGACCGGACTCCTCGATCACCTTCTCCGAGGCCAGCTTCTCGTCGTAGTAGAAGAACCGGATCACGTCGATGCCGACGATCGAGATGTACACCAGATGCGGCCCGCCCGCCCGCCGCGCGGCCTCGGCCAGGTTCCGCGTCACCTGCTCGTCCCCGCGCCCCAAGGTCGACGCGCAATGGATGATCACCGACACACCGGCGACGGCCTCGGCGAGACCGTCACCGGTCCGCAGATCACACCGCGCCCACTCGTGGGACTCGCCGGAAGGGCGCGGCCGTCGGCTCATCACCCGGACCGGCAGTCCCTCGGCGGACAGCCGCCGCACCACCTCACGGCCGAGATCGCCGGTACCGCCGGTCACCAGGATCGGTTTCGTCACCATGGTCCTCCGTTCACGAGAGCTTCCACCCTCAAGAACCGGCGGGCCACCCGGAACGTGACAGCTGCCGCGAGGCGAACGCGAGTTTGTCCGGATTCGCGACCGCGCGGAGCCCGGAGATCCGGCCGTCCACGACCTCGAACCCGAGGATGCCGTACAGCGCATCGCCGACCGTCGCGATGACCGCCGGCCCGCCGTTGACCTCGCCGATCTCGATCGACACCTGCGTGGCTCTCGCGAACATCCCGGCGTACAGACGCGCGACCTTCGCGGCGCCGTGCACCGGACGCCGACCCGCGGAGGCCTTGCCGCCACCGTCCGACCACGCCGTGACCTCGGCGGTGAGCAGACTCTCCAGGGCAGGCAGGTCACCGTCCCGTGCCGCCGACAGGAAGCTCTCGACGAGCTTCTCCAGCTGCGACGGGTCCGAAACCCGTCGCTCGTCGGGTCGGGCGAGATCCCGCCGGGCCCGGCTGTGCAACTGGCGCGAGTTGACCTCGGAGACGTCGAGGATCGCGGCGATCTCGCGATGGCTGTAGGCGAAGGCCTCCTTCAACACGAACACCGCCCGCTCGACCGGGCTGAGCTGTTCCAGCAGCACCAGCATCGCCAGCGACACCGAATCCCGCTGTTCCGCCGTCTCCAGCGGACCGAGCGTGTCGTCCGAGGTCAGGACCGGTTCGGGCAGCCACGGCCCGACATACCGCTCGCGCTGGACCCTGGCCGAGGTCAGCCGGTTCAGGCAGAGATTGGTGACCACCTTCGCCAGCCACGCCCGCGGCGACTCGATCGACCCGCGTTCGGCGCCCGCCCACTTCAGGTAGGCGTCCTGGACGGCGTCTTCCGCCTCCGCGGCCGAACCGAGGAGGCGGTACGCGAGCCCGAACATGACGGGACGCAGTTCCTCGAATTCCGTCGCGCCGTCCATTGTCTCCTACGAATCCCGCTCTTTCCACTGTGGACGGTCCGGGGCCGGGGGTACCGCTCACCGGGATGGCCGTACCTGATCGGCGCTGACGTCCACTGTGACTGTATCGGTACGAAGGGAACGTCTGCGTCACCACCGAGAGAGGGGTCTGGAGTGACGTCACGTTCGTCACGTTCGCGTGCCTCGTTGTGCGCTGCGACCGCAATGACAGTGTTAGCGCTGATCACAGCGCCCCAAGCCGGCGCGGCACCGGCACCGGGCGCCGTACACACCACACCGGACAGATCCGGAAAGGACATCGACGTCAGAGACACGGCGAGAACCAGCCCGCGCGTCCTCGGCGCGCAGGACCGGCTCGCGGCGTCCCGGGCGAACTCCGTCGCGAAGGCGCGCGCGGAGCTGGGCAACCAGGCCGTGCTCGACTTCGACGAACTCACCGGCACCCCCCGCGTCCTCGCCCGCACCGACGGCTTCCTCACCGGCCCGAGCGGTAAAGCGCCCCGCGACATCGTGCTCGACTATCTGCGCGCGCAGCAAGGACTCGTCGGCCTCAGCGCCGGCGACACCGCGAAACTGAGCCTGCGCAAGGATTACGTCGACGTCGAAGGCACGCATCACCTGTCCTTCACCCAGGCCGTCGGCGGGATTCCGTTGTTCGGCAACGGTTTGAAGGCACACGTCACCAAGGACGGCAGGCTGATCCAGCTGGACGGCGCGCCCGTGCGCGACCTTCCCGCCTCGCTGGGCACGGCCGCGCTCGCGGCTCCCGGCCCGGACTCGAAGCAGGTCGCGTTCCTCACCGCCGACGGGATCCGTCTCGCCTGGTACACGCTGGCCAAACCCGCCGTGGACAAGATGTTCCAGGAGGTGACCGACGCCGCGACCGGGAAGCTGCTCTACCGCAAGAACCTGGTGAACCACGCCAACGACGCCGACGGCGCCAAGGGACTCGCCTGGGAAGCCCAGCCGGGCCCGCAGAAACAGGTCAACCTGACGCAGAAGGGCTGGCTGCCCGCCGACGCGAAGACCTTGGACGGCAACGTCGCGCACGTCGCCGCCGACATCAACGGCGACCTGAAGTTCCAGCCCCAGGAAGAGGTCGGGCCGAACACCGACGGCACCTACCGGTACAAGTTCACCGACTTCAACGCCGCCGTCGGACCGCCCTGCTCGGCTGCCAGGCCGTGCTCCTGGGACCCGAAGACGCCGGGCTCGTGGGCGAAGAACCGCGAACAGAACGCCGTGCAGGCCCTGGCCTACGTCGGCAGCTTCCACGACCACCTCGCCTCCTTCCCGATCGGCTTCACCCGCCAGGCGGGCAACTTCGAGAAGGTCGACGGCGACGCCGTCCAGGTCCACACCCTGCTCGGCGCCCAGGAACCGGGCTACTACGACAACGCGTTCATGGGCACCCCGCCCGACGGCCAGGCACCGACCATGGGGATGTTCCTGTTCCACGACCCCAGGGACCCCACCGACCCGTTCCTCGCGGCGAACTCCGCGGACGACGCCACGATCATCCACCACGAGTACACCCACGGGCTGTCGAACCGGCTCGTCGTCGACGCGCAGGGAAACTCCACTCTGAACTCCCTGCAGTCCGGCGCGATGGGGGAGGCGTGGAGCGACTGGTACGCCTTCGACTACCTCGTCGGCCGCAACGCGATCAAGGACACCCCGGCTCCCGGTGAGCTCCTCGGCGGCGACTACGTCAGCGACGGGAAACCCCTCGCCCGCACCCAGCCGCTGGACTGCCCGGTCGGCGCGGGCGCGCCGCAGTGTCCCGGAACGCCCGGAGCGGGCCCCGGTGGCTACACCTACGGCGACCTCGGCCGGATCCTCGGTTTCCCGGAGGTGCACGCCGACGGCGAGATCTGGGCGAGCACGCTGTGGGACGTCCGCTCGGCACTCGGCGTCCAGCTCGCGCGGGCGCTGGTCACCCGCGCGATGGAGCTTTCGCCCGCGTCGCCGTCGTTCCTGGACATGCGGAACGCGATCCTGCAGGCCGACACGGTGATCAACGGCGGCCGCGCGCACGCCAAGCTGTGGAAAGCCTTCGCCGCCCGCGGCATGGGCTACTTCGCCGCGTCGATCACCGGCGCCGACACCGAACCGGCCGAGGACTTCTCCACGCCGCCTCCCGCGGGCACCCCGACCGGGACGGTGACCGGCAAGGTCACCAACCGTGAAGGCGGCGCCCCGATCGCGGGCGTCGCGGTCCGGTTCAGCGGCCACGATTCCGGTTTCGGCGGCTCGCTGTCCGCGGTCACCGACGCCGGCGGCACCTACACGATCCCCGGTGTGCTGCCGGGCACCTATCCGAAGGTATATGCCTCCGGTGGCGGCGCGGACAGTGAGACCCGCGCGGTGTCGGTGCGCTCGGGTACCACCAAGGTCGACTGGTCGCTGCGCCTCAACTGGGCCTCCGGCACCGCGGGGGCCACGGTCGCCGGATTCAACGGCGTCGACTTCACCCAGTACGGCTGCGGTCCCGGCGATCTGCTGGCGTCTTCGGTGCTCGGCGGCGGTGGCTGGTCGACCGACAAGGTGGTCCGCCCCGACGGCACGATCGAGAGCAGGTTCATCACGATCAAGCTGGGCAAACCGGTCAACGTCAGCGCCATCGAGATCGACCCGGCCAACCACTGCGGCGACGATCCGCCCGCCGCGGCCAAGGACGTCACGGTCGAGACCTCGGTGGACGGCACGACCTGGGTGAAGGCGGGCACCGGCGACTTCAAGCCCGCCGACCTGAACAAGCTCAGCGCGCTCCAGCTCGCGCCGGGCAGCGGGACCGGGGTGCTGTTCGTGCGGCTCACCGTTTCGTCCAACCAGCTGTCGTTCTACCCGGGCAACGTCTGCTCGCCGCAGCCGTCCACGGCCGGGTGTCTGTACATGGACGTGCAGAAACTCGCGGTGCGGGGCGCTCCTGCCTGATCCGCTGTGCGTGGGCTCGTGAGTGGTAGTGACGGTTCTCTTTGAGGAGAAGGGCAAACATGTCGTGTTCGCGGGCGGGTCGCGCCGAGCCTTCAGCGTCGCGGATGTGACCGGCCGACGAGAGCTGGCCACATCCTGACTGTCCACAAAGGACAATTTCGGGTGGGCAAATGTCCGATTGATGCCCATGTGCACGCTTTGCAAGGGGGTCGTGAGTGGTAAGCGGGTTCTAACCCTCTTTACCGCTCACGACCCTCTCAAAAACCACGCATCTAGCCATCAAACGAACATTCAGTCGCCTGGGAGTGCCCCTGTGGACGCTCGGGGAACGACTGGCGCCCGCCGACCGGTCCAGAACCACGCCGCGAAGGCCACCTCTCAGCCTTGAAGCCAGCGAAGGGGGCCTTCACCACAGAGGCTCGGTCACGCCACCTTTGACCTACCTCTCAATAACTGTCACTACCACTCACGAGTGTCGTATGATCAAGGCATCGGGGTAGAAACGTGCTCTCCGTTCTGAGCACGCGCATACACGGGTTCGAATGAACCGTCACTCCTTCACCTCGAAGGAGTGTTCATGTTGCGTTCCCCCACCTCCCGCACACCCCGGTCTCTGATCGAAGTGTGGCCCGCGCTGGCCGGGCTCTCGGCCGTGTTCCTGTTCGAGATGCTCGACAACTCGATCCTCAACGTCGCGCTGCCGACCATCGGCCGCGAACTCTCCGCCTCGACGACCACCCTGCAATGGGTGACCGGGGTGTATTCCGTCGTGTTCGGCGGGCTGATGCTGGCGTTCGGCGCGCTGGCCGACCGGGTCGGCAGGCGCAAGATCATGCTGGCCGGGCTCGTTCTGCTCGGCGTGGCGAGCCTGGCCACGATGTTCGTCACCGTCGCGTGGCAGCTCATCGCGGTCCGGGCCGTCATGGGTATCGCGGCGGCGATGACGACACCGGGGTCGCTCGCTCTCGCGTTCCGCCTGTTCGACGAAGACGTGCTGCGCGTCCGCGCGACCACCCTGATCTCGACGGTGGGCCTGGTCGGTCTCGCCATCGGCCCCACCGTCGGCGGACTCGCGCTCGCCGTCGCGCCGTGGCAAGCCCTGCTGGTGGTGAACGTGCCGGTCGCCGCGCTCGCGTTCATCGGCATCCGGACCGGCATCCCCGCCGACGATCCCGCCGAGCTGCACCGCGATCCGATCGACGTCGCGGGCGCCGTGCTGGGGACCGCGACGATCGTCCTCACGCTTCTCGCGCCCACGCTCTTCGTCGAAGCAGGCACCGCCTCGGCTCTGCCCTGGGGCACCGCCGCTGCCGCGCTCATCGCCGGAATCTGCTTCGTCCTTCGCGAGAAGACGGCCCGCTATCCCTTGCTGGACCTGAAGCTCGTCGCCCGGCCCCTGGTGTCCAGCGGACTGGCGCTCAAGGCCGCGGCCGGACTGGCGACCGCCGGGCTGAGCTACCTCGTGACCCTGCACCTGCAGTTCGGCCTGGGCTGGGCACCCGCCCAGGCGGCGATCGGGATGCTGCCCCAGGTCGTCGTCCTGATCGCCGGCGGCGCTCTCGTCGGCCCCCTGGTCACCCGCGTCGGCCTCACCAAAGCCGCCTGGCTCAGCGCGGGCGCGGTCGTGTGCGGACTCGCCGTCTACACCGCGTTCGGCGGCTTCGGCTACGTCTGGATCGCCCTCGCGCTCGCCCTCGTCGCGGCGGGGATGCGCGTGGTCGGGGTCGTCGCGGGCACCAACGTGATGCGCGGCCTGCCGCCGAACCGGACCACCATCGGAGCCGCGCTCGTCGACACCGCCAGCGAAGTCACCACCGGGATCGGCATCGCGCTGGGCGGCACCATCCTGGCGCTGGTCTTCCCCGGCGCGCTGACGACGGCACTGCACACGGCAGGCTTCCAGACGGCGACCACCTACGCCGGACTCGCCCTCACCCTGCTGTCCGGCGCCCTCGTCGGTTTCGGCATCCTGCGCGGACGCCGTCCCGAATAGACGTGAAGGCCCCCTTCACAGCGCCAGGCGCAATGAAGGGGGCCTTCACCTACTTACCGGAGGACTACAGCTTCGCGCACTGCCCGGCGGACGGACCGCGGACGGTGTTCTGCAGGTCGTAATCCGTCGGAGCGGGGGAGTTGGCCGCGCACGCCAGAGGTCCGCCGATCGTGCTGGCGGTCAGCACCGGCCCCTTGTTGCCCGTCAACGCCACCGGCCCGCCGATCTCGGTCAGTTCGATCGACACCGGCCCGGTCGACCCGGTGATCGCCACCGGACCGTTCACCTTCGTCCGGTCCAGCACGATCTGCGCCGCACCCGTCGCCGTCAGCGGCCCGGAGATCGACCCGCCGCGGACGATCAGGCTCGCACCCTGCGCCACCGAAACCGGACCGGACACCGTCGCACCGTCCACACAGGTCACCCCGTTGCGCACGGTCAGCGGGCCCTTGTGCGCGGCCGTGATCGTCTGGGTGCACGCCGCGTCGGGCTTGCCGAGCACCTCGAACTCCGACAGCGACGCCTCCCCGCCCGTGGTCGCGGTGACCTCGAGCCGGTAGTACGCGTAGTGCGCCGGGTTCGCGATCTTGAACGCCCTGGTCTGCTGACGCCACGGGAACTTCTGGTCGGTCCGCGCATCCGCGACCGCCCACGTCTTCCCGTCGTAGGAACCCTTCAGCACCCAGCTCTTCGCGTCGCCCGCACCCTTGCCGGAAGTCAGCGTGTAGAACGAACCCGCCTCCTTCGTCGAAGGCACCTGGTACTGGATCGGCGCCTTGACCTTCGCCTCGGTCCGCGACGTGTTGTCGAAGAACGCGGCGTCCCCGCCGGAGACCGGCTTGGTCAGGTCGTGCACCGGCGTCGGCACCGCGTCGCCCTTGGTGATCGACTTCGGCGCGTCGTCCGGGCCGGTACCCCACGACGACGGGTTCGGGCCCATGTCGAAGTCGAGCGTCCCGCCTCCTCCGATCGCGGAATGCGCCAGCGACGTCGAGGACTGGGCCTTGCCGTTCACCTTGAGGCCCTGCACGTAGACGTTCTTCGCGCTGTTCTTCGGCGCGTTGACCACGATCTTCTTGCCGCCGGGCAGGTTCACGGTCGCCTTGGTGAACAGCGGCGACCCGATCGCGTAATCCGAGCTGCCGACCTGCAACGGGTAGAAGCCCAGCATGCCGAACAGCCACCAGGCTGACTGCTCACCGTTGTCCTCGTCACCGCCGTAGCCCTGACCCAGCTCACTGCCGACGTACAACCTCGCCAGCGCCTCGCGGACCTTCGCCTGCGTCTTCGACGGCTGACCCGCGTAGTCGTACATGTAGAGCGTGTGATGCGCGGCCTGGTTGGAATGGGCGTACATGCCCATCCGGACGTCCCGCGCCTCGGTCATCTCGTGGATGATCCCGCCGTAGCTGCCGTACTTCAGGCCGGTCTCCGGGGTGGCGAAGAATTCGTCCAATTTGGACGCCAGCCCCGCCTTGCCGCCGAAGAGGTTCGCCAGGCCCTGGCCGTCCTGCGGAACGGAGAACCGCATGCCGTACGCGTTGGTCTCGGTGTAGTCGATACCCCAGACCTCCGGGTCGAACTGGTCCTTCGCCCGGGTGAACTTGCCCGCCGCGTCACGGCCCTGGAAGAAGCCGACACTCGGGTCGAACACGTTCACGTACTGCGTGGCCCGCTCGGTGAAGTACCCGTAGTTGTCCAGGTACTCCTGCTTGCGCGGATCGGTCGCCGGAGCCTCGTCGTAGAGCTTCTTCGACATGTTCGCGATGGCGTTGTCGTTGACATAGCCTTCGATCGCCCACGAGAACCCGTGGTCGGCGGTGTTCGGCGCGTACCCGAGGAACGTGCCCTCGTCGATGCCCTTCCGGCCGACCGCCCCGTTCGGCGGGGTCACCGTGGCGTTCTTGATCGCGGAGTCGTAGGCCGACTGGACGTCGAAACCCTTGACTCCCTTGAGATACGCGTCCGCGAAAGCAGCGTCCGAACTGGTCCCGGTCATCAGATCCGCGTAGCCGGGGGAGGACCAGCGCGAGATCCAGCCGCCGTCACGGTACTGCTGCACGAAACCGTCGACCAGCTTCCCGGTCGTGTCCGGACTGAGCAGCGAATACGCCGACCACACCGTGCGATAGGTGTCCCAGAAGCCGTTGTTGACGTAGAACTCGCCGTCGACCAGTTTCGCCCCGGTCTGAGTCGGAGTGTCCTGTCCGGTCTTCGGCGACACCGGGCTCGCGTACTTCTTCACCGGCTTCTCGACGGTGCCGACGTTCTCGAAGCCCGAGTTCGGGTACAGGAAGAGCCGGTACAGGTTCGAGTACAGCGTGATCAGCTGGTCTTTCGACGCGCCCTCGACCTCGATGACCTTGAGCTTCTCGTCCCAGGCCTTCGCCGCCGTCTCGCCCACCGACTCGACCGTCGCGTTCGGGGCGAGTTCCTGCGCCAGGTTCTTCTTCGCCTGTTCGACGCTGATCAGCGAGGTCGCGATCCGCATGTTCACCGTCTTGTCGGCGCCCGCGTCGAACTTGAGGTAACCGAGGACGTTGTCCCGCTTCTGGTCACCGGAACCGGTCGACAGCTTCGAACCGGCGGTCACCGGCTTGTCGAAGGTGGCGTAGACGAACATCCGCGACGCGCCCGCGGACAGCCCGCTCTTCACGTCGCTGTAGCCGGTGATGGCCCGGCCCGCGGGGTCGAGGGTCAGCCCGCCGTTGTTGTTGACGTTGTCGAAGATCAGGTTCGAGTCCGCACCGGGGAACTTGAACCGGTACAGCGCCGCGTGATCGGTCGGCGCGACCTCGGTCTTGATCCCGTTCTCGAAATCGACGCCGTAGTAGTGCGCCCGCGCCGTCTCGTTCGAGTGCTTGAACGGCAGCTTCCGCCCTTCACGATCCGGGTTGGGCACGCCGGTGGCGGTCGAGGGCAGGAACTGGAAGGTCTGCCGGTCGGCCATCCACGGGCTCGGCGCGTGGCTCGCGGAGAACGCCTGCAGCGCCGGGAGGTTCTGCTCGTTGTTGCGCGAGTGGTAGGAGTACATCCAGCTCAACGTGCCCGCGTCGGTCGTCGGGATCCAGAAGTTGAACCCGTGCGGCACCGCTGTCGCGGGCATGTTGTTGCCGCGCGAGAACGACCCGTTCGACAACGAACCGCGCGTGGTCAGCACGTTGTCGCTCGGGCGAAGGCTCGCCGGCGGCGTCGGCGTGGCCGAGACCTTGATGTCGTCCAGCCAGCCCTGCAGCGAACCCGGGCCGCTCGCGTTGTCGTAGCCGACCAGGATCCGGTCGACCGTCTTGCCCTTCGCGACCACGCCGATCTGCGAGCGCACCAGGTTCCACTGGTTGGTGTAGAGCACCTTGCTCGCACCCTGGCCCTGCGGCGAAAGCCCGAAACCGTACTGGTCGACCGCGCCGAGCTGGCTCAGGTACGTGCCGTCGGTGAACGCCAGGTCCACCGCGACGTTCGTGCTCGGGTACTTCAGGTCGCCGCGGATGAACTCCGGCTGCACCTTGTAGGACAGCTCCGAGGTCGCCGCCACCGGGATGTCGACGTCGAAGATCTTGTTGTACGACCAGCCGTGCCCCTGCGCCTTGTGGCTGCCGGAGTAGCGGAACGCCCGCGTGCCGGTGAAGCCGACGCGGTTCTTGTTCGTGTAGCCGCCCGTCGGGCCGCTGTCGGCGAAGCTGCGCATGTTCGGCAGGGCAGGCGGCGCCGGGTCCTCGTTGGCCAGCAGCAGCTCCGAGAGCTGCATGATGTCGCCGCCGTTGTTCTTCGTGATGTTCAGCCGGAAGAACTTGTACGCGGCACTCGCCGCGGGCAGGCGGTACTCCTTGGCCTGGAACCGCCCCGAGAACTTCTGGCCGGTCTGCTTGTCCAGATCCGTCCAGGCCTGGCCGTCCGTGGAGCCCTGCAGCGTCCAGTCCTGCGGGTCGCGGTTGTCGAAGTCGTTCGCCGAGGACAGCGCGTACCGCGTGATCGACGTCGGCTCGGACAGCACGACCTGCGCGAAGCCGGTCGGCGTCCAGGCGAGCCACTTGGTGTCGGCCGAGCCGTCGACCAGGTTCGACACCCCCTCGTTCGGGGTGTTCTCGCTGTTGGCGGACGTCTCGGTGACCTTGCCGCGGATGTCACCGGGGATGGTGGTGGCGTTCGCGCCGTCGACGCCGAACGCCTTCGGCTTGCCGGACGGGTCGACGTCGACGGTGTCGCTCCACGTCGGCTGCGGTTCACCCTGTTCGAAAGAGGAGTAGAAGTCCGGCGGAGCCTCTTCGGCCGCGGCGGTGGCCGGGAGGGCTACCAGCCCAGACGCCACGACCGTGGCACTCAAGAGGCTGCAGACCCAAGGTCTGACGCTTCGGGGCATCGTTGCACCAATGCTTTCTCGCGGGGGCATGCTGGGCGCCGCACAGGCGGGGGACCGGGGACGCCAAGAGAGAAGAACTCGGTTGTGACATCGATGTCAAGACACTCGGACAAACCTGGCCCGAACTGGACAACCCGGATGCCCTCGCGAGCGCTTGTGAAACCCGGTGGACAACCTCCGGGGGCCGGGCCAGGGTGAATGAGTCCGACTGAAAGCCGATCCGGGAAACTGGGGTGGGGAAATGCGGCGGTTGTCCATGCTCGGCGTGGCAGCGCTCATCACGGCAGGCTCGATACTCACGGCACCGGCGGCCACCGCCGGCGAAACGACCTTCCGCCCGGTGCGCACCTGCGCCGACCTGGTGCGGACCTACGACGTTCCCGGGGCGGTCACGCACGTCAAGACCGCGACCGTGGTGCCGGCGACGGCGACCGAACCGGAGAACTGCGACGTCCGCGGCTACGTCGAACCGGCGGTGCAATTCCAGCTCCGGCTGCCAACCAAGACCTACGCGGGCCGGTATCTGCAGTTCGGCTGCGGCGGGTTCTGCGGTGTCGTCAGCACCCCGCCGTTCGCCGACTGCGGACTGCCCCACGGCGGCGACGTCGCGGTCGCGGCCACCGACGACGGTCACGTCGGCAAGAGCGAGCTGATCTTCGACGACGGCAAATGGGCCGAGAACAACCAGGCCGCGCGCGACGACTTCGCGTTCCGGGCCCCGCACGTGGTGTCGAAGGCGTCCAAGCGCCTCATTTCGGCGTTCTACGGCGCTCCGCCGAAGAAGTCCTACTTCAGCGGTTGTTCCGACGGCGGCCGCGAAGCGCTCCTGCTCGCGCAGCGCTACCCGCACGACTTCGACGGCATCATCGCCGGCGCACCGGCCGGCTACTGGGGTCCGCTCATCGGCGCCTACCAGACCTGGCTCGCCAAGGTGAACACCGGCGCCGACGGCAAGCCGATCCTGACCGCGGAAAAGCTCCCGGCACTGCACGCCGCCGCACTGTCCTCTTGCGACAAGTCCGACGGACTCGGTGACGGCGCCATCGACGACCCGCGCACCTGCCGCTTCGACCCGGCGACGATCGCCTGCCCGACCGGCACCGACAACGCCGGCTGCCTCACCCCGGCCCAGGTCGAGGCCACCAAGAAGATCTACGCGCCGCCCACCGACGAACGCGGCCGCAAGCTGTACCCGGGCGGCCAGACCGTCGGCTCCGAACTGTCCTGGTACGGCTGGATCATCCCGGCGCCGGAGTTCGGCGGTGTCCCTGCCGCGTACGGACTCGCCGACAACTACCTGAAGTACATGGCCTACCCGATCGGGACACCGCATTCGTCGGTCGACAAGTTCGCCTTCACCTCGCGTGAATTCGACAGGCTGACCCCGGAAGGCATCCGCTCCAACGCGATGTCGACGGACCTGCGTGAGTTCCGGCGCTCCGGCGGCAAACTCGTGATCTGGCACGGCTGGGCGGACCAGGCCATCCCCGCGGCGGGCACCATCGACTACTACCAGCGGCTCACCCGCGCCAACGGCGGTCCCGCCGCGACGCGGGACTGGGCGCGGCTGTTCATGGTCCCCGGCCTGTACCACTGCGCGACCGGCGACAAGCTGACCGAGTACGACCCGCTGAAGGAACTGGTCTCCTGGGTCGAACGCGGCACCGCGCCGGACCGGACGATCGCCACCGGCCGCGACGCCGGCGGCAAGGTCTTCCGCACCCGGCCGGTGTTCCCGTACCCGCTGCAGGCCAAGTACGACGGCACCGGAAGCGTCGACGACGCCGCGAACTTCGTGCCGGTCCCGCCGTCTCGGCCTTCGCAGGACATCGTGAACTGGGCCGGGAACGATCTGTACGGGAAGGCGGGCCCGGTCGCTCCTTAGCGCGTCGGCCATCGGACGTGTTCGCTGTACCCAATGTCGCATTTGAGTCGCTGAGCGTCTCGAATGCGACATTGGGAACAATCGATGCTGAGACCGCGAGACTCGCCATTCGTGTCTCCGGTGTGAGGTGCTACCTGCGGTAGGGGTGTGTGGATTTCTGGTCATCCAACGCACCAAAATCCACACAGTCGGCGTCATAGGACGGACATCACGCGGCCACTGACCCGCACCACGCCCCCGTCCGGCTGCAAGTGCAATGAAGGGGACTTTCATTGCAAATTTTGCAATGAAAGTCCCCTTCATTGCACTTCTGAGCCACTCAGGAAAGCACGCCGTCCAGCAGCCGTACCCGCCGGTCCGCGATCCGGTGCACGTCGTCGTCGTGCGTCGCCACGATGACCGCGGCGCCCTCTTCCGCGCAGCGTCGCAGCAGCCTCAGCACCCGCGGCGTGCTCCCGGCGTCCAGGTGCGCGGTCGGTTCGTCGGTGAGCAGGACCCGAGGCCGCCCGCTGACGGCCCTGGCGAGTGCCACCCGCTGCTGCTGCCCGAAGGAGACCTCGAGGGGATAGCGGTCGCCGAGGTCACCGATCCCGAGTTCCTCCAGCAGTTCCGAAACCCGCGCGTGGATGTCCTTCGCGCTGGGCTTGGGGATGTCGGACCGGAGCCGCAACGGCAGCGCCACGTTCTCCGCGATCGTCAGTTCGTTCGCGAGACCGAGCGCCTGGGGCAGGACGGCGCAGGTGTGCCACGGCGGCGCGCCCGCTATCGGGACGCCGTCCAGCAGGACACTGCCGGAATCCGGCGAGTCGAAGCCGCACAGCAGGGCCAGCAGCGCGCTCTTGCCGGAACCGGACCGCCCGGAAACGGTGACCAGTTCGCCCGGGGCCACCCGCAGTTCGAGCCCGCGCAGGACTTCGACGTCCCCGCTGGGATGGGGGAACCGGCGGCGCAACCCGACGGCCTCGAGGGCGGGTTCCGCCATCACGGCACGACCTCCCGTTCTTCGACAGCTTCGAGGCTGCCTTTGTGCATCCGCGCGACGCGGCTGCCGAGTTCGATGAGCCGGTCGTCGTGCGAAGCGACGATCACGGCGAAATCCTGGTCCGCCAGGTACTTCAGCGTGTCGAGTACCAGGTCGGCCGACCCTTCGTCCAGCTGGGACGTCGGCTCGTCGGCGAGGACGACGGTCGAGCGGCGCGCCAGGGTGCAGCCGAACGCGAGGCGCTGCTGCTGCCCGCCGGACAGCGCGGAGATCTGCCAGGCGCCGGTGCCGCCGAGCCCCAGCTGTTCGAGGATGTCGTCGGGGAGGCATTCCGTTCCGGCCGATTCCGCCGCCGCGCGGAGATTGTCGGCGACGCTCAGGTACGCGAGCAGGTTGTCGGTCGGGTTCTGGAACACCAGGCCGAGGTGGTTGCGCCGCAGCGCTCGCCGGTCGCGATGCCGCAGCGTTGCGGTTTCGGTGCCCTGGAAGGAGATCGTGCCCCGAACGGGCTGCTCGAACAGGCCGAGTGTCCGCAGAAGGGTGGATTTGCCGGAACCTGACGGCCCGGCCAGTACGGTGATCCCGCGTGCGGGGATGTCGATGGTGACGTCGTCGACACCGGTGACGGTGCCCGCGGGCGTCTGGTAGTCGACGCCGATCCCGCGAAGCCGGAAGATCGGTTTCTCAGGCACGAATCAGCTCCGCGGTCCGGGCGGTGCGCACCGAGCGCATCGCGATCCAGCCTGCCAGCGCCACGACGAGCACGCCGACGGCCAGCACGGTCAGGGCCATCGGGGTCGGGTTGGGCAGTGCCGACCGCGGGGCGAGGAAGGTCGCCGGGTCGAAGCGCGGCACCGAAAGCCCCGCGACCGAAATCCCGCAGGCGACGCCGATGACCACAGCGAGCCCGCTGAGCGCGCCCAGTTCCATCAGGTGACTCGCCAGCAGGGCGCGCGGTCGCATCCCCATCCGCAGGACCAGCGCCCCGGCCAGCGCGTTCTGGCGTCGGCGGACTTCGACCGCGACCAGCAGCGACAGCACCGCC
Organism: Amycolatopsis sp. lyj-84; assembly: GCF_046549075.1. Taxonomy (NCBI): domain Bacteria; kingdom Bacillati; phylum Actinomycetota; class Actinomycetes; order Pseudonocardiales; family Pseudonocardiaceae; genus Amycolatopsis; species Amycolatopsis sp. lyj-84. The sequence goes on from NZ_JAJPWO010000005.1 coordinate 246,605, forward strand.
ACCACGCCGAGCACGGCGCCGAGCAGGGCCATGAACGAGAACGTCCAGGACACGACGTAGAACGGAAGCGCGTCGAGGGCGGAGTCACGGGTGACGCGGTTGACCGCCGTGGCCACTCCCACGGAGACCAGCGCTTCGGTCACCTGCGTCATCGACGAGCCGGACAGCAGGCTCCACTTGGGCACCGCGCGCAATTGCGCGGCGCTGAGCGATTCCCGGGAGATCACGTACCCGGCCTTGGTGCCGATGATCGGGAACATCGGCAGCTCGCCGATCGTCCTGGCGTCCGGGAGACCGGCTCCCAGCCGGGGTTTCTGGGCCGCGTCGTTCCCGGCCCGGATAGCCGGGACACCGGTGCCGGGACCACCCGACAGGCCGCCGAGTAACCGGTCCACCTCGGCACCGTCGAGCGGGCCGAGGGTGGCGGCGCGCCGGAAAGTCTGCGGATCCACGACCAGCACGACGTTGCCCGTGCCGGTGAGCTCGCCGACGATCGTGGTGCTGCCGTTGATCTCGGCGGGCAGCGGGATCTGGCCGGTGCCGATGACGCTTTCGGTGTCCACCCGGGTCTCGGCGCCGACGAAGATCGCCGACTTGGTGTGCAGCGCCTCCTCCTGCCCGCGCGCGATCCCGATCCCGGTCGCCAGGGTGCCGATGGCCAGCGTGCCGATCACGAGGACACCGGTGACCGGCGCGCGAGCGCTGGCGAGCCGCCGGATCGCCAGTTGCAGCGCGGGCCGGGACCACAGCCGCGCGCGGTGCGACGCGAGCAGCGCGAGCCAGGCCAGTCGCGCGGCCAGGAGGCCGACGGTGAGCACGACGAACACCGGATAGGTGAGCGCGAGCGGGTCGACCTGGGGAAGCGGGTTCCCGATCCGGGATCCCTTGCTGTAGTCGACGAGCCGGGTCCAGCCGAGCAGGGCGACGCCGGCGGTGAGCAGTTCCCACGGGAAGATCGCCAGCAGCTTCATGCCCTTGCGGCGTCCGGACTTGACCCGGCCGAGTTCGAACTCCCGATGCGTGCGGAAGGCGATCACCCCGGCCAGCAGCGCGAGCGAAACGAGGAGGATCACGGCCGCGACGAGCGACCCTCTCAGCAGCGCCCCTTCGCCGATTTCCCCTGGCGGTCCGTAAACCCCGAGCAACAGCCGGGCGAGCACCCCGCCTGCCACACCACCGGCCACGATGGGAAGCCCCAGTTCGGCGACCGCGAGCATTCCCAGTGCTCCTGGCGCGCTGCCGCGGGCGGCCAGCAGCCGCAGCTGCGGGTGACGGCGCTGGTGCCACTGCAGCGCGACGGTGCCGATACCGGCGCAGCCGACCAGGATGCTGATGGCCGCGAGCGGCAGGATCGACACCAGGACATTCGATTCGGCCTGGTTGCTGATCTCCACGGAACGCTCGAACGGCACCGAACCGGTGATCGCGTCACCGAGGCCACGGGCACCCAGATCCGCCTTGACGTCGGCGATGAGCGCTTTCGAGCGTTCCAGCAGGTCCTCTGCCTCGCTCACGGTCTTGGGCGGAGCCTCGTAGAACGACAGGTGCAGCGCCTTGATCGCCGGAAGGCCCAGCGTGCGGACGGCGTCGTCGAACGTCTTCCCGTCGGTGGCGAACATGACCGAGTCGAGCGGGTCGTTGGCGAGCCTGCTGACCACCGCGTTCCGTTGCTGCGAGCACCACCAGCGCGGCGCCGGGTCGGCGAGGTCGCGGTACAGCCCGGTGACCGGAGGGAGCTGGGCACCCCGGAAGCTCGGCGTGGTCCCGGCTTTGATCCCTTCCGCCTTGGCCACGACGGTCCCGAGCAGGAGCCCGGCGCCCGCAGACCCGTTCGTCACGTCGAGGTGACCCGGGACCGCCTGGTCCCGGTGGGCGAGGGTGACCTTGTAGTTGGAATCCCCGTTGAACTCGGTGCCGACGAGAACGGTCGTGTAGCGGGAGGTGACCGGCGCGGCGAAACCGTGCGCCGGAGCCTTACTCCGGACCGAGTCGATGATCTGCGGAGCAGCCGCGGCAGGGACGTTGTCCTTGCTGAAGACCGGTCCGTAGTAATCCGGGCAGGCGATGCCGGACTGGTACGCGACCGCCGCACCGCCCGCGGCGGAAGCCTGCAGGACGGCGGCGGTACCGAGGAAACAGGCCAGTAAGGCGGTCACCGCGGCGATGATCAAAGTCAAAGGGCTGGTCAATGCCGCCCGCGGAGCCGCTCGCCACGGCATCGTCACCTTGGGCCCGCCGGGAGCCCCCCACCTCACCCGCATGGATACGCACGCTACCGGTCAGGGAGGCTCGGCGACAGAAAGAAATCACCCTTTGTTGCCGACGTGAAGTAAATCCTTGGTCCATTGTGGTGACGCGGGTGCCCGGCTACTGACTGTCTGTCACGAGTTGATCGATTGAGGCCGCTTCGCCGATCGCGATCTCCTCGGAGAACGCGGTTTCCCCGAGAGCCGCGACGATGACTCCGGTGATCCTGTCGACGTCGCCGCGTTCGGCCTTCGGCAGGGGAGCACCCGCCGATTCCCGGGAGGCCGCGGCGGCACCCAGCAAGCGTGCGGCACGGTGATACGAGCCGGCTCCCGCTTCCGCGCCGGCAAGGCCTTCGAGACCGAGGGCGATCGCGCGAGGATCGCCGCTGGGGCGAGCGACGGCCAGGCCATCCAACTGGAGCTTCTTCGCCTTCACAGCGTCTCCGCGTTGCTCGGCGATGAACCCGAGCTCGGCGAGGATCAGGGTGCTGCCCGCCGCGGACTCCACCCGGCGATGCCAGTCCAAAATGGACAGCAGTCGCCGCTCGGCCTCGTCGAACAGCCCTTCGCGTCGCGCGCCGAGCGCGAGCCCTGTCTCGGCGTAGACCTCGCCCGGGGTGAAGCTGTGTTCGATGGCCAGCGCTCTGGCCCGCTCGTGGAAGTCCTTGGCCTCCTGGAAGTCTCCGGTGAGCAGCGCTGTCCGGCCGAGCCAGGACAGTTTGTAGGCGACCTCCGGCCACAGCTCCAGCTCCTCCGCGCGGCGAAGGCTCTCCCGGTGGACGCGGGCGGCGTGGTCGTAGTCCCCGGCGATCGAGGCCAACATGCCGAGGACGAACGACGCCTGCAGCCAGCCCCAGCGCTCGCCGAGGCCGTCGAAGATCCCGGCGCTCTGGGCGGCCATGCGGCCGCCGCCGGTGAGATCGCCCCCGGCGATCAGGTGTCCCGCCCTGTCGCTCAGCGCGGCCGCGGCACCCCAGTCGTCGCCGACGTCACGGGCGGTTTCCAGCGCGCCGAGCGTGAGCTTCTCCGCGCGGCACAGGTCGCCGATCGTGGACCACGCGTAGCCGAGGAACCACAGTGACCGGGCGCGCGCGACGGGATCGGCGATGCCCCACACGGCTTCCTCCGCCGCACCCTCGGTGCAGGTGCCGTCGAGCACGGCGATGCCGGTACGCCAGCCGAGTGCCTGCGCGTGTTCGTCGCCGGTGGCGCTCTCCGGGACGAGCACGAGGTCCAACGAGCGCCGGGCCTCGGTCAGCCTGCCGCGGAGGAACCAGAACCACGTCGTCGCGTTCACCAGCCGCGATGCGAGCCGGTGTTCGCCTTGTCGCAACAGGGTTTCCAGCGCGCGGCGGGTGTTGGCGCCTTCGGTGTCGAGCCTGTCTAGCCAGCGCCGCTGTTCCTTGCCGCGCAATCCCGCGTCGCCGCGTTCGGCCAGTTCGACGTGGAAACGGGCATGCCGCAGGTACAGGTCGTCGAGTTCGCCCGCCTGCCCGGCGTGTTCCAGTGCGTACGCCGAGACCGACTCCAGCAGCCGGAACCGCGGTTCGCCCGACCTGCCCGGCCTGCTGACCACCAGAGACCGGTCGACGAGCCGGGCCAGCAGGTCCAGGACGTCGGCGGAGGCGATCTCTCCGCCCGCGCAAACCGACTCGGCCGCGTCGAGACCGCAGCCTTCGGCATGGACGGCGAGCCTGCGCAGCACGATCTGTTCGGGCTCGCTCAGCAGACTCCAGCTCCAGTCGATCATCGCGCGGAGGGTCTGCTGACGGCGTGGTCCGCCCCGTCTGCCCGAGGACAGCAGGCCGAACCGGTCGTCGAGGCGGGCGAGGAGTTCGTGCACGCCGAGCGTCCGCACCCGGGTGGCGGCGAGTTCGAGCGCCAGCGGGATCCCGTCGAGCGTGCGGCAGATCCGGGCGACCACGGCCGCGTTCTCCGCGTCGAGCGCGAAACCCGGGGCGGCGGCCGTTGCCCGGGCGGTGAACAGCCGGACGGCACTCGATTCCCGCACGGTGGCGAAATCGGCCTGCTCGGGCAGTTCGAGCGGCGGGACCGCCCAGACGGTCTCCCCTGGCAGCCCGAGCGGCTCCTGGCTGGTCGTGAGCACGCGCAGCCGGGGTGCCGCCGCCAGCAGCCTCTCCACCAGCGCCGCGACCGGTTCGACGACCTGTTCGCAGTTGTCCAGGACGACCAGGATCTCTTTGTCGCGCAACGCATCGGCCAGTGAGCGCGTCAGTGTCTTCGCGGAAGTGGCCTCCTCCCGGACGTCGAGCACGGCCGTCAGGACGACGGCGACCAGGTCTTCCGGCGGGCAGGTGGGGCACTCGACGTTGTCCAGGCCCGCCAGTTCGACCAGCCAGGTGCCGTCGGCCATCGCCAGTTTCGACGCGGCCTCGATCGCGAGCCTGGTCTTGCCCACCCCGCCCGGACCGGTGAGGGTGACCAGCCGTGAGTCGGTGACGAGCGCTCCGACCTCCTTGACCGCCGTCGTGCGGCCGACCAGTTCGGTCAGCGCCTCCGGCAGGTTCCCCCGCACCGGTGCGGTGGCACGGACGGGTTCGAGATCGGGGCTCCGGGTGAGGATGGCCTGGTGCAGGGCCGCGAGCTCCGGCCCCGGTTCGAGGCCGGACTCGTCACGCAGACGGGTGCGCAGCTCGGCGTAGGTTTCGAGCGCCTCACTGTGCCGCCCGGCCGCGTACAACGCGCGCATCAGCAGGCCTCGGAGCCGCTCCCGCAACGGATGCCGTGAAACCAGACCGGCCAGCTCCCCGGTGAGGACCCCATGCTCGCCGAGAGCCAGCCGGGCTTCGGCTCGCTCCTCCTCGGCGAGCAGCCGTTCCTCCTCCAGTCGCTGTGCCGCGGCCACGGCGAAGGTCTCGTCCTCGAACCCGGCATACGCCGGCCCGCGCCACAACGCCAGCGCGTCCGCCAGCAGTGCGGCCCTGGCACGTGGATCGACGGCCTCACGAGCACGGGCGGTGAGCGTGCGGAACCGGTGGACGTCCAGGTCACCGGGTTCGACGGCGAGGACGTATCCGGCGGGGTGATGCGTCACGATCTCCCGGGCACCCGGCTCGGCTTTGCCGAGGGTGCGGCGCAGCTGGGAGACCTTGGTCTGCAGGGTGTTGCCGGGGTTGCCCGGCGGATGCTCACCCCAGAGATCGTCGGTCAGCGACGACACCGACGCCGCCCTGCCCTCCCTGCTCAGCAGTCCGGCGAGCAGGAGGCGGACCTTCGCCTCGGGCACGACGACGGGCTCGCCGGCGGTCGTCCACACAGCGAGCGGTCCCAGCACTCCGAAACGCACGAAACCGACGTTAGCGCGGACCACCGACAATCTCGTGCGGGCGGCCGTGCGCGAACCCGCAGTGATCCGTGCGCGGGCGGCGTCACGGTGGTCCCATGACCGAACACGGCAAGACCCCGGTGACGGTACTGGGGCTGGGCGCGATGGGAACCGCGCTCGTAGAGGCACTGCTGGCCGCAGGGCATCCGGTCACCGCGTGGAACCGGACCGCGAGCCGCGCCGAGGGCGTGGCGGCGAAGGGAGCCACTGTCGCTTCGACGGTGTCCGAGGCTCTCGCGGCGAACAAGATCGTGATCGCCTGCCTGCTCGACTACGACTCGGTGCACGAGGTCCTGGACCCGGTCGCGGCCGGGCTCGAAGGACGGCAGCTGATCAACCTGACCAACGGCACCCCCGGCCAGGCACGCGAGATGAGCGCGTGGGCCGGGGAACTGGGCGCGGACTACCTGGACGGCGGGATCATGGCCGTCCCGCCGATGATCGGCTCGCCCGCGGCGTTCATCTTCTACAGCGGATCGGGCACCGTCTTCGGCCGGGCCCGCACCGCGCTCGACACCTTCGGCGGCACCAACTACCTCGGGGCCGATCCCGGATTGGCGCCCCTGTACGACATCGCACTGCTCAGCGGGATGTACGGGCACTTCATCGGTGTCATCCAGGCCTTCGCCCTCGTCGGCTCCACCGGAGCCAAAGCGAGGGAGTTCGCTCCGCTGCTTCGCGGCTGGATGGACGCGATGAGCGGCTTCCTGGAGCGCGCGGCCGAGCAGATCGACGACGGCGACTACGTGACCGGCGTCGTGTCGAACCTCGCGATGCAGGCCGCGGCCTTCCCGAACCTGGCGAAGGCCGCCGAAGAACAGGGTGTCAGCGCCGAGTTGCTCGCGCCGCTTCAGCCCTTGATGGACAAGCGGGTCGCGGCCGGGCACGGCGCCGAAGACCTGATCGGCATCATCGAACTCCTGAAAAAGTAAGGAAAGAACAATGATCACACTGATCGGGCTCGGCCCGATGGGACAGGCCATGGTCCGGGTATTCCTGGAGAACGGCCACGGAGTGACCGTCTGGAACCGCACCGCCGCCCGCGCGGACGGCGTCGTCGCCGCGGGTGCGGTGCGTGCCGAGACACCGGCGGACGCGGTGTCGGCATCGGAGCTGGTGCTGCTGAGCCTCACCGACTACGCGGCGATGTACGACATCCTCGGCAAGGCGGAGGAAGCGTTGGCGGGCAAGGTGATCGTCAACCTCAGCTCGGACACCCCGGAGAAGACCCGCGAAGCCGCGGAGTGGGTCGAGGCCCGTGGCGGGCGGTTCCTCGCGGGTGGCCTGATGGTCCCGGCGCCGTTGGTGGGCAAGGAGGAGGCCTACGTCTTCTACAGCGGCCCGGCCGAGGTGTTCGAGAAGTACCGCGAGACCCTGGCGCTCATCGGGCGAGCGGACTTCCTCGGCGAGGACGTCCGGCTGGCGCAGCTGTTCTACCAGGCACAGCTGGACATCTTCCTGAACTCGCTCTCGGTGTTCATGCACGCGAGCGCGCTGGTGCGTTCGGCCGGGACGTCCGTGGAGAAGTTCGTCCCGTACGCCAAGGACCTGTTCGCGACGATGGACTTCTACCTGGACGCCGCGGCCGAGCAGATCGAGAAGGGCGACCACCCCGGCGACGAGGCCGACGTGACCATGATGGGCGCGACCGCCGATCACATCGTGCAGGCGAGCCGGGACGCGGGAATCGACGTGCTCCTGCCGGAGGCGGTCAAGTCGCACTACGACCGGGCGATCGCCGCGGGACACGGGCGCAGCTCGTGGACCAGCCTGTTCGAGGTCATCAAGGAAGGCTGACCCGGCTGATGGTCCGTGAAGGACTCCTTCCCTACTTTCAGGGTAGGGAAGGAGTCCTTCACGGACCGACGCCCAGCACTTCCAGGAACGCCTTCGCCGCCGGAGTGACCGTGAAGCGGTTCCAGACCAGATGCTCGATCCGCGCGGGCGCGTCCGTCACCGGCACGGTGACCACACCGCTCAGGTTCGGCACGTACTTCGACGGCAGCAACGCCACTCCCAGCCCTTGATGGATGAGCCGCGCCATGAAGTCGGCGGCCGTCACCTCGAAGGCCACCTCACGGGTCACTCCGGCCGCGGCGAACGCCTGATCCGTCTGGGCCCGCCCCGCCGATCCGGCGGGGAAGTCGGCGAACACTTCGGACGAGAGCCGCTTCAAGTCCACTTCGGACTCGTCGGCGAGCGGATGACCGGGTGCCACCACGGCGACCAGGTCGTCACGCCCCAGTTCGCAGGTACCCACGCCCTCCGGCCGGTCCGACACCGGAAGCCCGAGGAACGCGACCTCGATCGCGCCGTCCTTGATCTGCTGCACCAGGTGCCCGCTCGCGCCGACCCGCAGTCCGATCCGGACATGCGGATACCGCCGGTGGAACGTCTGCAGCGCGGCGGGGACGTCGAGCGCCGCGACGGTCGGGATGACGCCGACGGTCAGCCGTCCGCGAATCTCGCCGACCGCGGCGGCCACCTCCGAACCCGCCCTCTCGGCGGCTTCGAGACATTGACGGGCGGCAGGCAGGAACGCCTCACCCGCGGCCGTGAGCCGGACCCTGCGGCTCGTGCGCTCGAACAGCCGAGCGCCGAGTTCCCGTTCGAGCCGCGCGATCTGGTGACTCAACGCCGACTGCACGACGAGGCATCGTTCCGCGGCGCGAGTGAAGCTGTTCGTCTCCGCCACCGCCACGACGTACCGCATCTGCTGAAGCTCCATGGATCTATCTTGAATCAAGATTGATCAGGTGACAAACATGTGTTGGACTCATTGATCGGCAGCGTCGAAGCTGAGAAGCGTGAAAACGCTGACGACCACACCGCGCACCGCCGGGCTCACCGGCACCGCGCTGACCGCCTTCGCCCCGATGGTCTGGGGTACGACCTATGTCGTCACCACCGAACTGCTCCCGCCGGGACATCCGCTGTTCGCCGGGCTCATGCGCGCCCTCCCCGCGGGCCTGATCGCGCTGGCCATCACCCGCACCCTCCCGCGTGGCGGCTGGTGGCTGAAGGCCGCCGTCCTCGGCGTCCTCAACATCGGGATGTTCTTCCCCCTGCTTTTCGTCGCCGCGGAACGGCTGCCCGGAGGAGTCGCGGCCACCCTCGGCGCCGCCCAGCCGCTCCTCGTCGCGATCCTCGCCGTGGCCGTGCTGCGGCAGAGCCCGTCCGCGTGGCGGTTCGCCTGGGGAATCGTCGGGATGGTGGGCGTCGGGCTGGTCGTGATCGGACCGGCGGCCGGTTTCGACGTCATCGGGGTCCTCGCCGGACTCGGCGGCGCCGCGACCATGGCGCTCGGCGTCACCCTCACCAAACGGTGGGGACGTCCGGCGGACGTCGGACCGACGGCGTTCGCCTCCTGGCAGCTCACCGCTGGCGGACTGTTCCTGGTGCCGGTGACCTTCCTGTTCGAAGGCGCGCCGCCCGCCATCGACCTGAACGCGGCCCTCGGCTACCTCTGGCTCGGGCTGATCGGCGGTCTGCTCGCGTACGTCCTGTGGTTCCGCGGCATCACGTCCCTGCCGGTCACCTCGGTCGCCGTCCTCGGCCTGCTCTCGCCGATGGTCGCCGCGCTGCTCGGCGCCGCGCTGCTCGGCCAGTCGCTCGGCTTCGTCCAGCTCGTCGGTTTCGCACTCGCCCTGGCCTCGATCGTCGCGGGCCAGATCACCCCGAAGACCAAGCAGGAAGGCATCGTCCGATGAAGATCGCCGTTGTCGGAGCGTCGGGCATGACCGGCTCCCGTGTCGTCACCGAGGCCGTCGCCCGCGGGCACCACGTCACCGCCGTCTTCCGCGGTGACCCGGCTGAACCCCCGCACCCGGGCGTCGACGTCGTGCGAGGCGACGCCACCGACGTCGACCACATGACCGCGGTCCTCGCCGGAGCCGACGCCATCGTGGGCGCCACGAGACCCGCGCCCGGCGCGGAAGACACCGTCGCCGCCACCATCACGGCCTTGCTCGACGCCGCGGCGGGTACGCGTGTCCTGGTCGTCGGCGGTGCCGGACCGCTGCGCTCGCCTTCCGGCGGTCTCGTCATCGACGACCCGGCGTTCGTGCCGGTGGCCTGGCGGACCATCGCCTCGGCGAGCACGACGCAGCTCCAAGCCTGCGAAGCGCACGCGGGGGACTGGGTGTACCTCAGCCCGCCCGCGATGCTGGAGCCCGGGATCCGGACCGGGGGCTACCGGCGTGGAGCGACCACCATCCTCACCGCGGCTGACGGCTCGTCCCGGATCTCGGCGGAGGATTTCGCCATCGCGATCGTGGACGAACTCGAGAATCCGGGCCAGGACCGGCATTTCACCGTCGGATATTGAACCGGCTGAGCATCTCGGGTGGGTCACCGGGCGACGGCGTCTCCGGACTGCGTTCCGCCTCGATCTGGATCTCGATGTTGGTCTTGTGCGCTATCGGATCCCAGATCTCCTCGATCGGCGCCAGCAGGGACTGGCTCACGCCGCATCGGCGGGCACGCACGGCGTACCACGCGAACCCGGCCAGGAAGAGCGGGAGGCTGAGGAACGCGGCCACGGGTGCCAGGAACTCCATGCACCGGACGATACAGTAACGTCGTGTTTCTAGAAATGTACTGTTACTGAAAGAGAGACGATGTCCAGGCTGACGCGGGCCGAGCAGCAGCAACGCACGCACGGACACCTGCTGGAAGCCGGGCGAGAGGTCTTCCTGCGGCGCGGTTTCCTCGCGGCGACGGTCGAGGAGATCGCGACCGACGCCGGCTACACCCGCGGAGCCGTCTACAAGCATTTCGGTGGCAAGGAAGGGCTGTGGCTGGCGATCATCGAAGCCGGTGCCGACGGCCATCTCCGAGGGCTGCGGGAAGCTCTCGCCGGCGCCACCACGCGCGACGAGGTGATCGCCGCACTGAACCCCGTCGACGTGGCGGACAAGGACGCGGCGAAATGGAGTGCGGCGGCCGCGGAAGTGCTCGCCGCGACGGCACAGCAACCGGAAACCGCCGCCCTGATCGCCGCCATCCAGCGGCGTCACGACGAGGAGGTGGTCGCCCTGCTGACCGAGCACTCCCGCCGCCTGCGACTCGAACCCGCGATACCGCTGGACCAGGCCGTCGTCATGCTGGGCGCACTGGGGATCGGCCTCGCCCTGCGTCAGACGGTCGCCCCGGCGGCCGACCCCGGCGCGATCCTCACCCACGTGCTGGGCACGTTGTTCCCGTCCGAGGCAACGTGACGGACGTGCCGGACGTACTCCCGGTGAAGACCTGGGGAGGATTCGATGCAGCCGTATCCGTTGCAAGAGGGCGAAGAAGTGCTGTGGGCCGGATCGCCGCACCGGCCGCGAAAATGATCGCGGTCGCCGCGGCGATCGTCTTCGGAGGCGGGCTCGCGGGGTAGACCCCGTTCGTCGGCCTGATCGAGGCAGGCCTCGGCACGATCACCTTCGGAAGCCGATGGAACCGGTGGCAGGCCCGGGAGAACGAACACCGCGGCGCTTGGGCGACGCCGGTGCTGGAACTGCGGGCGATCCCGGAAGCCCGGCGTGTGGCGGATCTCATCGTGCAGGCGCGAAACCGGTTGAACGGCACCTACACTCTGTCGCCGTGATCGATTCCTTCACCACCGCTGACCTCGTCGACGAACACGGCGACCGGCTGCGCGTCTGCGACACCCAGTTCCGCCAGTTCGGCGGGCACCGGAAGTTCTCCGGCCCGATCCGGACCGTCTCCTGTCACGAGGACAACGGCCTGGTCAAGAAGCTGCTGAACACCCCAGGCGAGGGCAACGTCCTGGTCGTCGACGGCGGCGGCTCCCTGCACAGCGCGCTCACCGGCGACATGATCGCGAAATCCGCCGTGGACAACGGCTGGGCGGGCGTGGTCGTCAACGGCGCGGTCCGCGACAGCGCCGAACTCGCCGGACTCCCGCTCGGCGTGAAGGCGCTCGGCACCAACCCGCGCAAGAGTTCCAAGGCGGGGGTCGGCGCCGTCGACGTCCCTGTCGGCTTCGGGGGAGTGACCTTCACTCCCGGCGACACGCTCTACTCCGACGACGACGGCGTCGTGATCCTTCCCGCCTGAAACAGGCTCAGATGACGATGACCCGGCGTCCGCGGGTGTGACCGGCATGGCTGTCGACATGCGCGGTCGCGGCGTCGGCGAGCGTGTACGACTTCTCGACCGGGATATGGAGCTTGCCCCGTGAAATGAGGTCCGAGGCCTCGGCGAGCGCGTCCGGCACGCTGCCCGCGACGCCGGAGAACCGGACACCGAACTCCGGTGCGCCGAGATCGGCGATGGAGAGCACCTTCAGCGGATCCCCGGTGAGCTCGACGAGTTCGGGGATCACGCCCGATCCCGCGAGGTCGAGAGCCGCGTCGACCTGGCCGAGCTCTCGCACCCGTCCTGCCCATCCCTCGCCGTACGTCGTGGCGATGGCGCCCAGGCCGCGCAAGTAATCCTGGTTCGCGGCCCCGGCCGTGCCGATCACCGTGATGCCGCGTTCACGGGCGATCTGCACTACCGCCGATCCGACCCCGCCGGACGCGCCGCTGACCAGCAGCGTCTCGCCGGATCGCACCCCCACTTCGCGGATGAGGCGCAGCGCGGTCTCCACCACAGAGGGATATCCGGCCGCCTCTTCGAACGCCAGGCCCTCGGGCATCCTGGCCCAGACCGTCATCACGGCGAACTCGGCATAGGTGTTCAAGCCCTCGCCGAACACCCGGTCGCCGACCTCGACATCCGTGACACCCTCGCCGACCTCGTCGACCACTCCAGCGGCGTCCAGCCCGACCCCTGAGGGAAGCGTTGTCGGATGTGCGCCCAGGACCTGGCCCTCGCGAACCCTCCAGTCGAAGGGGTTCACACCCGCGGCTCGCACCGCGATGCGTACCTGGCCGGGGCCCGCGTGCGGGTCCTCGGCGTCGACGAGCTGCAGGACTTCCGGACCACCGAACTCGGTGAAGATCACTTTCTTCATGAGCTCGACCGTAGCACTAACGGTTAGTGTTTTAGAACTGGTGGTGTTTTGGATCTGATAGCGTTGCAGCATGACCGAGGTTCTCGGACGTCGTGAGCGCAAGAAGGCCGCGACCCGACAGAAGATCGCCGACACCGCCCTGCGGCTCTTTCTGGAGCGCGGATACGACGCGGTGGGCATCCGCGAGGTGGCCGCGGAGGCCGACGTCGCCGTCACCACGCTCTTCTCCCACTTCCCCTCGAAGGAGGCATTGGTGTTCGAGCGGGACGCGAATTTCGAGCAGAGCCTCGCGCGGGCGGTGACCGGTCGCGCCCCGCACGAGCCGCTCATTTCCGCGCTGCGCCGGGAGATCCACGCGATGGTGCGGCATTGCACGGCGGACGGTGCCGCGCCGATCTGGCGCATGATCGACGGGTCGCCCGCGTTGCGGGAGTACGAGGAGTCGATGAGGCTGCGGCACGCGGAGTCGCTGGCGGTGGCGATCGCGGCCGATCCTGGTCTCTCGCATTCCGCGACGGCCTGCCGGACGATCGCGCGGTTCGTGGTCGATGCCCATTCGCTCGGTCGCGAGGCGGCGGATCCGGAAGCCGCGGTGGACGAGATCTTCCGCATGATCGAGGCGGCCTGGGAGGTTGTCAGTCCTTCGGAGCAACCGGCGGGCTGAGGTCGCGGTGGTCGTGTGTGGCGATTCGGATTCCGTGGACCCGCATTTGCCTACCCACGGGATGCCGATGTGGGCGGCTGGGGAGGATTTGAGACGTTGATCAAGCTCCGGGATCGGAACGGCCCGCGACGATGAAGGAATTGGGACACTCAATGTCCCGATTCCTTCACGCTCGACCGCTGGCACGTCACATTCGCGCTGGTCAGGTGAGAGTGGGCAAACACGGGGCAGTTCTAACCCGAATCCCCACTCACGACCGAGAAGTCACTGATCCAGACCGGCATGCGGCCACAGCAGCCGTTCAGGTGTCGCGCAAGCCACTTTCGCGACGTCTGATGTCCCGAAAGTGGCTTTCGCGACACCGCCGCTGGGCATCACTGAGTCCGTGAAGGTGCCCAGAACTCAGCAGATATCACCGCGGCTGGACGAGACCGACCGCAGCCCGGATCGCGCCGACGAACCGCTCCGGCCGGTACCGTCCGGGGTCGGTGAGCACGAGCCGCGCGGCCATCTCGAACAGCGCGGTGACGGTGTGCGCGACGATTTCCGGATCGAGTTCCGCCGGGGCACCGACGGCTTCCAGGAGCCATCGCGTCAGCGATTCCGCCCGGTCGAGGGCGATGGCGCGCGCGGCCTCGCGGGCGGCGTGGAACTCGGCGGGCATGTCCGCCATCGGCATGACGACGCAATACCACCGGTCCGGCGTTTCCTGGACGGCGTTGAGGAAGTCGGCGAGCGTCCGCGCGATGAACTCGGGGGCGTCCTCGGTGAGGAACCGGCCCGGGTCACCCGGCAGTACTTCGAGCAACTGCCGGAGCGCGGCTTCCTGCTCGCGCCGCAACAGTGCGGCCAGCAGCTCGTTCCGGCTGCGGAACTGGCCGTAAACCACCGGTTTCGTGACGCCGGCCTGTTCGGCGACCGCGTCCATGGTCGTGGCGTTGTGACCTCGGGTGACCACCAGGTGCAGGGCCGCGTCGAGCACCTGCGTTCGGCGCTGCTCGGCGGGCACGCGTGCGGCGTAGGCACGGCGTTTCCGCGGTGTCGTGCTGGTCAACGGCCCTCCTCAAGCGCACTCTGGACAAAGCTACTCTAGCGTAGGATATTGCTACGCATCAGTATTAATTGCGGGGAACGGGAGGCCGACGTGGCGATGAAACCAGTGGAACCGATGCTGGACCACGGGTTCTTCGGACCTGGATCGGTCACCTGGAAGGTGTGGGGGCATGTGACGGCCGCCGTCACCGGGCTGCAGCGGTCCGTCGTGGTGGAGGAGCTCGACCCGGCGCTGATCGCCGCCGTCGACAAGACCGGTGCGAACTACGCGCGGCCTCGCACCCGCTACGACCGCACGGTCCGCTATTTCGCCATGGTCGCGTTCGCCGACAGTCAGAAGGTTTCCCAGGCCGCCGACGTGCTGGTGAAGGTGCATGCCAAGGCGATCGGCGTCGAGCCCGTCAGCGGCAACCACTACGACGCCAACGATCCGCACTCGCAGTTGTGGATCCTGCTCACCGGCTGGCATTCGGTGCTCAAGGCCTACGAGCTGTACGGCGGAGGCCGGCTCACACCAGCCGAGGAGAACCGGTATTGGGAGGAGTGCGCGATCGCCGCCGAATTCCAGACCTGCGACCCCGCGGACGTTCCCCGCACCCGCGACGGCGTCCGGGAGTACTTCGAGCGGATGCGTCCCCGGCTCGCGGTCAGTGAAGCTGCCCGGAAGATGATGGACCACCTGTTGACCGCGAAGGTGGTCTTGCCGCCGGCGCCGCGGGTGCTGGCTCCGGCCCTCTGGATCGTGAACTGGTTCCTGCGGGCCGGGACAATCGCGACCATGCCGCGCTGGATGCGGAAGCTGAGCGGGTTCACCCAACCGCGGATCGTCGATCTGCTGGTCCGGCCGGTCCTGCGGCTCGGCTACGGCGTCGTCGATCGCAACCCGCGGCTGAAACTGGCGGTCGCCCGGCTGCTGGCGCCCTCCGCGGTGCCGGTCGTCGCTCCGTACGTTCTCGGCGTTCCGCCGCTGTCCGAAGAGGTCTTGACCCCGGCCGAAGCACGACGGCGTTACGGCTACGACAGGCCGGCCGACGCCCACCGTGACATCCGGGCGAAGCAGCACCAGCGGGTGTTCGGCGCCGGGCAAGCACCCAGCGAAGACGGTCTCATCGAGTCCCAAGCCGTTCTGGGCTCGTTGTCTTGAGCCGTCAGTTCCTCGGCATGACGCAGAGTTCCCTGGACGATCCCGACTTGAAGTCGTAGACGACCGGGTTGCCGTACTCGTAGCCGGGCACTTCCTTGCAGTCCGAGCCGGTACTGGACGCCAGCTGCGCGATCACCGTGTAGTTGGCCGAATCGTCCGTGCAGTGGACCCGGACCGCGCTGGCGCTGAACTTGCCGTTCGTCCCGGCGTCTTCATCGGCCGAGATGCAGTCTCCGGCCTGTGCGGAGAACGGGTCGGGATCGACCTCGGGGGCGCTGCCGCTGATGGGAGTGCCACTGATGGCGTTGTCACCGGTCGCGAGCGCCACGGTCACCGCGATCCCTCCGACGGCGACGACGAGAGCGGCTGCCGCGACTCCGAAGACCAGCCCCGTTTTCGGGGACTTCTTCGGCGGCGGAGCGGGGTACTGCTGCCAGACGGGCGGCTGCTGGGGGTAGGTCACGTCATCAGGATCGACGGCGTCGATGAAATTCCGATGACAGAGTTCACTTGCGGGCGACGAGCCGTTCCACCAACCCGAGCTTGAACCGGTCCCGGCGCTCCACCGTCAGGCCGAGGTCGCCGATCTTGTCGAACGGGCGCCGCAGGAAGTGCTCGCCCGCCATCGGCACGGTGATCTTTTCGGTGAGCCATTGCAGGCCGCGGACGGCACGCGACGAACTCGCGATGTGATCGAGCAGGATGAGCAGGCCGCCGGGCCGCAGAACCCTGGCCATTTCCCGCAACGCCTTGCCGTCGTCCGGGATGGCGCAAAGTCCGAGGGTGCAGACCACGGTGTCGAACGAACCGGCGTCGAACGGCAGGTCGTGCGCGTCGGCACGCCTCAGCGTCACCGGGTGGCCGAGGCGTTCGGCGCGGTCACGGGCGATGGCGAGCATGCCGTCGCTGAGGTCGATGCCGGTGAGCGTGACGTCGCCGGGATAGAGCCGCAGATTCAGGCCGGTCCCGACGGCGACCTCGAGGACGTCGCCGGTCGCCTGGCCGCAGGCCCACGCTCGCGAATCGCCGAAGAGCTTCCGGTCGAGAAACTGCATCTCCCGGTCGTAGTTCCGGGATTTGCCGTCCCAGCAACGGTTCCAGCGCGCGGGCGGGGTCATGGCGTTCCTTTCAGCAGCAGTGCTCACCGCGCCAGGCTTCGCGGCCTTCCTTGATCGCGACGGCGGCGATGACGAGGGCGACCAGCGGATCGGCCCAGTACCAGCCGAAGAGGCTGTTGAGCAGCAACCCGACGAGCAGCACACCGGAAAGATAGGTGCACAGCAAGGTCTGCTTCGAATCGGCGACGGCGCTCGCGGAGCCGAGTTCTCGCCCGGCGCGGCGCTGGGCGTGGGACAGGAAGGGCATCACGAGCAGCGAGACCGCCGCGAGCACGATCCCGACGGTGGAGTGCTCGGCGGGGTCGGCGCCGAACAGGGTGCGTACGGATTCGACGGTCACATAGGCGGCCAGCGCGAAGAAGGACACCGCGATGACCTTGAGCGCGGTGCGTTCGCGGGCTTCGGGGTCCTTGCCGGAGAACTGCCACGCGACGGCGGTGGCGGAAGCGACCTCGATGACCGAGTCCAGGCCGAAGCCGATCAGCGCGGTCGAGGAGGCGATGGTGCCCGCGGAGATGGCGATGACCGCTTCGATGACGTTGTAGGTGATCGTCGCGGCGACCAGGAGCCGGACCCGGCGCGACAACACGACGCGGCGATCCTCGTCCACTGTGGATGTCGTGGCGCAGCAGCCGTCCGCGCAGGATCCGCTCTCCACGCTCACCGGAGCACCTCTATACCGGCGTCGTCCACACAGGGCTCCGCCGTGTCGACGGCGAGCACGACCTGTACCAGTTCCCGCAGCGCGCGGGCGAGGTGGGCGTCCGCCAGCGCATAGCGGACCTGCCTGCCTTCGTAAGTCGCCACGACCAGCCCGCACCCTCGCAGGCACGCGAGGTGGTTGGACACATTGGAGCGGCTCAGGCCGAGTTGCCCGGCCAGCTGGCCGGGATAGCTCACGCCTTCGAGCAGAGCGACCAGGATCCTGCACCGGTTCGGGTCGGCGAGGGCGCGACCGAGCCGGGCGAGCGCGGCGCCTTGGGTTTCACACGTCAGCACGGGTAGAACAGTACAGCGCTCGCTGACATGTCAGCAACGGGTGGGCAGGGGTGGAACGGCTGCTTGACACGACGGAGTGTCCGGACGCGACCCTCTGTTTCGTCGCTGTCTGTCAAGCCATCGCCGAACACGGGCGCGCGGGTGACCCGAAAGGACTCGGCGCACCCCTCCAACGGCCGCATAACGCGTACGCCCGGGAGTCCCGGGGCGGCGGCGCATAACACCTCAGAACAATCGCTGGACCGATTGTGTGGGTGCGTTAAAGCGCCGAGTAATGGTGATGGAAGCCTTCTCGCATAATGGGGAAATCGGCATTCGGGTGGCCTTTTCTCACTACCCGAAAGTGCGCTTGTGCGGGCAAACCGCCTTGCTATGTTGATCCCTGCGGGGGCCGCACCTCGGGGCACAGTCGGCACACCGTGGTTGGTGGATCTTGTTTTCTCACGCGACTATTGAAGGGTGGACCTTGCTGTGACCGTGACCGAATCGGACACTTCCGCCGAAGGTGTCCAGGGGCCGGGAAATCCGCAGCTGAGTTTGGGCCGGGCCGCCGCGCGAAACCTGGCGACAACGACCAAATCCGTTCCGCAGATGCAGGGAATTTCGTCCCGGTGGCTGCTGAAGATGCTCGAATGGGTTCAGGTCAACGGTGGCGCCTACCGGGTCAACCGGCGGCTCAATTACGCGGTCGGCGACGGCCGGGTGACGTTCTCGAAGGCCGGCACCGAAGTGAGCGTGATCCCGGCGGAGCTGGGGGAACTGAAGCCGCTCAAGGGGTACGACGACGAAGAGGTGCTCGACGAACTCGCCCGCCGCTTCGAGCAGCAGGAGGTATCCGCGGGCGACGTGCTCGTCGAGTTCGGGCACCGGGCCGACCGGGTCTACCTCATCGCCCACGGCAAGATCACCAAGACCGGCCCCGGTCACTACGGTGACGAGACCGCGCTCGGTGTGGTCAAGGACGGTGACTACTTCGGTGCGCAGGCCCTCGTCGCCGACGACGGGATCTGGGAGTTCACCGCGAAGGCGGCCACGGCCTGCACCGTGCTGACCCTGACCCGCCAGGCCTTCGAGCGCGTGCTGGAGCAGTCCGAATCGCTGCAGGCGCAGATCGAGCAGGCGTCGCAGGATTCCGGTCGTGCCAACGACTTCGGTGAAGCCGAGATCGACATCTCCTCCGGCCACGACGGCGAGCCGCTGCTGCCGGGCACCTTCGTCGACTACGAAACTTCGCCGCGGGAATACGAACTGAGCGTCGCCCAGACCGTGCTGCGAGTTCACAGCCGCGTCTCCGACCTCTACAACCAGCCGATGGACCAGACCGAGCAGCAGCTCCGCCTGACCATCGAGGCGCTGCGCGAGCGCCAAGAGCACGAAATGATCAACAACGCGGACTTCGGCCTGCTCAACAACGCCGACTTCACCCAGCGCATCCCGACACGTACCGGTCCGCCCACTCCGGACGACTTCGACGACCTGCTCGCCCTGGTGTGGAAGGACCCCGGCTTCTTCCTCGCGCATCCGCGCACGATCGCCGCGTTCAGCCGCGAGTGCAGCAAACGCGGTATCTACCCGACCGGCGCCGACCTCGGCGGGCACAAGGTGCCGTCCTGGCGCGGGGTCCCGATCCTGCCGTGCAACAAGATCCCGGTGAGCCAGACCAGCACCAGTTCCGTGCTGCTGATGCGCACCGGCGAGAAGAGCCAGGGCGTGATCGGCCTGCGTCAGATCGGCCTGCCCGACGAGTACGAGCCCGGCCTGAACGTCCGCTTCATGGGGATCTCCGAGCAGGCCATCATCTCCTACCTCGTCAGCACGTACTACTCCGCCGCCGTGCTCGTGCCGGACGCGCTCGCCGTGCTCGAAGCCGCCGAACTCGGCCGCGAAGGATGACCGCCACGACGCCGGAGGCCGACCGGCGGCTCAGTCTCGGTCCCGCCGCCGCGCGCAACCTGGCGACGACCACCAAGACGCGGCCGCAGATGCAGAGCATCACGCCGCGCTGGCTGCTGAAGATGCTGCCCTGGGTCGAGGCGACCGGTGGCTCCTTCCGGGTCAACCGGCGCCTGACCTATGCCGTCGGCGACGGCCGGGTGAGCTTCACCAACGTCGGCACCGAGATCAGGGTCGTCCCGCAGGAACTCGCGGAACTGGCACTGCTGCGCGGTTTCGACGACGAGGACACGCTCACCGCGCTCGCCGACCGGTTCGTGCAGCACGAGTACCGGCCCGGCGAGACGATCGTCAGCCACGGTTCCCCGCTGGACGAGGTCGTGCTGGTCGCACACGGCAAGGTCGCCAAGGTGGCGCCGGGCGAGTACGGCACCGAAGCCGCCATCGGCAGCATGGCCGACGGCGACCACTTCGGCGACGAAATGCTCGCCGGCATCGATCGCAACTGGCCGTTCACCGTCAAGGCCGTCACCCCGGTGACGGTGCTGACCCTGCGCGCCGACGACTTCGCCGACCTCAACGGCCGGTCGGAGGCGATGCGCCGTCACGTGCAGGACATGCTGGCGCACAAGGGAAAGCCGCAGAACGCCAAGGGTGAGTCCGAGATCGGGATGTCGTCGGGGCATGACGGGGAGCCGCTGCTGCCGGGCACCTTCGTCGACTACGAGATCTCGCCGCGCGAGTACGACCTCGCCGTCGCCCAGACGGCGCTGCGCGTGCACACACGCGTGACCGATCTCTACAACGGGCCGATGAATCAGTTCGACGAGCAGCTCCGGCTGACCGTGGCGGCACTGCGGGAGCGGCAGGAGCACGACCTGATCAACAACCGCGAATTCGGGCTGCTGCACAACGCGGACCTCAAATCGCGGTTCCAGACCAGGTCCGGCCCGCCGACGCCCGACGACATGGACGAACTCGTCAGCCGCCGCCGCAAGACGAAGTTCTTCCTCGCCCATCCGCGCGCGATCGCCGCGTTCGGCAGGGAATGCACGCGCCGCAGCCTCTACCCGGAAGGCACCACGGTCGACGGCAAGGTGGTCGCCGCGTGGCGCGGGGTGCCGATCCTGCCCTGCGACAAGATCCCGGTCACCGAGGCCGGCACGTCCTCGATCCTCGCCATGCGGACCGGGTTGGAGGACAACGGCGTGATCGGCCTGCACCAGACCGGTCTGCCCGACGAATACGAGCCGGGCCTGAACGTGCGTTTCGACGGCATCAGCGAGAAGGCGGTCGCGACCTACCTGGTCAGCACCTACTACTCGGCCGCCGTTCTCGTGCCCGACGCGCTCGGCGTTCTGGAGAACGTCGAGGTCGCGCGGTGACCATCAGTCCTGCCACGACAACGAACACCAATGCTCCAGAAAGGACCACCCACGTGACCATCGCCCGCACCCCCGTTCCCGCCAAGGTGCTGCGCACCGAATACCAGAAGTCGGTGGCGTCGTACTGGAACAAGGAGAAGGACCCGGTCAACCTGCGGCTGGGTGACGTGGACGGGCTGTACCACCACCACTACGGGGTGGGCGAGGTCGACTGGTCGGTACTGGAGGGGCCCGAGAGCACCCGCGACGAGCGGATCATCGCCGAAATGCACCGTCTGGAGACCGCGCAGGCGGACGTCCTGCTCGATCACCTCGGCGACGTCAAACCGGAGGACCGGCTCCTCGACGCCGGCTGCGGGCGCGGCGGCTCGAGCATCATGGCCAACGCACGGTTCGGCTGTCACGTCGACGGGATCTCGATCTCGGAGAAGCAGGTCGAGTTCGCCAACCACCAAGCGGAGATCAGGGGCGTCGCCGACCGGGTGCGCTACCACTTCCGCAACATGCTCGACACCGGCTTCGAAACCGGCTCGCGCAAGGGCATCTGGAACAACGAAAGCACCATGTACGTGGACCTCCACGAGCTCTTCGCCGAGCACGCGCGGCAGCTGGAGTTCGGCGGCCGCTACGTCACCATCACCGGGTGCTACAACGACGTGACCGGTGGCCGGTCCAAGGCCGTCGCGCAGATCGACCAGCACTACACCTGCAACATCCATCCGCGCAGCCAGTACTTCAAGGCGATGACGGCGAACGACCTGGTGCCGATCTCGGTGGTGGACCTCACGGCGGACACGATCCCGTACTGGGAACTGCGGGCGAAGTCGTCGGTGGCGACCGGGATCGAGGGGCCGTTCCTCGACGCCTACCGGGAAGGCAGCTTCCACTACCTGCTCATCGCCGCGGACCGCGTCTGATCCCGCGAGACCACCGGAGTGAAGTGATGACGGAACACGGTGCGCTGGCCACGTTGCTGGCCGGTCCGAGCGGATTGGGCACGTCCGCCGCCCGGCTGGCGGCCAGGCTGGCTCAACCGGCCGCGATTTCTCCGGCGGCGGAGGAGGCTCCGCCGCCGGAGGGACCCGGTCTCGATCCGGCGTACGCGTTCCGGCCGTGGGGTGACGGGTCGGCACCGCCGCTGTACTGCCCCGTCACCGAACGGATCAACGAACCGCTCGCCGAGGAGGTCGACCGGCGGTTGGCCTTGTGGGCGGGGGAGTGCGGGTTCGACGAGGAGGAATGCGAGCAGATCGGGACGGCGGGCTTCGGCAGGCTCGTCATGCTCGCCCACCCGGACTGCGAGGATCCCGACAGGCTGCTGATCTCGGCGAAGCTCAACGCCGCCTGGTGGGCGGCCGACGACCTCTACGCCGACGACACCTCCCTCGGCGCCGTCCCGGCGGAGCTGCCGCCGAAGCTCGCGCTGGCGATGGCCGCCATGGACCCGGTGCCGTCGTTGGGGGAGTTCAGCCGCGACCTCGACGAAACCCTGCGGAGCGACCGGGTTCTGATCGCACTGAATTCGGGTATCGAGTATCTGCGCGCGTCCGGGACGGCCGCGCAGGTGCAGCGAGTCTGCTATTCGACGTTCGCGATGTTCGTGAGCTGGACCGCCTACGCGGCTTGGCGCCACAGCGGGAAGTACCCGCCGGCTTGGGAGTATCTCGCGGCCAGGCAGCACGACAGCTTCTACACGTCGATGACGTTGATCGACGTCCTCGGCGGCTATGAACTGACGTCGAACCTCTACTACGACCCGCGGGTCCGTGAGGCGGCCATCCAGGCGGGTACGGCGGCCGTGCTCGTCAACGACGTGCACTCGGTCACCAAGGATCTGGAGGACGAGTCGCCGCCGTGCAACGCGGTCCTGTTGATCGCCGACGACCGGAAGTGCTCGATCGCGGAGGCCACGGCGATCACCGTCGAGCTGCACAACGACGTCGTCCGGGACTTCCAGGCGGCGCACGAAAAGCTGAGCGCGGTGCCTTCACTCGAATTGCAGCGGTTCATGCGCGGGTTGCGGGGGTGGATGGGCGGCGGTTTCGAATGGCACTCGACGAGTCCGCGGTACCGGACGAAGCCCGCGGACTCGTGAGTGGCGATTCGGGCTAGGGCTAGGGGTGTCTTGGTTACCTACGGCCTCTGGCCGCGGTCGTTCACGAGTCCGGGCCGTGAAGGGCCCCTTGCCTCGGCTCAGCCGAAGAAACTCGACCCTCACGCCTTTCCCAAGTACGTGATGGCCCCCTTCCTTGCGCTAGACGCAAGGAAGGGGGCCATCACGTACTTCAAGCGGCGCTTTCGCGACACTGCTCACGAGATCTACGCCTAGACGACGCCCGCGGCGATCAGCTGCTGCCAGATCACACCCTGGTCCACGACCTCGACTTCGAGCTTCTCGGCCTTGGTGATCTTGCTCGCCCCGACGTCGGCACCGGTGATGAGCATGTCGGTGTTCGCCGAGACCGACGTCGCGGTGGTCGCGCCCGCCTTCTCGCACAACCGCTGGAAGGTCGGGCGCGGCACCTTTTCACCGGAACGGGGGTCGCTGATCGACCCGGTGATCACGACCGTCTTGCCTTCGAGCGGCGCACCGGCCACGACGACCGGCGGGAGGTCCTCCTCGCGCACGTCCAGTGAGACACCGACCTCCCGCAGCCGCTCGAGTTCGGGGCGCAACCGCGTGAGGTGCTCGATCAGGGACGCGGCGACCTTCGGGCCGATGTCGTCCACGGCGACGAGGCCTTCTTCGCCCGCGGCGGCGACGTCCTCCAACGAACCGAACCCCGCCCGGCACAGTCGCGCGGCGATGCCCTCGGAAGCCATCGGAATCGCCAGCCCGATCAGCGCCCGGCGCAGGCCGACGGCGCGGCTCGCGTCGATCGATTCGATCATGCGGGTGGCGGAGATGTCACCGATACGGTCGAATTCCAGCAGCGTTTCCTTGGTGAGCCGGTAGAAGTCCGACGGGTGTTCGAGAATCCCGGCTTCGGCGAGCCGCTCGATCCAGACCCCGCCGATCGCGTCGATGTCCGCGGCCGCTCGCGAAGCCCAGTGGATCAGACGGCGGACGGTCTGCGCGGGGCAGGCGACGTTGGTGCAGAACAGTTCCCGGCTGTTGCCCTGTTCGGTCAACGGTTCTTCGCACGACGGGCACACCGACGGCGGCACGATCTCGCGTTCCTCACCGGTGCGCTTGGAGGCGTCCAAGACACCCGCCACGAACGGGATCACGTCACCTGCGCGGCGTACCAGCACGGTGTCGCCGATCTTGATGCCGCGGGCGCGGATGACCTCCTGGTTGGCCAGTGTCGCCCTGGTGACGGTGGTCCCGCCGACGAACACCGGCTCCAGCCACGCCACGGGAGCGATCTTGCCGGTCTTGCCGACATCCCAGACCACGTCGGCGAGCACGGTGGTCTTCTCCTCGGCGGCGAACTTGAACGCCAGCGCGCCGCGGGGTGAACTGGACCGGGTCCCGGCGGCCGCGTACGCGTCGCGATCCGCCAGGCGCAGCACGGCGCCGTCGAGGTCGTAGTCGAGGTCGTTGCGCTGCTCCTCGATGGTCGCGATGACGGCTTGCGCCGCTTCCGCGTCTTCGCAGTGCCGCATGTCGGCGGCGGTGAAGCCGAGCGTCCGCAGCGCGCCGTCCAGATCGGTTTCCGCGCTGTCGGGTTCGGTGGACAGGTCGAACGCGAAGAACCGCAGGCGCCGCTCGGAGACGGTGGCCGCGTCCTTGGCGCGCAGCGTTCCCGCGGCGGCGTTGCGCGGGTTGATCAGCGGCTTGTCCGGATGCACCTTGTTGTACGCGGCGAAGGTGGACCGCAGCATGACGGCCTCGCCGCGCACCTCGACCCGTCCGGGGGCGTCGACCTTCTCCGGGACGCCGTCGGTCAGCGCCCGCACCAGCGGGGTCACGTCGTCACCGGTGGTGCCGTCGCCCCGGGTGATCGCCCGCGCGAGCCGCCCGTTCTCGTAGACCAGGGCCAGCGACAGGCCGTCCAGCTTCGGCATGACGACCACCGACTGACCGGGAAAACGGGTGAAGAACGCCGCGACCTGCTCGGGTTTGGTCGCCTTCTCCAGCGACAACATCGGGCGCGAGTGCCGGATGGGCGCGTGCAGCACGGCGGGCGCGCCGACCTGATCCAGCGGATTCGGATCGGGGGCCAGCCCGGGGTTGGCCTCGATGAGCCCCCGCAGCTCGTCCTCGACCGCGTCGTAGTCGGCATCGGCCACCTTCGGCGAGCCCCGGTAGTAGGCGTCGCGAAGGACGACGATCTGATCGGCGAGTTCTTGGATGCGGTCCCGAGCGTTCACGGGGCAGAGATTACCCGTGACCACCGACAGAACACCGTCCGAAGAGGACTCGCGTCACGGGTTGACGGCGAGGACCAGGAACGAGGCCAGCAGCACCAGGTGCACACCGCCCTGCAACCGGGTCGCGCGGCCGGGGACGACGGTGAGCACGCTGACCGCGATCGTCAGCGCGAGCAGCACGATGTGGGTCGCGCCGAGACCCAGCAACAGCGGCCCGTCCAGCCAGATCGACGCCAGCGCGATGGTCGGGATGGTGAGCCCGATGCTCGCGATCGCCGAACCGTAGGCGAGGTTGAGGCTGGTCTGCATCCGGTCGCGCCGGGCGGCCCGCGTCGCGGCGAGGGTTTCGGGCAGCAGCACCAGCAGCGCGATGACGACACCGACGAACGACTGCGGGAAACCGGCCGCGCTGACTCCGGCCTCGATGGCGGGGGACTCGACCTTCGCGAGACCGACGACGGCGACCAGCGCGACCAGCAGCAGTCCGAGGCTGGTCAGCGCGGCCTTGTTGGTCGGCGGCTCGGCGTGCTCTTCCTCCTTGACGGTGCCGTCGGTGTCGACCGGCAGGAAGAAGTCACGGTGGCGCACGGTCTGGGTGAGCACGAAGAGGCCGTAGAGAAGCAGCGACGCGACGGCGGCGAACGTGAGCTGCGTGCTGCTGAAAGCAGGCCCTGGGGTGCTGAAGGTGAACGTCGGCAGCACGAGGGTCACGGCGGCGAGGGTGGCCACGGTGGCGAGGGCGCCGCCACTGCCCTCCGGGTTGAAGTGCGTCTCGCCGTAGCGGCGGGCACCCACCATGACCGAGATGCCGACGATGCCGTTCGTGGTGATCATCACCGCGGCGAACACCGTGTCGCGGGCCAGCGTCCCAGCCTCGGGGCCGCCCGAGGACATCATCGTGACGATCAGCGCGACCTCGATGACCGTGACCGCGATCGCCAGCACCAACGAGCCGAAGGGTTCGCCGACGCGGTGCGCGACCACTTCGGCGTGATGCACCGCGGCCAGCACCGTCGCGCCCAGGGCGAGCGCGACGATGGCCACCGGCACCGGGCCCAGATCGCGGCCCCAGCTCAGAGCCAAGACGACGATGGCGAGGACCGGGGTGACGGTGGTCCAGGACACGGGGAATCGTCTGCGCGTGGCGGCCATGACGTCACTTTCGCACACCCTGCGTGACGTCGCCGCTCCATGTGGGGCACAGGGTGACGAAGTTCTTAGTGGATGCCGACACCGTCCAGAAACGTCCCGACGAGGAGGTCTGCGGCGCGCGGGGCGTCCAGGTCCTCGCGCGAGGCGAGATGGAGGAGCTGGATCAGCAGGCGGCTCGCCCAGCCGTCCGGGACGTCCGCTCGGAGGAACCCCTCGTCGGTGGCGCGCCGGAGGAACGAGTCCACGTCGGCGGTGAGCCGGCTTCGACGCTCCTGGATGGACGGTTCGGTGCGCATCCGGGTCAGCTCGACCGGCCAGGCGCGGTTGACCTCGATGATGCCTTCGACGTAACGGTGCAGAGCCACGGGGACCGCCGACTCGGTGAGCCGGGCGCCGCGGACCACCTCTTCGACCGCGGTCAGCCGGGAGTCGTAGATGGCCGCCAAAAGGTCTTCACGGGAGGCGAAGCGCCGATAGACGGTGCGCCGGTCTACTCCGGCTTCGGCGGCGATCGCGCCGATGCTCGTCGATGGGTCGCTCGCCAGCATCCGCGCGCCCGTGGTCAGGACCGCTTCGAGATTGCGCGCCGCATCAGCTCTCACGTTCGGGAATGTATCACACACCTGTGTCGTTAACTGCCATAAGTGCTACGTTGATGTGACAGTTAAGGAAGGTGGAACGGTGATCACGAACGACAAGCTCTTCATCGGAGGCGAATGGACGACGCCGAGCGATCCGGCGCCGCTGGACATCGTGTCCCCTCACGACCAGTCCGTGCTGGGGCGCGTCGTCCAAGCCCTTCCCGCCGACATCGACCGTGCCGTCGCCGCGGCCAGGACCGCTTTCGACGAAGGACCGTGGCCGCGGACCCTGCCGGAGGAACGGATCGCGGTTCTTCGGCAGCTCAACGCCTTGAGGGAGGCCCGCGCTGACGAGATCGCCGAGCTGATCTCGGCCGAGAACGGCTCGGCCCTGTGGTTCACGCGGGCCGGGCAACCCGGAGTGGGACGGCTGGCCGTCTCGTACCTGAAGGCGGCCGAGGAGTTCGGCTGGGAGGAGACGCTCACGCCCTCGGACCCGTCCGCGCCGTTCCGTTCGATCGTGCGCCGGGAACCGATCGGCGTGGTGGCCGCGATCATCCCGTGGAACTCACCGTTCTCGGCGTCGATGGCCAAGATCGTCCCGGCGCTGCTCGCGGGGAACACGGTCGTCCTCAAGGCCTCGCCGGAGAACTCGCTCAGCATGAGCCTGCTCGCGGACCTGCTGGCGGAGGCCGGGCTGCCGTCCGGGGTGATCAGCGTGCTGCCTGCGGACCGCGAGACCAGCGAGTACCTGGTGAAACACCCCGGAGTCGACAAGATCGCGTTCACCGGCTCGACCGCTGCGGGGCGCCGGATCGCGTCGCTGGCAGGTGCGCAACTCAAGCGGGTCAGCCTGGAACTAGGCGGCAAATCCGCGGCCGTGATCCTGCCTGGCGCCGTGCTGGAGGACGCGATCGCCGGGCTGAAGTTCGGGTCGCTGCTCAACAACGGCGAGGCGTGCATCGCGCAGACGCGGATCCTCGCGCCCCGTAGCCGGTACGACGAGGTCGTCGACGGACTCAAGGAGATGATGGAGTCTCTCGTCGTCGGCGACCCGGCCGACGAGAAGACCTTCATCGGCCCGATGGTGCGGCCCGGCCAGCAGCAACGGGTGCGCGACTACATCGAGATCGGCGTCGCCGAGGGCGCGCGGCTGGTCACCGGAGGTCCCGAGATCCCGGACGGCCTCGAGAAGGGCAACTACGTCACGCCGACGTTGTTCGCCGACGTCGACAGCGCGATGCGGATCGCCCAGGAGGAGATTTTCGGGCCGGTCCTGGTCGTCCTGCCCTACGACGACGAGGACGACGCGATCCGCATCGCGAACGACTCCGAGTACGGGCTTTCCGGCGGTGTCTGGTCAGCCGACGAAGAGCGCGCGCTCGCGGTCGCCCGGCGGATGCGCACCGGGACGGTCACCGTCAACGGGGCGCCGATCGGCTTCGACGGCCCGTTCGGCGGGTTCAAGGCCAGCGGCGTCGGCCGTGAATACGGTGCCGCCGGCCTTGCCCAGTACGTGGAGCTCAAGACCGTCACCGTGCCGAACTCGTGAGTGGCAAAGACGGTTAGAACCGTCTTTACCACTCACGAGACGCAGGCGCGGGGATCTTGATCGTGATCCGCTGGTCCGACGCCAAGATCCGCTGAAGCCGGAACCGGCAGAGGGTATGGAACATCTC
Organism: Amycolatopsis sp. lyj-84; assembly: GCF_046549075.1. Lineage (NCBI taxonomy): Bacteria > Bacillati > Actinomycetota > Actinomycetes > Pseudonocardiales > Pseudonocardiaceae > Amycolatopsis > Amycolatopsis sp. lyj-84. Next base: position 275,152 of record NZ_JAJPWO010000005.1, read on the forward strand.
GCCCAGTTCCTCAGGGTCGATGCGGCCCTCGAGGTCGCGCCTGCTCGCGTTGAGCACGCGGCTGATCACGGCAGCGGGCACGCGGCCGCCGAACTCGCCCATCAGCCAGACACCGATTTCGCCGATCTCGTCCGTGATCGTGCGCTGCGCGGTCATCAGCCTTGCCCCTCTGCGTCGGAGTGCCGCCGGGTTTGTCCCGGCGACACTCCGACGTGCGATGGGAAACCCCATGACGGCGAATCCGCGAGATTGCTCTACTCGGCGCAATCGGCTGTTCCCCAGGGCCCCGAACGTCCACGTTCCGTGCCCGCTCGATGGCGTCTGCGTGAGCACCGGGCGGTTCGCCGTCGGTTGCACGGAACCGTGCAGCGGCCCGGGTGATCTCCGGGGAAACCCCGATGCGATCGGCATCCGCGTATGTCAACCTCGGTAATGACCATTGTGGACAGTCAGAGAGGAGGGCGCACGCGTAGTGGCCCCACCAAGGGATGAAGTAGTCGCGAAGTGGATCGAGGAACTGACGGCCTTCACCGAGCTTTACCGGGCGGCGGAGACCGAGGGGTCGGCGGAGGCGGTGTCACACGCGGGGTGGCACGCCGGGGCCAGGCTCGGGCCGGACACCGCGAGCGGGCGGTTGCTGGCCTACAACGAGTCGGGTGTCGAGGCGGAGTGCGTCTTCCGTGAGGGAGAGCGCACGCTGTTCAACATCATGAGCACCGGGTACGGGAACGACACCACCGAGCGAGGGTTCGCGGTGTGGAGCTCGCGGCCGGGCGTGCTCGGCGCGATCGATGCCGGCGTGACCCGGCTGGAGGTGGCCGACACGGACGGCATGGTCGTCCCGGCCGACATCGTGGCCCACACCTTCGCCGTCGATGTGGACCTGGGGCCGGCGCCCCAGAACATGGACGAGGTGTTCGCGCCGTGGGAGCCGCCGGAGTTGACGGTCCGGGTGTACGGCGAGGGCGACACGTTGCGGTACGAAGGTCCGCTGCTGATCAGTTGACCGACCGGGTGTGAATACGTGAAGGCCCCCTTCACTGCGCTAGACGCGGTGAAGGGGGCCTTCACGTACTTGGAGATCAGCCGTTCGAGGTAGTGATGACCGCGAACTTCGAGCCCTGGCTGGCGATCCGCTCGCTGAGATCGGTGGTGATCGTCTCGATCGGTGCGTAGTTGTTCAGTTCGCCCGCCTGGCAGGGGCCGGACCGGGACTGCTGGTTGCCGATCAGGATGCCCAGTGCCGCGTGATCGGCCTGGCTGAACAGCGGTCCGCCGCTGTCGCCCGGCCGGGCGCAGAGGTCGGTGTTGATGCCGACGTCCGTGGAGAGGACACGGCCGCAGCGGGTTCCGACGAGGTAGCCGGCGCCCGCGCCACTGTCGACGGAATCCGGGTAGTTCACCGCGCTGGACGCCGTCCCGCTGGCGCAGACGACCCACCCGGCCTTGATCTCGGCGAGCTTGCGGGTGCCGGTGATGTATTCGTCCACCGAGGTGGCCTGCGCACCGCACGGGGTGTCACCGTTGCTGTCCATGCCACCGTTGCGGCAGTACTTGAGCACCCGGTTACGACCGGTCTGGCCTTCGAGCCACTTCGTGGCCGCCGCGTTGTCGACGTACGGCAGAGCCGCGTAGTCGTACGGATACGAGCTCTTCTCGATGCCGTGCTGCTGCAGCACGGCATTGCCGTTGTGCTGGGTGGGCGTGTTGTTGGTCTTCGTCCTCATGCAGTGCCCCGCGGTGAGAACCCAGCCCTTGCCGGGGAAACCGCCGCCGGTGGACCGCAGGTTGAAGCCGCTGGTGCAGCCGCCCCAGGTGCCGTCGTCCCGCTTCATGTCCAACCGGATACCGCCACGCATGGGGCCGTAGTTGGTGCAGTAGAGCGGATGACAGAAACCCAGGTCCACGTTAGGCGTGGCCAGCGCGTTCGGGTTCGCCAGGACGCGGGAAACGACCACGCCGGATTCCGCCGCCGCGGCCTGGCGGGCGGTATTCACTTCGGCGGTCACGACGTCGCCGGCGGCACGCATGGCCACCTTCTCCTGAGCCACCCAGGAGCGTTCCCACAGCACGACGCGGTTCTCGGACTCACTCACCGACGGCAGGTAGACCGCTTCCGGTCCCGCGCCGACCTTGGCCGCGACGCGTTCCTTCGCCGCCGTGAGCTGCTGCAACGAGTGCTGGACCCGTTGTGTGCGGACATCGGCCCTGGCGGGCATCGCCTTGAGATACGGCTCGGCCCTGGCGGGTTCGGTCATGGCCACGACCAGCTGGCCCTTGCCCTGGTCGAGCCACATGCCCCCGTATTCGGCGCCGCGATCACGTCGCAGCAACTCGTCCAGTTTGACGCCGTCGGTCTGCAACTCCAGACGGCGCAACGCCTCCCGCTCGTTCACCTGGTAGGTCTCGACCAGGTAGCGCACCGACTCCCGCACCGTGGCGGGGTCGAGCGAGGTGTGGAACGACTGCACGGTGTCGGCCAACGCCGGGCTGCCCAGTGCTGTGGTCGCTGCCAGCACCGAAACGGCCAGGGCCCCCAGTCTTCTAGCTCTCCGCACGAGATCTCCTCACATGTCAGGGACTTCGCGATCATTTAACCGGAGGACGCCGGGCAGGCGGGGAGATTTTCCAACAATGCGGCGGAATCGCGGGCCCCGTGCCGACAATCCGGCCGACACGGGGCGAATCGGGCTACAAGCTCGGTTCCCGGCGCTGTTTACCTTGGCGGGCTTTGACAATCCAGGCGCCGAAGAGAGTCAGGAGACCGACACAGGTCCCTGCCGACGCACCGATCTCCGGTGTGCTGATCTTGACGAGACCGACGATGATTCCGCCGCCGATCGTCAGGAGGAGGCACATCCGCAGTGTCGGAGCCCAGCCGGCGAGGACCGCCATCGCCAGGCAAAGCCAGCTGTCGCGAGCCTGCACTTTGCGGTGGCGACCCGGGCTCCTCAGGAGAGGTCGCGCCGCGCGGATCATTTCCGCGGAGGTGGCGACCCGAGGCGGCGGCTTTTCGATGTGCTCTATGACAACTTTGACCCGTTGGGGCGGGTCGCTGTCTGGTGCCTTCGCGTTCTCAGGCTGTAGGGTCACGGCTGTCCTGTCCTTGTTCTAGCGAGCGGGCGATTGGGACATCCGCGTGGCCTCCTGTTACAGCAGGGGGCCACGCGTGCGTTACCGGGTCTTCACTCGGTGCAGCTGAAGACATCTTGTCGAAAGCAGTCTGTGACCGTTCAGTAGTACAGCGTGTGTCGCGCTGAACGGTATGCACGCGTCGCTCAGCGGTCCGAGTGACTCCTGAAGCTACTCAAAGTAGTCGGCGGCATCGAATGGACCAGAGCCGTCAACCGGACTCGGCAGCCCGGCGGCCTGTCTTCTCGGCGCCGTGCCTGGTCACCGCGACTTGCGCCGACGCAGTGATCTCCGCAGGTGGAGAACCATGCCGACGACGTTGCACACACCGGTTCCGCGGGAGTGAAAGATGCTGATCGCAACTGCCGGGTACGGTCAACTTCAGCCAAAACCGACGGGAATCGAGCATTCGCGCTCACGGTGAGTTCACCCGAACAGGTAGCTGGCTGCCTTTCGTCGCCTCACCTGGCTCACGAACAGCGAGTGACTGCTCTGATCGGGTGGTCACACTCCGGACAGGTCGTCGTCGGCCGTCCGCTCGCGGCGTTCCGTGGCGTGAAGGCTGCTCAGCAGCGCGAGAGCCCGGGCGCTGGGGGTGGCGGGTTCGGCGTGGTAGATGATCAATTGCTGGCCGGGAACACTGCGGACGTCGAAAGCCTGATAGGTGAGGGTCAGCGGGCCGACGTCGGGGTGCACGAGATGTTTGGGTTCGCGCGTTTTGCCGCGCACCTGATGGGTCTCCCACAATTCGCGGAAGAGCGCGCTGCCTTCGCCGAGTTCGGCCACCAGATCCCGCAGACCGGAGTCCTGCGCGTCGAAGCCCGCGGCCACCCGCAGATTTGCCACGGTGGCCTGCGCGGTCCAGTCCCACCGCGCGTAGAACCGTCGTGCCGCGGGGTCGAGAAAGGTCATCCTGGCGAGGTTGTCCACCGCGCGGAACGGTGAGAACAGCGCGTCGGCGAGGGTGTTGGTGGCCAGTACGTCCAGGACGCGGTCGAGCACGAAGGCGGGGGTGTTCGAGTAGCCGTCCATGAGCTGCCGCAGTTCGGGGCTGACGGTCCGACGCACCGGCGCGGGTGCGCCGTCCGGTGTCGCCCCGGCCAGCCGGTAGAGATGCTCGCGGGAGTCGGGGTCGAGATCCAAGGCGCGGCAGAGAGCGTCGAGCACTTGCGGCGACGGACGGGTTTCGCGGCCCTGCTCCAGGCGGGTGTAGTAGTCGGCGTTCACCCCGGCGAGCACGGCGACTTCTTCGCGGCGCAGTCCGGGCACCCGGCGCCTGCCGGAATAGCGCACGCCCGCGTCTTCGGGGGTCCGCCCCGCGCGGCGTGCGCGCAGGAACGTTCCCAGTTCGCCAGTGCCCATGGAGCCAGGGTAGGTCGCCGCTTGTCGTGGTGCCTGGGTGTGGCACACCCAGGCACCACGTGTCCTGCCATCGGCTTTCGCCGTCGTCGACGCTGATCGGTATGACTAGCGATACTGACGTGGTCGGCATGTGGGTCACCGCGGACGGGCACATCCGGCAAGAGCTCCGCGCCGACGGACGCTACGACGAAGCGCGCGGTGAGCGGCGCAGCGCCTACACCGGGCGCTACACGGTGACCGGCAACCATCTCGACTACGTGGACGACACCGGCTTCACCGCGACGGGCGACATCCGCGACGGCGTGCTCTATCACGAGCATCTCGTCCTTTATCGAGAGTCCGCCGGAAGAGAAGACCCGCCTGGACGGCTGGACGGCAAGGTCGCGTTGATCACCGGCGCGACCGGCGGTATCGGACAAGCCACCGCCGAACTGTTCGCCCGCGAAGGCGCGCGCCTGATCGTCACCGACCTCGTCAAGGACGCCACGGAAGAGCTTGCCGAACGCCTGATCGCGGAAGGCGCGGAGGTGCTGGCGGCCGGTTTGGACGTCTCGTCGCCCGAGAACTGGAGCGAGGTCGTCCAGCTGACCGGGCAGCGTTTCGGCAGGCTCGACATCCTGGTCAACCTCGCCGGCGTCGTGGACTGGCCCGGGATCGAGGACACCACGCAGGATTCCTGGGAACGGGTGATCGCGGTCAACCAGACCGGTACCTGGCTCGGGATGAAGACCGCCATGCCGCTGCTGCGCGCTTCCGGCAACGCCTCGATCATCAACACCTCCTCGGTGCTCGGGCTGGTGGGCAGCGGCGCCGCCGCCGCGTACCAGGCGTCCAAAGGAGCGGTGCGGCTGCTGAGCAAGACCGCCGCCGTCGAATACGCGACCCGTGGTGTCCGGATCAACTCGGTGCACCCCGGGGTCATCGCCACCCCGATGATCCAGGACCTCCTCGACGAGCAGGGCGACCGGCAACCGGACATCGCGCGCACTCCCATGCGCCGCGCGGGTTTCCCTGCCGAGGTCGCATCCGTGATGCTCTTCCTGGCCGGTGACGAATCCTCGTTCGTCACCGGGACCGAGCTCGTCGTCGACGGCGGTCTCACCGCCTACTGAACGCCTCGATCTGCTCGCGCAGGATGTCGCCGTGCCCGGCGTGCCGCGCGAAGTCCTCGATCAGGAGCAGGTAGATGAACCGCAAGCTGACGTCACCGGCGCGGGGATGCGTCTTGACGACGTCGAGGTCGAAATCGGCGGCGATCGCCCGGGAGCGCTCACTGGCGCGCTCGAACTCGGTGATCACCTCGTCCAGTGTCTCGTTGTCGGCGACGACGAAACTGGCGTCGCCCGGCGTCGTGCCGCCGTCACATTCGTCCTCGGGCAGGCCCGCGAGGACGTGCTGGAACCAGATTCGTTCGGCGACCGCGGCGTGTTTGAGCAAGCCGATCGGCGTGGTCATGGAGGTGACGAGACGGCTGCGGGCGTCGGCTTCGGACAGGCCGCGCACCACGCCGACGACCTCGGCCCGGTTGCGGTCGAGCATGTACTCGAGCAGACGACGTTCGGCGCCGGTGGTGGTTTTCGCCATCGACCAGGTCATTGTCGGCTCGATTCGCTCAGCTGAGCAGGAGAAGTGCGTAGTAGGCAAGGAAGTGCTCGACCATGTACGAGCCGCCGGTGGTCTGCGGGAGCGACGCCTGTGTGTGGTCGCGTGCGGCGTCCACCATGGCGGTGATCCTGGCGTCGCCGTCGGGCAGGGCCTGGGCGAGGCGGTCCCAGCACCAGGCGCGATGCAGGTTGAGGCCGTGCAGGTGGGCGATCTGCCCGTCGGAGGGATCGGACACGGTCGCCGGGGTGAAGAGCGTCGCGGGTGTCCGGTCGGCGAGGCCGGGAAGGAAACCGTGCAGCCACCCGGCGAACTCGGGCGCGGGGAGCAGACGGGAGAGGAGTTCGGCTTCGGCCAGGGCGGGGGACAGGAAGTCGGCTCCGGAGGGTTCCCAGGCGCAGGGATAGTCGCGGTCGGATCCGAACCACCGCCAGGCGGTCTCGGTGATCGCCTGGTGCAGCCGGGGGTCACCGTCGTCCGCGAGGTGGCGGGCGTAAGGCAGGGCGCGGGACAGTCCGAACGCGCCGTTTTCGTGTATGCCGTACCGGATGGGATAGGCGGCTCGCGGCAACCAGTCGAGGTAGCGGGTGACGAAGACCTCGCTCAACTCTTGCAGGGCAGTCGACCAGCGCACGGCGTCCGGGTCTTCCCAGGTGGCGATCTCGAAAGTGAGTTCCAGCAGCGCGGACCAGCCGTACGGGCGCTGGGTGGTGCGGTGTTCCTCGGGGGAGAAGAACGCGACCTCGCCGTCGAGTGCCTGGGTGGTCAGATGCTCGTCGAGCGTGGCGCGGATCTCCGCGGCCGGTACGAGCTCGGGGTGATGACGCAGCAGGCGAACCAGCACCCAGAACATCTCCACACAGGAATGCCAGTCGAAACTGCCGTAGAAACACGGGTGCGACAGTCGCGGGGCAGGGATGGTCACGCCTTCGAAGTGCCAGTGACTTTCGTGGTGCGGATACTCGCGTACGACGTTCGTCAACGCCGTCCTGGCCAGATCGCCGGCATTCGCCCTCAGCAAGCGGTCTCTTTCGGTGTCCCACCCGATCATCCGCAGCCCCCTGGATTCGCCTTGGCTCCCGAACAACCCTAGCGATCTATGATGAGCGGCGTGGACGAACGGCCGATCACCACTGCGCAGCGCAACTACCGGCGAGTCGCCGAAGAGCTCGAAAGCATGGAGAACCAGGACCGCTTCACCTACATCTTCCGATCCAGGCTGTGGAGTTCCGGCTCGGTCTCCGGACCTGGTTCCGAGGAGGTTCAGACCAGGCAGCTGCACGACCGGTTACCGGGTCTGCTCGACCGTTTCGGAGTGCGCACGATGCTCGATCTGCCGTGCGGGGACTTCGGCTGGCTCAGTGAGGTGGATCTCGATCTCGAGCGCTACATCGGTGCCGACATCGTCGCGGAACTGGTCGAGCTGAACGCCGCGCGGTTCCGGGACGACCCGGTGCGGGAGTTCCGGGTGCTCGACCTGACCGGCGATCCGCTGCCCTCGGCGGATCTGGTGCTGTGCCGGGATTGTCTGGTCCACCTGAGTTTCGCCGACATCGAGCGCGCACTGCGCAACCTTCGGCGGAGCGGCTCCCGGTACCTCCTCACCACTACTTTCACCGAACTGGGCGCCAACACCGACATCGCGACCGGCGACTGGCGGCCGTTGAACCTGTGCCGGGAACCGTTCGGATTCCCCGAGCCGCTGGCGGTACTGGTCGAGGGATGTACCGAAGAGAACGGCGCCTACGCCGACAAGTCCCTGGGGTTGTGGGAGATCGCCGCGATCGTGGACTGAGCGCGCCGGACGGTCGCGCTCCCAGCATGCGGAACCCCTACTGCGTCCGCCGTGCCCTGCCTTAAGTTCCCCGGCATGTCCTCGTCGCGCCGGGCCGCCGCGCTCACCAGGCCCGCTCTGGCGCTCGCCGCCATCGTCGTCCTGGTGGTGCTCTGGCAGCTGGTCACCCTCGCCAAGCTGTGGCCGGAACAGATCGTCCCCGCCCCGGCACGGGTCTGGGATCAGCTTCTGTCCACTTCGGACTCCGCGAACGGTCAGGGCGGCTATGCCGGTTCCACGCTGTGGGAGCGGCTCGGCGTCAGCCTGCGGCGCGTCGGCTACGGGGCGGGGTACGGGATCCTGATCGGCATCGGGCTCGGGCTGGTGATGGGGCTGGTACCGGTCGTCCGCGTGACGCTCGAGCCACTGGTCACCTTCCTGCGCGCCCTTCCGCCGCTGGCGTACCTGAGCCTGCTGGTCATCTGGCTCGGCATCGACGAGGAACCGAAGGTCTACCTGCTGATGATCGCGGCGTTCCCGCCGGTGGCGGTGGCGACCGCCGCGGCCGTCCTCGGGGTCAACAGGCAGTACGTCGAAGCGGCGCAAGCACTGGGCGCCCGGCGGGCACACGTGCTCGCTTCGGTGATCCTGCCCGCGTCCGCCCCCGAGATCCTGACCGGGATCCGGCTCGCCGTCGGTGTCGCCTACAGCTCGGTCGTCGCCGCGGAAACGGTCAACGGCGCCGACGGTATCGGCGGGATGGTGCTCAACGCCCAGCGCTACAACCAGACGGCGGTCGTCATCCTCGGCCTGTTCGTCATCGGGATCACCGGTCTGCTCATCGACTCGGTGATCGTCGCCCTCGCCCGCCTGCTGTCCCCGTGGCGGGGACGGGTCTGAAACCAGGAGAAACCCTTGCCTCAGTTCACCCGGCGATCCGCGCTGTCCTTGTTCGGCGGGCTCGCCGCCGGCCCGCTGCTCGCGTCCTGCGGAGTCGGCGGGTCCTCGCCGAGCGCCGACGGGAAGACCGTCCGCATCGCCTACCAGAAGTTCGCCGACAGCACCCTGCTGGTGAAAGACCAGGGAACACTGGAAAAAGCCTTGCCGGGCTACCGGATCCAGTGGACCGCCTTCGATTCCGGCGCCAGTATCAACACCGCGTTCCTGGGCCGCTCGCTCGATCTCGCGGTGATCGGAAGCAGTCCCACCGCGCAGGCGTTGTGCCCGCCGCTGGCCATCCCGTACCGGATCATCGAGCTGCTGAACGTGATCGGCGACAGCGAGGCTTTGGTGGCACGCAAGGAAATCACCAAGGTCGCCGACCTCGTGGGCCGCAAGGTCGCCGCTCCGTTCAGCTCGACCGCGCACTACAGCCTGCTCGCCGCCTTGCAGCAGGCCGGGGTCGACCCCGCGAAGGTCACCATCGTCGATCTGGAGCCACAGAACATCCTCGCGGCCTGGCAGCGCGGTGACATCGACGCGGCCTACGTGTGGACGCCGACGCTGTCCAGCATCCAGAAGGACGGCACGACGCTCATCGACAGCGCCCAGCTGGCCAAGGCGGGCAAGCCGACGTTGACCTTCACCGTCGCCAGTAACGAGTTCATCGACGCGAATCCGCAGGTGATCACCGAGTGGCTGAAGGCGACCGACGCGGCGCTCGGACAGATCGCCAAGGATCCGGGCACGGTCGCCGACGCGGTCGCCCGTCAGATCGGCAGCACCCGTGAAGACGCGCTCGCGCAACTGAAACAGAACATCTATCTCGACCACGCCCAGCAGCGCGCGCCCGAGTACTTCGGCTCGGCGTCGGCGCCGGGCGCGCTCGCCGATCGGCTGCGCGACACCGCCGAATTCTTGCGAGGACAGAAGAAGGTCGACGCCGTCCCGGCGCTCGAGACCTTCCGATCCGCTCTCCGTGTCCCGGAGACGGCATGAGCCCGCTCCTGGACATCGACGATGTCGAGCACCGCTACCGCGATGTCGTCGCACTGGGCCCGGTGGGCCTCCAGGTCGACGCGGGGGAGTTCGTGGTCATCGTCGGTCCGTCCGGATCGGGAAAGAGCACGCTGTTGCGGCTCGTCGCCGGGTTCGAGCGGCCGACGACGGGGTCGGTGACGCTCGCCGGACGGCTGCCCCGGCCGGGGCGCGACGTCGGCCTGGTCTTCCAGCAGCCGCGGTTGTTCCCTTGGCACACGGTGAACGGCAACATCACCGCGGCGCTGAGGTGGGCGGGTGTCCCGCGTGCCGAGCGCCCCGCCGCCGCAGCGTCGTTGCTGGCGAAGGTGGGGCTCGGGGAACTCGGCAAGCGGCGGGTGTGGGAGATCTCCGGCGGGCAGCAGCAGCGAGTGGCGATCGCCCGCGCGCTGGCCGCCCGGCCGCGGCTGCTTCTGCTGGACGAACCGTTCGCCGCGCTCGACGCCCTCACGAGGGAGCGGTTGCAGGAGGACGTGCGAGGGCTGACCGACACGGAGGGGCAGGCCGCGGTGTTCGTGACGCACAGCGTCGACGAGGCCGTCTTCCTCGCCACCCGGATCATCGTGCTCAGTGACAGGCCGGGTCGGATCCTCCTGGACCTGCCCGTCGATCTGCCGCGAACCGGTGTCCCGGCGGCCGAACTGCGGGGCTGGGCGGAGTACGCGGCTCTTCGCGGCGAGGTCGCCACCGCGGTCCGGGCGATCCAGCCGAGCTGAACTACCGGAGCGGGAACTCGGCCCCGTACTCGTCCACGGGACGGGGACCGTGGATGCGCCGATCGCCGCGGGAAATGGCGACGTCGTTGATGCTCGCCTCGCGACGGCTCATGAGACCGTGCTCATCGAACTCCCAGAGTTCGTTGCCGTAGCTGCGCCACCCTTGTCCGGCCTGGTCGTGCCATTCGTACTGGAAGCGGACGGCGATCCGGTTGTCGTGGAACGCCCAGAGGTTCTTGCGAAGCGCGTAGTCCAGTTCGCGCTCCCACTTCCGGGTCAGGAAGGTGACGATCTCCTCGCGGCCCTGGACGAAGGTGTCCCGGTTGCGCCACACCGAATCCGGCGTGTACGCCGATGCCACCCGGCGGGGATCGCGGGTGTTCCAGGCGTCCTCGGCGGCTTGGACCTTCCGCAGGGCCGTTTCCTGGGTGAACGGCGGGAAGGGTGGGCGATCTTCGGGCATGGTCGGCCTCCTCGGGTTGAGAACGTGCGTTCTCCACGTCTGGCGCCTAGAGTAGGGAACGACCGTTCTCAACGTCAAGGAGTTCCGATGCCGGCCGCCGTCACCGACGAGCAGAACCGTTTGGACCGCGAAGCCCTGCTCGACGCCGCCGAGAAGCTCTTCTACGAGAACGGCATCCAGGCGGTCGGCATGGACCAGGTCCGCGCGGCGTCCGGCCTTTCGTTGAAGCGGATCTACCGGTTCTTCGAAGCCAAGGAGGACCTGGTGGTGGCGATGCTCAAACGGCGTGATCAGCGGTGGAGGGGCAGCCTGGCCGCCCATGTCGAGGAAGTCGAGGATCCCCGGGAGCGGGTGCTCTCGATCTTCGACTGGCTCGCCGAATGGTTCGCCGAACCCGGCTTCCGCGGCTGCGCCTGGATCAACGCCCACGGCGAAGTCGGCCCCTCGTCGACGGCGGTGCTGGCCGAGGTGCGGGCGCACAAGCGGGCGTTCCGCGAACAGGTCGAGACCTGGGTGCGTGCCACGGGATTCGCTGTGGCCGAGCCGGTGTTCCTGCTCGCTGAAGGGGCCATCGTGACGGCCGGAATCAGCGGGGACCCGGCTCCGGCCCGTCAGGCGCGGGAGGCCGTCGCGACGCTGCTCGGCGTCCAGTGACCTCGTGAGTGGGACGACGGTGAGGTGCGGTAGCCGGGGCGGCCGGGTTCACGGAGAGCTGAAGGGGACCATGCCCGCATCTCCTGCGGCGAAGGGAGCTTTCCCCGCGTGACATGCGACCAAAGGCCCCTTCGGCTCACGCCCACATCGGCATCCAGAACGAGCCCACCAGATGACATCAGGATCCAGTGGGTAGGCAAACGCAGGTCCACCAGAACCGTCCTAACCACTCACGAGGTGATCAGCGGCGGATGAGGCCGAGATCGGTCGCGGTGGCGACGGCGGCGGTCCGCGAGTCGACGCCGAGTTTGGTGTAACTGCGCGCCAGATGGGACTTCACGGTGCCTTCGGTCAGATGGAGCCGTTCGGCGATGGCCCGGTTGGACAGACCGTCGGCGACCAGACCCAGGACCTCGATCTCGCGCAGGGTCAAGGCGATGGTGGGCATCCGCATGCGGTTCATCAGCCTGTCGGCGACCGTCGGGGCCAGGGTGGTGCGTCCGGCCGCGGCGGTGCGCACGGCGGCGGCCAGGTCTTCGGGCGGGGCGTCCTTGAGGAGGTAGCCGGTGGCGCCCGCTTCGATCGCGGGCAGGGTGTCGGCGTCGGTGTCGTAGGTGGTGACGATCAGGACGCGGGGTGCGCCGGGCCGGGCGGTGATCGCGGCGGTGGCTTCGGCGCCGGTCATTCCGGCGCCGAAGCGCAGGTCCATCAGCACGACGTCCACGTCGCCCTCGGCGGCGCGGGCGACCGCGGCCTCCGCGGTCGCGGCTTCGGCGACCACGACGAGACCGGGCTCGGTTTCGAGTACAGCACGGAGTCCCGCCCGGACGATGGGGTGGTCGTCGGCCAGGAGGAGGCGGATCGGGGCGTCGGTCACGAGCGGTCCTCCGGTTCGGCGGGCAACCGCACGGACAAGGTCGTGCCATGGCCGGGGGAGGACTCGACGGCGAAGGTTCCGCCCAGTGTCTCGATTCGGGTCCGCATCGCGGTCAAACCGAAGCCACTGTCGACGTCGTCGAAGCCGATGCCGTCATCGACGACGTCGAGGGCGACCTGCTCGCCCAGGTAGCTCAGGGTGACGTCGGCTGTGGCCGCGTCGGCGTGCCGGACGGTGTTCGCGAGGGCGGCCTGGCCGATGCGCAGCAACGCGACCTCGTGCGTGGTCGGCAGCGGAACGGGTGCGCCGGTGAGGTGGAAGCGCGTGGTGATCCCGTGCCGGGCGCCGGTGGTGGTGCACAACCGGTCCAGCGCGTCGGCCAGCGTGGTGTCGTCGAGCGCGGGAGGGCTCAGCGCGACGACGAAGCGGCGAGCCTCGGCGAGGTTGTCCGCGGCCGCCTGGCGCGCTTGTTCGACGTAGCGGGCCGCGTTCCCGGCGGTGTCGGGCAGCGTCCTTTCGGCCGCACGCAACAAGAGTTGAATACTCGAGAGCCCTTGGGCGAGGGTGTCGTGGATCTCGTGGGCCAGCCGCTCCCGCTCGGCGAGCACTCCGGCCGCGTGCTGGGCCTCGGCGAGGTCGGCGCGGGTGGCGGTGAGCTCCTCGATCAGGCTCCGGCGGCTCTCGCTCTCGCGGTAAAGCGCCTGATATCCCCAAACGACAGCGACCGCGACGGCCGCGCCGAGTGCCGGGCCGATCGCCGCAGCCGGGGTGAAGGCGCCCTGATGGGCGGCGAACGCGGTGATCGCGGCCACCGCGGTCACGATCACCGCGAGCAGGCCTTGGCGACGCGGCAGCAGGTGCAATTGCAGGAAGTACAGCGGGAAGGCGACCCACACGCCGTCGGCGGTCAGCACCAGCAGGGCCAGCCACACGGCGCCCACCGCGGTCAGCCACCACGTGGCGGCTCGTCGTGAGGTCCGGACGCGGGGCAGGAGCGGCCCGGCCGCGTACACCACGGCGCACAGCGCCGCCGTCACGACGACCGCTCCCGCCCGGGGAGAGTCGTCGGCCACCGCCCGCGCGGCCGCCAGTGCGAGCAGGGCGAGGAGCAGCAGGTGCAGACACCAGGTCAGCACCCGGCTGGTCGGGGTCAGGACGGGCGCGGCGTTCACAGTATGTCCAGGTTACGGAGCCGGGTCGGGAATCGCCTCTATCGAAAGGTGGAAGCGGCGCGCCGCCTTCCGGCTCGTGAAGTGCCAACTCCGGCGAGATGTCCATTCGGGACTCGACGGCGATCGTGGAGAGGTACCCAGCCCACCCGCCGGAAAGGACAGACCGGAGCCGTGTTCGTCGCCTGGAGAGACCTGAGATTCGCCAAAGGGCGGTTCGCCCTGATGGGCGCCGTCGTCGTGCTCATCACCCTGCTGGTCGGTCTGTTGTCGGGGCTCACCGCCGGGCTGGGGGAGCAGAACATCTCCGCCGTCACCGGCCTGCCCGCGGACAAGATCGTCTTCGCCGCTCCCGGTGACGGACAGAGCCTCTCCTTCGCCAACTCCGCGGTCAGCGAGACACAGCTGCGGCAGTGGACCGCGACACCGGGCGTCACCGGAGCCGAGCCGCTGGGCATCGCCACCACCAAGGCCACCGCGGGAAACCGCAGCGCCGGGATCTCCGTGTTCGGAGTCCGTCCCGGCTCCGCGCTCGCCCCGGACAGCGGAATGCTCACCGGCGACTCGGTGACACTTTCGTCCTCCGCCGCCGAAGAGCTGGACGTCCGGAGCGGGGACACCATTTCCGTGGCCGGGCGCCCGCTGACGGTCGCCGCCGTGTCGGGTGACGCCTGGTTCAGCCACACCCCGGTGGTGTGGGCAGGCCTCGACGTCTGGGCGAGGACGGCGCCGCCCATCGGCGGTGAGCCGAGCGCGACCGTGCTCGCGCTGACCGCTGCCGGCGACGTCGATTTCGCGGCCGTCGACCGTGCCCTGGGAACGAAGACGGTGTCGAAGGACGAATCGTTGTCCGCCATCGGTTCCTACACCTCGGAAAATGGTTCCCTGCAACTGATGCGCGGCTTCCTGTTCGCCATCTCCGCACTCGTGATCGGCGCCTTCTTCACCGTCTGGACCATTCAGCGCAGCGGGGACATCGCCGTTCTCAAGGCGTTGGGGGCCAGCACGGCCTTCCTACTGAAGGACGCGCTCGGCCAGGCCGTCGTGCTTCTCGTCGGCGGCACCGCTGCCGGAACCGGACTGGCCGCCTTGCTCGGCGCCGTCGTCGCGGGCTCCGCCGTGCCGTTCCTGCTGACTCCGGCCACCGTGTTCGTTCCCGCCGCCGTGATGATCCTGCTCGGTGCGCTGGGGGCCGCGCTGTCCGTCCGCCGCATCACCTCCGTCGACCCGCTGACCGCACTGGGGAGTGCCCGATGAGCCTGAACCTGACCGGTGTCACCCTCACCTATCCCGACGGCGACTCCCGCCTCACCGCCCTCGACGACGTCACGCTGGACGTTCCGCCGGGTTCGCTCACCGCCGTCGCCGGGCCCTCCGGTTCCGGCAAGTCCAGCCTGCTCGCCGTCGCCGCCACCCTCATCAGCCCGGACGACGGGACCGTCACCGTCGACGGCGTCGTGACCACCGGCCTGAACCGCGGCGAACTCACCGAACTGCGCCGCCGGAAGATCGGGATCGTCTTCCAGCAGCCCAATCTGCTCCCGTCCCTCACCGCCGCCGAGCAGCTCCAGGTCATGGCACGGATCGACGGCCGCTCGCCGGCGAAAGCCCGTGGCGCGGCGATGGAACTGCTCGACACCGTCGGGCTCGCGCCCCTGGCGGGTCGTCGACCGCATCAGCTCTCCGGCGGCCAACGGCAGCGGGTGAACATCGCCCGCGCGCTGATGAACGAACCCACCGTGCTGCTGATCGACGAACCGACGAGCGCCCTGGACCACGAGCGCGGCGCCGCGGTCATCGAGCTGATCACCCGGCTCACCCACGAACGCGGCACCGCCACGGTTCTGGTCACCCACGACCGCGTCCACCTCGCCGCCGTGGACCGGATCACGGAAGTCCACGATGGCAGGCTGAGCACACCCGCACCGGTGGGCTAGGTACGGCCACAGTTCGACGCTGTTCTTGTCCGGCGGTACCGGAGAGCGGATAGTGAGGCCATGACGTGTCTCGATGCCGCCGGGACCAGGCTGCCGGTGGACACCGACGGCCTGCTGACGCGGTTGCGCGACAGGGCGACCTTGGAGCACGCCGCCAGTGTGCTGATGGCGAGGTACGGCCTCTCCGACGCCACGACCGCGATGCGTGCGCTGGGAACCGCCGCTCGCCGTCATCACATCGCCCCGGACACCCTGGCGAGGGCGTTGCTCGTCGCGCCTCGCCCCTGGCGGAACGGGCGCTGGTTCTCGCCTCGTGTCTGGCGGAGCGCGCCCGAGCTCGACTTCCTTCCTGCCTCGCCCGCGATCCGGCCGTCGGGGCTCCTGCGGGCGACCCTGGACACTGTGACCGATCGTGCCCAGACCGCCCAAGGTGACATCCAAACGGTGACGACGGGCAATACCGGCCTGAAACTGCAACGAGCCGAGGGATTCTCCTCGGAGTTCTTCCAGCACTTCGCCCACGTCGAAGGGGACGCCACCGCGTGCGGCATCGCCTTGAGGGTGCGTGAACCGGTCACGGTCGCCGACGTCACCACGTGCGGCATTTTCGATCGCCCTGCGCTCGAAGCCCTCGTCGCCGAAGAGGTCCGGGCCGTGCACAGCATCCCGATCTGCGGTCCGGACGGGTGCGCCGGCGTCGTTTCCGTGCACTATCGCCGTTCGGGCCACGGCCCGTCGGAAGTCACCCGCGCCGAGCTGACCAGGATCGCCTCCCAGGCGGCGGCGTGGCTGCACTGGTATCGCCGGACGGCCACCCTCGACGCTCTCGAGGACCTCCACCGGCTCTGATCCCGGTGGATCCGGCCACGGGCCTCACTTCCGGCCATTTCGCCGTCGGCGAGGAGCGCTCGGCCCAGGCCGGGAAGAGAACGATGCCGCGAAATAGGATTCCCGGAATCCCATTCATGGGGTTGTCATTACTTTAATGCCGCGATCGCCGATTTCCGGCAAGCCTTGTCGCCCGCGCCGCTCCGGTCCTCAGAGGACGGAGCACGGCGTCCACCAGGGCATTTTTGTGATCGATTCGTTGTTGTTGCCGGAATGATATGAACACTCCGCCGACGACACGGCCTTGTCGAATTCGCCCGAGTGGCGGTTACTTCCGACTTGTGAGTGAGGGCATTGTGATCCGCGGACGACGAGGCGTCGCCTCGCGTCAGAACTGGGTGAGGGGTCATTCGGGGGATACGCGCGAATCGCTTTGTGCCGCGAATTCGATACACGGTCAGTGGGACACTCGCCGTCACCGCAGGGGGTGATCGGTGAAGCGTCGTGTTGCCCGATGTCCGTCACCTGCTACTGGATCAGGATGGGGAGTCATCATGATGGGGAATCGTGTGGCCGGTGGCCGAAGACCGTTTTGGTCGCTGACGGCGGCTCTTGTCGTGTTCATCTGCGCGATGGCCGGGACGGCGCAGGCCACCCAGGCGGGACCGGTCGACCTCGGTACGTTGCCCGGCGACGACGCCAGCACCGTTCTGGCGGTCAATGACGCGGGGGTGATGGTCGGACTGTCCTTCGCGGGACCCGCGCGGCGCAGTCTTCCGGTTCGCTGGAACGCCGATGGTCAGATCATGGCCCTGCCCACGCCAGGCGGCACCGAGGGGCAGGTTCGTGACATCAACAACCAGGGGGTTTCCGCGGGCTATGTGCTGACCCCGACCGCCGCCGTGCCGACCCGATGGGACGCCGACGGCGTGGCGACCACGCTGCAGGTCCCACCCGGCTATCGCAACGGCACCGCTGCGGCGATCAGTGACACCGGTGTCGTCGTCGGGAACTGGACGACGCCGGACAACCAGTACCACGCCGTCCGCTGGGATCCGAACGGCCAGGCCACCGATCTGGGCGCGCTGCCCGGCGAGACCTGGAGCATGGCCGACGGCATCTCCGCCGACGGCAGCATCATCGTGGGCAGCGGTTTCCGTACGGGCGCGAACCAGGCCGTGCGGTGGGTGAACGGCGGGCCGATCACCGAACTGGAGCCCCTGGGGTACAGCAGCGGAGCCAGCAAGATCAACAAGCCTGGCGTGGCCGCCGGTGTGCTGAGCGAGACCAAGACCGGGCCCCGGATCCCGGCGACCTGGGATCAAAGCGGCACGAGGCACAGCCTGGACTGGCCCAGCCCGCACTCGGTCTGGGTCTACCAGATCGGCTCTACCGGTTACGCGGTCGGTACCGGCTACGCCTACCCGCCCAAGCGGCAGGCCGTGCTCTGGGATCCCGCCGGCGATCTCACCATCCTGGCTGACGACGGCCTCGGCGCCGACGTCGAAGCAGTCGACTCGGTCGGAACCGCGGTGGGTACCTTCAAGAATCAGGCGACCGCCTGGTTCCGGAACGGTGAGCGCAGGCAACTGGGTCTGCTCCCCGGCGGTAACCGCAGCCAGGCCTACCGGATCACCGACAGCGGCCGCGTCGTCGGAACCGCCACCGTCGCCGGCGGAAAAGATCACGCGGTGTACTGGACCCTCGGCTAGCGTTTCGATGTAGGACATGTGTGCGCTGGTCGAGCTGCTGCTCGACCAGCGCACACTCTATTCGGCCAGGGAAATCCCGTGTTCTCGCCGGACATCCGGTCCGAAATCCTCGGGCCAGATCGTCGTGCCGTCGGCGCGCGCGCCGACCAGGATCGCCTCCGTGAGGTGCCGGGCGCGCATGTCGGCGCCGCGAAGATCGACACGGGACAGGTAGAGCCGGGGCGCGTCGCATGAATGCGGTCTTCGCGCGAGGATGATCATCGCGGCCTGGATGTCCGGAGAGTGGATCCGCAGCCATGGCCGGTTTTCGTCGACGACGGGCGTGGGATGCTGCGGGCCGTCGGGTGCTCCGGCCTGCCGCGGTGCCTGCCCGTCGCGGTTGACTCCGACCTGGCGCCAGGTCGCGGCGCCGCCGAACAGCAACCCCAGGCCGACCACCGTCGTGGCTGCGAGGAGCCAGAACGTCCGCGTCATGACCCCACGACCTTCCTTCACCCGGCCAGGTCGGACAGCGTCCCACACGCAGTCCCGGCCGATGTCCGGAAATCGTCGGTGGGACCCGCTACCGTGCCTCGCGTCGTCGAAGTGGGAGGACTGGGGTGGAGAAGCACACGGAGGTGTCGTCGAGGCTGGCGGAGGCGCTCGTGCCGGTGGTGGCGGATCTGATTCCGTTGCTGCGCGGCCGTATCCCGCGCGGCCCCGCGACTGCGCTCGGCAGGCTGGGCGTCCCCGAGGTGACGCCGGACGCGTTCGGGCTCGAGGCGGGCCGGCTGGTGGCCGGGTCCGGCGAATCGGAGGTGTTGAGCAGGCTCCGTTCGCTCGGTGATCCCGTTTCCGAGCGGCTGCTCGGCGCGCTCGAACTGACCTTGGACGAGCTGGTGGTGGTCGTTCCGGAGGAGGTCGAAGCGGCGGTACCGGGGCCGGACGCGACACCGCAGGCCTTCGGTTTCATGATGTCGAACGGGCCGAACGCGCAGACGGTCACCGCGGTGCGCCTGCTCGATCAGGTGCGACCGGGGATCTCCGCGCTGATCGTGGCGCTGGTCGCGGAGCTGGCCGAGCACGAGACCTTGGCGCCGTTGCTGGCGGTCGCACCGGAACTCACCGGCGAGGAGGAACTGGCGGCGGCACAGGGAGAAGCCCATCTCGCCTTGGCCGTCGCGGTCGCCGCGCCGGTCTTGCGGCGGACGGACGCTCCGCTGCTCGCCGGGACCCCCGCGGCTGTCGTCGGCGTCGCCCTCGCCGCCGTTTCGGCTCTGTTGAGCGAAAGTCCGATGCCGCCCGGGTACGCGGCCGCATTGCTGGAGAAACGCCGGGCCGAATACTTGCTGCCGGCGACGGCGTCTTGTTCGGCGGAGGTGCACGCACACCAGTTCGTCCTCGCCGAGCGCCCCGTCGTCGGAGAGGCCGATTTCAGCGGTAACGGCCTGGCCGTCGCGGTCCCTGGAGGGGTCGCCGTTCGGACCGGGCTCGGCGAAGGCCGGCTGTCCGTGACGATGCGGATTCTCGAGGGACCGCCGGACACGGTGGACGTCGACTGGTGGGACGAAGTCACCGAGATCTCCTGGCGGGCTGAGCAAGGTGACGCCACGCTGGGTGAAAGCACCCCGCATCGCACGAGAACACCGCCATGGCCCGGCGATTTCCGGGTGAGGGTGCACGCGATCGGCCGGGACGGTGAAGAGCGCGAGCGGTACGAACTCGTGCTGTGGCAGGCGCCGCCGGGCCCGGACATCGTGTACAAGCGTGGTGACAGGCTGGGTTACGTCCTCCGAGGTGAGCCCGCACCCGACATCGAGCCGCCGCCGGAGACCGCGTACCGGTGGATCGACGAGAGCGCGCTCGGTGACGCGGCGACGGTCACGATGGTCAGGGGAGCTTCTCCGGACGAAGTGCTCCTGGCCTTCGGCGCGGACCCGGCCGAACCGGAGTCCGCGGAAGAACTCTCGCAGGATTTCGATCTCGATCCCTGGGTGTCGGTGCTACCGGTCGAGGGTGGCGTGCTGGCCGTGGAGTTCAACGGGTTCCAGGGTTCCTGCGGGCCCGTGCTGGAGTCGTTGTCGCGGACCGGCCGGACGGCGAGCCTGTTCTGGAACATCAACGCGGTGACCAGGCTTTCCTTCGCGGACAACGGGAACGTCCTCGCTTCGCACGAACTCGGTTGCGCGGAGGAGATCACGGATCCCGACGTGAACGAAGCCCTGGCCGGTCTTGATTTCGAGAGCTATCGCGACAACCTGGAAAAAGGTGTTCTCGCGGTCGAGCGGTACAGCGGAAACCGGCTGCGGGAGGAGGACGTCGAGCGGATGGTCGAGGCGAACGCCGGTTATCGCATCCTTCCGCACCTGTCCGAGCTGTATCCGGAGGCACGCAATCCCGACGGCTCGCGAGCGTTCCCCGGTGATGGTCCCTTGGGCGCCGAAACCGATCGGCTGGCTTTCGTACCGGAGGAAACGTTGCGGGACCTGGCCTGGCAGGCGGCATCGGCCGTGGCCGAGTACGTCGGCGTCGCCGGAGACCCGGTCATCGCCGACGTACTCGCGGAGCGCCGCCTGAGCGCCGAGGCGGAACTCCTGGCCAGGCGATCGCAACTGCGGGCGCATCGTGACCATGCCTGGCTGTGGGAGGCGATCCACCACGCCACCAATCCGGATCCGCTGTCCGGCGCGATCCGCTCGCTGTCGGCGGCGCGGAACGCGTCCGGTCCGGCGGGGGAGGAACTGCTGGAGCACGCACGGCGGGTGGCCCGTGAGTGCTGAGGACGCTTCAGTCTGCCCAGCCTCGATTGACCTTTTCATACCCACGAACAGAAAGATGGATATCCTGGCTCGTCGGTACATCCACTGAGACATGGATGGAGCTCACCGTGAAGAACGCGTTCCGCGGTACGGTCACCTCGCTTGCCGCAACCCTTCTGTTGCTCGGAAGCTCAGTAACGGCTTCGGCGACCGTGGAGGACGTGCCGCCTGAGGGCTCGGACTACTACATCTGGAACTGCACCTATCTCGAGTTCTGCTATTTCAAGCACTACGGCGCCCGGCACGAAAACGGAGGCTGGGGCCGGGGGTTCCTCGAGAACGGCTTCTACAACATCGGCGCTGACGGTTACGGCGACCAGACCTCCTCCATCTGGAATCGATCCGGCGTGCAGGTGTGGGGGTACGACTGGCACCAGTCCAACCAGTGCTGGAAGGAGATCTGGGTTTCTCCCAACGGCAACTGGGGCGATCTCGATCCCAAGGTCGACAACCTCACCGATGCCATCAGCGTCGGCGGCAAGGTCAACGGCGACATCTGCTGACCGCAGGCAGGGAGGGGGGAGCCTATGTCATCACATTCGACTGATCAGGCGGAGACCATCGCTCGGCGCTATGTTCCAGGAGCGGCAGAGCTGCTGATCAGCGTCGCGGGCGTAGTTTCCGGCGCGTTCGCGTCCGTCGCCTACTACACGGACCTGCGGGTGTTGGCGCACAGTTTCGTCATCTGGATCGTCTTGGTGAGCCTCGTGACCACACGGCGCTCGTCTCGGCAGGCAGTGGTACGAGCGATCATCGCGCTCCTGTCCGCCGTGCTTGCCTTCTACCTGGGCAAGAATGTCGTGTACGGCATCAAGTACCCCGATGCTCCGCCTTATGGGATCGATCTGCCGACCGTCGGCACCTGGTGTGTTCTCGCCGTCGTCGCGGGTGTCTTACTGGGAATGGGTTTCCGTCACATCGGTGACCCCGGCTGGCCGGGAGCGCTCGCCACGGCAGGCGCTGCCGGACTGGTGCTCGCCGACGCCTACCGCAAGGGTGGCTTCGTCGTCTCGGACAGGCCGCTCTTGCCGGTCGTGAGTGCGCTCGCTGCCGCGGGCCTCCTGCTTCTCGGCGGCAGGACTCGCGGTCAACTCGGCAAAGCATTGGCACTGCTCGTTCCGCTGACCTTGATCGGGTACGGCATCGTCTCCGCACCGGACCTGATCGAAGAGATGCTGCTGTAAGTGACCGTCGTCACTGTCGACCAAGTCGTGGCAACCTCCGGCACCTCGGAACGCCTTCCTCCTCAGGAAGGACCGATTTCCGAAAACTGGGGAACACATGAAGAGATTTTCCGTAATCCTGACCGCGATGCTGGCCGTGGTCGCGTTGACCTCCGCCGCACCCGCCGGCGCGACCACCCGCTTCGACAGGGAGCTCCAGACGCGCATCGCCAAGGCCCAGGCCTATGCCGACAGCAGGCCCGGTGACACCGGGATCGTCCTCCGGGACCGGTGGACCGGTGCCGTCTACCGGAGCGCGGCCGCCGGGACCCTGATCTGGGCCTGTTCCACCCCGAAGCTCGCCATGGTCGTCGACCTGTTGCTGCGCAACGACTCCGGGGCGGTCCAGCTGACCGTCGAAGACCGGGACCTGATGCACCGGATGCTCAACTCCAGCGACGACGCCGCCGCGCACACCCTGTGGACCCGGTACGGCGGGGAGGCCGAGTTCGCCAAGCGGTTCCCGTCCTACGGCATGACCGACATGCGGTTCACCGACCAGCATCCGCATCACTGGGGCTGGATCCTCACCACCGCGAACGACCTCGACCGGCTGGTCAACTACGTCCTGACGAAGCTGCCCCGGCAGCACCGCGACTACATCGTCCGCGAGATGCGCACCGTCGATGTCAACCAGCAGTGGGGAGTCTGGGGTGCGGGCCCGGCCGCGCGGCCGGGGAACAAGGACGGTTGGTCCGACGACAACGACGACGGCTCCTGGATCATGAACTCGGTCGGCTTCGTCGGACCGCACGAGCGATACACCCTCGCCCTGATGAACAACACCAAGGTCATCCAGAACGGCTTCGAAACCGGCATGGAGACCACCACCAAGATCAGCGAAATCCTGTTCAAGGGGTATTTCAGGAACTGATCGCGTCCACATCGGACCCGGACCATGCTCGGCGGTCCGGGTCCGCGCGGTCGGCCTGACTCACATCTCGCCGGGCTGTGTCGTCGGTTGGGCAGAACACCACCACGACACAAGGAGATCGTCATGAACGCCCGGCTCGACTACTTCGGCAACCCCGTCGGCGGAAAGTTCCTGAAGGGCATCATCTCGGCAGGGAAGGGCTGCTCGACTCGTCTTTGCCGGTCACCGTCCAGGAGCTGGTCCGGATGCGTGCGAGCCAGATCAACGGTTGCGCCGTCTGCCTGGACATGCACACCAAGGAGGCCGCCGCCGCGGGCGAATCGGCCGTGCGGATCAACCTGGTCGCGGCTTGGCGGGAGGCGACGGTCTTCACCGACGCCGAGCACTTCGACGACGACCAGCTCGCCGCACGCGAGCCCGATCAGCTGGCGCCGCTCGCTCACGATCGCGCTCAGGCCCGGGTCGAGTGTCTCGGATTTCGCCTCCTGGTCGCGAGTGCTGTCCCGGGTACGACGAGAGACCGCCGCCGAATGTGAGGCCCCCATGGCTCTCTTGAACTCTACCTAGCCCCTAGGTAGAGTTAGAGTATGGCTGGAAATCGGTCCGGGCCCCGGATGACGCTCCCGACGCAGTTGGTGCTCCGCGTGCTGCTGGACGACCCGTCGCAGGAGCGTTACGGCCTGGAGATCTCGTCGTCGGCAGGCCTGGCGAGCGGGACGATCCATCCGATTCTGGCGCGGCTGGAAAGCCTCGGCTGGCTGGAGAGCCGCTGGGAAGAGGTCGATCCGAAGACGGAAGGACGACCGCGTCGCCGGTATTACCGTCTCAGTCCTGACGGTGTCGCGCTCGCGGGGGCCGCGCTCGCCAGGACTTCGGCGACCGCGCTCGGCCGCCTCCGGCCCGGACTTGCGGGAGGTGCTTCATGACCTCCGCCAGTCGATCCGCCCGGCGCGTCGCCAACGCGCTCTTGAAGCTGAAGAACCAGTACCCGTGGTGGTACCCGGAGCGCGACTACCTTCGAGAGAACCTGGTTTCCCAAGCCAACTCGATCAGCCGATATGGCTTCGCCGCCGACATCGAGCGCGCCGATGCGCTGATGTTCACCGAAGCGGCGACCTCATACCTCGACAGCGAGATCGAGGCGATGACCGGCAGAGAGGTCTTTTCGGACTATGTACGGGCCCTTCACCGGGTCCGGACGCTCGTGCAAGATCTGGAGGCCGCGCTGGGGCCCGCCCCGACGCCGAACTATGGAACATGGTCCGCCGGGGAGCTCACGGCCAAGCACATGTCCAGCGGCGGCGCCGAAGTGGCGATGGTCAGCGCGGAACTCTCCGGCGACCGGCCGAGTCCCCTTGCCTGGCGCGCCGATCCCGCGGCCCCCGGCCCGGCATGCCAGCGGCTGGTGGCGTTGGCCGCGCGCATACTGCCGGAAAGCCATCGCCTGCGGTACGCCGAGGAGTTCCGTGCCGATCTCCGGGAGGTGCCTCGCCGCGAGAGGCTCGGCCACGCGCTTCGCCTTGTCGCCTGCGCCTGGGAACTGCGACGCAACCTTACTCTTTCCGCCGCGCGGGCCGAGGAGCGCCGATGAGCGGAAAACGCCCACCCGAGCCCGCCACTCCGGGAACGGCGCTGCTCCGGCACATCGTGGACGACGGCGAACGCACCCGAAGAATGGCGGTCCTGCTCATCGTCGGCGCCCTCGCCTTGACCATGAGCGTCGGCACCCTCGCCCTGATGATCTGGTTTGCGGGAATGCCGGTGACCGTCGCCATGGGCGCGGCCGCGCTGGTGGCCGGTTCGGTCAGGCATCTGCGATCCGGCGGCAAGACGAAGCGTTCGGCGGAACAGCATGATGAGGCCAATCCCGCCTGAGATGCCGAGTTTGTCGTAGGCGGCGTCGGAAAACCTTTGCTTTGGCGTGAAACCGGTTCTCGGCAAGCTCGAATTCGGGTGATCCCGGGCCGACCGTGCCTTATCCTTCGATAAGTCCCATTGACGGCATTTGTTATCACCGGACCGAATTTCGCCATGGTTTGCGAGACGCTGACCGTGCGACCGGGAACAAAATTGCGGCCCGGTTCGGCGATGTCCACGAGCGCAACTCGACCCGCATTATGGGATTCCGTGGCCCGGCAGGTGGGCAACGGTCACCTTGACAGATTCTCCTCGCTCGACGGAAGCCTGGTGGATCTCGTACGTTCAGGCGGGTGACGAAATCAGTTTCGTCCTGTCGATCTGCGGTTCACTCGAATTTCGAAGTCGGTCCGACTAATTCATTCATTTGACCTAAGTCCATCGAACTGGGCTGTTTGTAGGCATGTCCTTGCACAATGTCGCCACGTTATGTCCTGCGAACGGGGAAATTCGACCTTTCGTACGGATGGAGGTACCCGGCGAAAGTTTCTCGCACTACTTTCCAAACCTGTCATCCCGGCCCGCGGTGCTGAATCCTGGACTTCGGGGAGTGTCGTCCGGCAGGTACTTCTGCGGCAGTCGTTGCAGTACCCCCACTTCGGATACCTGTATTCGTGGTGGGCTGATCCGGTCACCGCGAGTCGCCCGAATACAAGTCGCTGTCACAGTGACGATCCATTAAAGGAAAATGGTGAATTCTTCCCAAGATCTCGACGTTGGCTTGACCCCACCGTTACCGCAGGCGCGAAGCGAGGGACTGGTCGTCCGAAAATACGGTGGCTCGTCGCTGGCCACACCCGGAATGGTGAGCGAGGTGGCCGCCGAGGTGGCCGCACTCGTCGAAGCGGGGGATCGGGTGGTCCTGGTCGTGTCGGCCATGGGAGACACGACCGACCGGCTGATCGCCTTGGCCGGGGAGTTCGCGGAGCCACCGGCTCCACGGGAACTCGACCAGTTGATGGCGACAGGCGAACAGGTCTCCGCGGCGGTGCTCGCCTTGGCGCTGGCCGAACGCGGGGTCGAGGCCGTGTCGCTGTCCGGTGACCAGGCGGGGATCGAGGTGAGCGGCGAACCGGGAGCGGGAACGATCGTGCGGGTCGATCCCGACAAGATCACCGCACGGCTGCGTGAAGCACAGGTCGTCGTGGTCGCCGGCTTCCAGGGACGTGACGAGAACGGGGAACTGCTGACTCTCGGCAGAGGCGGTTCCGACACCACCGCGGTCGCGCTCGCGGCCGCGCTCGGCGGTTCCGAATGCGAGATCTGCACCGATGTCCACGGTGTCCGCACGGCCGACCCCCGGATCGTGCCGGACACCCGGCCGGTCAGGACGATCTCCTACGACGCCATGGTCGAACTCGCCGGAGTCGGTGCCAGGGTGCTGCATCCCAGATCCGTCGAGCTCGCACGCCGACACGGCGTGGCGGTGCGCGTGACGCATTCTTCGGATCCCGGCCCCTCGACCGTGGTCACGGCGGGGGAATCGTCGCTGGAAGGCACTCCCCGGGTCATCGGCATCGCGCACGAGCGCGACGTGCGGCTGGTCCGGGTCCAGGTTTCGGCCTCCAGCCCGGACCACTACGCCAGGGTGCTCTCGATGCTCGCCCGGTGCGGGGTGAAGCCGGACAACCTGAGCTGGCCCGATCCGGGGGAGCTGCGGTTCACCGTCCGGGGTACGGAGCCGCTCGGACCGCCGATCACCGAACTCGCGATGGAGCTCGACGCCCGTTCCACGGTCTTCGAGGAACTCGGCTCGGTTTCCGTGGTCGGCACGGCGCTGCTGGACCCACCCGGCTGTCTGCCCGAACTGCTGCGGGTCCTCGCCGACCACCGCGTCACCGTCCCGGCGATGACGACCTCGCAATCGCGGCTCACCGCCGTGATCCCGGCCGACGCCGTCGACGCGACCGTCCGCGCTCTGCACGACTCGTTCGGCCTCGCGGAGGACCGGACATGAGCCCGTACGGACAGCCGTCGGGTCTGTTCACGACCGACGGCCTGGTCCTGACGTGCGACGGCCACGAGCAGCAGGTCCGCTGGCGCGCGGGCGAGCGGCTCGAGCAGTTGTACGAGGGACTCTGCGACCGGTTGCACGCCGACGGACTCGGTGATCGCCTCGCGGTGGACGCCGGGAGCACGAAGCTCACCTTCGCCGGGTTGGACGAGCGGGCCAACCGTCTCGCCCGCCATCTGCGAGCACGGGGGGCGCGGCCCGGCGACCGGATCGGGCTCCTGTTCGACGAACCGGTCCATCCTTACGTCGCGATGCTGGCCGTGCTCAAGATCAACGCGGCGTATGTGCCACTGGACGCGGGGTTTCCGGACGACCGGCTGGCCTACATCGTCCGGGACGCCGGCGTCCGGCTGGTGTTGTCGATCTCCGGGCTGCGTGGCCGCTTCGAGCCGGACAGCGTCGATCTGCTGTGTCTCGACGAAGACTCGGACCGGATCGCCGCACTGCCGGGCGACCGGCTCAGCGCGGACGAGAAGGACGTCCCGACGGACGAACTCTGTTACGTCGTCTACACGTCCGGCTCGACAGGGCGCCCCAAAGGCGTGACGATCGACCACGCCGCGATCTGCAACTTCGTCCGCGTCGCCGCCGATGTCTACGGCATCCAGGGCACCGATCGGGTGTACCAGGGCATGACGATCGCGTTCGACTTCTCGGTCGAGGAGATCTGGGTACCGTTGCTGTGCGGCGCGACGCTCGTGCCGAAGCCCGGCGGCACCGGCCTCGTCGGCCACGAACTCCACGAATTCCTGCGGGACAACGAGGTCACCGCGTTGTGCTGTGTCCCGACGCTGCTGGCAAGCCTCGACGAAGACCTGCCGCGGCTGCGTTTTCTCCTCGTTTCCGGTGAGGCCTGTCCCGAAGACCTCGTCCGCCGCTGGTACCGCCCGGACCGGCGATTCCTCAACGTCTACGGTCCGACCGAGGCCACGGTCACCGCGACCTGGGCGGTCCTGCGACCGGACCGGCCGGTGACCATCGGGGTGCCCCTGCCGACCTACTCGGTCGTCATCCTCGATCCGGACGAGCCGGAGGCGCTGGCGGCGGGCGAACTGGGCGAAATCGGTATCGCCGGGATCGGCCTCGCCGGCGGCTACCTGAACCGCTCCGACCTGACCGAGCGCGCGTTCATCCCGGACTTCCTCGGCATCGGGCACAACCCGTCCGGCCGCATCTACCGCACCGGTGACCTGGGCCGGGTCACCCCGGAAGGAGAGATCGAGTACCACGGCCGCGCCGACACGCAGGTGAAGATCCGCGGCTACCGCGTCGAGCTCACGGAGATCGAATCGGTTCTGCTGCAGATCCCCGGAATCGCCCAGGCGGTGGTCGAGACCCACCATCCGGAAGCCGGCAGGACCGAACTGGTCGCCTACTACAGCCTGCGACGCGACAGAGCGGACGTCGACCCCGGAGAGCTGCGTCGTCGGCTGGGGGAACTGCTGCCGGGATACATGGTGCCCGCCTATCTCGAACGGCTCGACCACATTCCCCTGACCCCGGCGGGGAAGGCCGACCGCAAGAACCTCCCGGCACCGAGCAACCCGCGGAGCGCGCCGAGCACCGCGGACTATGTGGCACCGGCCACCGAGACCGAACAGCATCTGGCGGAGGCACTGGGCCGCGTCCTCGGCGTGGAGCGGATCTCGGCGACGGGGCACTTCTTCGACGACTACGGCGCGGACTCGCTGTTGCTGGCCAAGTTCTGCGCGCTGATCCGGGAACGGGGTGACGTCGCGCCGTTGTCGGCGAGGGACGTGTACCTCAACCCCACCGTCCGCGGCCTCGCGGAGTTGGCTCCCAATTCGATGCGGACCACGGTCGCCCGCGCCGAGGAGCCGCGCTGGGCGTCGACCGGGGCCTATGTCCTTTGCGGACTCTTTCAGCTGGTGGCCTTCCTCGCCTACGCCGCCGGTTCGGGCTGGATCCTGGACACGGGATTCGGCTGGGTCAGCGCGGCGACCGGGCTCGTTGACGCGTATACGCGCGCGGTCGGGCTCGGGCTCGTCGTGTTCACCGTCCTCTCCGTGGTGCCGATCCTGGCGAAATGGACGATCGTCGGCCGCTGGAAGCAGGGGGAGATCCCGCTGTGGAGCCCCGGCTATCTGCGTTTCTGGACAGTGAAGACACTGGTCCGGTTCAGCCCGCTGATGCTGTTCACCGGCACGCCGTTGTATTCCTGGTACCTGCGGGCGCTCGGCGCGGACATCGGCAAAGGCGCCGTGATCCTGTCCCGGAATCCGCCGGTCTGCACCGATCTGCTCAGCATCGGCGCCGGGGCCGTCATCCGGAAAGATGCCTTCTTCTCGTGCTACCGAGCGAGGGCGGGCTGGATCCAGACCGGCCGCGTCACCCTCGGCGAGAACGCCTTCGTCGGTGAGATGACCGTGCTCGACATCGGAACCGCGATCGGCGACGACGCCCAGCTCGGCCACTCGTCGTCCCTGAACGCCGGGCAGTCCGTACCCGACGGCGAAACCTGGCACGGCTCGCCCGCCCGTCTCTCCACAGTGGACTACCGGGCGCTCGGCACGGTCGCGCGCGGCGGGTTCAGGCCGTTCGTCTTCTGCGTTTCCAGCCTTCTGCTCCTGCTGCTGGTGACGCTTCCCGCGACACTGGGCGGCACGGATCTGATCGTCGACAGGCTGTTCACGGCGACGGCGGACTTCACCAGCTGGGCCTTCTACCGCGACCAGATCGCCGGTTCGGCGCTGCTGTACTTCGGGGGACTGCTCGCCGGGCTGGCGGTCGTCCTCACGATCCCGCGCCTGCTCAACCGCTTTCTCCGGCCGGACCGGGTCTACCCGATGTACGGCGCGCATTTCGGGATCCATCGGCTGATCGCACGGCTGACGAATCTGCGCGCGTACACCTACCTGTTCGGGGACAGCAGCTACATCGTGTACTACCTGCGGGCACTGGGATACGACCTGTCGAAGATCCAGCAGACCGGGTCCAACTTCGGAGTCGAGGTGAAACACGAGTCGCCGTTCCTCAGCACGGTCGGCACCGGGACGATGGTCTCGGACGGCCTTTCGCAGCTCAACGCGGACTTCTCCGCCTCGTCGTTCCGGCTGCGGCGGACGTCCATCGCGCCACAGGCTTTCCTGGGCAACGAAATCGCCTTCCCGCCGGACGCGCGGGTCGGCCGCAACGTCCTTCTCGCCACCAAGGTCCTCGTTCCCCTGGACGGGCCGGTCCGGGAGAACGTCGGCCTGCTCGGGTCACCCGCTTTCGAGATCCCCCGGAACGTTCGCCGTGACACCGGGTTCGAGCACCTCAGCACGGGAGAGGGCCTGCGCCGGAGCCTGCTGGCGAAGAACCGGCACAACATCGCCACCATCCTCGTCTATCTGCTGGTGCACTGGCTCCACCTGCTCGGTATCACGCTCATCGGGACCGCGGCCAGTGTCGCGCACGACCGGTTCGGCTCGCTCGCGGTCGGCGGCGGCATCGTGGCCTCGCTGGTGTTCTCGGTCGGGTTCCTCATGCTGGCCGAGCTCGCCGTGCAGGGCTTCCGGGCGTTGAGACCGCGGTTCTGCTCGATCTACGATCCGGTCTTCTGGCGGCACGAGCGGTACTGGAAGCTCAGCCCCGCCCGCTACCTCGCGTTGTTCAACGGGACTCCGTTCAAGAACATCCTTTGGCGCTGTCTCGGCGTCCGGATCGGCCGCCGCGTCTTCGACGACGGATGTGCGATCCCGGAACGGTCCCTGGTGAGCATCGGTGACGACTGCGTGCTGAACCTGCACACCGTCCTGCAAGGACATTCGCTGGAGGACGGCACGTTCAAATCCGACCACATCGCCATCGGCGCGGGATGCACGATCGGCACCGGGGCCTTCGTCCACTATGGAGTGACGATGGCGGAAGGGGCGATCGTCGAGGCGGACGCGTTCCTGATGAAGGGCACCACGACCCCGGCACGAACCCGCTGGCACGCCAATCCGGCGGTCGAACTCGACACGGCGGAAGAGATCACCGCGGCAAGGAGGCTGCCATGACCCACACCCCGACGGCGAGACCGGCGCTGGCGCCGCGAGTCGACTGCGACCTGCCGGGACCTCGCTCGGCCGAGTTCCTCGAACACCAGCGACAATGGGAATCCAGCGCGCGGGCCTATCCGCGCAACCTGCCGATCGCGATCGCCGGCGGGGAGGGTGATTACCTGTGGGACATGGACGGGAACGTCTTCATCGACTTCCTGGCCGGTGCGGGAGTGCTCTCCCTGGGGCACAACCATCCCGAGCTGGTGCACGCGGCCACCGAACAGTTGCACGTGCTCACCCACGGCCTGGATTTCCCGACACCCGCCAAACGTGAGTTCGTCGACGCCCAGCTGTCCATGCTGCCACCGGACCTGCGGTCGCGGATGCGGATGCACTTCTGCGGTCCCGGCGGGGCCAACGCCGTGGACGCCGCGATCAAGCTCTGCAAGACCGTGACCGGACGTGGCGACCTGGTGTCCTTCCAGGGCGGGTTCCACGGCTCGAGTCATGCCGCGATGGCGTTGACCGGCCTCGTCGCCCAGAAGCGGCCGATCGCCAACGGCGTGCCAGGTGTGCATTTCTTCCCGTACTCCTACTGCGCCCGCTGCCCGGTGGGGCTCTCGCCGGACAGCTGCGAAACCAACTGCGTGGGCCTGCTGGAGCGGTCCCTGCGCGATCCCAACGGCGGCATTCCCCTCCCTGCCGCGGTGATCCTGGAACTCGTGCAGGGAGAAGGCGGGGTCATCCCGGCCGACCGCGACTTCGTGCGGCGTGTCCGCGCGCTGACCGCGGAGCTGGACATCCCGCTCGTGGTCGACGAGGTGCAGACCGGCTGCGGGCGCACGGGAACGTGGTTCGCGTTCGAGCACTACGACATCGAGCCCGACGTCATCATCGCCTCGAAGGCCCTGAGCGGGATGGGTCTGCCGGTGGCGGTCATCTTCTACGACCAGCGGCTGGACGGCTGGGCGCCCGGTGCGCACACGGGCACCTTCCGGGGGAACCAGGCAGCGTTCGCGGCGGGGACCGCGGCCGTCCACGTCGTCCGGCGCGATGACGTGCTGGGCAACGTCCGGCACCGCGGACGGCAACTCGAAGGACGGCTCGGTGCCCTGCGGGGTCATCCGTGGGTCCGCGAGGTTCGCGGCCTGGGCCTGATGTGGGGGATCGAGCTGGCCGACCCCCGCGACGGCCGCCCGGCGAGCGGCTACGCCCGCGCCGTCCAGGCGTACGCGCTGCGGCGGGGGCTGATCATCGAGCTCGGCGGCCGCGACGACGGCGTGATCCGGCTGATGCCCCCGCTCACCGTGACCGCCGAGGTGATCGAACTCGCCGCCACGATCCTGCTCGACGCCATCGGGCACTGTGAGGAGGCCGTGCGCTGAGGTGAGTGTCCGTGAAGGCCTCCTTGCCTACCTTGAGGGTAGGGAAGGAGGCCTTCACGGACAGTCGTGGCCTGCGACACCGCGACTGGTATTATTATACCGCCAGCTGCTACGGTGGCGGTATAATAATACCAACCCTGTGACGCGAGGTTTCCGTGATCGAACTGAAGACGCCCGCTGAGATCCAGCGCATGCACGTGACCGGGCGTTTCGTCGCCGAGGTGCTCACCGAGGTCGGCGAGCACGCCGCCGTGGGCGTCAACCTCATGGACCTGGAGCACCACGCGCGCGGCATGATCAAACGGCGTGGCGCGGAGTCGTGCTACTGGGACTACGAGCCGTCCTTCGGCAAGGGCCCGTTCCGGAACGTCATCTGCCTGGCGGTCAACGACGCCGTCCTGCACGGCCTGCCCCACGACTACACGCTGCGCGACGGCGACGTGCTCACGGCGGACCTCGCGGTCAAGATCGACGGCTGGGCGGCGGACTCGGCGCGCACGGTCATCGTCGGGACCGCCGCCGATGAGGATCTGCGGATCATCCGTGCCACCGAGGAAGCGCTGGAGGCGGCGATCGAGCAGGCTCGCCCCGGCAACCGCCTCGGTGACATCTCTGCGGCCATCTGGGCGGTCGCCCGCGACTACGGCTATCCCGTCAACACCGAGTTCGGCGGGCACGCCATCGGCCGCGAGATGCACGAGGAGCTCCACGTTCCGAACAAGGGCAAAGCGGGACGCGGGCTGACGCTCAAGCCGGGGCTGACCCTCGCGCTCGAACCGTGGTTCGCCCGCACAACCGACAAGATCGTCTTCGACGACGACGGCTGGACCATCCGCTCGGCCGACGGTTCGCGCACCGCCCACTCCGAGCACACCGTGGCCATCACCGAAGGCGACCCCTTGGTGCTCACCCGGCGAGACCAGGAAGTTCGGTCGTCCACAAAGGATTCTTGAGTCGCTTGCCTGTTCGGGTAGCGTCGTTTCACGGAACAGGCAGCGTCACGGTCTTTCCGTTCCCTGTCGCCGGTCCGTCGATAGCCTTCCTCGGGAACTCGTTCTCCCAGAAGTTCTTCTGAGGAAGGAAATCCAGTCACCATGCGAAAGAGTCTCAAGAGGCTTGCGGTCGTCGGCGCGGCCGCCCTTGGCCTGGTCGTCGCGGTTCCGGCGAGCCCCGCCTTCGCCATCAGCGAGGTCGGCTGTGGCAACAGGGACGACTTCGTGAAGCTGGACATCTCGTTCGGCAACGGGATGGGCACCAACAAGTGCTTCGCCAACGGCGGCGTCACGGGCACGAACATCGGTGGTGTCTACAACATCTACTCGGGCAACAACAAGGCGACGGTCAACTACGAACGCAACGGCCGGTACGAGTCGACGACCCTCGGGTACTGGCAGGGCGTCGGCTTCCCCGGCACTGTCAGGGTGTACGAAGTGCGCATCTGGTGACGACAGGCTGAGTCTGCGACATGGCCAGGGCCGGGCGGTGGACACCGTCCGGCCCTGCGTTCGCGTATGGACCCCTCCTCGGAAATCGGCGAAAAAGCCGAATACGGCCCGTCACTGACGGTGCGGCCGTTAGAGTGAGCAGTCGCCGTAGTCGTCACCCTTGAGGAGTAGCAGGCCATGATCGCCGAGAGCGCGCATCAGCAGAGCGTGACCTTCCCGCAGGAAGCGACGCCGATCTTCGATCTGGTCGCGAAGATGGTGTTGCGGAAGCAGGCCGAAGGCGAGCGTGACCTCGAGCTCGAAGCCGGTCTCGCGACCTCGGCTTAGGCTGAGGTCAATCGGCCGTCGTACCCGAGGCGTCGAGGTGGACACGGAGGTCGGCGGCGGTGCGGCGGGCGTGGGCAAGGCCGTCGAGGATCCACTCCGGGGGTTGCCTTTCGTTGGTCGCGATCCGCTCGTAGGCGGCGACCAGCCTTTCCGCGATCTTCAGCCGGGTGTCCGCACTCGCCGACTCGTACCCGGTCTCGTCTTGCCCTGAAGGCATCGTGACGAGGGCGAGGTGTCCGGACGGCGGGGGAGTCGCTCCCGCCGCGGCTTGGGTGGCCGGGCCGGGATCGTCGGGCTCCTGTTCCGGGATCGGCAGCCGCCGGATCTGGAAGGACGTCTGTCCAGTGTGTTCCGGCACGCCGACGCGCCGGGAGTCCTGCGAGGGGAACGGGTCCGCCCGAAACCGCGCGACCGTGGGCCAGTACCGGGCACGGGTGGACTGCGGTGTCGCTCCGTCGAGCGTGTTCGCGATCTCCGGCCAGGTCTTCCCGTCGAGCCTGGCCGCCACCACGGCCGCGTCGAGGACCTGCTGAGCCATCCCGATCAGGCCGGATCGGTCCCGCGTGTCCTGGCCTGGCCGGGCGGCGCTCACGGCGAGGTCCGCCAGCTCGGCGGCCCGGGCCGCGAGCACCAGATGAGCCCTGGTGGCCGGGGTGGAGCCGGAGCGATGCGTGGTCACCGGCCGCTCCTCGCGCCGATGTCGTGCCGTCGGGGCGTCGACAAGAGGCTCGCGGGATCCCGCATGCCGTGGCTCACAGGCGTTCTCACCTTCTCTGGATTGTGCAGACTTGCATAAGTATGCAATTTACGGATGTCATGCCCTGATCGGGTGTGGTCGGGGCGGTTCCGCGCGGGGTGTTGTTCGGCCGGCGGCGTGGTCGGGCACGATCGGTGTCATGCGGACGGCCGGATCGACCCTTCTCCATGCGGCGGAGGGATACCGATGAGCAAACCCCTGTATCAGGTGAAGGCGGAATTCTTCAAAACGCTGGGCCATCCCGTTCGGATCCGGGTGCTCGAACTACTCAGCGAGCGAGACCATCACGTCTCCGAACTGCTCGCCGACCTCGGCATCGAACCGGCCAACCTGTCCCAGCAGCTCGCGGTGCTGCGCCGGGCCAGACTGGTGGTGCCGCGCAAGGACGGCACGACCGTGTCCTACTCCCTGACCAGTCCGTCGGTGGCAGAACTCCTCGCCGTCGCGCGCGGAATCCTGACCAGCGTCATCACCGGCCAAATGGAATTGCTCGACGATCTGCAGAATTCCGCCAGCCTTCCCGGCGATCCGAATTCGCCCGAAAAGGGATAGGGAATCACGCGGGCCGACCTTGCGAGCCATTGTCGGCTTCGGCGTGTCGCTCTTTCCGTTCGGAATTGTTCTCATCGCTGGGGAGGAGCGCACTGTTCCCGGAGGTCGCCCTTCTCGTCTCGTCGACCACCGAGTCGAAGATGGGGGTCCCGCACAGCTCCACATGGTCCTCCGTGATTGCGCAGTCGTCGTGCTCGGTCATCTTGCCCTGGAGTGGTTCTTCGATCCAGCTCCACCGGACAATGCACTCGATAGAGCTCACCCTGGCGGGTGAGCTATTCGTTCAAGTGAAAATCAAGTGCGGGACAGGGCGTTTCCGGGCGCCCGGTTTACGGAAACAGTAATTCCGT
Organism: Amycolatopsis sp. lyj-84; assembly: GCF_046549075.1. Classification (NCBI taxonomy): domain Bacteria; kingdom Bacillati; phylum Actinomycetota; class Actinomycetes; order Pseudonocardiales; family Pseudonocardiaceae; genus Amycolatopsis; species Amycolatopsis sp. lyj-84. The sequence goes on from NZ_JAJPWO010000005.1 coordinate 310,986, forward strand.
TTCCGCCCGGCGCGGGAAAAGGATTTCACCCGCCGCCGGCGAACTCGACCCGGTAGCGGGTCGGTGTGGTACCCAGCGCCGCGGCGAAGTGCTCCCGGAGCCGGGCTGACGTGCCGAAACCGGACTGCGCGGCGACGGCGTCGACGCCGAGCGCGGTCGTTTCCAGCAGGTGCCGGGCTCGCGCGAGGCGTTGCGCGACAAGCCAGTTGTGGACGGTGGTCCCGGTCCTGGCGCGGAAGGCGCGGGTGAAGGTGCTCCGGCTCATATGCGCCTGGGCGGCGAGCCTGTCGATGCTCTGCGGGGTGTCCAAATGGGCCTGCGCCCAGCTCATGACCTGGGTGAGGGGGTCTTCGTCCGGCGCGGGCACGGGAAGTTCGATGAACTGGGCCTGGCCGCCGGGGCGGTGTGGCGCGGCGACGATGCGGCGCGCGACGCGGTTGGCGACGACCTGGCCCGCCGTGCGGGCGAGCAGGTGGAGGCAGGTGTCGATTCCGGCGGTCGCGCCCGCGCCGGTCACGACGTCACCTTCGTCCACGTACAGCTCTTCGGGGCGCAGTTCCACCGATGGGAAGCGCCGCCGGAACGTTTCGACCCATTTCCAGTGGGTGGTCGCGGCTCGCCCGTCGAGGATGCCGGCGTCCGCGAGGGCGAAGACTCCCAAGCAGAGCCCGACGACAAGCGCTCCACGTTCGTGCGCGGCACGCAGTGCGGTGGACACGGGTGAGGGTGTCGGTGTTTCCGGGTCGGACCACCACGGCACGACGACCATGTCGGCCTTGGCGAGCGCGTCGAGACCGGCGGGAACTTCGATCGCGTAGCCGGCGCTCGTGGTGAGGCGGCCCGGCCGCACCGCGACGACCGTGAGCGGCCACGGCTCCATGTCGCCCGCCGGGGATTCCGGTCCCCAGACCAGTGATGGCACGGCGAGATGGAACGGGCTGATCCCCTCGAACGCGAGGACGGCCACCTTCGGAGCGCTCATCGATCCCTTCCTCGTGAACGTCGGCCGATCCCGACCAGAGCTGACCCGAATCCGTATCTCAATACGTGATCGGGTCAGCGATCATGGTAGCCGTACCCACGGAAAGCGAAGGAAGCACGATGACCAGCACCACTCTCCGCGAAATCAGCACCCTGCCGACGACCCCCGCCGCGCTTTCGGACGCGACGGTGATCCTCGTCGACTACCAGAACACCTACACGCGCGGCGTGATGGAGCTCGACGGCTGGGAGGCCGCGCTCGACGAGGCCGCCACTCTGCTGGCCCGCGCACGGGCCGAGGGCGCGACGGTCGTTCATGTCATGCACGACGGCGGCGAAGGCAGTCCGTACGACCTCCAGCAGGACATCGGCCGGATCCACGAACGCGTCGCCCCCGCCCCGGGCGAGGAGGTCGTGGTGAAGACCGCGCCGAATTCGTTCGTCGGCACCCGGCTGGGTGAGCTGGTCGACGCCGCCGGGCATCAGGACGTCGTCGTGGCCGGATTCATGACCCACATGTGCGTGACGTTCACGGCGGAGGGCGCGTTCCTGCGCGGAAACACCCCGACCGTGGTCGCCGCCGCCTGCGCGACGCGCGCGCTCCCGTCCGTCACCGGACCGGTGACCGCCGCGGAGCAGCATCGTGCCGCTCTCGCGACGATCGGTGATCTCTACGCCGTCGTCGTTACGACTTCCGCGGAGCTCAGCGGCGGTAGGTGACCCCGCCGTGTTCAGAACCTGCGAGGCGCGGCTGTCACGTGGATCATGAACGTAGTCCCACCGCCGGAGTATCGAAGGGGTCGTGATGGCCAAGCCCAACGTCGCCGAGCAGTTCGTCCAAGTCCTGGTCCAAGCCGGGGTGGAACGGATCTACGGCGTGGTCGGGGACAGCCTGAACCCCGTCGTCGACGCCATCCGCCGCACACCGGGGATCGAGTGGGTCCACGTGCGCAACGAGGAGGCGGGCGCGTTCGCCGCGGCCGCCGAGGCCCAGCTGACCGGACGGCTCGCGGTGTGCGCCGGCAGCTGCGGCCCCGGCAACACCCACCTGGTGCAGGGGCTCTACGACGCGCACCGCACCGGTGCGCCGGTGCTCGCGCTCGCTTCGCACATCCCGTCCGGTCAGATCGGCACCGGGTTCTTCCAGGAGACCCATCCCGAACGGCTGTTCGTCGATTGCAGCGGTTACTGCGAGCAGATCAGCCAGCCCGGTCAGATGCCCAGGTTGCTGCGTATCGCGATGCAGCACGCACTGGCCCGGGGCGAGGTGTCGGTGCTGGTGCTGCCTGGCGACGTCGCGCAACTCGAGGCCGCTTCGCCCACCGGGAACGGCAAGCCGGTCACCGAGCGCGGGACCGTCATGCCGCCCGAGTCCCAGGTGACGCGGCTGGCCGAGCTGATCAACGAGGCGGAAACCGTCACCGTGTTCGCGGGTGCCGGGGTGCGCGGCGCGCACGCGGAGGTGATGGAGTTCGCGGAGACGGTCCAGGCCCCGGTCGGCCACAGCCTGCGCGGCAAGGAATGGATCCAGTACGACAATCCGTACGACGTCGGAATGAGCGGTCTGCTCGGCTACGGCGCCTGCTACCGGGCCATGCAGGACGCGGATCTGCTACTTCTGCTGGGCACCGATTTTCCTTACGACTCGTTCCTGCCCCAGGCCCGGACCGTGCAGGTCGATCACGACGCGACCCGGCTGGGCAGGCGCACCCCGCTGGAGCTGGCCGTGCACGGCGACGTGCGGGAGACCCTTCGCGCGGTACTGCCGCTCCTGCGGCGCAAAACCGACCGGGCGTTCCTGGACCGCATGCTGCGCGACCACTGCAAATCACTGGAAAACGTCGTCGACGCCTACACCCGTAACGTGGAACGGCACGTGCCCATCCACCCGGAGTTCGCCGCCGACCTCCTGGACGAGCTGGCCGCGGACGACGCGATCTTCACCGTCGACACCGGCATGTGCAACGTGTGGGCCGCCCGGTATCTCACCCCCAACGGACGCCGCCGGGTCATCGGGTCGTTCCTGCACGGCACCATGGCCAACGCGCTGCCACACGCCATCGGGGCGCAGTTCGCCTATCCGGGACGGCAGGTCGTGTCGATGTCCGGTGACGGTGGACTGGGCATGCTGCTCGGCGAACTGCTCACCGTCGCCTTGCACGACCTGCCGGTCAAGATCATCACGTTCAACAACTCTTCGCTGGGCATGGTCAAACTGGAGATGCTGGTCGACGGCCTGCCCGACTATCAGACCGATCACCGCCCGGTCGACTTCGCCGCCATCGCCCGCGGCGCCGGACTCCGCTCCGAGCGGGTGACCGACCCGACCCGGCTGCGCGCTGCCCTCAAGGAAGCGCTGAGCCACGACGGTCCCGCGCTGGTCGACGTCGTGACCGACGCGAACGCCCTGTCCGTCCCGCCGCACATCACCGCCGGTCAGCTCGGCGGATTCGCTTTGGCCGCGAGCAAAGTCGTCCTCGAGGGCGGTGTCGGCCGGATGATCGACCTCGCCCGCGCCAACCTCCGCAACATCCCCCGTCCCTGATCACCGGCCTCAGCGCAGCGGCCGGAACGTGGCGCGCAGGTCGCCGATCCACGCCTCCGGGTTCTCCCACGGTCCGAAGTGGCCACCTTTTTCGTGGACGTTCACCGCGCGAACATCGGCATAGAAGTGGCCTGCCCCCTTCTTGAACGCGGCGACGCGCTGATCGCGGTCGTGGGCTCCGGGCGGCGCGGCGTCACCGAGGTGGAAGGTGAACCCGGTCGGCGCCTCGACCGCCGGGGTCCGGTCGTGCGACGGCTGCCAGGGGTGGCGGTTGACGTTCTTGTAAGCACGGATCGACGAACCGATGGCCTGGTTGACCCAATAGATCGTCGCGTTGGTGAGGATGTGATCCATCGGGTAGGAGTCCTCGAAAACCCCGTTCTGGTCGCTCCACTTCTTCCAGCGCTTCAGGATCCAGGCGAGCATCCCGACCGGGGAGTCGTTCAGGCCGTGCGTGATCGTCTGCGCGTCGAGCATGTGCGTCGCGACGTGGGACACGTAGGTGTCGACGAAGTTGACCATGTCGGCACGCGGACCCGGGGGCAGCTGGTCGATCGGCGCGCCACCGGTGAGGTCCCAGTGCCGGTCGCCTTGGAAGATCGAGAGCAGCATCTCGTTGCCGAGGTGCAGACCATGGAGCGAGCCGGCGTACTTGTGGCCGAGCTGTGCCCCGACCAGCGCGCCGTAGTCGGCCGCGCCGACCCCGAACCGCTGATGGCCGAGCACGCCGGTCATCAGCGTGTGGAACCGGTCGGCCATGCTGACGAAGTTCTCCTTGCCGTTGGTCAGCGGGGTGGAGAACGCGAATCCGGGCAGCGACGGGACGATGACGTCGAAGGCGTCCGCCGGGTCGCCGCCGTGGGCCGCCGGGTCGGCGAGCGGGCGGATGACCTTGCTCCAGTCCCAGAAGGTCCACGGCCAGCCGTGCATGAGCAGCAGCGGAATCGGCGCGGGCCCCTTGCCCGGCTCGCGGATGAAGTGCACCGGCGTGCCGCCGACGTCGACGCGATGGTGGGCATAGCCGTTCAGCCGGGCTTCGACGGCCCGCCAGTCGAAACCGTCGGCCCAGTACTCCACGATCGGCTTGAGGTAGGCGGTACTCAGCCCGAAGGCCTCGTCTTCGTTGTCGAGATCGGGCGCGAACCGGGTCGCCTTGAGCCGCGACCGGAGGTCGTCGAGGACGTCCTGCTCGACGTGGATGACGAACGGTTCGAGGGAGTCGGTCATGGTCTTTTCTCCTGAGGTCAGTAGGTCCAGTCCAGGCGGAGCCTGGTGATGCGGAGGTCTGCGATGAGCCAGCTCCCCGCAGACCGGGTGAAGCGCACCCGGTAGTGGCCGTAGCCGTGCATTCCGGTGGGTTCGCCGTCGGAACGCACGCTCGGCGAGGTGGTGACGAGGTCCTCCATGGCCCAGACGGCGGTGGCCGAATCTTCCGACTCGACGTCGACCTCGCTGGAGAAGAGGTGATGCACCAGCACGGAATCCGGGTGGTTGCGCGTTTTGAGACCGGCGGCGATTTCGTCGCGGCCCGTCATCCGCGCCTGAGGTGATCCGTCCACTGTGGAGGCGGCGAAGGGGGCGTCGGGCGTGAACAGCGCCGCGAGTTCGTCCCATCGATGGTGGTCGGCGTTGTAGACGTAGCGGGCCATCACGCGCCGTATGTCCTCCACCGCCACCAATCGGGCGAGGTCGTCCATCGATTCCCTTTCAGTCGGCCGAACTTGCCTGGCTCAACCGAGAATGCAGAAGAGGAAATGTACCGGCAAGTACACTCCTTGCCGGTGAAGTTTGTACTTGCCGGTACATTTTTCCGGACCTACGTTGGCGTCGACACCCGAGTTCCGACCCGAAAGAAGTCCCTGATGCACGCGATCCACATCCGTGAGTACGGCGGCCCGGAAGTCATGACCTGGACCGAGTTCCCGGATCCGGTGCCTGCCGCCGGTGAGGTGGGCGTGCGATTGAGGATGGCCGGGGTGAACTTCATGGACACCGGTGCTCGCAAGATGCCGTTGCCCACCTGGTCGGTGCCGACGGTGCTGGGTGTAGAAGGAATGGGAGTCGTCACAGAGCTGGGGGCGGGCGTCGAAGACTTCGCCGTCGGCGACCGGGTCGCCTGGCGCTATCACAAGGGCAGCTACGCCGAGCGGCTCGCCATCCCGGCCGAGGCCCTGGTGCGCGTGCCGGACGACATCGACGACGAGACCGCCGCCGCTGTGCTGATGCAGGGGTTGACCGCGAACCATTTCACGACGGAGACGTACGCGATCAAACCCGGGGACGTCGCCGTGGTGCACTCCGCGGCGGGCGGTGTGGGCTTGATGCTGACCCAGCTGATCAAGGCGCGGGGTGGCACCGTCATCGGCCTGGTGTCACGCGAGGAGAAGGTTTCGGTGGCGAAGAACGCCGGCGCGGATCGGGTTCTCGTGTCCGCCGGTGGCGGCTTCGAGGACCGGATCCTCGAGCTGACCGGCGGCGAAGGGGCGCAGGTGGTTTACGACGGCGGCGGTGCGGCGACGTTCCGCTCGTCACAACTGGCGCTACGCCGCCACGGGGTGCACGCCTACTTCGGTGTGGTGAACGGCAATCCCACCTTCCGTCCCGCCGAGCTGCCGAACAGCATCCTCCTGTCCTATCCGTCGGTCGTCGATCACGTGCCCACCCGTGAGGCGCTGGTGCGACGGGCGGGCGAGCTCTTCGGGTTCATCCGGAGCGGACAGGTGACGCCGAGGATCGGCGGCCGCTACGCCCTCGCCGATGCCGCCCAGGCCCACCGCGACCTCGAGTCCCGCCGCACCTCGGGAAAGCTGCTGCTCGCGTCCGCGACAATGGATCGATAGGAGGTCCTGGTGCTCACGAAGAAAGGTGCCGCGACGCGGCAGCGGATCATCGAGGCCGCGTCGGACGAGATCCGCGAGAGCGGCGTGGGAGCGGCGACCCTCGACGACATCTGCTGTCGCAGCGGCACGGGCAAGAGTCAGCTCTTCCACTACTTCCCGGAGGGCAAGGAACAACTGCTGATGGCCGTGGCCGAGTGGGAGGCCGGTCAGGTGATCGAGGACCAGCAGCCCTACCTGGGGCAGTTGACCTCGTGGGACGCGTGGCGCCAGTGGCGTGACGTGGTGGTCGAGCGCTACCGGCGGCAAGGGGTGCACTGCCCGCTCGGCGTGCTGATCACCGAGATCGGCAGGCATACGCCCGCCGCGCAGGCGGTCACCCGGCAGTTGCTCGAACAGTGGCAGCGCCAGGTCGAGGTGGGTATCGAGAACATGCGGGAGAGCGGCTCGATCAGCCGTGACATCGATCCGGTCCGCGCGTCGGCCGCGTTGATCGCCGCGATTCAGGGCGGGGTGACGATCCTGATGTCCACCGGAACCGCGGACCACCTCGAGGCGGCGCTCGATCTGTACCTGGACTATCTCCGTATTGGTGCACTCGTTTGAGGGGTAAGTCAAATGTGGCGTGCTCGGCAGCCCTGCGTGAGGCCGACTGTGTGGATTTTGGGACGTTAGATGACCAGAAATCCACACAGTCCAGCGTGGCCGATCCGGTTCGCGGTGACCGGAGACGGGCAAACGTGTCGTGTTCGCGGGCGGGTCGTGCCGGGCTGAAGGCTCTCTTCGCCGCGTCCGATGCGGTGAAGAGAGCCTTCAGTGTCGCGGAAGCAGACCGGCCGCACCCCTTACTGTCCACACAGGACACTTCCAGGCGGGTAAATGTCTGATTGATGACGATATGTACGCTTTGCAAGCGGGTCCGCGAGTGGCAATGCGGGTTATTGAGGGGTAGGGCAAAGGTGGCGTTGTGGCTGAATCCAAGGTGAGCGAGGGCGTGACTCGCGTGATCAGACGCCGAACTCCCTGATCGCCGCCCGATCCCGCCCGAACACGACACGTTCGACCTTCCCCTCAATAACCCTCTTTACCACTCACGAGTTCAGACCGGCTCGTGTTGGGAGCGCCGGGCGTAGGCGCGGGCGGCGCGGGCCCGGTCACCGCAGCGCACGGAACACCACTGCCGTCGTCCGTTGCGCAGGAAGAACCGGGTGCACGGAGCCGATCCGCAGGCGGCGATCCGCTCGGCGTCCGGGCCGGTGAGCAGGTCCGCGGCGTTGGCGGCGAGCGTCGCCAGCGCGTGCTCGACGATCTGGGTGACCGGATGCGGCGCGATGCGATGCAGCCCGTGGACCGGATCCCAGCGCAGCAGTTCCGCTGTCGGGGCCTTGCTCAGCGCGTCGTTGACGGCGTTGAGCGCGCTCTGCGGGGCCGGATCCGAGCAGGACTTCGAGGCGAGCAGGACGCGCACCTGTTCGCGCAGCGAGCGGACCAGGCCCGCGCACATCTCCTGCAGACCGGCGTCGACCGGGGCGAGTCCGTGTTCGACGAGCCAGTCCGTCGCGAGGGCCGGGTTGCCTAGGAGGTCGGTGAACTGGCCGCCGGGCAGCGCGATCGCGGTGTTGGCGAGGGCCAGCGCGACGTACTGCTCGGCGCCCGGCGCGGGCGGCAGGGCGGCGGTGTCGAGATCGGTACCGGCGTTGTCGTGCACGTCCTCATGGTAGGCGCCGGGTTCAACCATGAGAAAGCCTCACGGAAAAGGTTGCACTCTTCCGTGAGAACTGGCTAGTGTTCCTCACGGAAATAAGGATAACTATCCGTGAGGTGGATGATGACAGTCGGCACGAACCAGATCAGCGACCAGCTCTCCGTCCAGGTCTTCGGCGGGCCGACCGCCTTGATCGACTACGGCGGCCTGCGGCTCCTGACCGATCCGACCTTCGACGAGCCCGGCCACTACGGGAGGCCCGACGGGAGACCCGGCCTGACCAAGACGGCACCGCCTTCGGTGAGCCCGGCGGACCTCGGCCGCGTCGACGCCGTCCTGCTGTCTCACGACGAGCACCCCGACAACCTCGACAACTCCGGCCGGGAACTACTGGCAGGCGTGCCGCTGACACTCACCACACCCAGTGGTGCGGGCAGGCTGGGCGGCACCGCGAAGGGCCTGGGGACCTGGGAGACGGTCGAGCTGACCCGCCCAGGCGGAGGAACGGTGACCGTGACCGCCGCGCCCGCGCTCCACGGTCCGGAAGGCGCGGAGAAGGTGACCGGCGACGTCGTCGGCTTCGTGCTCACCGCCCAGGATCTTCCGACGGTCTACGTCAGCGGCGACAACGCCTCGCTCGACGCCGTCCGCCAGGTCGCCGACCGGTTCGGCCCGGTCGACGCCGCCGTGCTCTTCGCCGGAGCCCCGCGACTGAAGCCGGTCCTCGACGGCGCGCTGCTCGTCCTCGACAGTGCCCTCGCCGCCGAAGCGACGCGGATCCTCGGCGCCCGCGTCGTCGTCCCCGTCCACATCGACAGCTGGGAGCACTTCACCGAAGGCCGTGACGACCTGGTGGCCGCGTTCACCGCGGCGGGCTTGGCCGACCGACTCCATCCCGGAGGGCTGTGAACAGCCGCTCGAGGCGCGAGCTGGCGGTGGGCCGTGTCGTGGTCAACGGCGAGGACCGAAGACGACCAGGTCGAGATTACGCAGGGTCTCGAACCGGAACTGCTGATCGTCCTCCGAACATCAGCTGCTGCATCGCATCTCCCTCTCGACGAGGGCCTGGAAGGTGTACGGGGGTCGGCCGGTGAGCCGCTGGACGGTGTCGGTGATGCGGTCCTCCGCCCCTTCGGCGATGGCACGGTCCATGCCGGCCAGGATGGCGGCGAACTCCACCGGCACCTCCGCTGTGAGGCGATCGCGCATCTGCTCGTAGGACAGACGGCGGTGGACGACGGGCCGGCCGGTGACCTCGGTGATGATCGTGGCGATGTCGTCGTGGCCGAGTGCCTCGGGTCCGGTCAGGACGAGATCGGTGTTGGGGGCCTGCTCGTCGGTCAGCGCGCGGACGGCGACGGCCGCGATGTCCTCTGCGTCGACGAAGCCGACGCGGCCGTTCTCGGTGGCGGTCCAGATGACGCCCTCGTCGCGGATGCTGCGGGCATGCGCGTGCGAGCCGGTGAAGTTCTGCATGAACCACGAAGGCCGCAGTACCGCCCACTGTTCGAAGAGATCGGGCAGGACCTGGTGCACCGTCCCCACCGCCGGGCCGCCCTCGGGGATGGCCGAGGAGCTGAGCAGCACCGCGCGGTGCACACCAGCGGTGCGGGCCTGCCGGAGGAAGGGCAGCATGACCGCTCCGGGATCGGCGTCACCGAGGGGCGGTACGAGGTAGAGGCGGTCGACTCCGTCGAGGGCTGCGAGGTGGGTAGCGGAGTCGTACCAGTCGAAGCCGACCGGTACGGCACCGGGAACCGGCGTGGTGCGCCGGCTGGCCGCCCGGACGCGGTGGCCGTCCGCGACCAGTTTCGCCGTGGTGCGGCTGCCGGTGGTACCGGTGGCGCCGATGACCAGGGTGGACTTGGTGGTCATCGGGTGGTTCCCGCGAAGTCGACGCCGGGTTCCAGGACGGCCAGCGGGTTCCAGTAGTCGCGGTAGGAGGTGAAGCGTCCGCCCTGGGCGGTCACGACGGCGATGTAGGTCATGTCGAAGGGATTTCCGGTCTGCTTCAGGCGCCCGATCGCGCGCATCTCGACCACGATGGTTTCCGGATCGGTCGTCTGGTGAATTTCCAGGTGGGGGAACTCGCGCAGTTCGATGTGATCGGGGTAGTCGCGCATGTAGGCGGCGATGGCCGCCCGGTCCGCCAGTCGTTCGGGCCAGCCCTCGGGGGCGAAGGGGAATTCCATCGTGCCGTCCACGGCCCACAGGTCGATCCAGCCGGGAATGTTCCCGGCCAGCATCAGCTGCAGGCCGTGGCGGAAAAGCTCTGCCGGAGAAACGTACTCGGACACGGGTACCCTCCCTCTCATAAAATGCGGACTCAAGGTCCACTACAAGATAGCGGACCGGCGGTCCGCTTTGCAAAGGGAGGACGTGCGTGGCCGAACGCAAACCCCGCAAGGATGCGGTGCGCAACCGCGCGGCCGTGCTGGCGGCCGCCGACGCCCTCTTCGAGGACAGGGCCAGCCCCGAGGACATCACCATGGCCGATATCGCGGCCGCTGCCGGCGTCGGCAAGGGGACGCTCTTCCGCGCCTTCGGTGATCGGACCGGGCTCATTCGCGCCCTGTACGCGGCCCGGGCCGAACCGGTCATGGCCGCCGCCGAGGCGGGCCCGCCGCCGCTGGGGCCGGACACTCCATCCCGTGAGCGCATCGTCGCCCTGCTCGACGCGCTGCTCTGCTTCAAACTCGACAACCGCCCGCTCGCGCTGGCCCTGGAGGAAGGCGGGAGCAGCAGCCCGTACCGCGCCGAGCACTACGAGCGGTGGCACAGCCTGCTCCGAGCCGTGCTGGAGCAGATCCCCGGCCTGACTGACGGCGACTTCGCCGCCCATGCCCTGCTCGCCGCCACACGAGCCGACCTTGTCGAGCACCTGAACGGAGAATCGCGTATTCCGCGGGAAGAAATGCGGGCACAGTTGGCGAACTTCGTCACCAGAGTCCTGGCCTCCGGCCCGCTGCAAGTCTCGACCGCCGAGGCGTGATCGAGGGATCGGGCGAATCCTTGACAGCGCCGCTTCCTCGACCGGCACGGCGCCTGACCGGACCTGGCCTACCGGCGCCGAGTCGCGCGCACGACGACGTCATGGAGCGGGGCGTCTCGTCCAGGAAGGATGCGTTGGCCCTCCTCGGCAGTGACAACCTCCCAGGCCGCCTCGTCCAGCCGCGCCGTGATCGCCGCGGCGGTGGCCGACGCCTCGGCGGGCGGATGGTGACCGTGACCGTGGCCGCCGTGAGTATGGAGGTGCCCGACGATCAGCAGCGTCCCGCCGGGCGCGACCCACTCCGCGACGCGGTCGTAGAACTCCAGCTGCGGCATCGCCGGATGCGCGTAGTGCGTGGTCACCAGGTCGAACCGCATGCCCGGATCCCAGGTGCTCAGGTCCGCCTCGATCCACCGCAGCCGCTCGGGCGTGCCACGTTCGGCGGCGCGGGCCAGCACCGCCGACGAGATGTCGGCGGCGGTCACCTCCCACCCCCGTGAAGCGAGCCAGATCGCTTCGGCGCCCTCACCGCAGCCCGCGTCCAACGCCGTACCAGGCACCAGCTCGCCGACCTCGCGGACGAGATGCGGATTCGGTGGGCTGCCTGCGCCGTCCCGCTGCCAGTGCTCTTCCCAGTACTCCTTGTCGAACCCGTGCGTCATCGGTCGATCCTCTCCGGTCGTCTCCGGCGATGGTGACGACCGTGAAGGCAAGATGGCAAATCTTGTTGCCGAATGGCAAAATGGACGGATGGCCGAGGCACTGGATCGCACGCTCGACGCCGTCGGGACGAGGTTGAAGCACCTGCGTCAGCGCCACGACATCACCCTCGCCGACCTCGCCGGGGCGCCCGATCGCCTGCGGTGACGGATCGACCATCCTGCCGCTGACCCGCCGACCGGGCGGTATCCAGGCTTACAAGTTCGTCCTTCCCCGTGGCGCCGACGACACCGAGCCGGATCTGCGCACCCACGAGGGATACGACTGGGTTTACGTTCTCGACGGCAAGCTACGACTGGTCCTCGGCGAGCACGACCTCCTCCTCCTCGAACCCGGGGAAGCCGCGGAGTTCGACACCCGCACCCCGCACTGGTTCGGCGCCACCGGCGCCGGCCCCGTCGAGTACCTGAGCCTTATCGGACGGCAAGGCGAACGCGCGCACATCCGCGTCGGTCCGAAGGCTCCGTTGTCCGAGTAGCAAGAAAGGAAGCACCGCCATTCCCACCATCACAGCGCAGATCCCCACCCCGGACGGTCAGGCAGACGCCTTCGCAGCCTTCCCCGAGGGCGGTCCGCACCCGGCCGTCCTGCTCTACCCGGACGCCTTCGGGCCACGCCCCGTCCTCTGGAAGATGGCCCGCGAACTGGCCGGCAACGGGTACTACGTCCTCGTCCCCAACGTCTTCTACCGGCACCGCCCGGCACCGGTGTTCGATCTTCCCGAGCACATCACCGCCGAAGACCGGCCTGCGCTCTTCGGCGAGATCATGCCTCTCGTCCAGGCGCACACCGCCGAACGCACCCTGCTCGACGCCGAAGCCTTCCTCGGCTTTCTCGGCGACCAGCCCGAGGTCCGTCCCGGATCGGTCGCCGTGATCGGTTACTGCATGGGCGCCGTCCTCGCGATGCGCACGGCGACCGCCCATCCCGGCAAGGTGGCCGCCGTCGCGGGATTCCACCCCGGTGCCCTGGTCACCGACGCACCCGACAGCCCGCACCGGCAGATCCCGAGTCTCACCGCCCAGGTCCACCTCGGTCTCGCCGAGAACGACATGACACCCGAGGCCATCACCGAGATCAGCCAGGCGTTCGACGCCGCCGGAGTCGGCTACTCCTGCGAGATCTACCCGGGCACCGTCCACGGCTTCACCATGGCCGACACCGACGCCTTCGACCCCGCCGGATCACAACGCCACTGGGAGCGGCTGCTGGCCCTCCTCGGCAGCACCCTGACCTAATGACGGGTGTTCCCAATGTCGCCTTTGAGACACTGAGCGTCTCAAAGGCGACATTGGGAGTTTCCGATTAATGCGATTGACGTCCGTCGACGACATTGGCAATGATGACCGCATGCCGGAATTCAAAGGAGCAGGCATGATGAACGCGCCTGCCCAGGCTCCCCGCCGTGACCGAAAACGTCACGCCAGGGAGCCGCCCATCGGGAAACCGATCAGGGCGGCTTTTTCTATTCCACAGTTCGTCGATGCAGTTCTTTTCGCGGTTCTAGCCCAATTGGCAGAGGCACCTGGTCGAGGGCCAGGACAGTCGGGGTTCGACTCCCCGGAACCGCACTCCCGGTGCCACGGCGCCGACGCCCCTGTAGCCCAACGGAAGAGGCAACGCGCTCAGAACGCGTCCAGTCCAGGTTCGAATCCTGGTGGGGGCACCACACCCGATCCCGGTTGGTGTAGCGGCAGCACGACGGACTTTGACTCCGTCAGGCCAGGTTCGAACCCTGGACCGGGAGCAAGCCCGTTGTGCCATATTGGGCCATATGCCTGTCACTTCCGAGAGTCACGCGGAGAACGACTACGACGCCTTCGCCGAGGCATACGCGGCCGAGAACGAGACCAGTCTCATCAACGCCTACTACGCGCGACCCGCGATCTTGGATCTCGCCGGGGACGTGTCCGGCCGCCGGATCCTCGACGCGGGCTGCGGGGCGGGCCCGCTGTTCGAAGCTCTGCGTGATCGAGGCGCCGACATGACCGGCTTCGACCTCAGCGCCAAGATGGTGGAGCTGGCCAGAAAGCGGCTCGGCGACGACGCGGACTTGCGAGTGGCCGACATCGGCAAGCCGTTGCCGTTTCCCGACGACGAGTTCGACGACGTCATCGCGGCACTCGTCCTGCACTACCTGGAGGACTGGGCCGCACCGTTGGCCGAGCTCCGCCGCGTGCTGAAGCCCGGCGGCCGGCTGATCCTGGCCGTCAACCACCCGCTCAGCTTCAAGCTGCTCTATCCCGAGGCCGACTACTTCGCGACCGTCAAGTGGTCCGACGAGTACAGCTTCAATGGCCAGAGAGCCGAGCTGACCTACTGGCATCGGCCCCTGCACGCGATGACCGATGCCTTCACCGCGGCCGGTTTCCGAACTGCCGTCGTCAGCGAGCCCCACCCCGCGCCGGGTGCGCGCGAGCGGTTCCCGGAGGAGCTTGCGGGCAAGACAGCCTTTCTGTGCTTCTTGTTCTTCGTCCTCGAGGCTGCCTAGCTCGGCCTGGCGTCCTGCGCCGACTCGGCGACCGCCTCGCGCAGCTCGTCCGCGGCCTGGGTGATGAGCTGGGAGAGTGAGGCAGCCGGTTCGGCCAGCCAGCGGGACACGGCGCGACGGTGGATCGCCAGCACCACGTCGATGATGAAGCGTGCCTTGCCAGGCTCGACGCCGCGACGCTCGAGAGCCTGTGCGAGCGCGTCGGCGATGTCGGCGAGCTTGATCAGATCACGTTCGGCCAGTGCGGGGTTGGCTGCGATCACTCTGACGCGGCGCAGCAGGAACTCGCGTGGGCGAAAGATCTCCTCGGCGGTTCTCAGTGCGGTCAGTACCGCCTCGAACGGCGTGAGGCCCGGGTCGGTCGCCTCGACCTGCGCGACGAGGCGGGCCTCGAGTTCGTTACCGGCGAAGAGGACTTCCCGCTTGTCGGGGAAGTAGCGGTAGAAGGAGCGCTCCTTCAGACCGGCGGCATCCGCGATCTGCGCGACCGAGGTGCGCTCGAACCCCTGGTTCTCGAACAGTTCGAGCGCAGCGCGCTCGAGTCGGCCCTGTGCGTCGGATTCCCATCTCGGCATACCCGTCAGAGTACGACAACAGCATCTGTCGTCATGCTGGTACGGTTGATGACAACAGATGCTGTCATCACATAGGAGATCGTCATGAAGGCTCTTCAGTTCGACCGGTTCGGTTCCCCGGACGTGATCGTGCTCCGCGATGTCCCACAGCCGGAGCCCGGACCCGGTCAGATCCGGATCGCCGTACGGGCGTGCGGCCTGACACCGGCCGACTGGCACGTCGTCGACGGTCTCCTCGCCGACCATCTGCCACCGCTGCCGCGCGGGCTCGGCTTCGAGATCGCGGGCACCGTCGACGCGCTCGGTGAGGGCGTCGACGGCGTCCGGATCGGCGACCGTGTCTTCGGCCCGGCCACCTTCGAGGGCCCGACGGCCGGCGCCGCCGAGTACGCGCTGATGCCGGCCTGGGCACCCATCCCCGACGGCGTCACCGCCGAGCAGGCCGCCGCGTTGCCGATGGCGGCCGAGACGGCGTGGCGCGCGCTCGACGATCTCGGCGTCCAGCCCGGTGAGCTCCTGCTCGTCCACGGCGCGGGTACCACCGTGGGTGAGGCGGCGGTGCGCTTCGCGCTGCACCGGGGCATTCGGGTGATCGCCACCGCCGGACCCACTCGGACCGCCGCGCTGGAAGAGATCGGCGCCCAAGTGACCACCTACGGCGAGGGCATGGCCGAACGCGTCAGCGCACTGGCCGGGGGCCGTATCGACCGCGCCCTGGACGCGACACCGACCGGCGGACGGATCGACCGCGCCGACCAGCCCAGCCCGGCCGGTGGCTCGCTGCCGATTCTGATCGAGCTGACCGGCGACCCCGACCGCGTCCTCAGCGTCTCGGACTTCGCCGCGGCGGCCGACCTGGGAGTCCGGATCACCACCGAGATCCGCTACGACCAGATGGACGAGTTCGCCCGGCTCGCCGGCGAAGGCATCCTGGTCGTACCGGTCGCCCGCACCTACACGCTCGACCAGATCCAAGAAGCGGCCGAGCTCAGCCAGTCCCGCCGCCCCGGCGGCAAGCTCATGCTCGTCCTGTGATCGCCCGGCCGGCCTGACTCACCGGCGGCAAACAGCAAGCCTCTGACCAGGCAAAACGCTCTCAGATCGCCGCTGAGCGCCGAAATCCGTCGTCCGGGTGTGATCCCACCCCGGCGATTTCCGATTCTCGCGAGCACCTTCGCGATCGACGTGCCCACTTCAGAGTGAGCGCAGCGGCTGTCATGAATCAACTTCTGTGCGCTGCCTTCGATGCGCTGAGCTGCGGGAATGTGACAAGTTTGAACGCGATATGTTTACTTCCGCGTCGGTTTATCTGCGGTGTTCCGGCGAACACTTGTAGCTGCTGATCGCCTGCACGTGCAGCTTGGCCGTGGCTCTAGACATAGCCATGTCCGGCAGGCCCATAGTCGTGACTCCTGGGGCTGTCAGCCTGTGTGGCGATAGCCGGAATGCGGCGGCGACCACAGGTGCGGGCATGGTCGCTACCAGCTGCTGGATGAATGGGCACACGGCCTCAGCTGATTGACTCGTCCCCTCAACCGATGAAGCGATCGAGCTTGTCGAAGATCGACGACGACCTCGTGGCGAGAGCCACGAAGTGGATCGCCGTCATCGTGAAGAGCATCAATGCCCGATCTCGGCGGAGGGCCTGATGCGCACGGTCCGCGTGCGGTGGGCGGCCGAGCACGCTTGTTCATAGTGGGGATGCCTCGCCCAGCCCGACATCGGCCTGAACCGCCCCTGAGCTGCGGAGCCTGAGTCGCCGCACGGCCGTCGACAACTCTTTACGATCGCGGAAGACCCGGTAGCGTCGAGCGCACCTACAGGTGGCAGACGGGGGAGTGATGAGAAGGTCCGCGGAACACTGAGACACGGGTCTGAGGGTTCGACTACGCTGGCCGCTCGGGCGATTACGCTCGTGTATTGATCGCGGGTGACGCGGTCAGGCCGGTGGGGCGGCCAGCAGGGGAGATGTCGGGCGACGGGGAGGGCGAGCCGGCGTGTCGTTGAATGTGGCCAAGTTGAGGCAGCAGGCCGGTGAGCTTGACGCTGAGCTGGAGCAGGCCCGGTTTACGGGGCGATCTGCTGACGGTGTCGCGGTGGCGGTGGTGTCTGGCCAGGGCAAGCTGGTGGACCTGACGATCGCGGATCACGTGATCCGGAGTTCTCATTCTCAGCGGTTGGGGCCCGCGGTGCTGGAGGCCGTGTCAGCGGCCCGGCGTGAGGCCGCGCAGGTCGGTGTCGCCAAGATGCGCGCGGTGGTGGACAAGGACCAGGAGTGGATGCCTGAACCCACCCCGGGATCTGCGGCCGCCCAGCAGAACGACCCCGGCCCATCACCTGCTCCCCGAGTTGCGACGGTGGCCGAGCCAAGTCGGACGCGACCTGATGCCGGGGAGGTCGAGGAGGAGAGTTTCGATCAGCTCGATTTCTTGGACGATGATCTCGAGGATGAGGGGCGGGATCGCTGGTGAGCTACGAAGACGAGCTGTATCACTTGGCGAAGGAGATCGACGCGACGGTGGTCGCGGTCGAGCATGCCGCGAGGGGCGCGGCGCGGGATCGTGTCACGTGGACGTTGCCGGGGGAGTTGGGGTCGGTGACGGTGACCGGTGCGGGTGAGCTGGTCGACGTGTCAGTGGATGTGGCGGCGATGAAGGCCTACAGCGCGTCGAGTCTGTCTCGTCAGCTGCTGTTGGGTATCCAGCGGGCCGAGGAGGCCGCGGCCCGGCAGTATGACGCGGCGATCACGACGGTCTGGAACGAGGAGCGGCTGGTATGAGTTTCCCGGATCCGTTCGACCCTGGGGCCGGTAAGGGCTATCACGTCTACCCGGAGAAGTTGCGTGCCGCGGCCGACGCTGTCGCGGATGCGGCGGGGCTGCTGCAGAACTTCGCGGTGGTGAATCTGGCGGATGTCGCGCTCGGCCCGTATGACCTCGGTTTGCCGGGGACGGCGACGAATCTGATGCCCGGCCTCAACGGTACGGGGACGGTGGACCGGTACAACGCGGCCATCGAGACGATTCAGAGGATCACGGCGTCGAACTCGACCCAGCTCGCCGTGTTGAGCGCTGCCTTGGGCAAGGCCGCCCAGCACTATGAGCAGCTGGATCAGGAATCGTATGAGCGGATGAAGAAGCTGGAGGGTGAGATCAAGTGACCACACCCGACCCGGGCCAGGCCGCCGCGGACCTCGCCACGATGAGCTACCCGGAGGGCGCGGATGCGAAGATCCGGCAGTACGCGGACCTGATCGGCGCGAACGGGATCATCGGACTGCTCGACAAGCTCCGCGTGTTCGTCGCCGGCGACCTGGGGAAGACGTTGAGGCTGGCAGACGCCTTTGCCAGGGAGAGCGCGCTGAAGGACGCG
Source organism: Amycolatopsis sp. lyj-84 (assembly GCF_046549075.1). Lineage (NCBI taxonomy): Bacteria > Bacillati > Actinomycetota > Actinomycetes > Pseudonocardiales > Pseudonocardiaceae > Amycolatopsis > Amycolatopsis sp. lyj-84. The sequence continues at coordinate 329,203 of NZ_JAJPWO010000005.1, forward strand.
GCCGACATCGTCAACGACGCCAAGCTGTCTCTGACGGCCGCGTGGCACGGCGACGCTTTCGACCAGTTCTCTGCGTATTCGGGGATGGTCGTCGATGGTCTGAACAAGGGGCAGGTCTCCATCGCGAGCCTGACCAAAACGATGAGCACGGTCGCTGCGACGGTGATCAATACCTACAAGAACCTTCTGGTCGCGCTCGGGAACTGCGCGGCCAACCTGGCACAGCTGGCCGGCAAGTTCGCGATTGTCGCCGGTTCTGTAGTGCTTCCGCCGCTGGCGGTTCTTGCGGTCAAGGACTTCGTGGATGCGATCAACTCGGCCTTCGAGAAGTTCTGGCGTGACTGCATCACGCTCATCTCCGGCCTGATCACCGATATCGGGGCACTGGTCGGGAGCGGCTTCGACCTCACGGTCATCGAAACCAACTTCCCCAAGATCCCGGACGTCGGCACAAGTGTCGAGGTGGTCGCGGAGCCCCGCCGCTGGCGGATCAAGCCAGGAGCGGATCCTTCGTGAACCGACGCCTGACCCGAGGACTCGCCACGCTGATCGCCGGCGGACTGGCGCTCCTGGCCGGTTGCGGAACGAACCCGCCGGCACCACCACCGGGACCGTCGGTGTTGGTCCCGCCCATCCCCGCACCCTTGAACGGCGCCAAGTTCGTCGCCGATCCCTGCGCGGCGATCACCGTGGACCAGTTGCAGAGCATCGGCTTCGGTGATGGCAGGCACGAGCAGACCCGGGAAGGCCAGTGTCTGATCGTGTTCGGCCCGTCGGTCGACGTGACCACATCGTGGTTCCCGCCGATCCGGGAGAGCATCAGCACGTTGTACAGCGACCGTGCCCAAGGCCGCGATACCGGCAATCACTGGGAAGAAGTCACGATCAACGGCTACCCGGCCGTGATCGTGGATGTTGAAGAGAACATCCCGAGCCGACGAGACAAAGGCCCGAAGGCCTGCAGGCTGGCTCTCGGTGTCGATGACAGCACGTTGGTACACATCAAAACCAACACGCGGGAAAAGCCGGAAGCGGGTCCCTGGCAAGCCGACCCCTGCGGCGCAGTCAAGAAGATCGCCGAGTTCGTCATCGACAACCTTCGACGCTAGATGCGGCGGCCTGGGTATCGGATGGTGGAGGCAGCGTTGGAGATGTCCGAATTGCCACAGAAGCGCGATCGCGCGGGAACACCCGCCGCCGGACTCTCCCCACACGATAGCGCCCGCTACCGCCAGAGTCCGATCAGCGGAAAGCCCACACGGCGTCGGAGCCGTCCGGGGCGGCCAGTGTGATCAAGACACGGTCGGCGCCGCCCGGTTTGTCCGCCGGGACCGGCACGTGGAACGGCCAGTTCCCGTCGCAGCGCGGAACGCCCGACGCGCCGGAGCCGGGAAACAGACGGTCTACCGATGGTAGCGCTCGCCCGCGGACGTAACTGCTCGACGCGTTCCTGCAGGACAGCAGCGAAGACCTCACCCCTCCCGACTCCGGGGACCGGGTCGCCGACCCGACGGGCTACCTGCGCCGCCTCGGGTGGTTCCTCGGCGAGACCAATCAGGGCCAGGTGTTCTGCACCCTGATCGCCCGCGCCCAGCTCGACGCCGGGTTCGTCACCGAGCTCCGGACGCGCTGCCTGAATCCACAACGCGCACGCGCGCTGGCGATGACGCGACGGTGGTAGAGCTGGGCCGGCTCCCCAAGGAGCACCGATCTCGAGCTGGAGCTGGAGCTGATGACCAGCCCCTATTTCTACCGGATCCTCGTCAGCGGCCACGACATCGATCCCGACTTGGCCGACCACCTCGTCCGGTCGTTCGCGGCCCGTCACGGGCTCGACGTCCTGCCCGCCTCGGCGGACGATCTTCCACCCCGGCCGGACCGGCGCCGCAGGGAACGGCGACCCCATCTCGGTCGCATCACGCCGCGAGAGCTCCTGGTCAGCCCAGTACCCGGGACACCAGGCCCGGCCCACCGCCTACGAGTCCACCCGAAGCGGTCACGGCGTGATCTGCCTTCTCTTAACCCTGGTCGCTTGTCGAGGTGGACCTGAACCCCAGGGAGCCCCAGGGCCCTCGTTGTCAGTTTCGCCAGTGGCCGAGCCGTACCAGCGTGTGTCGGATGGGTACCTGTCGGACCGAGTTTGATCGGGCCACTGTGGACGGGTACGACCACCGAGGAGGATCACCGTGATTACGCGTCCCGCCGTCCATCGCGCCCATCTGTTGACGCGCCGTCCCGAACAGGCCGGCCCGGAGCCGGTCCTGCGCTGGGCTGAGGTCGCTACGCCCGTTGTCGAGCCCGGACAGGCTCTGGTACGTACCGAACTGCTCTCGGTCGATCCGGCGAGCCGGGTGTTCATGAGCGAGATCCGCAGCGACCTGCCACCGGTCTCCCTCGGTGCGGTGATGCGGGGCTATGGGATCGGCCGGGTCGTGGAATCTCGCCGTTCCGATCTTCCGGTCGGTGCGCGGGTGCTGGGGTGGACCGGGTGGCAGGAGTACCAGCTCGCCGACGACACGCAGCTGGAGGAACCGTTCACCGTCCTGTCCGATCCTGCCCGCGGAGTTCCCACTACTGCGCCGGAGGACGCTCTTGGCGTGCTCGGGTTGACCGGGATCACCGCATGGCTGGGCGTGGAGGCTACCGACCCCCGCCCGGGGGAGACGTTCCTCGTAGCGGCAGCGGCTGGGGCAGTCGGGTCGATCGCGGGCCAACTGGCCCGCGAACGCGGCGCTCACGTCGTCGGGATCGCCGGCGGCGCTGACAAGTGCCGCTATGTCGTCGACGAGCTGGGCTTCGACGCTTGTGTCGACCGGCACGATCCACGGTGGCGCGACCTCCTCGACGCAGCCACACCCGATGGGATCGACGCCGACCTGGAGACCGCCGGCGGCGAGATCCTCGATCACGTTCTGACCCGGATCACCACCGGCGCCCGCATCGCGCTGATCGGCATGATCGCCGACTACCACGCCGCCCCGCAGCGTCGGCACGGAATGCGCAACCTGATCGAGGTCGCCGAACAGCGCGCCGTCCTGCGCGGCCTCCTGGTCACCGATCACACCGACCGTTTCGACGAGATCACCTCTCAGCTGGCCGACCGTCTCTCCGACGGGCGACTGCGCGCCGAGCACGACGTGGTCGACGGGTTGGAGAACGCTCCGGCGGCGCTGGACCGTGTCTTCGAGGGCACCGGGCGCGGCAAGATCCTGGTGCGTGTGCATTCCTCCGGCGACGAGCGGTGAGGCCGCAGCGCGGCCCTGCCGCAGTTCATGGGGCGAGAGCACGACTGTGGCATGCTCGGGGTGTGGATATCGACTCCGTCGCCACTGCAGATAACGCCGGGGCCCGATCGTTCGACGCCGAGGGTTGGGAACGCCACCTCGGCGCCGACCCTGTTCCGTGGTCCGCTCGGGTCCCCACGCCACGGTTACAGTTCCGCGCCACGTCGACTCACCGAAGGTGGGACGATCTCGTCGTGGTGGAGACCGCCACCGACCCGTTCACAGCCCGACGCACGAGGCGCGAGATCGCGTGCACCGCACAGAGCTCGGTCGCAGCACTCATGGTCGAATCCGGCGAATTGACGCTCGCCCAGGAAGATCGGTCATGGAAAGTCAGCGCCGGCCAGGCAGTGCTGTGGAGCACCGACGTGCCAGTGCGCGTGCAGATCGCCCAGCCGACCAGGACTCGCCAACTGGCCGCACCCCGCGCAGCATTTGACGACGTTGGATGCCGGCTCGTGGCGGGCCCGCCTCACATCGCCCGGCTCCCCGCACTTCACCTGCTGCGCAGCTTCCTCGACTCGCTCGCCGCACTGCCCGCTTTTTGTGGTAGAGACATGGAGGTCGCGGCCCGAAACGCTGTACTGGAGCTGATGTGGGGGGCACTCCGGCCGGACCTCCCGCTCGACCCTCAGGCGCTGAGGATCAGTAGACGGGCTGCGGTCGAGCGGTTCGTCGACGCCCGGCTGGACGACCCGCAGTTGAGCGTCGATGACGTCGCCACTGCTCACGGACTGTCGACTCGCAGCCTCGCCCGGCTGTTCCACGAGTCCGGGGACACCTTCTCCGGGGTGCTGCGCGCCAAGCGGCTAGCCCGGGTCCGCGAGGACCTGATCACCGGAGTACTGCCGCTCGATGCCCTGGCACGCCGCTGGGGATTCGTCGACGCCAGCCACCTCACCCGCCGCTTCCGCAGCGCGTACGGCATGCCACCGCACGAGTACCGAATGCGGGCGCGTACTGCCGGCTGACTGCTCGAACGGCAGCCCCTGAGCCCCTGGGGCCACCCAGCGATCCACCAGCCGAGCGCGAGTGTCGAGTCCTCGGTCGCTGCGCAGACCATCCTCGTGGTTCTGCCGACGTTCTGCGTGGGCGCACTGCCCAGCGGTGCAAGTGGTGCGGCCGACCTGTTATGTGCGCGGTCGGGGGCGGATCTGACCGGCGCGAGCAGCCCTGCGCAGCAGCAGGACGATGGGCACGAGGCAGACCAGCAGAGCAACCAGGCTGGCCTCCGGGCAAGAGGGACGACGAGCCGGACGGCCCGGCGGAGAAGGCGCGGCGCGAGCTGCCCGAGCGCGGGACCGGCTGTGGGATGAAGACGCAGGGTCGCTGGTTCGCACCTGGTAAAACTACGCCGAAGCCAAAGAAGATGGCGCTGAACCTCAGTGCGACTTCCGCCGCGCCTTGCCCTTGGTTACCGAAGGACCGCCAGAAGTTCGTCTCCGCGATGACTCCGAGATCAGGCGCAGCAGTGTCAGAACACACGGGTTCGGTGTGAGCGTGTGTACGGTGGCCAGCAACCGATCGCGGGAGAGGCGGATGATCTCCTCGTGCGGCGGGCCTGCGGTGCCGGGGTGCTGGGCGAGCAGGTCGTGGATGGACAGCCCGAGGTGGCGGCGATACCAGTCGGGGTCGAGCTCGGCACCGAAGGCGTTCAGCGCGGCTCGCAGCGCGTGCTCGTAGCGTGCCGTGGTGTCGGCGAGGGGTGCCGTCGAGGTCGAAGATCACCGCGTCGGCATCGCCGGTGTGCACCCGCATTCCGTGTCGGACGCGGCGCCCGCCGGGGCCGGGGTCGGAGGCGTCATGCCGGGTCCGCCGAGCTGGCGTGACCGCAGCAGAGGCAGGGGGCGGCCGGGTCTGTCCAGGGTTCGCGCAGGCAGGGCAGGCCGGTGGAGGCGTCGGTGATCCAGGTTGCCAGGACGATTCGGATCGGCTGTCGCGGTCCTGATGCTGCAGCGACGAACCGCGCAGAGAGATCTGTCACGACAACAGAACAGGAACCCGATCTCGGCCCTGCGAGCACATACTTCGGCGGAACGAGCGCCGCCCAGGCAGAAGCGTCAGAGCCCCAGGGTAGCCGCGGCGAGCTGATTGACGCCGAGGCTCGCTAATCTCGGCAGTGCAGTGAACCGCGGCTGTGACCGATCCCCACGAGCCTTGGGCTACGCGTTCGCCTCCATCTTCGTTCAGGCTGCCGTCACCCAGGCGCTCGCCGAAGGTCTCGGCAGCTCACTCAGGAAACTGTGGTGGATAGCGAGACTTATCCGCCACAACCGGGTCTGAGCGCCTTCAACGCAGGGGAGTAGTCGGTCGCTCTCGCCCGTGCACGCCCCGGGCGGGAAGACTCACTCAGCCGCGTCGTCGGCAAGTTATTCGCACCGGCAGAACCTGATGCGACACCGCCACAAGCGACGCCCTACTGGGCGAAGGCCCACGACTCGATCAGCACAAGCGCGCCCGAAAACGCAGCCCGACCAGGCGCGATGGCTGCAAGAGCCAGGGGGTAGCCGTCACCAGCCGCGCATGAACGGTCGATGATGTTCAAACCAGGTCGTTTGACCAGGCAAAACGCTCTCAGATCGCCGCTGAGCGCCGAAATCCGCCCTCCGGGTGTGATCCACCCCGGCGATTTCCGATTCTCACGAGCGCCTTCGCGATCGACGTGCCCAGTTTTCGCGCCCAGTTTTGAGCGGGCGCAGCGGCCGATCGAGCCTCAGCAAGCTGTCTTCCCGGATGCTCAGTCATAAGGGGCATTATCACTGTGCATAACACTGGATTCAGTATCGCGTTCCGATGACGCGCAACTAGTTTCGCGACGCGCGTAAGCGATAGAGGAGGTGTAGTTTTGCGGCTTTCGGTGGTGTACGGGCCGAGAAATGTCCGCTCCGATGAGTTGGGTGGCCACGAAGAAGAAGGACAACGCCGGCAGGTGCCGCAACCGCGCTCGCGAGTTGGCCCTCGTCGTCCTGCTCGCCCTTCTGGGGGGCTGCGATCCGGACGGATATGCGATCGACCCGCGCGGCGTCGGAGAACCGATACCCCTGCTCGGCTCGACGAGTGGCTTCTACGTGGACGGGGACAATCCGGCCGCGGCGTGGGTACGTTCGGCACCGGCCGGGCCCGAGGCCGAGTCCGTTGGCAGCCAGATCGCCTCACGTCCAGCCGCCCAGACCATCCGTGCGCCAGACCGGGTGAAGCAGGCTGTCGGGCGAGCCGTCGCCACCAACACGATGCCGATCTTCATGGTCGACCTGGATCGGCCGGAAGCGTGCGAGACAGGCCACCGTGCATGGTCGGACGAGATCGCGGCCGGTATCGGGGAGGCCTCCGCCTTGGTGGTGATCCGGGTCGCCAAGGGGTGTTCTGCCACCGAGTCACGAGAGCAACTCTCCCTCGCGGCCGCGAAAACCCTCGGCGCGCTCTCTCGGACCATCGTTCTTCTCGATGTCTCTGACGCGACCTCGGCGGTTGCGGCCGCCGAGTGGATAGCGTCCGCGGGGCGAGACGTGGACGGGTTCGCGGTCAACGTCCGTGGCTATGCCGATGAGGTCACCGCGTCCGCGTCAGCGAATGGCGTCCGGGAACACCTGCAGGCGATTACGGGCCGGAGCGACTACCTCATGGTGGCCGACAGCGGTCGCAATGGGGCACCCACCTCCGGGGACTGCAATCCGGTCGGCGCCCGAGTGGGACAAAACCAGGTGCTGAGGCCAGAACGCGACAAGCTGCAACTGCTCTGGCTCACCACCCCGGGCATCTCTGACGGGCCGTGCGGCGAGGCTCCCACCAGCCGTGCCGGCGAGTTCGACCCAGCACTCGCCTACGCGCTCGCGAAGCGTCCCTGACCCTCAGGCGGGTCAGAACTAGCGAGCTGTCTCGGGGAACAGGGGCATGATCGCGGCGATGGCGTCGTCGAGCGGGGCCGCGCTGCGGTGCGCGCGGCAGAGGATCACCGCGCCTTCGATCGTGGCGACGGCCAGTGTCGACAGGCGCCGGGCGTCGTCGTCGGCGGTGCCGTTGGCGATCAGCAGCTCGCGGATCTTCTCCTGCCAGCCCGCGAAGATCTCGCGCACCGTGTTCTCGGCGCCGGGGACCTCGTCGCCGCTGTCGACGGCCAGAGCCACGATCGGGCAACCCGCCTGATAGTCGCTCTCGATCAAGGAGATCCGCCAGATCTCCGCGAATCGCCGTAGTGCGACGCGGGCGTCGCCGCTCTCGGCCGCCTCGTCGATGAGTGCGGTGATGTAGTCGCCTGCCAGCCGCACCGCGTCGATGATCATTTCGTTCCGCCCGCCGGGGAAGTGGTGGTACACCGACCCTCTCGGGGCTTCGCTGCGGGCGAGTACGGCGTCGATGCTGATCCCCGCGGCGCCCCGCTCTCGCAGCAGCGCGACCGCGCTGAGAAGCATGCGTTCCCGGGTTTGCCCTGCTCTGCGGCCCATCGCCCTTGTCTCCGCCTCTTCATGCCGTCCCTTGACTCAATACTATGTCAGAGTCCATAGTTACTGGAAAGTAGGTAAGAGACGAGCGATGGGAGTGGCGATGAAACGCTGGGATGCGGTCGTCATCGGCAGCGGGATGGGCGGGCTGACCTCGGCCGCGTATCTGGCCGCCGGCGGAAAGCGAACACTCGTGCTCGAGGCCGGTGACGTGCTGGGCGGCTGCACTCACGTGTTCCGCCGGAAGCAGTTCGAGTTCGAGGTCGGGGTGCACTACCTGGGGGATTGCGGTCCTGAGGGGACGATCCCGGCGATCCTGCGTGGCGTCGGTCTCGACGAGCGAGTCCGGTTCCTCCCCATGGACCCCGACGGATTCGACACGATCGTCTTCCCGGACGTGACCGTGAAGGTGCCGCGCGGCTGGGATCGCTACCTCGCCAACCTGATCGAGGCGCTGCCCGGTGACGCCGATGGACTGCGCAAGTTCGTGGGTGTCCTGCGGCGTCTCGGCGAGTCGACCGATCGGCTGACCACGCCGGGGTCGCATCTCGAGATGGGCAAATTCGCGCTCCGTGCCGGGACGGCGGCGGTGTGGGCGATGCAGCCGCTCGACCGCCTGCTCGACGCGTGCAAGCTGAGCGTCGCCGCCCGCGCCGTGTTGTCCAGCCAGGCGTCTTATCTGTCTCCGCCGCATCGCGCGGCGACGATGGTGCACGCGGTCTTCCTGCACAACTACATCCGCGACGGTGGCTATTTTCCGGAGGGCGGCGGCCAGGTGCTGGCCGCGCATCTGGCCGATGTGGTGACCGCGCACGGTGGTGAGGTGCGGACCAGGGCGCGGGTTCGCCGCATCCTCGTCGAGCACGGCCGGGTCACCGGGGTGGAGCTCACTTCGGGAGAACTGATCCCGGCCGACGTGGTGGTCTCCAACGCCGACATCAAGCGCACGCTGCTCGAACTGGTCGGCCCGGACAAACTGCCGTCGCGGCTGGTCCGCCGCACCGACGGCTACCGGATGTCGATCCCGCTGTTCAACGTCTACGTCGCGCTCGACGTCGACCTGCGCGGGCGGATGCCCAACACCAACTACTTCAGCTGCCCGGTCACCGAGCCGTCCAAGGAACTCTTCGAACTGGCCGGACGGGCGGGGGAGCTGTCCGAGCCGCAGATCGCCGACCTGCTCGCGCGGACTCCGGGGTTCGTGTCCGTCCAGTCGATCAAGGACCCGGACAACGAGCGGATCGCCCCGCCCGGCTACACCAACCTGGAGATCATGTCGGCCGCACCGGCGGACTACGGGTTCTGGGGCGTCGACGAGGGGCCCTATTCCGGCGGCAAGTACCGGCGGCGTCCCGGCTACACCGAACGCAAGGAGCAGTTCACCGAAGCGATGCTCGACCGGGCCGCCGCGGTCATCCCCGAGTTCCGTGAGCACATCGTGCACGTCGAGGCCGGGTCACCGATCACCCAGGAGCGGTACACCCTCTCCAGCGACGGCGTCGCGTACGGCATCGACCTGTCGTGGCAGCAGTTCGGCCCGCTGCGCCCCGGCGTCCGGACGCCGGTGAAGGGCCTGTTCCTGGCGGGTGCCAGCAACTCCTGGGGGCCGGGCGTCGAGGGAGCCATGGCTTCGGGTGTCGGCGCGGCCGGTGCCGTGCTCGGCCGCGACCTCGCCAAGCAGCTCAGGGCGGGCGCCGTGCTCGCCGACAAGGCTTCACTGCCCGCGCTCCCCGGCGACTGGGATCCGCTCATCGCGGCAGGCGGGCCGGAGCACCAGCGCAAGAGCACCATCCCGACCGGTACCAGGAGGTAGTCAGCATGCCCATGATCGAAGTGACCGCGGTGACGGGGTCGATTCCCGAGGCGAAGACGCCGGCCCTGCTCGACGAACTCGCGACGATCCTGCTGCGCTGGGAAGGTGCGCCGGACACGGAATTCTTCCGCGAGATCACCTGGGTGTACCTGAACGAGATCGACCCCGCACGGCTCGCTGTCGGCGGGCGCGGCGGCGGGGAACCCCGGTTCCGCGTCGACATCACCGTTCCCGAAGGTGCGTTGTCGCAGCGTCGTAAAGCCGGTCTCATCGCCGACGTGCACACCGCTGTCGTCACGGCCGCGGGCCTGGACCCGAACAGCGCGCAGGCCTTGCACGTCTGGACCCTGATCCGTGACGTGCCCGAAGGAAACTGGGGCGCCGCCGGCCAGGCGATCGCCTTCGCCGACTTGAAGAACGCCGCCGCGGCCGCCCGCGAGAGCAGCCACGGCGGCGGGCCGGGCTAGCTCACCATGCCGCCGTCCACTCGCAGGACCGTGCCTGTCACGTAGGACGCGCGGTCGCTCAGCAGCCACGCGGCGGCCTGGGCGATCTCCTCCGGCTCGGCCACACGTCCCAGCGGGGTCTGGGCGTTGAGCCGGTCCAGGATGCCCGGCGAGGCCTCGACCCATTCGCCGAACATCTCGGTCATCGTCGTGCCGGGAGCGACGGCGTTGACGCGGATCCCCTCCGGGCCGTAGGTGACGGCGGCGGACGCGGTGAGGCTGTTGACGCCTCGTTTCATCGCGCCGTACGCGGGGAGTTCCGGATTGGCCATCAGGCTGCCGACACTGGTGTTGTTGACGATGGCCCCGGTACCCGCGGTGGCGCGGATCGCCTCGATCTCGGCGACCATCGACAGCCACGGGCCCTTGAGGTTCACCGCGTAGATGTGGTCGAAATCGGCCTCGGTCACCTGATCCATCGGCCCGGGAGGCACGTTCGTCGCGCCGTTGTTGAAGGCGACGTCGAGCCTGCCGTGCAACTCGACGGCACGGCCGACGGCCGTGCGGATGCTCGCCGCGTCGCCGAGGTCGCACACCACGTGGTCCGCGATGCCACCCGCCGCGCGGATCTCCTCGGCGATGGTCTTCAGCTGGGTCTCGGTGCGGGCGGCGAGTACGACGCGGGCGCCTTCCCTGGCGAACAGCCGCGCGGCGGCGGCACCGATGCCGCGGCCGGCGCCGGTGATGAAGGCGACTTTGCCGTCCAGCAGGCCCGAAACAGTCGTTGTGGTGGTCATGGCACCGAGACTTCACCCGCGTCCGGTGCCTATCCAGGCATCGGTGGTACCTGGCTGGCGCGACGCCATCGTCCACACTGGAGGGGTGGACAGACGACAACTGGCGGACTTCCTGCGCAGCAGGCGCGAGCGGATCAGCCCCGCCGACGTGGGGCTGCCCGCCGGGCCGAGGCGCCGGACCCCTGGGCTGCGCCGCGAGGAGGTGGCGCAGCTGGCGTTCATCTCGACCGAGTACTACACGCGGCTGGAGCAGGCCCGCGGTCCCCGGCCTTCGCGTGAGGTGCTGGCGGGGCTGAGCAGGGCGCTGCGGTTGTCGGACGCGGAACGCGATCACCTGCACCATCTCGCCGGTGCCCCGCCGGGACCGCCGCCCGGCCCCTCCCGGGAAGTCCGGCCGAGCATTCTCTCGTTGTTGCAACGGCTTCCGCAGGCCGCGGCGATCGTGCTGTCCGCGACCTACGAGGTGCTCGCCTGGAACGACCTCGCCGCGGCCTTGATGGAGGACTTCTCCGCCCTGCCGCGTCGCGACCGCAACCTCGTCCGGCGCGCGTTCCTCGGATCGCCGGAACGCCGGATGTACGGGGTGTCCGATGTGGAGGAGTTCTCCGCGAGCGCCGTCCGGAACCTGCGAGCCACCGCCGCCCGCTACCCCGACGACCCCGAGATCACCGGCCTGATCAGCGAGCTCCTCGAAGGCAGTGAGGAATTCGCCCGGCTGTGGGCCGCGCACGACGTCTCCGCCGCGCCCACCCTGTGCAAGACGTTCCAGCATCCGGCGGTCGGCCCGGTCAGCGTGAACTGCGACGTGCTCGACATCAGCGACCGGGACCAGCAGGTCGTGATCTACACCGCCGACCCCGGGACTCCGTCGGAGAACGCGTTGCGGCTGCTATCGGTCGTCGGGACGCAGCGGATGGACGTCCCGCTCTGAGTGCTTTGTAGGTTCCCTCGATACCAGCGGACCGATCCTCAGCGCGATGGCCAAGGCGAACCGCCCGGCCGGATCGTCGATCGTGCCACCGAAGAGCGTCCGTAACTGCCGGATCCGGTATCGGACGGTCTGCACGTGGACGTGCAGTTCGACGCCGATCGCCTGAGGCTGGTCCGGCCGCGCGAGCCACGCCGCGAGAGTGGCGGTCAGCCGTTGCCTCGCCGGTTCCGGCAATCCCGCCAGCGGCGCGAGGACGTCCTTCGAGAACTCGGCGGCGAGCTCGGGATCGGTGGTCAGGAGCAGGTCGATGCGGTGGTCCGTGGTGTGGACGAGGGCGCTGTCGCCGAGGGCCCCGGTGCGGGTCAGCCGCCACAGCGCGCTCGCCCGGCGGGCACTGAGCGCGGCCGAGTGAAGCGGCACCACCGGTCCGACCCCGGCCTGGTCGTGGCCGAGCAGGTCCCGTAGCCGGCCGAGGTACCACTCGATCCGGTCGGCGGGCATGACCACGGCCGTGAGGTCGTGGTGGCGGCCGATCAGCACCCGCCCCGGCATCCGGTCCAGCAGCTGCGGTGCGGCATCGGCGCAGGTGACGGCGATGACGAGACGGCCGGGCAGTACCCACGCGGCCTGGCTCGCGGCGTCGTCGAGCACCTCCCGGGTGGCCGCCGGTTCGGTGAGCAGGAGGCCGAGGAGCCGGTCCCGCCGCGCTTGCCCGGCCCGCGCCGCCTGTGACCGCGCTTCGGCGTACCCGTCGGCGGCCGCGGCCGAAAGCTCGGCGATGAAGGCGAAAAGCGCCTCGCCGAGTTCGACGATCGCCTGGGTCGGCAGCTCGACGGCGGGCGCCGCCGAGGTGAGCTGCCGCCAGACCCCCAGTGCGGCCGACTGATAGAAGCCGAGCATCTCCTCCAGGCTGCGCCCGGCGGTGTGCTGAGCCCGGCCCTGCGCGCGGTAGACCTCGCGATCGGTGGTGACGTCGGGATGGCCGATCTCGCTGAAGAAGGCGTCCAAGGCGACGTCGAGGGTGAGGTGGAGGTTCGCGGCCGTCCGGTCGTCCAGCGGGGTCCGCAGACCTGCTCGGACCTGGTCCATCGCGGCGGACGCGATCGCGGCGGTGTCGGGCTCCAGCCGGGTCAGCACCGAGGCGTCCAGCCGTCGCCAGGGCTGTCCCGACGGCATGGTCATAGAGGCAACCTACAAAACTCCGATCAAGTACGCGCGCCTCCGTTCTAGTGGTTCACGCGCTCCCGGCGGACGCTGACCGGAGCATTCGACGACGCATGCAGGAGGCGGCAGTGACACGTTCTCGCTGGGGAAGACTCGCTCGGATCGCCGCGGTGGCGGGCACCGCATTCACCCTCGTCGGAATCGGGACTCCGGCCCTCGCCGCGGCGGAGCGCCAGGTGTACGTCGCGATGGGCGACTCGTTCTCGGCGGGTTCCGTGGTCCTGCCGCAGTCCGACCTGTTCACCTGTGCCCGTTCCTCGATCAACTACGCGGGGCTGCTGGCGAAGCAGCTCAAGGTCGACGAACTGCGCGACGTCACCTGCGGTGGGGCGACCACGGCTCATTTCACCAACCCGCAGAAGGGCATCGTCTCCGGCACCAACCCGCCACAGTTCGACGCGCTCTCGGCCGACACGACCCTGGTGACGGTCGGCATGGGCGGCAACGACATCGGGCTGGTCGGACTCGCCACGTCGTGCGTGAACCTGCTGCCGGTGGGCGCGTCGTGCAAGGCGGCCAACACCGCGGGCGGGGTGGACAAGTACGCCGTCAAGATCGACGCGTTCGCCGCGACCTACGGCACGGCCATCGAGCAGATCCGCCAGCGCGCCCCGCGGGCCACGATCGTCATGGTCGGCTACCCGACCGGGCTCAAACCCGGCGGCTGCTGGCCGCTCGTCCCGGTGCTGCCGCAGGACGCCGACTACATCCAGGGCAACATCGACCGGCTCAACGCGCGGATGGCCGAGCAGTCCGCCGCGCACGGCGCGAAGTACGTGGACATCCGGACGCCGAGCATCGGTCACGACGCCTGTCAGCCGATCGGCGTCAAATGGATCGAAGGGCTCATCCCGTCGGTGGTGAACAACAGCTTCGCGCCACTGCACCCGAACGCCGCCGGACTCGCGGCCGTGGTGCCGAGCATCCGCAAGGTGCTCTGACCCGGACGCGATGAAGGGGACTTTCATTGCGAAATTTGCAATGAAAGTCCCCTTCATTTCATGTGCGGGACGGCGATCAGGCGGTCGGCGCCCAGTACAGGAGCCGGTTCGGGGAACCGGAGCCCGGGTTGGTCACCTTGTTCGGGGTGGCCGCGTTGATCAGCGCGGTGGCCACCTGCGCCGGTGTGGCGGTCTTGTTGTTCTGCAGGAAGCGGGCCGCGACGCCGACCACGTGCGGGGTCGCCATCGAGGTGCCGCTGATGGTGTTCGTCGCGGTGTCGCTGGTGTTCCACGACGACGTGATGCTCGTACCCGGCGCGAAGATGTCCACCAGGCTGCCGTAGTTGGAGAAGCTGGACCGCGCGTCGGTGTTGGTGGTCGAGCCGACGGTGATCGCCTGGGTCACGCGGGCGGGGGAGAAGCCGGACGCGTTCTGGTTGGAATTCCCGGCGGCCACGCCGTAGGTGACGCCTGCGGCGATCGACCGGCGGACGGCGTCGTCGAGGGTGGTCGAGGCACCGCCGCCGAGGCTCATGTTCGCCGCGGCGGGCTTGATGTGGTTCTTGGTGACCCAGTCGATGCCGCCGATGACGCCGGCGGTGGTGCCGCTGCCCGAGTTGTTCAGGACGCGGACGCCGTAGATCGTGGCGCCCTTGGCGATGCCGTACTGCGAACCGGCGATGGTGCCCGCGACGTGGGTTCCGTGGCCGTTGCCGTCCTGGGCGACGGCGTCGTTGTCGACGAAGTCGTAGCCGTTGCGGGCGCGGCCGCCGAAGGTCTGGTGGCTGATCCGCACACCGGTGTCGATGACGTAGACGTTCACGCCGGCGCCAGTGGAGGTGTAGCTGTAGCTCTTGTCGAGCGGGAGGTTGCGCTGGTCGACGCGGTCGAGACCCCAGGACGGCGGGTTGACCTGCGTCGCGTCGGCGTGGACGACCTGGTTCTGCTCGACGGACGCCACCGTCGGGTCGGCGGCGAGCCGCTTGGCCTGCCTCTCCGACAGCGTCGCGGAGAAGCCCTTGAGCGAGCTGCTGTAGACGCGCTCCACCTTCGCGCCGAAGCGGCTGGCCAGCGTGTCCACGACGCCGGTGTCCTTCAGCGTGACGATGTAGCTGTTCGGGATCGCTTCGGGGGATCCCGCGGCGAGGATCTGTCCCTCGGCGGCTTGCGCGGGAGCGGCGGTGACGCTGATCGCCACCGCGACCGCGCTCGCCATTCCGGCACGGGACAGCCAACGCGCTTGTCTCATCTCTCGCATGTGTTCGTCCTGTCGTTCGCAGGGGACCGGCCGGTCAAGACCACAGCGGCGGAAAGCGGTCCAGCTCGACCGCATGGGACGGCACCTGCCGAATCCCACGAAGATCGAGGTTATTGAGCGTTTGACATGTCCGATATCGACTGAATGGGGCAGGACCCGACCTTCGTCTGGCGGCCATTGGCGGCGGGTGCCCTGCACGGAATGTGCACGTCGGCCCCTCCGTACCCTGTGGGTGGAACACCTCTCGAGCATCTGGAGTCCGAACCACCGTGCCAGCCCCTTCGAGCCTGCGAGCCGACTGCGAAAACTGCTTCGGCCTGTGCTGTGTCGTTCCGGCCTTCGCGGCGTCGGCCGATTTCGCGATCACCAAACCGGCGGGCCAAGCGTGCCCGAATCTGGGAGGGGACTCCCGGTGCGGCATCCACGACAAGCTCCGCACGAAGGGTTTCACCGGCTGCACGGTTTATGACTGCTTCGGCGCGGGCCAGAAGGTCTCCCAGATCACCTTCGGCGGCGAGGACTGGCGGAAGGCGCCGAAGACGGCGAGGTCGATGTTCGCGGTCTTCCCGGTCATGCGGGATCTGCAGGAACTGCTCTACTACCTCACCGAGGCGGCCGCGCTCCCGTCGTCGGCGCCGATCCGCGCCGGCCTGGCCGAGATGATCGACCAGACCGAGCGGATGACCCTGGAGAAACCCGGCGTGCTGCGGGAACTCGACGTCCACGCGCACCGGGGCTCGGTGAACGGGCTGCTGCTGCGCGCGAGCGAACTCGCCCGCGCCGAAGTGCCCGGCAAGAAGAAGGACCGGCGCGGTGCCGACCTCATCGGCGCGAAGCTCAAGGGGGCGAACCTGCGCGGCGCGCTTCTGCGCGGGGCTTACCTGATCGGCGCGGATCTGCGGGGCGCCGATCTGCGACAGGCCGACGTCATCGGTGCGGACCTGCGCGACGCCGATGTCCGTGGAGCGGACTTCCGGGACGCCCTCTTCCTCATCCAGTCGCAGCTGGACGCCGCGAAGGGTGACGCGACGACGAAGCTGCCGGAGTCGCTCTCACACCCCGCTCACTGGTAGTCCTGTGTGGACGATCTCCTGCTCCCATTCGCTCCGCGGCTGGGTGTGCAGCCGCCAGTAGTGCTCGGCGATGTCGTCGGGGTCGAACGGGCTCCCCTTCGCGACGGCACCGGCGACGGTCACCGTCGCGACGTGCACCCCTGACGGGCCGAATTCCGTGTCCAGCAAGGAAACCAGCGCCCGCACACCGGCTTTACCGAGCGAGAGGCTCGTGTAGGCCGGTACGGCTTCGGGCATCCCGCCGGTGACGATGATCGTGCCCGAACCGCGCTCGGCCATCCCGGGTGCGACGTGGGCGGCGGTGGTGATCGCTCCGACGACGTTGACCGACCACGCCGCGAGATGCCCTTCGACGGACAGCTCGCCGGGGGTGTCGGCCTGGATGATCGCGGCGTTGTAGACCACGACGTCGGGCTCACCGCGCTCGCGTCCCGCGGTGTCGAGAGCGGTTTTGAGCGACTTCTCGTCGGTCACGTCGGCGGTGAGCGCCAGCGCGGTCCCGAGCTCGGCGGCCAGCGGATCCAGCGTCGCCGCGCTGCGGGCCACCAGGGTGATCGGCGACCCTTCCCGGGCGAACCGGAGTGCGACCGAGCGGCCGATGCCCGGTCCCGCACCGATGATCACTGTGCCTGCCATGTCTGCTCCTTCGAGGTCGGTCGCGGCCGACCCTAAAGCCTGACATCAGTGTGAGGGTCAAGCGGATTTCGCCCTCGGAACGCGGGCAAAGTGCGCATCGGATGAGCGGTTTGGCTGCCAGACTGAACCGCATGCGTGCCGATCGCCTGGTGGCCACCCTCCTGCTGATGCAGGCCCGTGGCCGCGTCACGGCTTCCGAACTGGCGGACGAACTCGAGATCTCCATCGCCACGGCCCGGCGCGACCTCGAGGCACTGTCGGCGGCGGGCGTACCGGTGTACCCGCAGCCGGGACGAGGCGGCGGCTGGTCCCTGATCGGCGGCGCGCGCACCGACCTCAGTGGACTGTCCGCATCGGAGGCTCAGGCGCTGTTCCTGCTCGCCGGGCCGGCGGCGTCGGTTTCTCCCGAGGTCAAGTCGGCGCTGCGGAAACTGGTCCGTGCCTTGCCGGACACCTTCCGGGCCGACGCGCAGGCCGCCGCGGACGCGGTCGTCATCGACCCGTCGCGGTGGGGTGAACGGGAAAAGGAACGCCCCGAGCTGCTCACCGTGCTGCAGGCCGGGATCGTCCGCCGCCGCAAGGTCCGCTTCGGTTACGCGAAGAAGGGCACGGAACCGGTCGAGCGGGTCGTGGATCCGTGGGGGCTCGTGGACAAGGACGACGTCTGGTACCTCATCGCGGGCACCGACAAGGGCCAGCGCACCTTCCGCGTGGATCGCATGTCCGACGCCGAGGTGAGCGACCTGCCCGCCGGACGCCCGGACGACTTCGAGTTGTCGCGGGCGTGGGAGCAGGTGGTCGACCAGGTCGAGCAGCGCCGTTCGGGACTGGACGCGACCGTGCTCATCGCCGAGCGGCATCTGCCGATCCTGCAGGACCACTTCGGACGGCAGTCCGTCGTCGAGGAGACTCTCGATGACGGACGCGTGCGGGTGACGGTGTCGGCGCCGGTGGCGTGGATGATCGCCCAGCAGCTCGCGGGCTGGGGCTCGATGATCGAGGTGCTGGGCCCGGTCTCGGTCCAGGACGAACTCGCGCGGATCGGCGCGGAACTGGTCGAGCGCTACGCGACGCCGGTGCGGTAACCCTGCGGGCTGACGCCGTGCTCGCGTTTGAACGCGGTGCTGAGTGCGAACGAACTGCCGTAGCCGACCTGCCGGGCGACAGCGCCGATCGTGACGTCGGGATGCTGGCGCAGGAGGTCCGCGGCGAGCGCGATCCGCCAGCTCGCGAGGTAGGCCATCGGCGGTTCGCCCACCGCGGCGGTGAACCGCCGGGCGAACGCGGCCCGGGAGACCCCGGTGTCGGCCGCGAGGCTCGCCACCGTCCACGGCTCGGAAGGCTTGTGCTGCAACAGTTTCAGCGCCCGCCCGACGACGGGGTCGCTGTGCGCGCGGTACCAGGCCGGTGCCGCGGCGCCGGGCCGGTCGAACCAGGTCCGCAGCGCGGCGACCAGGAGCAGGTCGAGCACGCGGTCCAGGACGGCTTCCTGACCCGGCGAGTCCTTGACGATCTCCCCGGCGAGCAGCGGCACGAGCGGGTTCTCCCATTCCTCGTTCCGGACGACCAGCAGCGACGGCAGCGCGTTGAGGAGCCGTTTGCTGATCTCGCCTTCCAGCGGGTACGTGCCGGTGAGCAGGACGACGGGGCCGTCCGGGTCGCTGCCCCAGGTGCGGACGCCGAGGTCGGACAGTTCGGTGAGGTGCTGTCCGTCCGGTGTCAGGCATTCCTGTCCCGGCAGGATCATCGCCTGCGGCGGGGTGGCCGGGTCGTCCGCGACGAGGTACGGGTCCGGTCCGCGGGCGATGGCGATGTCGCCGGTACCGAGACGGACGGCGTCCCCGCGATCGGGGACGACCCAGGACTCGCCGCGGACCTGCGCCATCACCGTCAGCGGCGCCTCGTCCTCGATGCGCAGCGACCACGGCGGGGTCATGACCGACTTCAGCAGGAACGCGCCGCGGGCGCGGGGTCCGTCGAGCAGACCGGCGAGGGGATCCATGCCACGAAGTGTAGACGATGAAACATGGAAAAGAGTCTTTGAACTATGTTCCGTCTCATCTTGAGGCGCTTGACTAGTGCCATGACAAACACGAAGAACAACGAGACGGTCCTGGTCCTCGGAGCGACGGGCAAGACCGGACGCCGGGTGGCGCAGCAGCTGACCGACCGGGGCATCGAGGTGCGGAAGGCCTCTCGGCCCGCGTTCGACTGGGACGACCGCTCGACCTGGACCGCCGCTGTCACCGGAGTCGGCGCGGCCTACCTGACCTACTACCCCGACCTCGCCTTCCCCGGCGCGGCCGAAGCGATCCGCGACTTCTCGAAACTGGCCGTGGAACACGGTGTCCGGCGGCTGGTGCTGCTGTCCGGCCGCGGCGAGGAGGAAGCCGTGGTCAGCGAGCAGGGCGTCCGTGACTCCGGTGCCGAGTGGACGGTCGTGCGGGCCAGCTGGTTCGCCCAGAACTTCAGCGAGCACTTCCTGCTGGAACCGGTGCTCGCCGGCGAGATCGTGCTTCCGGCGGGACAGGTGACCGAGCCGTTCATCGACGTCGAGGACATCGTCGACGTCGTCGTGACGGCACTGACCACCGACGGGCACGACGGCCGGGTCTACGAGCTGACGGGCCCCCGGTTGCTCGGTTTCGCGGACGTGGCGGCGGAAATCGGCAAGGCTTCGGGGCGGGATGTCCGGTACGTTCCGGTTTCCGCGGCGGAGTTCGCCGCGGGCGCGGCCGAACAGGGCGTGCCGGAGGAAGAGATCGAGGGCCTGACCGACCTGTTCACGCGGATCCTCGACGGCCGGAACTCCTCGCTCACCGGTGACGTCGAGAAGGTGCTGGGCAAGCCCGCGAGGGACTTCTCCGACTACGCCGCGAAGGCCGCGGCCACTGGGGTCTGGAATCGATGAAACGAACGGGAATCGGAAGGGAGGCGACGGGAATGTCCACGCTCAGCGAGATCGTCCTGATCGCGGCCGTCATCGCGGCGGGGTTGATCGCGGGCTTGTTCTACGCCTACACGTGCTCGGTCATGCCGGGACTGGCGCGGGCGGACGCACGGACGTACGTGACGGGGATGCGGGAGATCAACATCGCGATCCTCAACGGCTGGTTCGCGCTGAGCTTCGGCGGCGCGCCCCTGCTCGCCGCGGTGGCGGCGGCACTGCACTTCCGATCGGAGCTGCGGTCGGCGCTGCCGTGGATCATCGCGGGTTTCGTGCTGCTGCTGGTGATGCTGATCGTGACCATGGCGATCAACGTGCCGCTGAACAACGCGCTCGAAGCCGGCTTCGACGGCGCCAACACCGACTTCGAGGCGTTGCGGGCGAAGTTCGAGGGTGTCTGGGAACGGTGGAACCTGGTCCGCACCTTGGCCGCGATCGGCGGCTTCGGCGCTCTGGTGGGCGGGCTGATCGTGCACACCCGCGCCTGATCCGCTCCGCGAGTGTCATGAAAGGGGCTTTCAGGACGGAAAACGTCTTGAAGGCCCCTTTCATGCTCGGTCATTAACGCGCCGCCTCGATGCCGACATCCCGGCGTCAGGAGATTTCGGCGAGTTTCCCCGTCAGGTAGGCACGCTCGGCCTCGGTGCCGGTGAGCGTCAGCGCCTCGCGATAGGCCTCCGCCGCCTCCTCGAACCGGTCGAGACGTCGGAGCAGGTCCGCGCGGGTCGCGGGAAGCAGGTGGTAGCCGGGGAGACTTCCGTCCGCGGTGAGCTTGTCCACCAGTCCGAGTCCGGCCTCGGGGCCTTCGGCCATCGCCACGGCGACCGCGCGGTTCAACTCGACGACCGGCGAGGGCACGAAACGCAGCAGTTCCCGGTAGAGGGCGGCGATCTGGGCCCAGTCGGTGTCGGAAGCGCGGGCCGCGGTCGCGTGACAGGCGGCGATGGCGGCCTGGATCTGGTACGGCCCCGGCACTCCCCGGTGGAGCGCGGTCTCCAGCAGTTCGGTGCCCTCGGTGATCTCGGCGGTGTTCCAGCCGCCGCGATCCTGGTTCTCGAGCGAGACGAGGGTGCCCTCGCCGTCGACCCGGGTGGCCCGGCGGGCGTCGTGCAGGAGCAGCAGGGCCAGCAGGCCGAGGACCTCGGGTTCGCCCGGCATCAGTCCGGCGAGGATCCTGGCGAGGCGGATGGCCTCCGCGGACAGGTCGGTCCGCAGCAGGTCGGTGCCCGCGCTGGCCGAGTAGCCCTCGTTGAACAGCAGGTACAGCATCCCCAGCACGGCGGCCGTGCGTTCGGGCAGCTGAGCCGACGGCGGTACGCGGTACGGGATGCCCGCGGTGCGGATCTTCCGTTTCACCCGGACCAGGCGCTGCGACATCGTCGCCTCGGAGACGAGGAAGGCGCGGGCGATCTCGGCGGTGGTGAGCCCGGCCAGCGTCCGCAGTGCGAGCGCGACCTGGCCTTCCATCGGCAGGACGGGGTGGCAGCAGGTGAAGATCAGGCGGAGCCTGTCGTCGTGGACGCCGCTCTCGTCCCATTCCGGCTCGGCGGGCGCGGTCAGTTCGGCGGCTTCCCGCAGTTTCTCCGCGCCGACGGCTTCCCGCCGGATCCGGTCGGTGGCACGGTTGCGCGCGGTCGTGGTGAGCCAGGCACCGGGTTTCGCCGGGACGCCGTCGCGGGGCCAGGTGCGCAGCGCGAGCGCGAACGCCTCCTGGACGCATTCCTCGGCCAGGTCCCAGTCGCCGGTGACCCGGATCAGCGTCGCGAACACCTGACCGGACTCCTCGCGGAACGCCCGGGTGATCGCCGTGTCGAGCTCGGTGGTCACCCGAGCAACCCCTCGAGCAGCGGAACGGTCTTCTCCGGCGGCGGGTACGCGGTGACCTCGTCCCGTAGCCGCCCGGCCGCGTCCCGATAGGACGGTTCCCGAAGCGCGGAGGTCACGGCGTCACGGATGTCCTCGGGTGTCGCGTGGATGACGTCGAGGACGGTGCCGAGCCCGAGTTCGGTGACACGGTCGCCGTTGTGGGGCTGGTCGGCGCCCATGGGCAGCAGTGCCATCGGCAAGCCGTGCGTGATCGCGCCCAGCAGGCTGCCGGAGCCGCCGTGGCTGAGGACCGCGTCGCAGTACGGGAGGACGTCGTCCTGCGGCAGGTACTTCGCGAGGTGGATGTGCTCCGGCTGCGGACCGAACTCGGCGGGGTCGATGAGGTTCCCGACGGTCACCACACAGGTCGCGTCGACGTCCCGCAGACCGGCCAGCGCCCGGGCGAACAGATCGCCGGACTCGGTGTTGAAGATGGTGCCGAGGGTGAAGTAGAGCGTCGGACGACCTTCGACGTGCCACTCCGGCACCGGGCCGCGGCCGGGAACGGGCGTGTGGAAGGGCCACGTGGTCGGCGGCAGCGGGAACCGGGGATCACGGAAGCTCGCGGGGAACGGGGAGAGCACGAGATGGCGGGTCGCCATCTCCAGGTCCCGCTGCGGGGGAAGCCCGTGGACGGCACGGACCTCGTTGAGCGCGTCGTCGATCAGTTCGGCGCGGATGAGAGCGCCGGTGGCGGTGACCAGGACGGTCGCGTGGGGAAGACCGAGCTTTTCGGCGACGATCATCGCGCCGTGATCGGCTTCGTCGCAGACGAGGAGATCGGGGGACCAGTGTTCGCACAGCGCCGAGACGTCTTCCGCGCGGCGGGGCGCGGTACGGCGGACGAAACCGTCGCGCAGGTCGGCGTCCTCGCGATCCTTGTCGACGGGGAGCAACGGGTGCCGTTCACCCTTGCTGCCGAGGTTGGGGCCTGACGGGAAGGCGGGGAAACCGGCGGCCTCGACGATCGGGACCATCATCGGCTCGCCGGTGAACGCGACGGTGTGACCCGCTTCGACGAGCGCGCGGGCGATCGGGAGAAGCGGGCGGAAGTGACCGTTGCCGCCGGCGAAAGTGAAGAGAACACGCACGAAGTCGACCCTATCGGCGGGTCCAACGGTTTTCCCGGCGTTGCCCCGCTTCCCACCCCACGGGGCAGCGCTACCCTGCTGCGGTGATCGATACGGACGCCGACGAGGTCCGGCTGTGCGCGCTGGAAGGCTGCGAGAACCCCTTGCCCCCGCCCGCGGTGGACGCCGAGGGAAGACGCAAGGGCGGGCGGCCTTCGGCCTACTGCAGTAAGACGCACGCCGACGCCGCGTCGCGGGCCCGCCGTGCCGCCGCGGTGGCGAGCGTGGCCGATCCCTTGCTCGAGGTCCGCCGCATCGCCGACGAGTTCACCCCGGCGGCGGCGTCGCTCGTGGAACTGCTGGACGCGATGCGCTCGCGGTTCGACGACGCCGCCGAGGCGGCGCTGGGACGGGTCACCGAAGCCGAGACCGAGGCCGCCACGGCCAAGCGCGAGGCCGAGGACGCCCAGCAGGCGGCGGCGAAGGCCGACACGGCGCGCGCGACCGCGCTGGCCGCGTCCCGTGACGACAAGATGGCCAAGGCCAAGGCGGAACGCACCACCGAGCAGGCTTTGAAGGACGCCGAGGAGACCCGTCAGCGTTCGTGGACCGAGATCGCCGCCCATGAACGGGCCCGAGGCGCCGCGGAAGCCGCGACCGTGGCGGCCGAACGCGCCCGCGACGCGCTGGTCTCCGATCTCCGGACCCTGCGTGAGGACTTCGCGGCCGTCCGGGAGGAAAAGACGCGACTGACAGCGGATCTGGGTGAGCGGGACACGGCGCTGGCCCGCGCGGTGGCCGAACTCGAAGCCTTGCTGGACCGGCTCGACGAGGCGAAGGCCCGGGTGACGGTGTCCGAAAAGGACTGTGTCGCCGCACGGGCGGAATCCGCCGTCCTGCGCGGAGATCTGGACCGCGTCCGCGCGTCACTCGCGGAAGAACACACGGCCAGGAGCCTCGCCGAGGCGCGAGCGACAGCGCTGGGCGAGGAACTGGAACGGGCGCAGGCCCGCGCGGCGGCGGATCAGGCGCGGTACGACGACGTCGTCCGGCAGCTGGCCGAACTCGCCCGCCCGCCGGTGGTGGAGGAAGCGCCTGTTCTCTCGCCCGAATCGGGTGTGGAGGCTTCGGAGCTCAAGTAGAGTCCGCTGACCTATCCAGGGTTGGGGGTCGCGGGCGGTGAGCGGGTACGAGGTCGAGATCGGTCAGCTGCGGAACGCGGCCAAGGCCGCGGGATCCGCCGCGGACCAGGCCAGAGGCGTGGAACCCGGTACCGGCTTGGACGCGATAGCGACGGCGTTGCCGGGTGGGGACGCGGCGAAGAGCGCGCCCACTCTGGCCTCGACGTTCAACGAGCGCGCGCAGGGGCGTGCCGACGAGATCGACCAGTGGAGCGAATCGATCACGGCGGCCGCGAAGGCGTACTCCGAAAACGAGCGCTCCGCGGAAGAGGCTTTCGGGGAATGACGGTCGGGTACGACGACGTCCGCAAATGGGACGCTGAGGCGCTCAACGCGTCGGCCACCAACCTGAGTGGGCGGCGGGACAAACTCATCGGGCTGCAGGACGAACTCGACGACGCCAGGAAGCTGCCCGATTGGCACGGCCCCGCCGGTGAGCGTGCCCGCGGTTCGCTGGGAGACACGCGGGACAAGGCCGAAATCCTGATCGCGGAGCTGTCCGCCGTCGAACGCGGCCTGCAGAACGCGTCGGACGACGTATCCGCCCTGAAGACCCGGGTCGCCAACAACGACTCCCTCGCCGACACCTACCAGTTCCGTATCGCCGCGGACGGCGCGATCGTGGACGGCAAACCCGCCGACCCTCCGCCGAAGTCGCGGTTCGAGGCCGAAGACCGCGCCGAGACCGCCCGGCACCGCGAAACCATCAGGAAGCAGCTGGAGCAGGAAACCAAGGCGATCCTCACCACGGCGAACAACATCGACGCCGCCCTCGCCAGGGTGATGCGGCTGGCGCAGGACGGCGAGATCAGCGACCACGGAGCGACCACCCTGGCCGGCGCCAAGAAGGGCGGGGAGATCGACGCCCAGGTGGTCGAGATGGAACAGGCGTTGCGCGACGCCGGGCTGCTGAGCGGGCCGTCCGCGTCCGGCCATTACCGGCAGTGGCTCGAGAACGCCGTCCTCCGGGGTGTTCCGATCGACACGATCAAGAAGATCGCCGACGAACACGACATCACGCCGGAGGACTTCGAGGTCCTGGACGGGATGGAAGAGATCCGCGAGGACGAGGACGGCGACGGAACCTTCAAGTCGTACTTCCTGATGCCGACCGACATCAGCGGGGACGACGCCGCCAAGGCGGTGCGGATGACCTACATCATGAACGCGGGCACCGACTACGGCACCGAAGGCGAAAAGACCGACTTCGCGCCGACCCCGTACGGATCCGAGGAACTGCGGCGGATCACCGAGCGGCAACGGGAGAACTCCTGGAGCTACGACGACGATGTCGGCTTCGTGCACGACAACGGCGGGCGGCTGGTGACCACCCCGAACGGCATGATGATGGGCCTGGGCGGAAACCTCATCCAGGACCAGTTCAGCCAACGCGGCGGGACGACCTGGGGCGACACGTTCATGCTGAACATCGACGACCCGAAGGATCCGGCGCAACAGCTTCGCGAGGTCGCGAAGTCGGGCCACGCCTGGTACGAGGACGACAAGGGTGCGTCCCAGGGCTCGCTCGACATGGACCGGCTGCTGCACCACGAAGAGCGCCACTCCCAGCAATGGGGGCGCGAAGGTTATACGGGTTTCCTCGCCTCCTACGCGTGGGAGCAGGTCACCGGCGGCAACGAGACCGAGGAAGACGCTGGACTGTCCGATGGCGGATACCATTAAGTGGCCGCGCGCCGCCTGCGCCGCCTTGCTCGTGGTGGCGGTGACCGCGTGCGATACCAAGGCGCAGTTCGCGCCGTCGCTGCCGCCCGCGGCCGGGTTCCGCGTCGACGGCGGCGTCCTGAAGCTGTGGACCGGTACCCCGTGTGAGGGCGTCATCCGCCTGAGGCTGACCTTCGACTCGGGCACCCAGCAGAGCACGGAGCAGGTGTGGACCGCGCCGCACCCGGGAGTGCGGGTGGAACGCCTGGACCTGCTGAGGACCGGCGGGGGATCGTCGCCGGACGGGCCTCTCCAGGTCCAGACGCCGTTGCCCACTGGCTACGACTGGACCAAGTCGGGCTCGATCGCCGTCACCGTCGATGGTCCGCAAGCGAACGGTGCCAAGGCCGACGTCGCCCGGGTGCTGCGCGACTCGGCCCAGCACCCGCCCGGGAGCTACCTGTTCGGCGAGCGCGGCTGGATGGACGTCGCGGAGGTCCAGCGCGAGAACCGGAAGTCGTTCCTGACCATCTGCACTCCCGACCCGGAGTGATGTTCTATGGACAGGCCGGTTATCCGGCGCGTCGTGCTCGGCGCGTTCGTCTGCGTCGCCGCGGTGATCGTGCTGCTGGTCGGCACGGCGGTGCTCAGCGCCACCGGGGTGTCCTCCGATCCGCACGGCTACGGAATGTTCGCGGGCATCCTGTTCGCGGCGGTCCTGACACCGGTCGCGCTGGCACTGTGGCTGCTGTACCGCTGGCTGCGACGACGCGGCGATCGGGCATCTTGAGGGGAAGGCCACACGGTCTGAGCCTTCATCCCCGGCCAGGAACCGGATCCCCCAGGACAACGCCGTTGTGAAAGCCACTTTCCCAACCTTCAACGTTGCGAAAGTGGCTTCACAACACCCGCCCTGCGAACCAAAGACGGCACGAGCACGCCAGGCTCGCCCTAACCGTCCTTGCCGCTCACGAAGGCAGTTCCCGTTCCGCCCCTTGCGCTTCCCCGGCAACCAGTTGCTCGACCCCGTCGAGGATCCGCGCCAGCCCGAACCGGAACGTGTGCAGCGGCGCGCTCGCCGCACCGTGCGCCTCTCCCGCCGCCTGGCCGATCCGCGCCGCCAGCGGGAACAGGCCCGCGTCGGCTTCCGGGATCTCCGCGAGCACCGGGGCGCTGGCCGTCCACCACTCCGTATCCGTCAGCCCGGACCGCCGCACCAGACTCGCCGACTCGACCGAACCCCGCGCGATGCCCTGGACGAAACCGTTGACCATCGCGATCACGGCGTCCATCTCCAGATCGGTGAGCCCGATCGCGTCGACGGCGCCCAGTTCGCGTTCGTGCTTGGCGAAGGTGTGCGGGCCGAGGGGGAGACGGCTGGTGGTGAGCTGGAGCATCCACGGGTGCCGGTGGTACATCGCCCAGGCGTCCTCGGCGAGGATCGTCATCGTGCCCCGCCAGTCGTGACTGGGCGGCGGGTCGGTCAGCTCGCCGTGCACCCGGTCCATCATCAGGTCGAGCAGTTCCGCGCGGCTGGGGATGTAGGTGTAGATGGACATGGGGGAGACGCCGAGTTTCTCCGCGCCCCGGCGCACCGACAGCGCGGTGATCCCCTCGGCGTCGGCGAGTTCGATCGCGGCGGTGATGATTTCCTCGACGGTGAGCTTCGGCTTGGGGCCCCGGCGGGGTTTCTCCCGCACGCCCCAGAGCAGTTCGATGGTTCGTCGTGGATCGCCCGTGCCGGTGTGGTCCGCGTCCGTCATCCCGCTTCTCTCTACGCTGTACAGAGTTGTGCTATTCTGAACTGTACACCGTACAGAGATTGGGGTTGAGTGACGTCTCACGACGGTTTCGACAGTGTCGCGTTCGAACCGAAGATTCCGGCCCGGACCAGCGGATTCGTCTTCTGGAACGCCGAGGGGGACACGCCGGGAACCGGGGAGGTGACTGTCGCCCTCCCTGAGGTCGCCACGGTCCCTTGCGTCCGGCTCCCGATGGCCGAAGCGCTCCCCGCCCTCCTGCGGCTGCGCACGAGTGAAGACTCCTCGGCGCGCTTCTGGAGCACGGCCGCCACGGCGGCGTTGAAGCTCGCCGAGGCGGGCAGGCTGCTGCCCGGGGTCACGGAGTCCGATGTGGACGCCTGGCGCGCAGGTCCTCTGGAACCCGCCGATGCCGCCTGGCTGCGTGAACTGTCCGAGGCGATGCCGGCGCGGGCACGGGCGATACCGGGCGACGGGAACCTGCTGCCCGCCCGGTATCCGCTGTTGCGCGCGTTCCTCGACGCCGTCGCCGACACCCTTCCCCGCACGCCCGCGGCCGCGCAGGCGGCGGGCGTCAAAGCCTTCGCCGCCGCGCCCTCGCATCGCGTCCCGCAGCTGCGGGACTGGGCGGCCGAGGTCGCGGCCGGGCTGGACTCCGGGGTCCGGGTCTCGGTGCGGATCGAGGCACCCGGCGACGATTTCACCAGCGGCCGCTTCACCGGGGTCGTCCAGGTGCACAGCCTCGCCGATCCGGGCGTCCTGATCGACGCCGCCGCGCTCTGGTCCGGCGACGACCGTTTCGGTCCGAGGGCCCGCATCGACGTGATGCTGGCCCTGCGCCGCGCGGCCCAGCTGTGGCCACCGTTGGAACCTTTGCTGGGCGCGGCGGTCCCCGACGAGGTCGGGCTTCGCGACACCGACATCACCGAGCTGCTCACCACCGCCGCGCCCGTGCTGGCCACGGCGGGCATCGACGTGCACTGGCCGGCCGATCTCGCCCGTGACCTGAGCGCGAAAGCCGTCGTCGGCGGTGGTGACGCACCGCCGGACGACCTCCCGTCGTTCTTCGCAGGCGGCACCCTGCTGCAGTTCGACTGGCAGCTGGCCCTCGGCGGCGCACCGCTCACCGCGGCCGAGATGGACGCACTGGCCGAGGCCCACCGGCCCGTCGTGCGGTTGCGCGACCAGTGGGTCCTCGTCGATCCGGCGCTGGCGGCCAAGGCCCGCGATCGCGCCCTGAAACCGCTGACTCCCATCGACGCGCTCGGCGCCGCCTTGAGCGGGACGGCCGAGGTCGACGGCGAACGCGTCGACGTCCTCACCGACGGGTGGCTCGCCGCCTTGCGGGAACGACTGCTCGCGCCGCCGGAACCGCAGTCCCCGCCTCGGGGATTGGCCGCGACCCTGCGCGACTACCAGTTGCGCGGGCTGCAGTGGCTCACCGCCATGACGTCGATCGGGCTCGGGGGCTGCCTGGCCGACGACATGGGTCTGGGCAAGACGATCACGCTGATCTCGCTCCACCTGCACCGCGCGCAAGGCCCGACGCTGGTCGTCTGCCCGGCGTCGCTGCTGGGGAACTGGGAACGGGAGATCACCCGGTTCGCCCCCGGTGTCCCGGTGCGGCGGTTCCACGGCACCGAGCGCTCGCTCGACGGGCTCGGCGACGGATTCGTGCTCACCACCTACGGCACCCTGCGGGTCGACCCGGGACCGCTGGGAGGCGTCCACTGGGGACTCCTGGTCGCCGACGAGGCCCAGCACGTCAAGAATCACCGCTCCGGCACGGCGAAGGTGTTGCGAACGCTGACGTCGTCGGCGCGGGTGGCGTTGACGGGCACCCCGGTGGAGAACAATCTCTCCGAGCTGTGGGCGATCCTCGACTGGACCACCCCCGGGCTGCTGGGCACGATGGCCGACTTCCGCCGCGTGTGGGCGAAACCGGTCGAGTCCGGAAAGGACCCCGAGGCCGCGGAACGGCTTTCCCGGCTGGTGCGCCCCTTCCTGTTGCGCCGCCGCAAATCCGATCCGGGGATCGCGCCGGAACTGCCGGCCAAGACCGAAACCGACCGGCCGGTGACGCTCACCGCCGAACAGGCCGCCCTGTACGAGGCGACGGTGCGCGAACTGATGGCCGAGATCGCCGGCAGCGAGGGCATCGCGCGGCGCGGCCGGATCGTCAAGCTCCTCACTGGGCTCAAGCAGATCTGCAACCACCCCGCGCAGTACCTCAAGGAACCGTCGGACGCGGTGCTGGACGGCCGGTCGGGCAAGCTCGAACTGCTCGACGAGCTCCTGGGCACGATCCTCGCCGAGGACGGCGCGGTCCTGGTGTTCACGCAGTACGTCGCCATGGCACGGCTGCTGGAACGTCATCTCGCGCAGCGCGGCATCGCCACCCAGCTGCTGCACGGCGGTACCCCGGTGCCCAAACGCGAAGAACTCGTGCGCCGGTTCCAGGCCGGCGAGGTCCCGGTGTTCCTGCTGTCGCTCAAGGCGGCCGGGACCGGGCTCAACCTCACCCACGCCGACCACGTCGTGCACTACGACCGCTGGTGGAACCCCGCCGTGGAGGACCAGGCGACCGACCGCGCGTACCGGATCGGGCAGACCAGGCCGGTGCAGGTGCACCGGCTCATCGCCGAGGGCACGGTCGAGGACCGGATCGCGGCGATGCTGCGGGAGAAACGCGCGCTCGCCGACGCGGTGCTCGCCGGTGGCGAAGCCGCCCTGACCGAACTGACCGACGCGGAGCTGGCCGATCTGGTCGAGTTGAGGAGTCGCCGATGAGTACGCCCGACGATCGCGTCCGCGGCTTCCCCGCCTTCGGGGCCCAGGGCGGACACGGCCAGTTCGCCCGCTCGTGGTGGGGCCGCGCGTGGATCAACGCGATGGAGGACACCGCGCTGGACCTGCGGCAGCTCAAACAAGGCCGCAAGTACGCCGCCGGGGGCCGGGTCGGCCCGATCACCGTCAGCCCCGGACGGATCGGCGCCGTGGTCGACGACCAGGAAGGCCAGTACCGCACCGAGGTCCGCCTCGCGGAACTGACCGACACCGAATGGGACCGCTTCCTCGACAGGGTCGCTTCCCGTGCCGGGCATCTCGCGGCGCTGCTGGACCGGGACATGCCACACGACCTCGTCGAAGCCGCCGACGACGCCGGGGTGCATCTGCTGCCCGGGATCGGCGACCTCGACCCGGACTGCGACTGTCCCGGCTGGGAACTGCCGTGCCGTCACGCCGCGGCGCTGTCGTTCCAGGCCTCGTGGCTGCTCGACGCGGATCCGTTCGTGCTGCTGCTGATGCGCGGTAAGGGGGAGCGGGAGCTCCTCGACGAACTGCAGTGGCGTAACGCGCCTCGGTTCGTGCGCACCGGGGACGACGACACACCTGCGGAGCGGGCCTACGCCGACGAGCCCGGCCCGTTGCCGGACCTCGCCGGGTTCGCGCCCGCCGGAGGACCGACCGTGCCCGGGGCGCCCGGCATCCCCGCGGAGACCTTCGCCCTGCTGGCCGCCAACGCGAGCCAGGCGGCGGGCGCGCTCCTGACGTCGCAGCCGAAGCTCACCCGCAAACAGGACGCCGTCCGTCTCGCCGCGACCCGTCCGGAGGCCGCCGATCGGCTGCGCCCGGCCGAGAACGGTGAGGAGTTCGACCGCGCGGTGCTCGCCTGGCGGCACGGCGGCCGGGCCGGTCTCGACGTCCTGGAGACCGCGTGGACACCGTCGTCGCAGGCGATGGGCCGCGCACGGGCCGCCTTCACCGAAGTGGTCGACGATCCCGGCGAGGGCCTGGACGTCGAACGCAACCAGTGCACCGTCCACGGGACAGGGGTGCAGGTGCGGCTGGGCAAGGACGGACTCTGGTACCCGTACCGGGATCAGTGGCCCGCCGGGCCGCCCGAAACCGACCCCGGCGCGCTGTTCGCCGCACTGCTCGGCTGATCCCACTGCCGTCCTCGCCGCAGCTCGTCCAGATGCGGCGAGGACAGGTGGAGGATCCGGTACCGGACCTCGTCCGACTCAGGCGCCTCGTCACGCCACAGGCTGTAGCGCACCACCTGCCAGGTCCGCGGATCGACGGCCAGCGCCCCCGAATGCGCGCCGTCCTGTCGCAGGTGTTCACGAAGCCCGTCGAGAGCCTCGCCCAGGAAGGCGACAGGGTCGGTCTCGGCAGGGATGGGCACGACGTGCTTCCCCGCCGCCGCGGGGGGAGTGCCGAACGCCGGTCCCTCCTCGAACCCGAGCACGGTCCAGTGCTGCACCTCGGGACGCCCGAACGATTCGACGATGCCGCTGAACGGGCCGCCGAACAGGAAGGCGTTCATCCCGGCTTCGTCGTGCCACAGGTAGAAGGGCGAGTACTGGTTCAGCGTCGAGCCGTCGACACCACGCTCGCGGATCCCGTACACCTTCAGCCCCAGGCCGCCGAAGTCGTCGAGCAGATGCCCTCGAGTGGCGACGCGCTCGCGGATGATGCCCATGTCGTAGTCGGCGGGGAGGGTGATCTCGTACTGCATCGCATGCATACCGTACATACTAGTAGGTACAGAACTACCTTCGCCGTAGTCCGGTCTGGTAGCGCCCCGGGGTTTCCCCGACCACGGCGACGAAAGCCTCGATGAAGCTCGTGGGGTTCGCCCAGCCCAGCCGCGCCGAGACGGTCGTCACCGCGTGCCCGTCCCCGAGGAGGACGAGTGCGTGCTGGACGCGGAGCATGCTGCGCCATTGCCGGAAGCTCACGCCGAGCTCTTCGTGGAACAGCCGGCTGAGCACGCGCTCGCTGGCGCCGGTGGCCCGCCCGAGTTCACGCAACGTCGCGGAACTCGCCGGGTCGGCGTGCAGCAGCGAGGTCACCGAGCGCAGCCTGTCGTCGGCGGGCTCGGGCAGGTACAGCTCCTGCTGCGGAGCGCCGGTGAGTTCGTCGATGATCAGCCCGCGGAGCCGGTGCCGAGGCCCCGGACCCCGAGGACGGCCATCGCTGAGCGCCAGGAGCGCCTCACGCAACAGCGGCGTCACCGCGAAGACCGAAGGCAGAGCGGGCAGGAAACGGCCCAGCCGGACGGGCAGGTCGATGCGCCTGACCTCGGTCTCGCCGTACGCCCGATGGGAATGCTCGAATCCGGGCGGTGTCCAGGTGATCCGGTTCGCCGGCGCGACCCAGGTCCCCCGCGCGGTAGTGGTCGCGAGCGCGCCCGTGGACGGGTAGAGCAGCTGGCCCCGGACATGGGTATGCGGGCCGACCAGCTGCCCGTGGGTCAGCGATCCCCGGCCGGTGTCACCCGGCTGCAAGCCTCGGCGGAATTCCAGCATGGACCGTCAGGATACCGGTAGTAGGACGCCTCGACCTCGGCGAAACTCGAAGCATGTCCACAGCGAAGGAAACCAAGCCCGTCCTGATCATCGGCGCAGGCGTGTCCGGTCTCGCGCTCGGCAACTTCCTGCTCCGCGAGGGAATCGACTGTGTCGTCTTCGAACGACGCAGCCGCGAATACGTCGAACACCGCCAGCGCGCCGGAGTCATCGACACCAGAGCGGCCCGTGCCTTCCGGAAACGAGGCCTCGAAGACCGCGTCAGCGCCGGAGCTCCCGCCGAGCCTAACCTCGGCTTCCGCATCGACGGCCGTCCCCGGCCCTTGCCGCTCTCCGTCGAAGAACACAGGGAAGGCCGGTTCTGCCCCCAGCAGGTCCTCGTCCGGAACCTCATCACCGTGTTCGAACAGGACGGCGGCGACCTGCGGTTCGACACCGACGTGACCATCGAGGACCACGAACGTCCTCGCGTCCGGCTCGGCGACGGATCGACCGTCGAAGGCGACTTCATCGCCGGATGCGACGGCAACCACGGCGCGACCCGGACCGCCATCCCCGAAGACCGCATCACCCGCCACACCCACGAATACGGCTACGCCTGGCTGGTCATCCTCGCCGAGGTAACAGCTCACCAGCAGACACTGATGGCGATCCACCGGCGCGGATTCGCCGCCCAGTTCGGGCGCGGACCGCGAGCGAGCCGGTTCTACCTCCAGTGCCCGCTCGACGACACCACCGAGGATTGGCCGGACGAGCGCATCTGGAGTGAACTCGAAGCCCGCTTCGGCGAACCGCTCACCGAGAAGGGCGCGATCGTCGAGAAACAACTCGTGCCGCTGCGCGGCGAGATGATCAGCCCGATGAGCCACGGCAGGCTCCACTTGCTCGGCGACGCCGCGCACATCGTCCCGCCGATGAGCGCCAAGGGCATGAACCTCGCCCTCCACGACGCCGACGTCTTCGCTGAGGCACTGGTCCGCCACTACAAGAACGACGATCCGAGCCTGCTCGACGCCTACTCCGACACCCGCCTGCGTGACGTGTGGAACTACCAGGCCTTCGCGACATGGTTCACCGACACCGTCCACGACGCCGGAGACGCGACCTACCGAGGGGAGTTCCGCCATCGGGTGGCACGCGCCGACGTCGAGCGCCTGTACACCTCGAGCACGGCGAACCGGCTGCTCAGTGAGTTCATGGCCGGTCTGAACTGATCCGCTACTTCTTGCTGAGCCGGATGATCCCGTCACCGTCCCGCACCGCGACGACGACGATCACCTGCCGGTTGATCTGATGGACCATCCCCGGCGGACCGGACACCGCCTCGCCCATCCCGCCGGAAGCGGGCGCGAGCCCCGCCTTCCCGGCCTGGATCGTCACCGAGAGCGGCCCGGCTCCGCCGTCGTTGGGGATCTGGTCGCCGGTCCGCACCAGCACCTCGCACTCCCCGTCACCGCAGGCCTTCAAGTCCCGTCCGTCCGCCGCGACGAACGGCGCACCGGACGGGGCCGCCGCCTCCATCATCGGCACGCTCTCGGTCGAAGGCCTCGGACTCGCCGCGGCGAAAATCGGCGTCGGCTCGGCCGACCCGCAACCGGCGGCGAACAGCGCGAGGGGAACCAGGGCCAGGCATCTTCGGCGATCGACCATGACCGACGAACGTAGCCGACACACGCGGCCCTGGATGCACCCGAATTCCGCAATCCTGCGGCTGTTTGCAGTGCTCGGAGCCGGTCCGGCCGGGGTAATCGGCACCACGTGGTCAGGCGAGTACTGAGCGTCGACTCAGACCTCGGCACGGGCGATGATCGCCCGGGTGTCCACACCGGACGGCAGCGTCCCGAACGCGACACCCCAATCGCCGCTCAACCGCGACGCGCAGAACGCGTCGGCCACCGCCGGCGCCCCGTGCCGCACCAGCAACGAGCCCTGCAGCACCAGCGCCATCGACTCGACCAGCCGCCGCGCCCGGTACTCGATGTCCGACAGATCGGACAGCTCCTTGCGCAGCCTGCCCACCGCGTCGTCCAGCCGCGCGTCGGCACCGGCCGCCTGCTCGACCTCCGTGAAGTACGCCGCCACCGACTCCGGCTGCTTCGCCATCGCCCGCAACGCGTCCAGCGCCGCGACGTTGCCCGACCCCTCCCAGATCGACATCAGCGGAGCCTCGCGATAGAGCCGCGGCATCCCCGACTCCTCGACATACCCGTTGCCGCCCAGACACTCCAGCGCCTCCACCGCATGCGAAGGACCGCGCTTGCACACCCAGTACTTCGTCACCGCCAGCCCCAGCCGACGGAACGCCTGCTCCTGCTCGTCACCCGGCCGGTCGGTGGCCGCCGCCAGCCGCATCCCGACCGTCGTCGCCGCCTCGGACTCCACGACGAGGTCCGCCAGCACGTTGCCCATCAACGGCTGATCCACCAGGTTCGCCCCGAACGCACGACGATGCCGCGCGTGGTGCACCGCCCGCACCGCGCCGTACCGCATCCCCGACGCGCTCCCGACCGCGCAGTCCAGCCTGGTGTTGTTCACCATCTCGATGATGGTGCGCACCCCACGGCCCTCCTCGCCGACCAGCCATCCGATCGCGTCGTCGTACTCGATCTCCGACGACGCATTGGACCGGTTGCCCAGCTTGTCCTTCAGCCGCTGCACCCGGATCCCGTTGCGCGAGCCGTCCGGCAGGACGCGGGGGAGAAGGAAGCACGAGAGCCCGCCCGGCGCCTGGGCCAGCGTCAGGAACATGTCCGACATCGGCGCCGAGGTGAACCACTTGTGCCCGACGATCACATAGCTGCCGTCAGCGAGCGGCCGCGCCGTCGTCGTGTTCGCCCGGACGTCGGAACCGCCCTGCTTCTCCGTCATCGACATCCCGGCGATCAGCCCGCGCTTCGTGCTCGGCTCACGCAGCCCGAAGTCGTACTCCGTCGACGCCAGCAGCGGCTCGTACCGCTCGGAAAGCTCGGGATTGAACCGCAGCGCCGGAACCGCCGCGTACGTCATCGAGATCGGGCACGTATGCCCCGCGTCGACCTGACCCCAGACGTACATCTTCGCCGCCCGCGCCGCGTGCGCACCCGGCCGGGAATCCCGCCACGGCGTCGCGTGCAGCCCGTGGGACACCGCGACGTCCATCAACTCGTGCCAGTACGGGTGGAACTCGACCTCGTCGATCCGGTTCCCGACCCGGTCGTGCGTCCGCAGCACCGGCTCGTTCTCGTTGACCAGCCTGCCCCACTCCTGGGCCTGCTCGCTCCCGGCCAGCCTGCCGAGGGCGTGTACCTCCGCCACCGCCCAGCCCGCGTCCGCCCGATCCAGCCCCTCCAGCAGAGCCGGATCGGCGGCGGCGTCGTACTCCGCCAGCGGCGGCACCTGGTTGGTGACCTCATGAGTGACCGGCATCGGAACCTCCCAAAGAACGCAGGACAAAGGTGCGCAGCCCGGACACCTCGTCCGCACTGCCGGTGGTCAACGGGCCGATCAGCACCTCGGCCGCCGCCCCCACGAGCGCCGCCGCGGTGACCTCGGCGTCCTGAGCGGGGAAGACCCCCGACCGGACACCGTCGGCCACGTGCTGGGCCACGACATCGCGGAACGCGCGCCGGAACACCAGGCGCTCGGCCTCGATCGGCGCGTCGACGGGCTCGGCCAGCAGCGCGTACGCCATCCGCGGCGTCTTCAGCGCCCGGCTCGCGAAGGTGTCGAAGACCGCCACGACCCGCTCCGCCGGCGTGCCGGGCCGCTCCGACACCGCGCGCACCGCCTCGACCTCACGCGTGACGACCTTCCGGAACAGCTCCACGACCAGCGCGGCCTTGGTGGGGTAGTGGCGGTACACGCTCCCGACCGCCACCCCGGCCCGCTCCGCGACCGCCGACACCGAACAACCCGCGTACCCGCGCTCGGCCAACTGCTCCATGGCAGCGGCGAGGACGGCGTCGCGCTGGGCGTCCAGGCGCTCCTGGACCTTCGGTGTACGGCGATACGGCACGCAAGAAGTGAAGCACTGATTCACACCTTCAGTCAACGTGTGCGAACCAGCTCCTCGATCGCCCTGGCGATGCCCTTCTTGTCGTACGCAGCCGTGGGCAAGGTCGCCCCATGGGCATGGCGGACCACCCCGTCCCGCCCGATCAGCACGCTCCCGGACTGCTGCAGGGCACCGAACACCTTCTTTACCAACCCGACGGCCTCGTGCGGCGTACCGCTCCGGCCGGTCACCACCTGCAGCGACAGCCCACGCTTCGCCCGCCAAGCCGCCGCCTCGGCTCGCCCTTCCGGAACCGCGACCAGGACACGCACATCGGCGAGCTTCGCGAGGTCCTTCACATGGCCGATGCACACCGGGCACGTGGTCGAGCGCATGAAGTAGAGCAGCACGTCGTCCGAACCGCGGAAATCCGACAGCCGGACAACCGTCCCGGCGGTGTCCTCCAAGGCGAGATCAGGGGCCGTAGATCCGATTTCGAGCATGAAGACTCCTCAAGAGATAGAGCAGGAAGGGGAGAAAGGGATCAGCGAACCTGCAACAGCGCACGGACCGTCGCCCGCGCCCGATGCAGCCGGGACTTCATCGCGGGAGTGCTCAACCCGAGCGCGTCGGCGACCGCCCGGCCCGAATACCCCTGGACGTCACGCATGATCAAGACGCGACGCTGATCGGCGGGCAGCTCCGCGATCGCCGCGGCCACCCGCCGCGCCTCCAACCGCTGCAGAGCGTCCTCCTCCGCCGAGACCACCGCATCGGCACCCATCAGCTCGTCACCACGCCACGCCCGCCGAGCCCGGCGAAGACACTCGTTCCGCACGATCCGGAACATCCACGACGCCAGCGCTCCGGAAGCACGCAAAGTGCCGATCTTCCGGTACAGGACGATCAGCGCCTCCTGCACGGAATCCTCCGCGTCCTCCGGCGAAGCGCACAGCGAACGCGCGAACCGCTGCACATGCGGATGGGAACCCGAGACCAGAGCGGCGATGGCGGACTCGTCCCCGCCCTGCGCGGCCACGATCAAAGACTCCCTCGGCCACTCGACCCCCACGACAACCCCTCCTCCCGCGCCGAGCTCGTCCCGGCCCCTACAAGAGCCGCCACCCCGGCGAAAGGATTCAGCCCGCCTCACGTGACCCCGCTCACGCCCCCGTCGCGCGGCTCACCACAAACCCCTTGTCACCCGATGGCATGATCGCCGCTATGACATGGACCGCCCCCGAGGTGACCCGTCCGTCCGGCGACACCGCCGCCGACGAACGCATCCTCCTGCCCTCCCTGCTGGCGTGGCACCGCAGCACCTTCCTCGGCAAATGCGCCGGCCTCACCGGAGAACAGCTCGCCCAGGCGTCGGTCCCGCCCTCGAACCTCACCCTCCTCGGCCTCATCCGCCACCTGGCCAAGGTCGAACGCATCTGGTTCCGCCTGCGCTACACCGCACAGGACATCGAACCCCTCTACGACCCCGCCCTCGGCAAGGACCACGACTTCGAAGTCCTCGACGCCACCAAAGCCGAAGAGGCCTACAACACCCTCCTCGAAGAAATCCGCCTGGCCGACGAAGCCGCCGCCGACGGATCCCTCGACGACACCTTCGACCTCGGCGGCGACCCCTTCTCGCTCCGCATGCTCTACGTCCACATGATCGGCGAATACGCCCGCCACAACGGCCACGCCGACCTCATCCGCGAACGCATCGACGGCGACACCGGCGCCTGAGCAGGAGTGACCATGGACTACGGATTCATCGGCGCGGGCGAGATCACCGCCGCCATCGTCGAAGGCCTCAGCAAGGACATCGCCGAGCCGCCCTCGATCTTCCTCTCACCGCGCAGCCGCAGCGTCGGACAAGAACTCTCGGCACGCTTCGCCAACGTCACGGTCTGCGACAACAACCAAGCCGTCGCCGACAGCGCCACGACGATCATCCTCGCCGTCCGCACGCCGATCGCCGAGGAAGTCCTCCGCGACCTGACCCTCCGGCCCGGCCACGTCCTGATCAGCGCCCTCGCCGGCGTCCGCCTCGAGCAGTTGCGCGAGTGGGCCGCACCGGCAGGCGAAGTCGTCCGGAGCATCCCGCTGCCCCCGGCATCCCGCCGCCAAAGCCTCACCGCCATGTACCCCGACAACGCCGAAGCACGAGCCCTCTTCGACAGCATCGGCGGCAGCATCGTCCCCGACGCGGAAAAAGACCTCGAAATCTTCAGCGCCGCCACGGCCACCTTCGCCGCCCACCTCGACTACCTCGGCACCATCGCCGCCTGGATGGCCGACCAAGGCATCGAAGACACCACCGCGACCACCTTCACCAGCCACATCTTCGGTCAACTCGGCCAATCCCTGCTCCAGCAGAACGGCTCCCTCGAAACCCTCGTCGGCAAGCACATGACCCCCGGCGGACTCAACGAACACTTCCTCACCGACCTGCGCACCAACGGCGTCCCCGACACCGTCCGCCAGGCCCTCGACGGAATCCTCACCAGGCTGCGGGACAAGTGACGATCATCGACCGGCTGCGGGCAGCCGGGTGCGTCTTCGCCGAAGACGAAGCCCGGCTTCTCGCCACCGAAGCCCGCACACCCGCGGACCTCGACACCATGATCGAACGCCGCGTCGCGGGCGAACCCCTCGAAGTCATCCTCGGCTGGGCGGAATTCCACGGACTCCGCATCGTCGTCGAACCCGGCGTCTTCGTGCCACGCCAACGATCCGAACTCCTCGTCCGCCACGCCCTCACCCTCGCCCGGCCCGGAGCGGTCGTCCTCGACCTCTGCTGCGGCACCGGCGCGCTCGGCGCCGCCATCGCCGCCGAACTCGGCGAAATCCGGCTCTACGCGGCCGACATCGAACCCGCCGCCGTCCGCTGCGCCCGCGCCAACGTCGCCGACGCCGGGGGAGAGGTGTTCGAGGGCGACCTCTACACGCCCCTACCCGCGTCGCTGCGAGGCCACGTCGACCTCCTCGTCGTCAACGCCCCCTACGTCCCGACCGACGCCATCGCGATGATGCCGCCCGAAGCCCGCGACCACGAACCCCGCATCGCCCTCGACGGCGGACAGGACGGCGTCGACGTCCACCGGCGCGTCGCCGCGGAAGCCTCACAATGGCTCGCGCCGGGCGGGCACCTCCTGATCGAAACAGGGGAGAGCCAGGCCGCGAGCACCGCGAAAGCCATGGCACACAACGGATTGACGCCCGAAGTGATCACCGACGACGAGCTGTACGCGACGATTGTTGTCGGTGCCGGGGGATAGGGTCCCCGCCGTGACCGACTACCTCCAAGTGACCCGAACCGCCTACGACACGGTCGCGGCCGACTACGCCGAACTCCTCCGCGACCACCTCGCCGGCTCCACCTGGGATCGAGCCATGCTCGGCGCCTACGCGGAACTCGTCCAAGCCGCCGGCGGCGGCCGCGTCGCCGAAATCGGCTGCGGTCCCGGCCGCATCACCAACTATCTCCACGGCCTGGGGCTCGACATCCGCGGCGTCGACCTCTCGCCGGAGATGATCGCCGTCGCCCGGAAGTGGTACCCGCACCTGGACTTCGAGATCGGGGAGATGCCCGGTTTGTCCATTGAGGACGGAGCGCTGGCGGGCGTCGTCGCGTGGTACTCGATCATCCACACACCAAGGGAGCGGCTGCCGGAGATCTTCGCCGACTTCCACCGGATCCTCGCCCCAGGCGGACATCTGCTGGTGGCGTTCCAAGTCGGCGACGAAGTGCGCCACATCGAGCACGCCTACGGGCACGACATCTCCTGCGACGCGTACCGGCTGGCGCCGGAGAAGATCGCCGAACAACTGGGGGAGGCGGGGTTCGGCGTGCTTTCCCAGCTCGTCCGGGAGCCGTCCGAAGAATTCGAGAGCACCCCGCAGGCCTACCTGATCGTCCGCAAGCAGCGGCTCAAGGACGCCGGGCTTCGATGAGCCAGGCCGCCGAGCGATAGAAGACGCCTCGGTCGGTCTGGTGCCCGGCGAGGTCGGCACGCAAGGTCTCGACGGCCTTGGTGCGCGTGTTCTCGTCCAGGTCGCTCAGCCGTCCGCCGTGCTGCTCGACGATGAACTCCGCCGCGTCATCGACGTCCTGGCCGAAGTACATCGGCTTGTCCACCGCGGTCGACCGGACGTCGGTGTAGCCGGCGGAGCTCAGCAGCGCTTCGGTTTCGAGCGGATCGCTGAGCGGGAGATTCGAGGTCGGCACCTCACGGCCCGCGGCGAAGATCGTCCGGAAAGTGGTGATCCATTCGTTGAGCCGCAACGGTTGCCACGTCAACAGGACCAGACGGCCGCCAGGACGCGTCGCACGGGCCAGGTTGGCGAACGCGGCCAGGGGAGTACCGAAGAACATCGACCCGTGCCTGCTGACCACCACATCGAAGCCGCCTTCGGGGAACGGATGGATCTGAGCGTCCACCTGTTCGAACGAGACGTTGGGAACACGTTCCTGTTCGGCGAGCCGACGAGCGACGCCGAGCATCTCACTGGAGAGGTCCACGCCGAGCGCGGAACCGGCGCTGGCTTGGCCTGCGGCGTCCCGTGTCGTCTGACCGGCGCCGCAGCCGACATCGAGGACGTTGTCGGTCGACTGGATGCCGGCCGCAGAGAAGAAGATGTCGCGGTACGCGGCGACACCGTCGTTGAAGCGTTGTGCGCGCTTCGCCCAGAGTGCGCCGTCGTTGCCGTCCCAAGCCTGCAGCATCCGCTCGTTGGACGGATCGACGCGCACAGTGGTGTTCTCGGACATTTCGTCTAACCCCCAGGTTCGTTTCCGCGGATGACCATAGCGCGAGGCCATCACAGAACGCTCCTGACCGGCAGGGGAGCAGCGGTCTCTACGAGGTCCAGTAGGCCAGCCAAGCATCCAGCGCCGGCCCGGGCGGGTTGAGCCGACTAGCTCGGTCGACATTTTCCTCGTCGCCAGGAACGACCTCGACCAGGGCCAGCACGTCCGCCCGAGCCTCGCCGACACCGAACAGCCCTTCATCAGCCAGCCTGAGCAGCGCTGTCTCCATCGCACGCAGCCGAAGAGCGAACTCCGCGTCGGACGCGTCGTCATCGGCGATGTCGAACACCGCCGGCCTGGCGGCGAACAGTTCGCGGACGGGCTCCAGATACTGCTCACCCTGGATCGAAAACGGCGAATCGGCGTAGGAGTAGCGGACGTCGTCAGCATCCGATCGCTGTGCCAGCGCCTCGCGTGACCACGCCGACAGCGCAGGACCGAACGCCTCGCCGGGCGTGGTCAGCGTGACGTAGTAGAAGGTGTGGCCAGGGTTGCCGCGGAACAGATCCGAGACAGCGGCACGAGCGGCCGTGGTCAACGCGTCCGCGAGGTCCGCTTCGGTCGGGATCACCAGGGCATCGAACCACACGTCTGTGTGGCCAACGCGGGCTCGATCAGGCCGAGTGAGTCAGGGGGCCGGTTGGGGCCACCTAATCAACCTTACTTGACATAATGTACATTATCGGCACTTTGGACGACCTGGATAACAAGGCCTGAGAGGGGTCTCTGGCGTGAGCTGAAGGGGCCTTTCGTCGCATGTCACGCGGGGAAAGCTCCCTTCGTCGCGTGACATGCGGGCATGGGCCCCTTCAGCCCTCCCTGAACCCGACCACCCCTTGGTCTCCTGAAGCGGTCAGGGCACCCCCGGCAACCCAAAACGGATGACCGATCACCCAAGCTCATTACGTCACTGTGACGAATCAATCCAGGCGTCTCGGCCGTTGATGATCAACGGAGGTGTTCAGCGGCAGCTCGTCTGACTAACTCGCCTGACCAGCCTGCTCACCTCAGGCCTGCGGCCTCCCAGGTGACCCAAGCGTCATGAAAGGGTCATTCGGGACGAAAAGCGTCAGGAGAGACTCTTTCATGACACCCTGAGGGCCAACGAGCGGACCAGGATCCCCCGCGAGGGGTTTCCGGACCCGTCACTCCGTTTCATGCATAATCACTATTATGCATGAAACGGAATATAACCCAGTGTAAGATTGTCGGTGCCATGCGGTACAAGGTTCTCATGAGGGTCTCCGAGGCACAGCAAGCCTTTTTCGCCGCACGTCGTCCCCGTAAGGATTCTCCTCACACCACCGACGCCTACCGCCGCGACCTCGCCGGCATCACCGAGCTGCTGCTCCGCGAGTCCAACCGCTCCCCTGACGACCTCACCGTCGAGATGCTCACCGCCCAGGCACTCCGGAACGCCTTCGGTGCCTTCGCGGACACGCACGCCAAGAGCTCGGTCCTGCGCGCGTGGTCGACCTGGAACCAGTTCCTCACCTTCTGTGTGTCCGACGGTCTGCTCGCGGGCAACCCGATGGGCGCGGTCGCCCGGCCGAAGGCGCCGCCGTTGACGCCGAAACCGTTGCGGGGCGAGGAAACCCCGGAGCAGTTGCTCGCGGCCGCCGCCGATGGTTCCCGCCGGACGCGGGATCCGTGGCCGGAGCGGGACGTCCTGGTGATCGCGCTCGGCCTGGTCGCCGGACTGCGTGCCGCGGAGATGCGAGCCCTGACCACGCGGTCGCTGGTCGGTCGTCAGGGTGAGATGCGGCTGCACGTTCACGGCAAGGGAAGCCGCGACCGGTCGATCCCGGTCCAGCCGATCATGGAGAAGATCATCGAGGAGTACCTGGCCTCCTGCCGCCGTCGCTTCGCGCAGCAGCGGTTCGGGCCCTCCACTCCCCTCCTCCGGGATCGTGCGGGCGAGCCGATCGGCCGCGGCGCGCTGGAGTACCTGGTCAAATCCTGCTACCGGTGGGCGGGGCTGCACGACCGTGTGCCGGTCGGGGCGAACCTCCACGCGTTGCGGCACACGTTCGCGACGCGGCTGGCCGAGGACGGTGCGACGGCGTCGGAGATCATGGCGCTGCTGGGGCACGCGAGCTTGGCGACCAGTCAGAACTACATCGAGGCGACGGGGCGGGAGCAACGGGCGGCGGCGGCGAGCAACCGGACGTATCGGGCGCTGGACGGGATCTTGTAGGTCAGCGGAGCTGTTCGAGGTCCTTGGCCGCCTGGGCGATTTCGTCGGCGAGGCCGCGAAGTTCGGCCAAGGACGCTCCGTCGTCGGCCGCGGTGACGATGTCTTCGGCGGCGCAGCGGAGTTGGAAGAGCCTGTCCTGCAGGGCGGCGATCTCGGTGTCTGAGAGGACGACGGCGTCCTCGGGGAGGCCGCTGCGCTGGAGGGCGGTCCGGCGTTCGTAGGCCCGCTGGCGGCAGGATTGCCCACAGTAACGG
Source organism: Amycolatopsis sp. lyj-84 (assembly GCF_046549075.1). NCBI lineage: Bacteria > Bacillati > Actinomycetota > Actinomycetes > Pseudonocardiales > Pseudonocardiaceae > Amycolatopsis > Amycolatopsis sp. lyj-84. Next base: position 373,077 of record NZ_JAJPWO010000005.1, read on the forward strand.
CGGCGCCTGCCGACGTTGCCGCCCTGTTCGAGTCGCCTGCCGCACCATCCGCAGTGTTTGGGTGCCCCCGCGCGACGTAACTCGGACACCTCTTCGGCGGACGTCTTCGGGTGCTCGGCCACTTCCCTCACGGGTCAGACCCTAGCTGGCCATCGGACGCTCATGCCGGGGCCACGACCGAAGTGCACACTAGTGGGGTGTCGACACTGTTTCCGTACCTCGCCGATCCGCTCCCGCGTGCCTTCGCCCATCGGGGCTGGCATCTCGGTGACCTGGAAGGGCTGGAGAACTCGCTCCCCGCCTTCCGGCAGGCGGTGACGGAGGGTTATCGCTATCTCGAGACGGACGTGCACGCGACGTCGGATGGCGTGGTGGTCGTGCATCACGACGCGTCGTTGGACCGGACGACCGATGGTGCGGGGTTGATCTCCCGGCAGACGTGGGCGCAGCTGCGGAACGTCAAGATCGGGGGCCGGGTGCCGTTGTCGCGGCTGGAGGAGGTCCTCGAGGAGTTGCCGGAGGCGCGGTTCAACATCGATGTGAAGTCGAACGAGGCCGTCGCGCCTTTCGTGCGGACGATCGAGCGGACCGGGGCGCACGACCGGGTCGCGGCGGCGTCGTTCTCCGACGCGCGGCTGGCCCGGATCCGGAAGCTGGCGGGGCCGAAGCTGGTGACGGCGATGGGACCGCGTTCGGTGGCGGTGATGTGGGCGAACGGGTTTCTGCCGCTGATCTCGCTGCGGGCGTTGTCGCGGGGTGCGATGGCGCAGGTGCCGGTGCGGCAGGGGCGGTTGAAGGTGGTGGACCGGTCGTTCCTGCGGCTGGCGGCGCGGGCGGGTTTCGAGGTGCACACATGGACGGTGGACGACCCGGCGGAGATGCGGTCGCTGCTGGATCTGGGGGTGCACGGGATCGTGACGGACCGGCCGGATCTGCTGCGTGAGGTTCTTCAGGAGCGGGGCGCTTGGCCTTCGTGACTCGCCTGCCGCTCCCCTCGCGCGCTATGAAAGGCCCGTTACTTGCAAAATTTGCAAGTAACGGGCCTTTCATAGCATTGGGCGGAGGGGTTACCGCGGTGGTTTGCCGCTCCACGCCGCGTCCCAGGTCTTGGGTCCGAGGCGGCCTGAGTCGTTGATGCCGTTGGCTCGCTGGAGGGCGAGGACGGCTTCGCGGGTCTTCTCGTAGTAGCAGCCGGTTCCGGTGAAGCCGTAGCCGTAGGCGTTCATCCGCAGTTGGAACAGCTTGAGCGGTGCCGCGCAGTCGCCGTAGGCGTAGACGACGCCGGGCCAGGCCGGTTTGGGGCCGCCGGGTGGTGCGGGCGGAGTGGGCTTCGGCTTGGGCGGGGGCGGCGGGGCGGGTTGTCCTCCCCCGCCGATGTAGGCGGAGTCGTCGTAGGACGGGACGCGTTTGCTGCGGCCGTCGCCGTCGTTGCGGAAGCCGAGTTTGCCGGCGCATTCCCAGGGTTGCCAGCCGCGCATGCGGTAGAGGTAGAGGGCCCGGTAGTCCTGTTCGCGGGGGCTGGCCTGGTCGGGTCGTCCCTGGCCGCCGACGCTGCGCCAGGTGGGCAGGTCGAACTGGTAGGCGCCGTAGTAGCCGTTGCCGGTGTTGATGTTGTAGCGCCCGCTCGATTCACACATGCGGAGCTTGGCCCAGTGGGAGCCGTGGGGATCCGCGGCGGCGGATCCGGTGGTGGCGATCTGCAGGCCCGTCACGGCGAGGGCGAGCAGGAGCGTTCTCGCCACTACGCGGTGTGCTGTGCGAAGGCGATGGGTCCTCATGAGCGGAACAGTAAATACCGGACACTTGCTTCACAAGAGTCACAACACAACCACCAGCCTCACACGAAACACACGTCGACCGTGGCAGCGACACGCCGACGATGGTCGGGAAGGTGGCCGGACCGTGTTCGTCTCGCGTCGAAACGAACACGGTCCGGACTCGTGCCGGACAGGGGGCCGCGATCACCAGTAGTCTCCCGCTGACCTCGACGTTCTCGACTTCAGGAGCAGTACATGACGGTGGCCGTGACCCGTGAACGCAAGCGGGTATGGCGGGCTTGGTACCTCTACGACTGGGCCAATTCGCCGTTCTATTCGTCGGTCATCACGGTGTTCGGAGCGCTCTATTTGAGCGATATCGCGTCCTCGGATGCCAAGGCGAATTTCACCCTTAACGGGGACAGGCCGTGCACCGATTCGAGTGGTGCTTCGAGCACTCTTCAAAGCTGTGACGTGTCGTTGTTCGGGCTGCATTTCCCGGCGGGGTCGCTGTGGGGGTATCTGCTGTCCATCGCGACGGTGACGCAGGTGCTGGTGTTGCCGATCGCCGGCGCGATCGCGGACCGGAGCAGGCACAAGCGGCGGATCCTCGGCGGGTTCGCGTTCCTGGGCGCGGTGGCGTCGGCGCTGATGTTCTTCATCGCGGGGACGAACTGGCAGGTCGGCGTCTGGACGTTCATCCTCGCCAACATCGGGTACGGCGGTGCGCTGGTCGTCTACTACTCGTTCCTGGTGGACATCGCGGAGCCGGACGAGCGGGACTCGGTGTCGTCGAGGGGGTGGGCGTTCGGGTATCTCGGTGGCGGCCTGGCGCTGGCGTTGCAGCTTGGGTTCTTCATGGGGCATGAGGCGTTCGGGGTGAGCGAGCATCTCGCGATCCGGATCTGTTTCCTGACGTCGGGGATCTGGTGGGCGGTGTTCACGCTTCCGGCGGTGCGGGCACTCCCCCAGACTCATGTGCCGAAGTCGGCCGAGCGTGGCCTGTCGGTGCTGACGGCGGGGTTCAAGGAGCTGAAGCGGACGATCAAGGACGCGAGGGCCTATCCCCTGACGCTGGCGTTCCTCGGGAGCTACCTGGTCTTCACCGACGGGATCACGACGGTGGTGGCGGTGTCGGCGCAGTACGGCAAGGACGAGTTGAAGTACAGCACCACGGTGCTGATCGTGACGATCCTGGTGATCCAGTTCCTCGCGTACGCGGGGGCGATGATCCACGGTGCGATCGCGGCCCGGATCGGGGCGAAGAAGACGATCTTGGGCAGCCTGGTGGCCTGGACGGTCGTGTTGTGCTTCGCGTTCTTCATCCAGGCTGGGCAGCCGTTGCAGTTCTACGCGGTGGCGGTCGGGATCGGGCTGGTGCTCGGCGGAACGAACGCGCTGTCGCGATCGTTGTTCGGGCAGATGATCCCCGAGGGGAAGGACGCGCAGTACTTCTCGCTCTACGTGGTCGGTGAGCGGGGGACGTCGTGGCTCGGTCCCCTGTTGTTCGCCGCGGTCGGGCAGATCACCGGTTCGTTCCGGTACGCGATCATCGCGCTGGTGATCTTCTTCGTGCTCGGTTTCGTGTTCGTGTGGCTGGTCCCGGTGCGGCGGGCGATCGAGGCGGCGGGTAACCGACCACCGGCGGTGCTGTGAGCCGGGAGCGTGCCGATAGGGTCGGGCGTCGTGACCGTACTGAAGGAAAGTGGCCCGGACCCCACGGACGCGTTGTCGTCGGTGCCGGTGGCGGGTTCACGGCGGGGTGTGCCGGTCGTCGGGAAGTTGAAGTTCTGTTACGGGCCGATGGACTGCGGGAAGTCGACGCTGGCGTTGCAGATCGACCACAACCACGCGCGGCAGGGTCGTCGCGGGATGGTGCTGGTGCGGCACGATCGCTCCGGTGAGCCGCAGATCACCAGCCGGATCGGGCTGACGCGCAAGGCGACCGAGGTCGGGAACGAGACCGATCTGCGGTTGCTGGTGCGTGAGCAGTGGGCGGCGGGACGGCACGTGGACTACTTGATCGTCGACGAAGCTCAGTTTTTGTCACCTGTTCAGGTGGATCAGCTGGCTGAACTGGCCGATGACGTCCAAATCGACGTGTACTGCTTCGGTATCGCGACAGACTTCCGGAGCATGTTGTTCCCGGGTGCGGCGCGGTTGTTCGAATTGGCGGACGAGCTGCAGCCGGTTCAGGTCGAGGTGTTGTGCTGGTGCGGGCAGACGGGACGGTTCAACGCGAGGGTGTCCGACGGTGAGGTGCTGAGAGCCGGGGACACCGTTGTGGTGGCGGATACCGAGCAACCGCTAGTTGAAACTTCATTGACATCACGTTCTGAGGGTGAATTGAACACTGTCCGTTATCAGGTATTGTGCCGTCGGCACTTTCGACTGGGCGACCTGGGGCCTACCTCGGCCCAACACGGTCAGTTACGGTTGACATGACAGGCGTACTACTAGCCCATCTGGGGGATATCCGCACCAAGATGGCCGTATTGACGTCACGCCAGAGCGCGAAACCACTCCTACTAGGAGAAGCTGTTGCCACCGGGTGACACAGCTCATCGTGAGCAAGGACATGGTGTCCAGGGAATCCTCTGGCCCTCCCCGTCGTTGCATAGGGTGAGCATCACCCTGGCTCCACCCGGAGCTGACTGAAAGGACCCCCATCATGGCCGACCGTGTTCTCCGTGGAAGCCGGCTGGGAGCGGTCAGCTACGAGACCGACCGCAACCACGATCTCGCTCCTCGGCGCACCGTGCGCTACGCCTGCCCCAAGAACCACGAGTTCGAGGTGCCCTTCTCCGACGACGCCGAGATCCCCTCGGTGTGGGAGTGCAGGCTGCACGGCAGCGAGTCCGAGATCGTGGACGGCGGACAGCCGGAGCAGAAGAAGGTCAAGCCCCCGAGGACGCACTGGGACATGCTCCTGGAGCGCCGCTCGATTCCGGAGCTCGAAGATCTGCTCAACGAACGTCTCGCCGAGCTGAAGGGACGCAGGACCACCCGGTCCGCCTGACGCAACGGCCAAGTAGCTAGCCCCACCACGAACACAGCGAAGCCCCCGCGACCTCCCTCCGCGGGGGCTTCGCCATGTCTTGGGGAAGCGAGTCAGGCCGGGACCAGCCCGGCGACCAGAGGCGCCAGAGCTTCGGTCAGCCGCCGCAGGTGGTCGGGCGGCGATTCGAGCAGCGGCAACCGGACCGTCGCGTGCGGGATGATGCCGAGTTCGGCCAGCGCCGCCTTCGCCATGATCGCCCCCTGTGAGGTGCGCATGATCGCCTCGGTCAAGGGGTGCAGTGCCGCGTTGAGTACCCGCGCGGTGTCGAGGTCTCCCCCGCGTACCGCGCTGATGAGCTGGGCGTTGCGGTCGGCGAAGGCGTTGCCGACGACGCTGACCAGACCGGTGGCACCGGCGGCGAGGTAGGGCAGGTTGAGTTCGTCGATACCGCAGTAGTAGGCCAGCGGGGAGCCCGCCATGACGGACATCGCCTCGAACAGGTCTCCCTTGGCGTCCTTCACGGCCCGGATCCTGGGGTGACGGGCGAGTTCGAGCAGGGTGGCCGCTTCCATGGCCGTTCCGGTACGGGCGGGGACGTCGTAGAGCATCACGGGAAGTTCGGTCGCGTCGGCCACCGCCAGGCAGTGCGCCACGATCCCGGCTTGCGTCGGCTTGGAGTAATAAGGACAGACGAGCAGGAGCGCGTCCGCCCCGGCCGCTTGAGCTTCGTGGGCCCGCCGGATGCAGGCGGTGGTGTCGTAGGTGCCGACGCCGGCGACCACGCGGGCCCGGTTTCCGGTTCGTGCCGCCACGGTGCGGACGAGCAAGGCGGCTTCGGTATCGGTGAGGGTGGGTGACTCGCCGGTGGTTCCGCCGACGACGATGCCGTCACATCCGGTGGTCAGGAGATGGTCGACCAGGCGGGCGAGGCCGGGTTCGTTGAGTGCGCCGCCGGGTTCCATCGGGGTGACCATGGCGACGAGGTTGGAGCCGAAGAGCGATTCGGTCATGTACTCGATCCTGTCGGCGCCGATACCTGCGGTCCAGCGATGCTTTTTGGTCGATATTGCGTAGCCTTGCTTCATGATCGAGGTCGGGGCTTTACGGGCGTTGCGGTCGGTGGCCGCACTCGGGACGCTCGCGCGGGCAGCGGACGAGCTGGGGTTCACGGCCTCCGCGGTGTCGCAGCAGCTCAAACGGCTGGAGCGGCAGATCGGGACGCCCGTACTCGCTCCGGCGGGTCGGGGAGTCGTACTCACGCCGGCGGGGCAGGCCGTCGTCGACTCTTCGCTGGAGGTGTTCCAGGCACTCGAACGTTGTGCCGAGGCCGCCCAGTCGGTCGCGGAGGGCGCGCCCCGCGGTGTCCTGCGCGTGGCCGCGTTCTCGACCGCCATCCGCGGGCTGCTCGCGCCTGTCCATCCGTGCCTGCTGACGAACTACCCCGATCTGCGCCTGCACATCAGCGAGCAGGACCCCGGCCAGGCCTTGCACAGCGTCGACGCCGGAACCGCCGACCTCGCGCTCCTTCATGACGCCGACGGTTTGCCCGTCCCGCTGTCGCCCGCGCTGTCCCGGCGCCTGGTGCACACCGACCTCGGCGACGTCGTGATGGCCGAGTCCCATCCGCTGGCGCGAGCCGAGCAGCCTCTCGAAGGTACGGACTTGGCCGGGTACGCGTGGGTGACCAGCCCGCCCGGCACGGTCTGTCATCAGTGGTTCCGTCGCCTGTTCGCCGGTCTGCCCGAGGAGCCCGACGTGCGGCATCTGGTGGACGATTTCTCCACGCAGCTGTCGCTGGTCGCCTCGGGTGAGGTCCTGGCGCTGATCCCGCGACTGGCGCGGCCGCCGCTGGCCGAAGGGCTGGTCGCCCGTCCGCTGCGGCGCCCGCCGACGCGTGAGGTGCACGCGGCGTGGCGCCGCAGCGCCGAGGCGAGCCCGGCGATCCAGGCGGTGCTGGCGGAGCTCTAGGCGCGGTACCCGGGGATGTCCTCGATGCGGTGGTACACCGCCAGGCCGCGGGACAGTGCGATCGCGACGTCCTGGTCGGCGCCGGTGGACTCCCCCGGCAGGCGCAGGACGGCGTCGCAGTGGTGCAGCAGCCGGTCGGCCGTGGGGTACATGACCTCCTTGGCGACCGGGTCGGCCACGGTCGTCCCGCCCGCGCCGCGCAGCACCGGGAGCGCGACCCACTCGCCGATCATCGGCACGTGCCCGCTGCGGAAGATCGGCCAGGCGGCCTCTTCGAGCCGGGCGAGGTTGCGGGCGAGCAGTTCGGGGTCGTCGCCGGTGCCGGAGCGGTACGGGCCGGCGATGAGGATCATCAGAGGTTTGGTCATGAGCCGGAGCATAATGTGCAACAATCGGCATGAACAAGGAGGATCGTGCAAATGCTGGCTGCGCAACGTCGAGACCTACTGCTCGAACGACTGAAGACCGAAGGCCGGATCGTGGCCAAGGATCTCGCCGCCGAACTCGGCATATCCGAGGACAGTATTCGCCGTGACCTGCGAGAACTCGCGGAGGCTGGGCTGTGTCAGCGGGTGTACGGCGGAGCCTTGCCGGTTTCCCCCGCCACCGCGGACTACGCGACGCGGATGGCGGTCAGCATCGCGGGCAAGGAGCGCATCGCGAAACGTGCAGCAGCGTTGATCCGGCTGGGGTCGACCGTCATCCTCGACGGCGGGACGACCGCGCTCGCGCTCGCGAAGGCGCTCCCCGTCGATCTCGAAGCGACGATCGTCACCCACAGCCCCACGGTCGCGGCCGCGCTCGTCACCCATCCGAAGGTCGAGGTCTTCCTGATCGGCGGACGGCTCTTCAAGCACTCCGCCGTCACCTGTGGCGCGGCCGCGGCGGAGGCGGCCGACGGGATCAACGCCGATCTGTTCTTCCTCGGCGTCACCGGCGTGCACCCCGAGACCGGGCTCACCACCGGGGACTCCGACGAGGCCGCGATGAAACGCACGCTCGCCAAACGCGCCGCCGACACCTACGTGCTGGCCAGCTCGGAGAAGATCGGCGCGGCCTCGCCGTTCACCGTGCTCCCCCTGTCCGACGTCGCGGGCGTGATCACCGACGCGGCGCCGGACGAACCGACGGTGAAGGAACTGGGGAAGCTCGGCGTGAGCGTGCTGGGGGTCAGCCCTTCTTGACCAGCCCGCGAAGCTGCTGCCAGCGACGCTTGATCCCCCACATGCCGACCATGACGATCGCCTCGCGCACGACCGAACCGCTCATCTTCGACTGACCGATCTCACGTTCGGTGAAGGTGATCGGCACCTCGACCACCTCGAACCCGGCGAGCTTCGTCCGGAACGCCAGGTCGATCTGGAAGCAGTAGCCGCGCGAGGCGATCTCGTCGAGCGCGAGCTTCTCCAGCACCGAACGACGGTACGCGCGGAAACCGGCGGTGATGTCGTTGATCTTCATGCCGAGCGCGACCTTCGCGTAGAAGTTCGCCACCCAGGACAGCGCCTTGCGCTGGAACGGCCAGTTCACCGTGCTGCCGCCGGGAACGTAGCGGGAGCCGATGGACAGGTCCGCGTCCTCGAGCGCCGCCAGCACCCGGGGCAGATCCTCCGGCGCGTGCGAGCCGTCGGCGTCCATCTCGACGATGGTGGCGTAGTCACGGGCGAGACCCCAGCGGAACCCCGCGACGTACGCGGCGCCCAGGCCGGCCTTCTCGGTCCGGTGCATGACCTGGATCCGCTCGTCGGCCTTCGCGAGCTCGTCGGCGATGTCGCCGGTCCCGTCCGGGCTGCCGTCGTCGACGACGAGGGCGTTCACGTCCGGGAGTGCCTTGAGCAGGCGTTCCAGGATCGGCCCGATGTTGTCCCGTTCGTTGTACGTCGGGACCACCACCAGCACCGGCTCGATTCCCTGGTCCCCCCGTGGCGCCTGCGCCATCCGCTTTTCCTCCGTGTTCCGGCGGGTCAGCCCGCCGCTTCCCTCGTTGCCTTGGCGGCGCTCGCGCGCCGGGTGCGGAAACGCAGCACGTACCCGCCGGTAACCCCGGCGATCGCCAGGGCGAGCAGCCCGTACTCCGTCGTCACACCGAGTAGATCCGACAGCGTAGTCTGCTGCCTGAGCGGTACGCGCCCCACCAGGGAATCTGCGGTGAACAGGCTGGTAGAGGCCGTGATCGAACCATCGGGGGCGACGATCGCGCTGACCCCGCTGGTGGCGGAGACGATCACAGCGCGGCCATGTTCGACCGCTCGCAGCCGCGACATCGCCAGCTGCTGGTAGCTCATCTCCCCCGGCCCGTACCAAGCGTTGTTGGTCGGCACGACGAGCAGTTCCGCGCCGTTGGCGACGGACTCCCGGGCCGGGTAGTCGAACGCGGTCTCGTAGCAGATGAAGACCCCGACCTTGGTCCCCGCGACCGACAGCGCGGAGTTGGCGCCGTCACCCGGGGTCATGTTCGCGACGCTGTCGACGAACGGGGTCACCAGCTTCGCGAGCTCGCGGGCGGGGACGTACTCGCCGAACGGGACGAGCTGCTGTTTGGCGTAGCGCTGGCCGGGACCGGTGACGGGATCCCAGACGAGCGCGGAGTTCTGCGCCGAACCGTCCGGCAGCCGGACCAGTGCGCCGATGATCGCCTGGACGCCGTAGTCGCGGACCATCCGGTCGACGCCCGCGTCACCGGTCCGCATCGCCATCGCGGTCTCCGGCCAGACCAGCAGATCGACCTTGGTGTTGTCCGCCTTGAGTTTCTCGAGCAGCCGGGCGCTCTCGGCGAGGTGGTTGTTCCGGAGTTCGTCGCGACGGCCTTCCAGCGCCAGCCCGATGTCGGGGGCGTTGCCCTGGACGGTGGCGACGGTGAGTTCGCCGTCCTGGGCTTCGGTGCCGATCGTGGGCCACACCGCGAGGCCCGCCACCACCGGTACGAGGGTGACGGCGGCCGCGGCCATCACGGAGCGCCGAGGATCGGAGGCCTTGAGCCGCAGGCACAGCGCCGCGAGACCGAAGCCGGTCAGAACGACGGCGAGACCGACCAGCGGGGCGCCGCCGATCGAGGCCAGTGAGACGAAAGCGCCCTCAGGCTGGCTGAACGCCACACGGCCCCACGGGAACCCTCCGAAGGGGAACCAGGTGCGCGGGGTCTCCATCGCGATGATCACCAGCGCCGCCCACAGCGGCCCGAGCGGCAGCCTCCACACCACTGTGGCGAATGCCCCGCCGAAGCCGAGATACACCGCCAGCGCCATCGCCAGGCCGAGCCACGGCCAGGGCCCGAAGCCCGGCCCGAGGAAATCCAGCAACCAGGTCAGCAACGGCAGGAAGAACCCCAGCCCGAACACGAACCCGTAGCCGAAGGCGCCGCGGAACCGGCGTCCGTGTACCACCAGTGCGAAGCCGGTGAACGCCAGCGGAGCGAGCCACCACAACGGGCGCGGCGCGAAACTCAGGTACAGCGTGAAACCCGACGCCGCGGCGACGAGGAAACGCAGGAGCCAGGCGCGGGAGAACCGCTTTCGCCTGTCTGCTTGGGGAGCCGGATTCGCCACGGTCGAGGACACCCCTGAACCCTAGGCCGTCCGGGTGAACGCGTCGTGGATGACCTGCCCGTCGCGGACCGTGCGCAGACAGTGGGGCAAGGTGGCTCCCTCTTCCAGGTTCGGCAGCGGGGGTACGCCCGCCCGCGGATCGGTCGACCAGCGCTGCACCCGCGAGTCCGGTGTCGCGACGACCAGGTCGGTGGCGTCCCAGACCGCGTAGTGCGCGGGAGCGCCGGGGACCAGGCTGCCGGTGACACCGTCGTTGACCCCGGCGGCGCGGTGCCCGGCGCGGGTGTGGGCGGTGAAGGAGGCGCGAGCGGACAGTCCCGATCCCGGGGTGCGGTGGTAGGTCCCGGCGCGGACGGTGGCCCACGGGTCGACCGGTGTGACCGGGGCGTCGGAGCCGAAGGCGAGCAGGAGCCCTTCGGCGGCCATGGCGGCGAAGGGGTTGAGTTTCACGGCCCGCTCGGCGCCGAGGCGGTCGGTGTACATCCCTTGCGTGCCACCCCATTCCGCGTCGAACTGCGGCTGGACCGACGCGACCACACCCCAGCCCGCGAGCGCCCGCGCCTGCTCGACGTCGATCATCTCGACGTGTTCGAGCCGGTGGTGACAGGCTGCCAACGCGCGACGGCCGACGGTCATCTCCGCGAGCCGGAAGCCTTCGACGACCTCGGCGACGGCGGCGTCGCCGATGACATGGAACCCGGCCTGCAACCCGGCCTCGGTGCAGGCGCCGACGTGCTCGGCGATGGCGGGGGCGTCGAGGTAGAGCGTCCCGGAGGTGTCGTGGGCGTCGGCGTACGGCTGGTGCAGCGCGGCGGTGCGGGAGCCGAGGGCGCCGTCGACGAACAGGTCGCCCGCGACTCCCCTGGCGCCCAGCGCGCGGGCGGTGTCGACTCCCCCGCGTTCACCCCAGTAGCCGACGACCTCGGGCAGTCCCGGTTCCGCGGCGAGCGCGAGCAGATCGGTGAGGTCGTCGGCGCCGGAGATGTCCGGACCGGCGCACTCGTGGACGCTGACGACCCCGCGCGCGGCGGCCTCGGCGAGGAACGCGCGCTGGGCCTCGCGGCGCTGCCTCGGAGTGATCGCCTCGCGCATCGCGGCACGGACGCGGTGGTGGGCGTCGCGGGTCAGCGGTCCGTCGGCGGACCAGCCCGGCGCGTCGTGTACGCCGTGCGCCAAAGCGACGAGCGCGCTGGAGACGAGCGCGGAGTGGACGTCGACCCGGCTCAAGTACACCGGGGTCCCGCTCGCGGCCTCGTCGATCTCCGCGCGGCTGGGCAGCCTGCCGTCGGACCAGCGGGACTCGTCCCAGCCGTGCGCGACCAGCACCTGGCCGGGCCGGACCGCGTCGCGGACCGCGGCCAGCAATTCTCCGGCGCTTCGGATGTTCGCGAGGTTCAGCCCGGTGAGGTGCAGGCCGGTCGCGGTGGCGTGGACGTGCGCGTCGACGAAGGCGGGGGCGACGAAGGCGCCGTCGAGTTCGACCACCTCGGCGTCGGGATGCAGCGCTTTGGCCGGGCCGTCCTGCCCCACCCAGACGACGGTGCCGTCCGTGATCGCCATGGCGGTGGCGTCAGGGGCGGTGGGGCTGTAGATGCGCCCGCCGAGCAGGAGCGTGGTTCGCGCGTTCGTCACCCTTCCGAGTTTGCAGCGTGCGGATGATCACCACGTGGTTAGGGTCGATGAAATGAGCTGGGGAGCTGAAAACATGAAGACGGAAGCAGGTCGCGCCGTCGCCGGGACCACTGTGTCGGCGGCTTTGGGGCTCGGGGTGGTGGTCGTTTTCGCGGCTGTCCGCGACACCTCGATCCTGCGGCCGTTGATCGCGCTGGCGGCGCCACGGGGCTGGCCGTCCGATCTGGTGCTGGTGTCCCTGGTGCCGCTGGTCGCGGTGCTCGCCGCCGTGTTCCTGACGCGATGGTGGCCGTGGCTACTGGTGGCGGGGGTCGTCCTGTCTCTTCCGACCGCTCTCGTGCGCCTGTTCCCGGACCTGGGCGGGCATCCGTCGCTGACGATCGTCGCGCTGGCCGGGCCGCCGATGGTGCTGCTGGCGGTACTCGCCGCGGCACAGGAACTCCTGCGGCGAGGCGCCCGGACCGCCGGGCTCGTGCTCATCGGGCTCACCGTGGGAACGCAGTTGTTTGCCGCGGGCCTGGCCGGCGCGTCGTGGCTCATGCTCGCCACCGGCGGTCTGGTCTGGGATCTGGTCCTCACCGCGCTGAGCGTGGCCGGAGCCGTGCTGGCCGTCGTCACGCGCGGTTCCCGTGCGCAGGATCCGGAATGGCCCGAGCCGCGTCCGCTGCCGGCCCGGTTCGCCGCCGCGGCGATCCTGGCCGTGCTGCTTCCCATGGCTGCGGGCGCGGTGGACGTCCTGAAGGTCAGCGAAATCCTCGAGCTGCCGGTCGCGTCGATCGGCAGGCACGCGGAGGTCGTCGTGGCCATCGGCGGGCTGATCGTGCTCGTCGGCGGGGTCGTCGCGTGCGCGATCGCCGGATCGCGGGCGTTCTTCGCCGCGGCGACGTCGGCGAGTGTGCAGGTGGGCGCGATGGCGCCGCTGTTGCTGGCGGTGTACTCCGTCGCGTTCCAGCCGGTGCTGAGCTGGCTGGCGGCCGCGGTGGGGGTCGCCGCCGGATGTCTCGTGGGCGCGTCGCGCTGGAAGGTGCAGTTCGCCGTCGGCGGGGCCGTGGTGTCCGCGCTCGTGCTGTTCATCGTGGATCTGGGGACCGGCGGGGTGCCGGAGAAGCTGATCGACCACGACGCGGTGATCCCGGGAGCGCTGCTGCTGGCGCTGCTGTGCGCGACCGTCGTCTCCGTGGTCGTCACGACCGGTCCCCGGCTCGCGGAAGACGGCGTCGTCGTGCCCGTGCTCGGACCGCTGGCCTCGGTGCTGGTGTTCGGCGGCGCCGGGGCGATGGCCGCAGTCGGCATCCGCGACCAGAACGCGCCATCGACCCGGCTTGAACCGGTTCATCACCTCGGCTACTCGGCCGGCCTGCTGCTGCTCGCCGCCGCGCTGGTCGCCGGAATCGCTGCTGTCGATCACCTTCGCACCCGCTCGGAGCCGGAGGCAGTGTCCGTCTGACACACCGAGCACGACAGGAATATTTACGTCGTCCGAACGATGTGACAGGATATTTTCACGCGTTTCCGACGACGAGGAGTACAAGTGACTGCGATCCAGCAACCGACCTCGCCGGTGGCCGCCTACGATCAGCCCTACGACTACACCCGAGTCGAGCTGATCGAACCCGACTGGCGCCGCTTCCCCGGCTGGCACGACGTGACCGAGGCAGAGTGGCGCGACGCGCAGTGGCAGCGAGTGCACTGCATCCGCAACGCCAAGCAACTGCGCGCGCTGATGGGCGACCAGCTCGAGGAGCGCTTCTACGAGGACATGCTCGCCGACCAGCGCGAGATGGCCACGATGTCGATGCTGCTGCCGCCGCAGATGATCAACACGATGGCGCCCAACGCCGGTACGGACCCGGCGAAGGTGACCGAGGCCTGGTACGCCGACCCCATCCGCCGCTACATGCTCCCGGTGCGCAGCGACCGCGACACCGAATGGCCGAGCCACCCGCACTCCGAACGGGACTCGCTGCACGAGGCGGAGATGTGGGTCGTGGAGGGGCTGACCCACCGCTACCCCACCAAGGTCCTCGCCGAGATGATCTCGACCTGCCCCCAGTACTGCGGGCACTGCACCCGGATGGACCTGGTCGGGAACTCGACCGAGCAGATCGAGAAGCACAAGCTCTCGCTCAAGCCGGTCGATCGCCAGGACGCGATGATCGAGTACCTGAAGAAGACCCCCGGCGTCCGCGACGTGGTGGTTTCCGGCGGCGACGTCGCGAACGTGCCGTGGCCGCAGCTGGAGTCGTTCCTCATGCGGCTGATGGACATCGACACCGTCCGCGACATCCGGCTCGCGACCAAGGCGCTCGCCGCCCTGCCGCAGCACTGGATCCAGCCGAAGGTCGTCGAAGGCCTCGAGCGCGTCGCCGGCACCGCCCAGCGCCGCGGCGTCAACCTCGCGATCCACACCCACGTCAACCACGCGCAGTCGGTCACCCCGCTGGTCGCGGAAGCCGCCCGGACCGCACTCGACGTCGGCGTCCGCGACGTCCGCAACCAGGGCGTACTGATGAAGGGCGTCAACGCGACCCCTGCCGAGCTGCTGGACCTGTGCTTCGCGCTGCAGGGCGAAGCGAGCATCCTGCCGTACTACTTCTACATGTGCGACATGATCCCGAACGCCGAGCACTGGCGGGTCTCCGTGCACGAGGCACAGGAACTGCAGCACGCGATCATGGGGTACCTGCCGGGGTATGCCACCCCGCGCATCGTGTGCGACGTGCCGTATGTCGGGAAGCGGTGGGTGCACCAGCTCGCCGACTACGACCGCGAGCTCGGGATCTCCTACTGGACCAAGAACTACCGGACCGGGATCGAGCACGAGGACCCGGAAGCCTTGCAGCGCCGCTACCCGTACTACGACCCGATCTCGACGCTGCCCGAAGCCGGCCAGAAGTGGTGGGCCAACCAGCCCCGTTGACTTCTACATGTAGGTAGATGAAACCGGTGGCCCCAAACGCCGTTTGGGGCCACCGAAAACGGTCGTCGGCCGTAGACCCATCGGGCAGCGTCTCAAGCGTTGAAATACTGACGGGTGTGCGTGCCGAAACCTCATCCGCGCAGTTCAAGCTGCAAGTCGGTACTCGTGGATGACTTCGCCAAGGCGGTCTTGCCGGCATATGACAAGGTGTTCGAGCCGGCAGGGTTTGAGGGGTGCTGCGGCGGCGAGCGATCGGTGGGTTCGGGGTGGGCTGTAGTGCCGCTCGTACTCGCGCAACACGTACCGGATGCGGACGGCCTGCCGTACGCCGGCCAGGGCGACGGTCTCGATGAAGTCCATCGCCAAGACCGCCACGCCTTCACGGTTTTCGGGTTTGCGTGTGACCCGACCAGATTCCGTCCAAGAACCTTCCGTAATAAGTCAGCATGACTGTACGTTCCCTTGATTACAACGGGGAATCGGTGGCGGCTGTTGAATTACTCCAGCCTCCACAAGCTTCTCATGATTCAACCAGATCTCTTTATTGAAGATCTCCGGGGTGATCTCGGTGTCGCCGTACTTGTTGCGGAGATCAATACCAAATTGAACCGCGGCCTGATCTGCAGGATCAGTCTTATGGTCACCCTCTTCGCGATCAGCCCGGTTGGCGCCTTCGGTCAGCTCGATCGTGGTAAACCCGGCGGCAGTACCAACGTATCCAAAGTGAATGTTAGACCAAGCATCGTTTCTCAAATAGCCATCGTATTGTTCAGGTACATCTCGATCATATCCGAGATCTTTGTAAATCTTCTTCTTGTGATCCCACGGAGCGCCCGTCTGCACGAGATTAATGAATTTCTTGTAGGCCTCCATTTTGGTGGCGGTAGCACTCTCAGGAGTAACAGGGCAATATCTACATAGTTTACCCGCATTTAATTGCCGCAGCTCAGCTGCATCTGACCCCTTGGCGTTTTTATTCATCTCACTCGTCATATAGCCCAGAAGCATCTGATAGTTCTCTGGCGACCGGCCGGTGGGGTCGGTCAGCTTGACGGGATTGTTGTGAACATAGGTGTGGGTGGCCAAGTTGCGAGGGTTGGTGATGCCACCCGCGAGGCTGGAGTCCAGGTATTCAGGCAGGGCCGGGTCTGCGCTCGCCCAGAGTTGCGTTCTCGGGTTGTAGTAGCGGGCGCCGTGGTAGTAGAGACCGGTTTCCTCGTCGAGTTCCTTGCCTGTGAACTTATAGGGCGTGCCGCTCTGGCCGGCCTGCTCCTCCACCCAAGTTTCACCAAAGGGCATGTACTCGAGGTGTTCGGTGACGTTGCCCTGCTTGTCGGTGACGTAGCCGGACGAGCCGAGGTGGTCGGCGTGGAAGTAGGACTGGGCGTTTTCGGAGCCAGCGGCGGCGACCGTCTTGGTGGTGAGGCGGCTGTCGCCGATGAAGATGTGCTTGAAGCCGATGCCGTCACGTTCGCTGTAGCCGCGGTTGGGGTAGAGGGATTGGCCGTCGCCCTGTTTGATGACGCGTTCGCCGGCCGCGTCATAGGTGTAGCCGACGGTGGGGTCGGCGCAACCCGCTGGCGTTTGAGGGACCGTCGCCGCGGCGGTGTCCTGGTTGCAGGCGAGCCGGTTCTCCTCGTCCCACACGTACTGGCGTCGTTTGCCGTCCGAAGCGGTGTTCACCGTGTCGGTGAGATTGCCGCTCGCGTCGTAGGCCTGGTCGGTCGGGCCGACCTTGCTCGGCGCGTGCGGTTTTCCACTGCCGTAGTCGTACTTGTAGTCATAGCTGGTCTTGTCCTGGACCCCGGCAGGGTTGGTCGGGTCCTCGACCGGCTCGATCGGTCCGACCGACAGCGGGCCTAGTGACGCCGGGCTCCCCCCGC
Organism: Amycolatopsis sp. lyj-84; assembly: GCF_046549075.1. Classification (NCBI taxonomy): domain Bacteria; kingdom Bacillati; phylum Actinomycetota; class Actinomycetes; order Pseudonocardiales; family Pseudonocardiaceae; genus Amycolatopsis; species Amycolatopsis sp. lyj-84. The sequence continues at coordinate 389,783 of NZ_JAJPWO010000005.1, forward strand.
CGCCGTGGTTCAGGGAAGCCACTTGGGCGGACGGGGTGGTCGTGCCGGTGATCTCGTGGTGCTGGGTTTTGCTGGTGGTGTTGTGGATGGAGTCGTAGCCCAGCGCCAGGGTGTACTTGTCCTGCTGGTTGCTCTTGGTCGTGTACTGGCCGCTAGCGGAGGTGAGCTGGTACAGGTCGTCATAGCCGAAGGTCTGACTGCTCGGACCACCGATCGTCGGGTTCTGTGCCGTGCTGTTGGTCAGCTTCGAGATATTGCCGACCTTGTCGTAGGTATAGCCGAGGTTCTGGAACTCGGTGGCACCCGGCGTCTTCGACTTCAGGGTGGCGAGCCTGCGGTCGGCCTGGTCGTAGGTGTAGGTGGTGCGCACCCCGTTACCGGCCTGCTGGAGCACCTTCTGGCCGAACTTGTCGTAGTCGAGGCGACCGAGGTAGAGGTAGTCGGTGCCGTTCTTGGCCCCGGTGGCGCGGGTGACCTCGCCACCGCTGTCGTAGTCGTAGCGGAGGACCTCGCCGTCCGGGTAGGTCATCTGGAGGACGCGGTTGAACGCGTCGAAGCGCCATCCGGTGGTGTAACCGCGGTCCGCCTGCCCGGCGATCTTGATGGTGCGGGTTTCCCGGGTGGTCTCGCCCAACGGGCCATAGCCGCGGGTGAGGGTCCCGGCCGCGTCGCGGATCTCGGTGATCCGGCCGGCGGCGTTGTCCGGTGCGCCGGGTGCGCCGTGGGTGTAGGTGACGTTGTTGGCCGGGAAGGTCGGGTAACGAACCGCGGTGAGGCGGCTGTGGTCGTAGTCGTACTCGACCTGCTTGCCGCTCGCGGTGATCTTCGCCGTCGGGTTGCCCGCCAGGTCGAAGCGGGTCTCGGTGCGGCCCGCGTCGGGGCTGTCGAGCGCAGTGCGGCGGCCGAGGGAGTCGTACTCGGACCGGGTGGTGTTGTTCTTGTCGTCCACCACGGTGGTGATCTGCCCGAGCGCGTCGTGGCCGTAGCTGGTCCAGATCACCGGCTGTCCACCCGCCGGGTTGAACTCCTTGACCGCGGTGGTCTTCTCCCGCAGGTCGGTGTAGCTGCGTTTCTGTTTGCCGTTGCCGTCGGTCGCGATGGTTTCGAACCGGGCGACACCGGCCCGGTCGGGGCCGAATCCATAGGCCATGGCGGTCGTGACCTCGTCCGGTGCGACCGTCTTGACCGGCCGGTCCAGCACGTCGAACCAGGCCCGCGTGGGCGCCACGGCGTCGAAGGCGGCGTTGAACGTGGTGTTGCCGTCGCCCTTGGACTCGGTCACGGGGTGGTACGTCTCCACCACGCGGCCGAGGAAGTCGAACTTCGTCCGCCCGGACACCGTCATGACCTGTTCGGGGGTGTCACCGGGATTGTTCGCGACCGACGCGTCCTTCTTCGTCTGCAGGACGCGCTTGAGACCGTCGGTGAAGGTGACGGTGTCGATGGTGTCCTCACGGACTCCGGTGGCATCACGGTCGAGGTGACGTGTGGTGGCATAGGGAACGGTGGCTTCGGGGTGGTAGTCGAAGTCGATCGTGGCCTTGCCCGACCCGATCTCGTACGGCCCCGTGACCGTGTCCAACCGGCCCACGCTGTCGTAGGAGCGCAGCACCTGCTGGCCGTTCTGGTCGGTGGTGCGGTCCGGTTGCCCGTACTTCAGGTTGTGCGTCGCGCCCGACCGCAGCCTGAAGTTGTCGGTGATGGATTCGATGTGGACGCCGACGACGGTGTCGTAGCCGTAGTCCAGCCGGGACCGCTGACCGGTCTTGTTGGCGGGCTTGGTGACCGATTTCAGGTTCCCATCCGGGAAATACTCCAGGTCGATGTCGGCCGAGGTGGTGTCGGTGAGGTACGCACGGACTTGCCGCACCGTACCGGTCACACAGTCCACTGTGGATTCGCTGTGCCGCGACACGGCGCCGCCGTTGGTGCCGCGCTGTTTGTGCAGGTTGGCGGTTCCGACGAGGTTGCGCGCCCGGCAGGCAGGGTCGGACGCGGTGTAGCCGTAGGTGGTCTCGACGTCGTCTGCGGTGCCCTCGTCGGCTGCGTCGAACGAGCGGATCAGGTTGCCGAAGTCGTCATACGACATTTCGGTGTAGGTGGACTTGCCAGGTATCTCGGCACCTTCGTAGAAGCGCTTGTCCACCCGGGACAAACCTACGAACACGCTGCCCGGCGCGGTGTCGCGTGTCCGATAGGTGTTGACGGTTTCGGTGAAGGGCCGTCCCGCACCGTCGGCGGAGAGGGTACGGGCCAGCAACCCGCGGGTGTACGGGCCGTCGGTGCGGTATTCGTTGGTGGTCGAGCGATAGAGGGCATCGGCCGCACCGGGGTCGCGTTGTTCGGTGACGACCTTGCCGAAGCCGTGGAACTCGCGTTCGAGCCGGTCGTACTTCCCCTGTTCGTAGCGATAGGTGGCGAGCTGGGTGTCGGCACCATCGCCGCGATGGCCGTCGGACACGCTGGTGCGGGACAGCACCCAGTGGGACTCGGGCATCGCCTGAGTGTTACCGGTGCGGGTGTAGTCCAGATCGATCTTCCCGCCCAACGGCCGCGTCACCGCGCGGAGCAGGTTCGTACGGCCGGTTTTGTTGACCGCGACCAGCAGCTCGTTGTCCCGGGTGGATTTGACGTGGTCGGCCAGGCCGTCGCCGTTGATGTCACGCAGGCCGATCTCGGCGCGGCCGATGCCGGTGGAGACGTTGGCACCGGGGTTGAACACGAACGTGCCGACCGGGGTGGGGACGGGGAACGTGAAGTAGACGCCCGCACCGAGTGTGGCGTTCTTGTCCACGGCGATGTCGGCGAAGCTGCCGCGGAACGGAGTGGGCGCGGTGAAGCCGGTGCCGGTGTTGATGGACACCTTGATCGGGTTGGCGCCATCGGTGAAGACGCGGTCGGTGAGACCGTCGCCGTTGACGTCGAGCATGCTCGCGTTGGTGATCGAAGTGCCCAGTTCGGCGGACAGTCCCCCGGCGAAGCCGTAGTTGTCGACGTTGAAACCGAGGTTGACGCCGAGGTTGCGAGTTGACGCGTCGTTGATCGGCCCCGCCGACCAGGGTTCCTTGGCGGCGAAGCTGTAGCCCAGGTTGAGTTGGGCGTCGCCGTTGGCGAAGACCTTGTCCGGTAGACCGTCGCCGTTGATGTCGACGAGGTCGACGCGGGTGTCGGACTCGCCGCCGCCGACGCTGCCACCGATCCCGAGTGCCGGTTGGACCGGGCCGGAGGTGGCGGTGTTGTTGCTGCTCCCGGCCTCCGGAGCGGCCAGGCCCTGTGCGCTGGCAAGGGTGGCCGACTCACTGCCTGAGGAGAAGGATACGTTTCCGGACAAGGTGTCGGACTCGCGGACGTTGCCGCCGAGTGTGCCGCGTCGAGCGCCGAGCCCGCCGTTGGCATCGGTGAACTGGATCTCCTTGGCGCCGACGACATCGGGAAAGCGGTCACCGTTGAGGTCGACGTAGTCGACGGAACCCGCGGTGATCCCACCGACGACCGTGCCCCCGAACGGACCGGCGGACAGCGTGCCGGACACCTGACCGGTCACGCCGCGACGCATCGCCGTGCGGTCACCGGCGACATCGGCGTCGGTGACCACGTCGATGGTGTCCGCGCCGAGCCGGGAGCTGGTCGCCATGGTGCCGGTGAACCAGGACGACTCGTCCTGCGCGGCCCAGCCGCCCTTGGCCGGGTTCGGCGCGAAGATCGCCAGCCTGGGCATGGCGATCCGGGGGTTCGCGGCGAACCCCGGGATGTCGGCTTCCTTGGGTTCCTTGGGAAGGGCGTTCTTGAAGCTCTGGTCGATCGCGAGTTCGGCCTGCTTGATGGGCTGGGTCGCGCGGTCGCGGTTGGCCTGGTAGCCGATCACACCCCAGCCGCGATAGGGCTGCGGGAACGCACCCTGCTGAGCGGAGCCGTGTGCCGCGCTCGGCGCCGGGCTGAACGTCGGCCATGGGGACGAGAGGTCGTAGGTGACCTTCGCGGACTGTTCGGCGACCAAGCTGAACAGGTTGGAATCCGTGGTGGAGTGGTCGAAATACAGCTCGTCGCCTTGGGTGACCGGGACGACCACGTCCAGGTCCTGGCCGGGTGAGCCGTACTGCCCGTTGACGATGTCGACGACCCGCTTGCCCAGCAGCTGCCCGCCGCGCTTCTTGATGGTGAACGCGATCTTGGTCGCCCCGGTCAGGCCGAAGTTGAGCCTCACGTTCGGCCGGACCCGCAGCTTGCCGGTCTTGGTCACCTTGTAGGTCTGCTGCGGCGCCGCGAGGGTGTCGGCGGGGTACATGTCCACGTCGAACGGCGGGCTGATCACCAGGGACGGCTGCCCCTTGTCGTCGACCAGCGACTCCACGCCCGGCGCCTCCGTGTAGTGCGCCTTCGGTACCCAGGACACCGCGGAAACATCGATCGAGGAGTCGGTCTTGATGTGCCATGACATCTTCTCGAACTGGCTGACCGGGAGGCTCATGTCGATCTTGGTGGTCCCGGTCGAGTCAGCGGGCAGAACCTTGCGATACACCTCCGCCGGAGCGTGCACCCCGTTGCCCTTCGTGATCACGACGGTCACGTCGTCCGAGGTCGCCTTGCTCTTGACCACGTCGCCGGTCAGCTGAAGCTTGCCGGTCACCGGCACCATCACCTGCGACGAGCGGCCGCCGAGCGTGAAGTCCGCCGACGCACGGAACACCGTGTTCGCCAGCCCGTTCACGTCCGTACCGGCCGCCAGGTCGGTGTAGCTGATCGCCGGATCCCACGCCACCGTGTCGTACTTTCCGTCCAGAATGGACTGTGTGCGGAAGTAGAGCGCGTCGCCCTTCTTCACCGCGACCGCCGACACATTGGCCGGAGTGAACTCGGTGTGATCGTCCGGGCCGATTCGTTGCGCCCAGAGTTCGGTGTCCTTGGCCTGGATGGTGACCCGCACACCGTCGGCTTTGGTGTACGCGGCGCGCGCGGGCGAGGGGTCCGCGGTCAGTTGCACGCGGCCGTCGACGCGGACGGTGCCGTCGAACGGCGCGACCCAGCGGCGCACCGAGTCCAGCAGCGGGGAGTTGTCGACCTGCTGGTTGAACTGCGCGGTCTGGTCACCGACGATCTCGCCGGTCACCGCGCCACCGCCGACCGGCACCGGGGTGCGGGTGGAATCCGCGCTGTAGGCGGGCTGCCCGTTGGCGTCCAGGTAGCCGAACAGCACGCCGCCGTTGTTGACCAGGTCGGTGATGCCGTCACCGTTGACGTCGCTGAAGAACCGATCCGACGTGGTCGTGGTCCCCACGAAGTCCAGCTGCGCGGCGATAGCGACGACGAACGCCTCGACACCGATCGTGCCCGACAACGTCCGCTCGGTCGAGATCCCCGGGAGGTCGCGCAACCTGGTCGGCGTGTCACCGAACTTCGGTTCACCCCCCGGAGTGCTCAGATTGGGGCGGTAGTACACGTCGTTGTTCTTGCGGAAGACCTTGTCCGGCAGGTTGTCGCCGTTCACGTCCACCAGCGCCGACAGGCCGTCGGACTGGCCGGCGTTGAACCCGACCTTCAGCCCGACGCCACCCTGCTTGACCGGCAGCCCCTGCACGTTGTAGCCGGCGAACAAGTGCGCGCCGAACCCGACGGAGGTGTTCGCCGAGATCGCACTCGCCTCACCTTCACGGATGTTCACGCCCAGATCGTCGTCCGGGACCGACCAACCGGCGGCGTCGGCGAACCCGGTGTAGTTGCCCGCCTGGTCACGCACCTCGTCGAAATAGTCGAACGAGTGGGTGTTGAACAGCTTGTTGTCCTCGCCGAACTGAGACACCGACGCCAGCAACGTCTTCGCGAACGCGCCTGCCCGGTAGTTCAGCTCGTAGGCCCGGATCAGCTGGTCGTCCAGTTTGACCTCCACCCGCCGCAGCAGGTCCGCGGTCACCTTCTTGAACCCGCCACGAGCGTCGATCTGCACATCGCCGCGGCGCGGCTCACCCCGGTCGCGGTCCCGCAGGAACGTCACCGAGTATTTGCCCTCGTTCGCACCGTGGCCGGTGTAGGTGATCCGCCGCGGATACAGGTTGCTGCCCGGCACCGTCGACTTCGCGGTGCCGCCGTCTTCCACCCGGGCGTAGTGATAGCGCAGCACGTTGTCGTTGGTGTCACGGACCTCGCGCGCCGCCCACGTCGCCACCCGACCCGAGGCATCGGTCAACGTGGTGTTCTCCGCACCGCCGAACACCGTGCGGGTGCCCGACTTGTCAGTGACCTCCCACCAGTAGTTCGCGGGCTTGTCCCCATGGCGCACGATCCGATCGAACCGGCTCTCCACCCTCGCGTGGAACACCTTCTCCGCCGTCCGGGCCTGCAAGGCACCCCGATGGGCCACCGGCGTCAACTGCTCACCGCCCAGCACATAGGTCTCGGTCTCCAGCCCGGCGTCAAAGCGCGGCACCCCCCAACGGGTGTCCACCGCAATGGACGGCATGGAGACGTCCCACCCGACGCCCAGCCAGCCGTTCGCACCTCCGGAGCTGTACGACACCGCCAGTTTCGGCTCCAGGCCCGCTCTCCCCTTGGGCACCTCCAGCGGATACGACATCCGCGCATCGCCCATGGAGTTCGCCGTCGGTGGCCCGATCAGGTTCACCCCGGCCCCCGGATCGGCCGCCTTGATGTCCTTGATCTGATTCGGATCGAACGCCGTTCCCTCCGGATGCTCGGGAGCCGTCACCGCCCCGTCCGCACCCGAAGCCTGCCCCGCCTCACGCACCGAGGCAGGCGGGCCCGCACTCGGGACGGCCATCGCCACCAACGCCAGTAACAGAACGACCACCACGGCCTTGTGGCGATGACGAACCGGACGAGCCCACGCGAAGGCAGACATGCCCCCGACCCCCTCTGGATCAATGGATTCGACTATCTGGTCCCAGCAGAGAGCGACATTCTTTGTCGCGCGCGGGATCGAACGGTGACGCGTCTGACGAAGACATTCGATCGAATAGTCGAATCGAACTAGTGCGTTCGGGCGAACTTCCCCCGCCGGGATCAGCGCATAATCCCTGCAAAAGACGAGACTTCGATCTCCGGTGACGCTATCGGCGGCGCATTAAATTTCGATGAAACGCCCGTTTTCGCACAAGAATCACCTGCGACCCGACCAGACAGCCACGCTCATCCGAGCGAAGGCCCACAGGCAATCCGGTCAGCGGCCGCGGAATCGCGCGGCCAGCGCGGCGATCGGCGAGCGCCTCGTCCGGACGGGAAGCCTGCCGGAGGTGATGTCGCCCAGCAGGGTTCCCACGGTCTCCTTCGCACAGGTGCGGTTCGCGCCGATCCCGCCCGAAGGACCGCGTTTGATCCAGCCGACGACGTAGGCGCCGAGGCGTCCGTCGACGCGGCCGGCGGTGTTCGGGATGGTGCCGCGGCTGTCGTCGAACGGAAGGCCCGGCACGGGGACACCGTGGTATCCGACGGCGCGCACGATCTGGCCGGCGGTGATTTCTGCCTGCCCGTCCGCGCTCGTGACGCGCAGGCCGCGCACCTGCCCGTCTCCGATGATTTCCGTGGGAGCGGAGTGGAAACGCAGGACGATGCGGCGTCGGTCCGCGTCCGGCGGCTCGGTCCAGTCGACGGTCTCGCGGCCGAGTTCGCGCAGCAGTTTCGCCTTGCCGGTGCCCGCGTCGATCGCGGCCGCGGTGCGCGGGTCCGCGTCGTCGACGACGAGTGGCACGCCGGCGCGCCCGGCGAGCGCGAGCAGTTCCTGGGTGGAGTAGGCGGTGTCCTCCGGTCCTCGCCGGGCGAGCAGGACGACTTCCCGGATCTTGCTGGTGCGCAAGCGTTCCAGCGCATGCGGGGCGATCGTGGTGCCGGCCAGGGTGTCCGGGTCGGCGGTGAGGATCCGGGCCACGTCGAGGGCGACGTTGCCGGTGCCGATCAGCACGACGCGTTCCGCGGACAGGTCCACCGCGTTCGCGGGGACGTCCGGATGGCCGTTGTACCAGGCGACCACGGTGGTCGCGGCGACACTGCCGGGCAGTTCCTCGCCGTCCAGACCGAGGCTTCGCGCGGACGAGGCGCCGACCGCATAGACGACGGCGTCGTGGCGCCCGGCCAGTTCGTCGACGGTGACGTCCCGCCCGACCTCGGTGCCCAGGACCAGCCGCAGCCTCGGGTGCTCGTGGAGCCGCGAGAACGTCTCGCCGATCCTTTTCGTGGCGGGGTGGTCCGGGGCGACGCCGTAGCGGACGAGCCCGCCCGCGACCGGCAGCCGATCGATCAGGGTGACCCGTGCGTTCGTGTGCAGGAGCAGGTCCTCGACGGCGTACATACCGGCCGGGCCGGAGCCGACGACGGCGATGTCCGGCGGCGCGAAGTCGCTCGGAATGGCCCTGTCGAACGCCGGCGGGCTCCAGCGGTGGAAGTTGGGCGCCGGGTCCGCCGAGGACACGACCTCGCGGTCCGCGAAGTACTCCGCGTTGATGCCCGCGTAGACCTGGAATGGTCCGGTCAGCAGATCCGCCGGGAAGATCGCGTCCACCGGGCAGGCGTCCGCGCAGGCTCCGCAATCGATGCACGACGCGGGGTCGACGTAGAGCATCTCGGTGGTGCCGAAATCCGGCTCGTCCGGCGTCGGATGGATGCAGTTGACCGGGCAGACCGACACGCAGGTGGCGTCGCTGCAGCAGGTCTGGGTGATCGCGAAGGCCATCTCAGATCAGGTTCGCCCGCTTGTAGAACACCAGCGCGGGGCGGGTGAGCAGACCGCACGAGCCGAGGAACTCCATCAGACCGGCGCAACTGGAGCGCATCATCGACTTGTGGTGCTCGTTGGCCTTCGCCTCGCGCAACGCGCGCGCTGTGTCGAGTCCCGCGTTCTTGTAGACGTCGCGGTTGACCATGCTGCTGACGATGAAGTACGACGCGATCGCGATGACCAGCGCGTTGATCCGGCGGCGCACGGGGCCCGCGCCCTCCAGCTGCTCACGCGTCTCGTCCCTGGCGAACTTCATGTGCCGGGACTCTTCGACCACGTGGATGTTGTTGATGGTGCGCACGAACGGGACCACGCGCTCGTCGCGCATCCAGTCACGCTGCATCACGTCGAGGACTTCTTCGGCGACGAGGATCGCCGCGTACGCGGCTTCACCGGTCGCCGTCGCCTTGAAGACCCGGCCGAGCTCGACGGCGAGCCGGCGCGGTCGATACGGGGGCGCGCCGAGTTTCGCGGCGCCGCGGGCGAACATGATCGAGTGGCGGCATTCGTCGGCGATCTCGGTCAGCGCCCACTGGAAGGCCGGGTCGGTCGGGTCCTTGGCATAGAAATCGCGCAGCACCATCTGCTGGAGGATCATCTCGAACCAGATGCCGGTGCTCGCGACCGAAGCGGCTTCCTGGCGCGTGAGTTCCTTCTGCTGCTCCGGGCTCATCTCGGCCCAGTAGCTCGTGCCGTAGAGGGTGCTCCACTCCGGGCTCGCGCCGTGGAAGTCCTTGTCCAGCGGCGTCTCCCAGTCCACTTCGGTGGCCGGGTCGTAGGACAGCATCGCGGCCGAATCGAGAAGCCGCTGAGCGGTCTCGCGGCGGCCGGCCCCGGCCGTGCGCGGCACATCGGTGCTGGTCATACGGACCTCCCTGACGACGTCGACAGCTGCGCGCGGCTACATGTTACCGCGATTCACTGTTACCTAAGGTAACACCTAAATGGCCGCGTGGCCAGGCTCGTGGGGCCGGTGTCGTGAGGCGGTTCTGGAGCTAGGCCGGCTCGGCGCCGAAGTCGGCTCCCCTGGTTTCCGCGCTGAACAGCAAGGCGACCAGCGTGACCGCGATGGTGGCGACCAGATACAGCACGACGGCGGTGGTGCCGTGGTTCTCGACGAGCCAGACGGCGATGAAGGGCGCCGGCGCGCCGGCGATGATCGACGAGCCCTGGAAGACCAGGGAGGCTCCGGCGAAGCGGCGCTCGGTCGGGAAGAGTTCCGCGATCCAGGCGGCCTCCGGACCGGCGAGGAGGCCGTGCAGCGCCGCGCCGACACCGACGCCGACATAGAGCAGCGGCAGGCTGTCCGATTGGACCATCAGGAAGAACAACGGCGCCCAGATCGCCAGTCCCGCGGCGGGAACCAGCATCGCGATTCGCCGTCCGACCACATCCGACCAGTGACCGCCCGCCAGCATGCCCGCGAACTGCAGCAGGGATCCGACGGTCACCGCGAGGAGGACGTCGGATTTGGTGTACCCGAACGAAGTCGTGGCATAAGCCACCACGAAGACGGTGTAGACGTAGAACGCGACGTTCTCGCCCAGTCGCACGCCGAGGCCGCGCAGGACCGGTCCCGGGTGAGCGAGCGTTTCCAGGATGCTCGACCGCGACCGTTCGGCCGCGGCGGAGTCGGCGCGTGACCGCGCCTGCCGGAACACGGGCGATTCGTCGATGCGACGGCGAATCCAGAAGCCGATGACCAGCAAGGGAACGGCGAGCAGGAACCCGATGCGCCAGCCCCAGTGCTCGAACTGCCCGCTGGGCAGCGCGATCGTCAGCAACCCCACGACCCCGGTCGCCAGTACCGTGCCGAGCGGTGCGCCCGCCTGTGGCCAGGCGGACCAGAACCCCCGGCGGCGGGGGCTTCCGTACTCACTCACCATCAGCACGGCGGCACCGAACTCGCCACCGAGCGCGAAGCCCTGGATCAGGCGCAGGACGACGAGCGAGATCGTCGCCCCGATCCCCGCCTGCGCGTACGTGGGCAGCAGCCCGATGGCCGACGTGGACAGGCCGAGCAGCAGGAACGTCACGACCAGCATGGGTTTACGGCCGAGGCGGTCGCCGAGATGGCCGAAGACGATGCCTCCGATCGGCCGCGCGACGAACCCCAGTCCTTGGGTGGCCAGAGCCAGCAGCAACTGCGCGACGGCGTTACCACCGGGGAAGAACAGCGGCCCGAGCACGGTCGCGGCGAGGATGCCGTAGAGGGCGAAGTCGTACCACTCCAGCACGGCCCCCGCGGTACTGCCCGCCAGCACACGCCGGAACGCCGAACGGCTCACTCCCGTCGACTTGGCAACGGTCACCTCGTCCGGGCTGGGCAGGTCGGGCATTTCGCTCTCCTCGGAACGACGATCGGTCAGCGTGCGGCAGACGGATACTGGCTCACCACAGGTGGCTGAACGCACCTGTTTCGCGCGCATACCGGCTCTCGATGAAGTCGTCGTCCGCGAGCCCTTTGATCCGGGCCGTCAAGGTCGCATCGTCGGCAGGCATCAGCGTGACCGATCCGTAGCTGCGCATGACGACGTACCGGCCATCTGAACTATCCACAAAGGACAATGGGCGGATGGCCGTCAGTGCTTTCCCGGCGACTCCCGGTCGTGCCGCACTCACCTGACCGGTCGCCCTCGTCCTCGCCAGAACACGGAGGAACCACTCGGCGCCATCAGGGGTCACCCCGTGCTCGATCAAGGATCGCTTGCCGGCGCTGAGCAACCCCGATCGCCGCCACGCCCGGCGCGACCGGGTAAGAGCGAGTTCGCTCACCCGGAGAGGCCGCCCGGTTCCCGGCTGGGCATCGGGCACGGCTTCCAGCATGCCTTCCGCCATCTTCTTCGCGTTCATCCATCCCAGTTCCACGGTCTCGTCCCGCAGAACCACGCGCAGCGCCCGGCCGGTGGGCTGAGGAAAACAGCCGATCGACACCTGGCCGGCGGAGTCGCTGTAGCGCACGGACAGCGCGAGATCGCGGTCGTCCATCGCCCGCAGAGCCTGCAGCAGATCGCCGTCGAGATTGTCCGCGTCTCCGAGGCTGTTGGAGGTCAGCCATCGATGTGCGCGAGCAAGGCATTCTTCTCGCTCCGACTCGTCACCGCCGTGGCGGCGCACGACGAGTGGCGACGGCATGGGCCCGAGGCGGAGCCGTTCCCACAACACTTCGTAGACCAGCGCAGGAAGGGCGGGAAGCGCCATCGTCACCGAACTGCGGATCACCTCGAAGCTCCCGCCTGCCTGTTCTCCGGGGCGAGCCCGGTTCGGAGCATGTTATCCGGCCACAGTCGCCGACGGGGTTCGTGACGGTCAGAATTTCAGCCGCCCGAAGTCGATGTAGCCGGTCTCGCTCGCGACGGCCTGTTGAGTAGTTCTACTCGTGGCAGGTACCGGGAATCCCGGCAGTATCGGTGAGGACCGCTCCACGGAGAGCGGCTGACCTTGGGGGTTCCATGAAGTTCAGTCATGCCTTCGCCACGCTCGCCGTCACCGCCGGCCTGGCCACCGCGTTCGCGCCGGCCGCGGCCGCCGAGCCCGTCGCGAGTCTCGACTTCACCGCCGAACAGGGTGCGCATCCGGTCGACGGCAGAAGCGGTCATTGGACCGCCTCGCCGGAGAACGAGGTGCGGTTCTGGGAGAGCGGAACAACCCTGCGGGTGGCCGCCGAGACCGACCATGGATTCGACTACATCGCGCTCGACTTCACCGCGCCGTCCGGAAACCTCCAGGCCGGCACCTACGACCACGTCGGCGGCGCGCATATCCTGGCCGTCTCCAACGGCCTGGGCTGCGTCGACGACTATTCGACGTTCACGATCGACCACATCGAACGCGGCGCGGAGGGGCTCGTCGCCCTCGACGCGACGTTCGAACAGCGCTGCGGCAGCCCGACGTCACCTGCCCTGCGCGGTGAGGTCCACTACCGGCGCTGAGCCGGATGTAGGTGTCCGGTTCAGGTTTACGACCGGAAGGCTTCGACGTCGTAGATCTGGACCGGCCACACCTTTGCAGCGGGGGTCGTGGATGGCAAAGAGGGTTATTGAGGAGAAGGGCAAACGCGTCGTGTTCGCGGGCGGGTCGCGACGAGCCTCCAGTGTCGCGGATCTGGCCGTCCGACGAGAGCCGGCCGCATCCCGATCGTCCACAGAGGACACCTGCGAGCGAATAAATGTCTGATTTATGCCTATTTGCACGCTTTGTAAGCAGGGTCGTGAGTGGCAATGCGCGTTCTAACCCTCTTTATCACTCACGACCCCCTCGAAACCGCACATCCAGCCATCAACCGAACATTCAGCCGTCAGAGAGTGTCCCCGCGGACACTTGAGGAACGATTGGCGCCCGCTGACCGGTCCAGAACCGTGCCGCGAAGGCCACCTCTCAGCCTTGAAGCCAGCGAAGGGGTCCTTCATCGCAGAGGCTCGATCACGCCACATTTGACTTACCCCTCAATAACCCGAATCGCCACCCCCGACCCGTTCACCAGGCGTGAAATGCCGTGGTCGCCTCGAGCGCGGCTCGCCCGGTCGCGACCCGGTTCACCGGCGCGGTCTCGTCGGCATAGCCGAAGGAGATGCCCAAGAGCAGCTTTCCCGCAGTGACACCGAGTTCCCCGCGGACAGTGTCGGCGTAGAAGCTCAGCAAGCCCTGCGGGCAGCTGGCCACGCCGTACGCGGCCATCGCCAGGAGCAACGTCTGCATGTAGGCACCGACGTCCGCCGCCAGTCGCGGCCCGCCGTCACCGGTGACGAACAGGAACGCGGCGTGTGGCGAACCGTAGAACCGCAGACTCTCCGCGTCATAAGCCGCACGTGCCGCCGAGTCGTCCGGGGCTATGCCCAACGCCCCGTACAGCTCCGCGCCGAACACGGCCCGGCGCGCGTGATGCACTTCCGAATACATGTCCTCGGAGTACGGGAAGTCCACCGAGATGCGCTTCTCGGCGTGGGCCGCCTGCAGGGCATTCGCCAGGCGCTCACGCGCCGCGCCGCTCACCACCTCCACCTGCCATGGCTGCGCGTTGGAATTGGACGGTGCGGCACCGGCCAGCGAGAAGATCGCACGCAGGGTGTCCTCGGGCACGGCTTCAGGACGGAAAGCGCGCGTCGCGTGACGACCGCCTATCAGCTTCTCCGCGCTGTACTTCAGCTCGACAGGGACCGACACGCTCATGAAACACTCCTCAACGACAACTTAGGTAAACGCTTGTGTTTACTCTGAGTCGAGGCTAGCAACCCGGTCCACCGAAGTAAACACAGGCGTATACTTGCCCGATGGGAACGACGCCTACGGCCACTCGACGACAGGGACGTGGCGGCCGGGAGCGCATCCTGGCCGCGGCCGCCCGGTTGTTCGCGACTCAGGGAATCAACGCGACCGGCATGGAACAGGTCGCGGAAGAGGCACCGGTCTCCAAGCGCACGCTCTACGTGCATTTTCGGACCAAGAGCGACTTGGTCATCGCACACCTGCAGGACCTCGCGTCTTCGGGCGCGACCCTGGAAAGCAGCTTGACCCGCGAGGACATTCCCGTACGGGAGCGGATCCTCGGGCTGTTCAGCCAGCCCTCGGCGACCACGTCTCCGGTACGCGGATGTCCGTTCATCGATGCCGCCGCGGAGTTCCCCGACGTGGAGAGCGCGGTTCACTCCTACGCCCGCGAGCAGAAACTGCGGATGGTGCAGCTCGTCTCCGCGCTGGTGACGGAGCTGGGCTGCCGCGACCCCGGCGCACTCGCCGAGCAGTTGGTGATCCTCGCGGACGGGGCCGCCAGCCGAGCCATGGTGCTGAACGACGCCGACTACGGCAGGCATGGACGGGCGGCGGCGGAGGTCCTCCTCGAGCGCGCTCTGCCCTCTTGTTGAGGCCGAGTAGAGGTTTCAGGTCGCGACGTAGACGGCGCGCAAGCGCGCGAGGTAGGCATCGGGCCCGCTGTATGCGCGGTCCTGAGCACCAGGACGGGTATGCGCCAGCCCGTGGTTCCGGCTCACGCGCAGAGTGGTGGTCGCCGCGCGCCCGGCGACGGACGAGTCGTCGGCGGCATCGAGAACGTGGACTTCCGGCGGGAACATCGCGCGCGCCTCGGCGGGAGACGCCGCAGGCGGGTGCCCGGTCCGGTTGGCGCTGCTGACGTGCAGGTGCCCGATGCCGGTGAGGATCGGGCGCAGCGGATCCCAGCAGGCGCCGAATACGAGGGCATGGCCGTCGCGGGTGGCCGGCGACGCCCAGTCCGGCACCCGGTCGGTCGCCAACGGCAGCAACAGCGTCAGCCGCTCGTGCACCAGGAGGTCACGGGCGAGGTCGCGGGTGGCGTTGTCGAGGTCGAGTGCGTCGGCGAACTCGGTCCACCGCTCGTCGTCGACCAGCCACAGCGCGACGGCCTGGTCCGCCGGGCGGCCTTTGGCGGTGTTGACGACATCGGGTGAGGTCGCGGCGACCACGGAGGTCAACGGGTACGGATTGGGAAACACGACGGCCGAGCCCGCTCGCAGCGCGTCGGCGGCCGCAGCCGACTCCGCGATCGACGGCGTCACGTCGCCGTCACCGGCGTGGTCGCGCGGAACGCGTCGACGAACCCGACCAGGCTCTCGACCGGGATGACGGCTTCGTTGCGGCGGAACGCTTCCGCCTTCACCCATGCCAAGGCGGCCGCCGTCTCCGCGCGGTCGAGTACCAGCCCCGCGAGTTCGCCGACCGCACGCAGGACCCGGGCGCTGGCGAGGTGGGTCAGCACGACGTCCGGCTCGATGCCCAGAATCGCGGGGTCGTAGGGCTGGAACGTTTCCGGCCGCACGAACGGCGTGCCGGTGGAGATCGTGCCGACCCCGGTGCCGACGATCGGTGTGGTCACGGTCAGCGGCAGGCCGGTCTCCGCCGACACCGAGCGGGCGATGGCGGGAATCCTGGTCAGGTCGGGCGCGGTGTGCCAGAGGTCGGCCTCGCCCAGCAGTTCGGCGGTGCGATGGGCGAGCAGGAACAGGATCTGTTCGGTGGCGACCATGCCACTGCGCTCGGCGACGCCCAGCCACGAGCTCGACACGACCCGGACCCCGGCCCGGACCGCTGCCAGGGTGTTCGCCAGGCCGAGACCCAGGTCGTTGTGCAGGTGTGAGGCCAGGACGACGTCCTCGCCTACCCGCTCGAGCAGGCCCTGGAACAGTGCGCCGCAGCGCTCGGTGAGCAGATCGCCGGTGGTGTCGGCGACGACGATCACCCCGGCGCCTGCTGCGGTCAAGGTGGTCGCCGCGTCGGCCATCACGTCGAGGTCGGCACGGGGCGCGTCGGCGAAACACACGTCCGGGATGACGCCGCTATCGCCGTCGCGCACGGCGCGCACCAGCGCGACGGCGTCGGTGAGCGCTTCGATCGCGGGGCGGTGCACCATCGCGTCGGCCATCTCGTCGGACGCGGGCACCACGATCATCACCCGTGCGTTCGGCACACCCCGTACCGCGTCGCAGGCCTGCCGGACATCGTCGAGGGTGGCGCGGCAGACCGCCGCGGGGCTGACGGATCCGGCCGCTTCCAGCGCGACTCGGCGGGTGGCGGCGAACTCTTCCGCGCACACCGCGGGGAAGCCGGCCGCGAACACCACGTGCCTCGGCCCGTCGCCACCGAACACCAGTCCCTGTTCCCGAGCCAGCCGCACGCGAAAGTCCGCGCTCATCAGGGTTTTGCCCTGGGCGCCGTCGCGGGCCGACTCCTCCCACAACACCAACCGCCCGCCCAGCGCGGATTCTCTGACCAGATCCGGCGTACCCACCGTGCTCATCCTCCCCCGGCAGTCCGGATGCGTTCCCGGAGCGAAGACAAAGTGAACTGGGCCGGAGAGGACCACGTCAAAGTGCCGATGCTCACAGCGCGTGGCTGATAGACGCTATTTTGGCGACGCAGTGTGATTGCCCTGCGAGTGGCTCGACGAGAATCCCGCCGGAAGATGGAGTCGTGCTCAGCGCTGCGTGATGACGCCGTAGTGCCGGCGTCGAGTCTGGAGTAGGCGTCAGTCGATCGGGCGGTTCCCGTCCTCCCCGACGCCCGCCGGAGCGAAACCACCGATGGGAGCGATTGCCCGACGACCGATCCGGGTACCTGAAGGATCATGTGGATGGTGCTGGTGATCCCGCTGCTGGTCATGTCGTTCGCGCTGCTGATGGAGCGTGTCGAAGCGAATGTGCCCGAACGCGATCCCAGCCGCGCCCCCGAACCCATCTGAGTCACCGCACGGCACCGGGCGTGCGTGGTCCGGCAGACCACACACGCCCGGGCGGCTAGCAGTGGCTGGTCATCCGCATACCGTTGATCCGGTCGTAGAACCGGGCGTCGAACGACCCGGCGTCGAACCACCAGTGCCATTGGTTCTTGACCGTGCCCTTGACGAACTTCGGGTTACCGCCGTGATGGATGGGTCCCAGCACGACACCGGCACTGTCCAGCAGGTTCACCCACATCAGCCAGGCGTCGTTGCTGTCGCTGCTGACGAGCCTCGCCTCGAACGAGGCACTGCCGTTCGGGAACAGCGTCCATTTCGCACCGTCCAGCGTGCAGTCCCCCGCCGTGATGCGGCCCCAGGTGAACCAGCACGAACTCGAACCGGTGCACGTGGCCTGCGCGGTGGTGGACGACGCGCTTCCGGCCGACGCGGGTGCGGCGAAGACACTGCCGATCCCCAGTACGAGAATTGTCAAAATGGTCGCCATGCGGCGCGTTTTTGTCATCATGATGTCTCTCTCCGGTGGTGGTCGAATTCCTGCCGATCGCGAAAGACCGGAAGTCGACGCTAACTTTCCGGAGGTCGCCGAAGCGATCACTTACGCGCGGCCACAGGGGACGCCGATAGTGCGGAACCGCTGAACGGCAAGGCAATCGGCGACGGCGTTGCCTCTCGCACCGGGAGAGCGGCGCGTGTCGCACTGTGCGAAATCCTGTGTCGGTTATCCGACGAAACCCGACAAGGAAATCAATCGACCGGCGGAGCAAGTTCGCCGGGGCAGAACGTACCGGGCGCCGGCAGCGTGCCATCGAAAAGGTACGCGTTGCCCAGCTTCCGGAGGCACCGGTTGCCCAGCAGGTAGGCGGCGTGCCCGTCCCCGTGCCAGACCGTGCTCGCCCGGGGAAGCTGCCCGGCGACGTGCGCCGCTCCGAGGTTGGCGGTGTTGTTGTCCAGTTCGCCGATCGTCACCAGCGCGGCAGGTGCCTTGGGCGCCGACAGCGGACGCGGCGGATACGCCGGATCACCGGGAACACCCGCGCAGCGGCCGAGTTCGAAGCGGCCTTCGATCCAGCCGAAGCGCGGTGCGAGGGCCTTGAGCCTGCGCTCGATGCGGAGGAACTCGCGGTAGTCGGGCGTCTGGGGCATGAAGTCGTGGCACAGGATCGCGTTCTGCACGGACCCCGTCGGCCCGTCGGGCGGGAATCGGAGAACGGTGAGGAAGTCGCTCGCGTCACCGGTGACCGCTTCCGCGACGGCCTGGGCCAGTGCGGGCCATCGCGGCGGAGTCATACCGACGAGCGCGCCGGCGAACAGGTCCCCCGCCGTGACGACGCGACCAGGTCCCGCTCCGGGCGCCGGAACTGGCGCGCGCTGGGCCGTCGCGACGATTTCGTCCCACGCGTTCGCGGCGTCCCTGCCGTGCAGGGCACAGGACGCCGCGCGGGCACACCAGTCCCGAAAGCGCAGGAGCTGCCGTTCCTGGGTGAGCGCGTAGTCGGCCAGCCAGTCAGCCAGCCGGGGCCGGGTGTGGTCGGCGACGCCGTCGAGGTAGAGCCGCTCCAGCCGGTCACCGAACAGTTCGGCGTAGGCCTGGCCGTAGGTGGTGCCGTAGGAATTGCCGAAGTACCGCAACCTCGCCTCGCCGAGCGCGGCCCGGATCGCGTCGAGATCGTGCGCGGTCTGCCAGGAGTCGAGCCCGGCGAACACCGGGCCCGCCGCTTGACGGCACCCGGCGTCGTAGGCGGCGTTCTCCCGGACCTGGGCCTGCCAACCCGCTTCGTCCTGATGCCGGACCAACCCGAGGATCGAGGCAGGCGGACGCGGGCACACGATCTGCGTGCCGCCGGCGCTCCGCCCGAGACCGCGGGGATCGAAGACGACGACGTCCAGCCGCTCGGTGAGTTCGTCGAGCCAGGTCTGGAGCGGCACGGGTCTCGGTCCGACGATGGTCGCCGTGCTGTTCCCGGCGCCGAGGTTGGCCACCACCGTGCCGGTGCGGCGAGCCGGATCCTTCGCCGTCACCCGCACGACGTCGATACCGGTGGACGGCCCGCCGGGATCCCTCCAGTCCACCGGAACCCTCAGCACCGCGCACTGTGCGCCGTTGCCGCAGTCCTGCCAGTTCAGCGACGGGTGCGGGGCGGCCGACGCCGGAGCCGTCGCCAACGCCAGCATCACGGCCACGATCACGGCGCCGTACCTTCGACTTGTCATCCGAGAAGATCCTCCTTGGGTCGCCGCCTCACCGTGGCACCGCGAGCACGGACGACGCATCTGCCGCACGGCATAGAACGGGAGGCCCATGAACACGGTCGCCGTCAGGTGGCGAGCCTTTCCACCGCTCGCACAGGACGTCCTGATCGCCCTCGGCGTCCTGTGCGTCTCGCTCGGCCTGCCAGCGCTCGACGGCGCGGCGATCGCCGTGGACGTTCTCCTGTGGACTGTCGCGGCCTGCGTGCCGCTGCTCTGGCGGCGTTCCCTGCCCTTGTCCTCGGTGGCGGCCACCGGCGCGGTGACCCTCGGCTCGCTGTGGGGCGGTTCCCCCGCTTCGCCGTGGGCGGCGATGGCGGCGGTGTTCTCGGCCGCGTACCACCTGCGACGCCACCGGATCGTGCTCGTCCTCGCGGCCACCGCCTGGATGATCGCGGTGGCCGCGCTACGCGATGTGCCCATCGTGCCGTCCGGTGTGCTCACCTCCGCCGGGCTCGCGGTGCTGCCGGTCAGCCTCGGTTATGCCCTGCGCCTGCACGCGGACCGGGCGGACGCCATGCGGCGGCTCGTCGAATCGGAGGCCGGGCGCGCTCGGGCGCGCGAAAGGAACCGCGTCGCCAGAGAAGTGCACGATCTGGTCGGGCACCAGTTGAGCGCGATCCGCTTGCGGGCGCTGGGAAGCCGCAAGGCGGGCATCGACGCCGTCCCGGCGCTCGGGGCCATCGCCGACCTGGCGGGCGAAGCCTTGGGGCAGGTGCGGTCGCTGGTGGACGTCCTGCGGGAGGACGGCGCCCACTCTCTGTCCGATTTGGACGGTCTCGTCACCGGGATGCGGGAAGTGCTGCGCGCGGACATCGTGCTGGACCTCGGCGGCCACGATCCTCCGCGCCCGGTGCAGGCGGCCGCGTACCGGATCGTCGAGGAGGCGCTCAGCAATGTCGCCCGCCATGCCTCGGTTCGCCGGGCCGGGGTGACGGTCCGCTCGCGAGACGGCGAAGTGGTGATCACCGTGGACGACGACGGCGAACGTGGCGGGAAGCCACTGGAGGGCAACGGGATCCGCGGTATGCGGGAACGGGCGGCAGCACTCGGTGGCACCCTGAGCGCCGGTCCGCGAGACGGCTGTGGCTGGCGGGTCCGGGCGACGATTCCCTGTGCGGGAAGTGGATCGTGATCAGGGTCGTCGTCGCCGACGATCAGGAAGCAGCCCGGGAAGGGATGCGGCTCCTGCTCTCCGGCGAACCGGACATCGAGGTCGTCGGTGCGGCAGTGGACGGTGCCGATCTGCTCGCGCTCGCGCGGCGACGCCGGCCCGACGTGGTGTTCACCGACATCCGCATGCCCGGATTGGACGGTATCGAGGCGATCAGAAGACTGAGCGGGCTGGATCCCGGGCTCGCGGTCATCGCGGTGACCACGTTCGATCTCGACGAGTACCTCTTCGGCGCCCTGCAGGCCGGCGCGGTCGGGTTCGTCCTGAAGGACAGCGCGCCCGAATTGTTCGTCGACGCGGTGAGGCTCGCCCACCGCGGCCAAGGACTGATCGACCCGCAGGTGACGCGGCGACTGGTGACTCGCTTCGCCCGCACCTCACCGCGCCCCGCGCCACCGGAACTGGCGCTGCTGACCCCGCGCGAGACCGAGGTACTGCGCGGTCTCGCACGCGGGCTGGCCAACGCCGAGATCGCCTCGGAATTCGGCATCGCCGTGGGCACGGTGAAGATCCACGTCGAGCGGCTCCTGGCGAAGCTCGGGGTCGCGACCCGGGTGCAGGCGGTGATCCAGGCGCACAAGTACGGAGTGGTCACCTGGGACGACTGAGCCCCAGGAAATACTGGGTCATGGCCAAACGCCCCGCGAGCGACCTCACCGTACTGAAGAAGTGGTTCGCCACCCTCGACGACGCGTGCTTCCTCACGCTCGCCCCGCCTTCGCGGGGCCGGTTCACGCAGTCCGACGGCCGAGATGACGCGGTCGCGGAACTGGCGGACCGGGCCATGTCCGCGACGACCCCGTACGCGTTCTGGCACTGGCAGTCCCACCAGCGGGCGTTCACGGGCAAAGGTGAGCTGGTGGACGATCTCCTGGTGCACTGGCACGGAGCGCACGAGGACGTGGCACGACGGCTGGCCACCGCGCCGGAGCCTTTCACTTTGCTGGACATGGGCGCGGAGCAGGCGTTCGTGGTGACCAAGCCCTTCCCGCTCCCGGCGGCCGGCGACCGGCGCGCCACCGGCCCCGCGGTCCGGCGGCTGGTGCGCGCCGTCGCCGCCGGCCAGGACGTCACCGGCGACGAGCGGGACTGGCTGCTCGCGGTCGCGGACGGGAGTGGTGACGTCGCCGACGACGCGTTCGCGTTGGCGTGCGACCTGGGTGTGCTCACCCGCGACCTGGTGGCCGGGCGCCTCGCGGCCTGGGCGGGGCCCGATGACGAGGATCCGGCGGACACGTGGCTGTGGATCACCTCGGTGAGGCAAGCCGCCCCCGAGGCGCTGGCAGGACTCCTGACACCGCACGCCGCCCATCCGCTGGTCGCCGCCGCTCTCGGGAGGCCCGTCGCGGACCTGGACACCGACGCGGACGACGCGCTCGCGGTCACCGCGGCACGACTGTGGCGTGCGCAGGACATCGAGGAGGCGGTCGCCGCGGTGGCGTCATGGCTCCGGCGGGAACACCTCCAGTCCACCTTGGAGGAGGTGGCCGGGCTGCTCGCGACGCGGGTGCACGGCGGTGTCCACCGCGACATCGCTCCGGCCCGGCTGCTGGACCTCGCGAGCGACGAGCGAATCCCACTCTTCTGGCGCGGGCTGGCGGTTTCCGTCGTCGACTCGCTCGGCGGCTACGAGCATCTCGAGGACCGGCTCGACGCCGTTCGCGAGCTCGGACCTCGGCCGTTCAGCGCCTACTGGCCTGCCGACGGGGACGCGCCGGTGATCGCCGGTGATCGTGCACGGCTGCGGGAGCTCGTGGCGGACCACTGGCAGCTCGGCAGCCAGCCCACCACGCTGCGCACCGACCCGGACCGTACCCGCGAGCTCGCGGCCACACTGGACTTCCCGCTCGGCTGGTTCTGGACCTGGCCCGCCGAACAGGACGCGTTCGACCGCGACGGCCGGATGACCGGCCCGCTGCCGGTGCATCTCCTCGACGCGACGGCCGACGACATCAGGAAGGCGCTGCCGCCCCGGTTCGAGTTCGTCGCCGAGCGCGCGGCGATCCATCCCCGGTGACCACACGTGTGCCCTGGCAGCCCGACGCCTACCTCGACCTCGCCCGACGTGCTTGCTTCGTCTGCGAACTGCTCGCCGGCAACCCCGACTATCCGCACCACATCGCCCACCGCGACGACCACGCCGTCGTCTTCGCCAGCCGCTTTCCCTCCGTGCTCGGGCACTTCCTCGTCGCTCCGGTCGAACACCGCGAACACGCCATCGCCGACTTCACCACCGACGAATACCTCGGCCTCCAAGCGATCGTGCATCGCGCGGGCCGCGCACTCACCGACCTGCTCCCCACCGAACGCCTCTACGTGCTGTCCCTCGGCAGCCAGCAAGCCAACCGGCACGTCCACTGGCACCTCGCGCCACTGCCACCCGGCGTGCCCTACGACCAGCAGCAGACGGCAATCTTCGCTCCGGAACGAGGCCACCTCGACATCCCGGAGGACGAGATCGCCGAACTCGCCCGACGCCTCGGCGAACGCATGGCCGCCTGACCACGCGGCGCGGCCGTGGCATGATCCGGGCATGACGAAAACCGGAAAGGGTCGTGGCGCGTAGACCGCCCGCCGCTGTCCGCGCGCACCTTCCAGTTCACCCGCGCCTCCGGCAGTTCTCCGTCGTACCCGGGTTGCCACGCTGGGTACTGGCGGACATTCACCGTGTCGAGGCGACCTGGCTCCGGCCAGGGGACATCGCGACCGCGTTCCGCGAGTTGCAGCGCTATGCCCGCGTCGCCCACCAGTACCGAGCACACTGGACTCTCGGCTGTCCATGCTGCGAGCCCCTGGCACGCGAAACCCTGGACCTGGCGCTCCGAGCACTTCCGTCGCGAAGCCGTACTGCCCTGCTCGCTCTCATCCGCCCTTTCGACGAGGAGATACGCCGAAAGACCCTGCCCGATCCCGCCGGACCGCCCGATCGGCCTTGGTGGCAACGCCGGATCAGCGGCATCTACCACCGTTGAACCGACAAACTCGATTACGAACACTCCGCGTGATCATCGAGGCCGAGCATTTCAGCGTCACCCTCCGGAAGGACGCAGCGAAAGCCACGCAGAGTAGGTTTGGCTCAGCGTTACCGAATTCGCATTCCCACCCTGATCGAGTGAACTATCCAGAGGCACCTGACCTGCGGAAACTCCGCAAAACACCAGGCAGATCCGATCTGATCACTTATCGTTTTCATTGATTAACGCAGTGCCTTGCTGTTAGAGATGTCCATTCCGGATTCACATCCCGTTGCGGATAACTCTGCGCAAGGACAGGCACTGAATGACCCAACAGCAGACCTCTTGCGGTGGCGCACGCCCTCGTGCGGTTCATGCGCTCTTCGCCTTGGTGCTGGTGGTGCTGCCGCTGTCCGGCTGCGGTACCACGACAGGCGGTGCGGCAGCGGCCCCCGTCGCCACGCTGTCGCCGTCGCCCGAGGCACTGGCCGCACTGCCCGAAGCGAACACCTTCGGCGAGCTGGACTCGGCACCCGCCGACCCGGCCGCCGCACTCCCCGCCGGGGGTGAAGTGCTGCACCCGACCACGGACGTGGCGGTCTACCGAGCCCCGGGCGCGGAACCGATCGCCCGGCTGCCGGAGACTCAGATCGGCTCGCCGACCTGGGTTCCGGTGATCGCCCGCCAGGGCGACTGGGCGCAGGTACTGCTTCCCGTGCGGCCCAACGGCGCGACAGGCTGGCTGCACGCCACGCCCGAAACCGTCGAATCGGCGCACAACGACTTCCAGGTCACGGTCGATCTCGGCAAATTCCGCCTGGAAATCCTCGAAGCGGGCAAGCCGACCGGCTCGTGGACCATCGGTACCGGCAGGGCCGAGCACCCCACGCCCACCGGCCGCGCGTTCATCCTCGCCTCCATCAAGGAGAGCGTGAACACCTACAGCCCGATCGTGCTGCCGCTGAGCAACCATTCCGATTCACACGAGACCTTCGGTGGCGGGCCCGGCACGGTCGGCCTGCACACCTGGCCGGACGAGAGCTTCGTCGGCAAAGCAACCAGCGACGGCTGCATCCGGGTCACCCGCGAGGCGCTCGACCGCCTCGTGGAGTTGCCGCTCGGCACCGTCGTGCAGATCGCCTGAAACCCCGAAACCATGGAGGTAATTTCCTTGTCCCCACGTACAACCGGCGTGCTCGCCTGCACGGTGGCGGCCTGTCTGGTCTTCGCCGCCACCCCCGCCACGGCCGCCCCCGCCGAGTCCGCGTACGCCCTCGCCGCGTCCGGTCTCGTCAAGATTCCCCGCACACCCGCCGTTTCCGGGCCGGGCAAGGAATCGCTCGCCTCGGTGGCGCTGCCGAACCCCGGCCCGGCACTGATCAGCGCTCGGGCGCTGAACGCCGAAGTGACGCCGGGGCACGCGAAATCGAGTGTCGCCGGTCTCTCGCTGAACCTCGGGGTGCTGCCCGCCGGCGTCGCCCTGCCCGGGCTCAGCGCCGAGGTGATCAAGTCCGAATGCCGTGACGGCAAGGGGTCGGTGTCGATCGCGAATCTGAAGGCCGGTGGCAAGGCGATCCAGCTCGACCAGGTCCCGCCGAACACCACCGTCCCGCTGGCGTCGCTGCTCGAACTGGTGGTGAACAAGCAGACCGAGAACGCGGACGGCACGCTTACCGTGACCGCCGTGTCGGCCAGGATCCTCGGCAAGACACAGACTCTCGACATCGCGTCGTCCACCTGTGCCAAGGCCCCGGGCGCCACCCCGAAACCGACGAAGCCCGCGGAAAAGCCCCGGCCTGGCGGGAAGGCACCCAAGCCCACTCCGGTTTCCGCGCATCTCGACGTCACCGGCTAACGTCCGGCGCACCTCGAAGCCCGCCAACGGTTCACTCCGTTGGCGGGCTTTGCTCCTGAGGCGCCTTCGCCGCCTGGAGTCCGCGTGCGGGCAACCGGTTCGCTCCCCAGCTTCGTTCGATGTAGTCGACGATCCGCGTGATGTCCTCGGGAGGCACCTTCTCCTGCTCCCCGTGTTCGAGCGGGTCGGTGTGGAAGATGTAGAGCCGCGACGCGAACTGGTCGAACGGCAGCGAGGCTTCACCGAACCGCTCACCGTTGCCCGCGGTCGAGACCACGACACCGTCACCCCAGTCCTGCCCGCTGTCGTTGTTCGGGTTGTAGAAGTACACCCGGGTGACCTCGTGCGGATCGGCGGCGACCCGCAGGATCGTGATCGCGTGCCAGCCGACGTAGCGGGCGGCGCTGTCGGTGACGGCGACCCCGGCGGGCTGCGGGTGGATCAGCGGCTGCCCCCCGTTGTAGGCCGGGTGGTAGCTCGCGTGGAACTGCCGCAGGAAGGTGTCGAGCTCGATCAGGTTCCCGGTCTCGACGTCGACGTTGATCCGGAACCCGCGCGCGGTCCACCAGCCGTGGAACTCGGGATTGACCCAGCGGTGCGGATCGCCGGGCCTGCCGAGGCAGCGGCGCCCCATCTCGGCGTAGATCCGGTCCAGGTGCGGCACCACGAGCAGCGAAACCGGGTCCAAGTCCGACGGCGGGGTGCTCGCGAGGCCCCCGGCGCTGTCGTTCGAGGAGATCCGCTGGCCTTCGAAGTGCATGACGACCTCGTCGTCCCGCGCGGCCCAGACCACGATCTGCAGCAGATAGTCCGGGTCGTTGTACGCCCACATCGACAGCGCGCGGGCCGACTGGCAGGTCGGGTTGTCGCCCTGGCCGACGCCCAGCGGCAGCCCCAGCATCGACAGCACGCCCGCGAGCAGCCGCGCCTCGGGCCCTGGCTCGTCGCCGAAAACCGTCGTCAGCCGCTCGCGCGCGGGCTCGGACAGCTCGAGCCCGAGCTGACGCCACAGCGCGGGCACCATCGGCGGCGAGTGGAGGATGCCGCGGTCGAGCAGCAGCGCCAGCCCGTAGACGCACTGCGCGGTCTGGGTGTGCACCGCCACCTCGATCAGCCGGTGGATCAGGTCGCGGTGGCGCAGCAGGCTGTTGCGGCCGACGTCGGACAGGCCGAGCGCCTCCCCGAGCAGATAGTCGCTCTTGTGCCGCAGGAACCGCAGCAGCTCGGCGTGGTACGGCGAGACCAGCCCGGTGTCGTGCATCGCCCTGGCGAATCCGGTCGCCTCGTACTGCAGGCCACCGTCGTCCATCGCCTCCAGCCGGGACCGGAAGACCGCGATGCCCGGGTCCTCCCGGCAGGCCTCCGTGGTGCCGAACAGGGCGCTGATCAGCCGATCGACGCCTTGTCCGGAAGCGTTGCCGAGGTCGACCTCCGGATCCCCCCGGTAGACCGCGATCCGGGTGATCAGCGACTGCACCTGGTCGACCTGGATCGGGCGCTGGCGCAGGATCCGCCAGATCTCCTCGACCAGCTTGTCCAGGACGCTTTCGTAGCCGATCTCGTCGGCGACGTGCCGGAACAGGTCCCTGATCAGCTGCGCGGTCCGGCCCTGCCCGGTCCGCTCGGCCTCGGTGGGCGGGGTGAACAGCAGTTCCAGATTCATCGCGAGCACCTGGGACAGGAACTCGCGGGCGTCCTCGGCGGACAACGTCGGATGCGCGTAGTCGCCGCTGGCCACGGCGAGCGTGCGCAGCTCGCTGCAGGCCTCCATCACCACGGTGTCCGCGTCCCCGGCGTGCAGGCCCGGCCCGACCAGCGCCGGGATCAGGATCTCCGGAGTGGCCCAGTCCGTCCCCAGGAACAGGCCCGCCTCCTCCAGCTCCCGCGCTCTGACCTGGACCGCCGCGGCACCGCCAGGCTGCACCAGCACCCGCCGCAGCGCCTCCAGCATCCGCCGCAGCTTGGTGTGCTTGCCGAAGTCGCGGGTCTCGGCCATCGTCCTGATCGCGTCGTCCAGCGAGGCCACGCGCTTGTCCAGCGTGGTGGCCGCGCCGGGAACATCGCCGTTCGGTTTCAAAGGCTTCCCTCGGGTCGGTCTCCTGGTCCGGGGTCGCCCTCAGACGTAGAAGTCGAACTCTTCCTGTTGCTTCAGCAGCTCGCGCATCTGATAGGAATCTTCGCCGAAGAAGTACAACAGGCCCCAGTGGGTACCGAACGCGGTCCGCTTGGTCACCGTTTCCTCCAGCGGAGCCGACAGGTCGTGTGACTCGTAGTAGTCGTGGTCCTCGGTCTCCGGCGGGATCCGCAGTTCGCTGACCACCCGGCGACGCGGGTAGACCCCGAAGCAGCCCGCGACGCCGGCGGCGTCTTCGACCTCCTTCGGGAAGAAGGCATCGATCTCTTCCTCGGTCGTCTTCGGGTCGAATGCCAGCGCGAGCCCCTGGTAGGCGTTGAAACCGTAGGCGCGTTCGAGCAGCTCGAACACCTTGAAACCCGGCGGCCGGTAGGCGACCTCGCCGAAGTACATCTCACCGTCGTTCGTGACGAAGTACTCCGGGTGCACGAAGCCGAACTCGATGTCGAAGGTCTTGATCAGCTTCTCGATCTGCGCGGTGATCTGCGGCCGGTAGCGCTCCAGCTCGGGAGTCGCGGGCACGAACACCGAGTAACCCAGGGTCACGTACTCGGAGATGTTCAGGAACTTGATCTTCCCGTTGTGGATCCACGCCTCGACGGCGAACTCCCAGCCGTCGAGGTGCGACTCCATCAGTACCGGGAACTCCTCCTCCGGGATCGCGTCGACGTCGTCGGGAGTGCGGACGATGCGGTGCCCGAGACAGCCGGCCTTGTCGAAGGCCTTGAGGTGGATCGGGTCGTTCGGATCGCCGTCGAGCTTGAGCAGCGTCTGGTTGACGCGCTTGAGGAAGCGGATCACGTCGTCGCGGTCGTGGGCCTCCTCGAAGATCCCGACCCGGATCCCGCCGAGCTGCGCCCTGCGCTTCATCAGGGACTTGTCCCGCAGCAGCATGGCCTGGCCGAACAGGCGCGGGTTGTCCATCAACACGGAGTTGATCGCCCCGGCCCACTCCACGGTTTCCTCGAACAGCGGGATCGCGACGTCGACGCCTTCACGCTGCAGCGTCTCGGCGATCTCCAGCGAACGGTCGTTGAGCCGCTCGAAATTCCATGACAGGTAGGGAATGTCGTGTTCCACGCAGTACTTCTCGGCCCAGTCCGGCGCCACGACGACGTACCGCCGATCGAACCGGTCGAGCGCCTCCACGGCGTTCAGGCTCCACCCTAAAAGAGCCACGTACCCTTTGTCTGGATTCTTCGTGGCCGGTTCGGGTCGCGTCATAGGACCGTTCCTCCGTGTCGGCGTCGGCAACTCCTCGGAAAGCATGAGCCGACCAACCGTACCTGGAGAGTGACACCACCCGCTGAATGGATCGCAGGCTGCCTGGCGGACCGAGGTCGCGATGGGGCCGTCTTTTCTTTACTCATAGGGGTTCCCTCCGCGAGTGTGACCGACGTCATCGTCGATCGATCCAAAATGGACAATCGGTCGAACCGCTTTTCCGAGATGTGTCAACGGGAACGACCTGCCGGGTTGACGAAGATCTTGCCGTCGACGTGGCGAGGACGAAAGTGTCGATGGCGCCGGCACGAACACCACAGAGTCCCCGTCGCGGCCGCCTCGCCTGCGAATTCTCGGACCGGATCACGCCGGCTCATCCCGTCGAGTAGGGTCTCCGGCAGTTCGCCGTCGAGCGAACGGAACATCTGACTGGGGAGTCATAGTGAAGAAGATCGGAGCGGCCGCGATCGTGGCCGGAACGGTACTGGGCACCGCGATCACCGGGGCCGGTGTGGCCAGCGCCGCCGGCGGCGCTGGACCGAAAGAGTGTTTTACGGCGACAAGCTGCTCGCTCGCGTCGGGATTCTTCCCCGGCGGGACCATCCACGTGGACCTCGAAGCGACCGCCGCACCCGGCTCGCCTGACCACTGGTTCAAGTGGACGATCGGCAACTGCTCGGGCGGCGGTTACATCCACGCGCCGGCGAAGACGGAATCCTGCGTGCTGCCTGCCAGCTACTACACGCTGACCGTCGGCGAGCTGCAGTACCCGGTCAACTGGCGGATCGGTATTCGCTGGGACCACTGACCCGGTGAGCCGGGGAGGGGTGCCACCTTCGAGCGCCCCTTCCCGGCCAGGTTCGACCCCGGCGTCAGCAGGTGGCCGACGCCGCCCGGTACGCGGCGATCCTGATCCGCAGGCCGCGCAGGTGGACCAGGTCTATGGCGAACGTCGAGACCTGCCGATACCCCGCCGTCGGCCCATCGGCCCGGCAGGGACCCGAGAGGTAGACGAACTCGTCGTCCGGGTCGCATCTCGGCTCCGACCAGATCGCGGCGTCCCCGGCTCCGATGTTCCCGCACCGGGTCCGCGCCAGCCAGTAGACCGGCAGCTTCATCACCTCGCCGAGCACCTTCTCGAAACCGGCGAGATCGGCCCCGGCTATCGCGAGCCCGTGTCCGTTCCACACCCGCGGCGCCCAGTACTCGCCGACAGCGGCGTGGGTGACGCACGCGAGGTCGTCCGACGCGGTGATCGTCCAGCAGGCCACGGTGGTCAGAGTCGGCATGACGGCTCCAGCTGTCAGGCTTCAGGTGCGACCGAAGGTAGTGGATCATGCGGTCGCGGAGGTACCACCGGTGGCGCTTCCGGTGTTGCTCCGACTGGCAAAGCCCGAGTTCAGCGGCGCAGGACGAGATCGAAACCACGCGCTGTTCATTCAGTGTTCATCGGATCCGTACGGCCGGGTGAGAATCTCCAGCGCGTGACCGTCGGGGTCGTCGAAGTACACGCCCCGGCCGCCGTCATTGGAGTTGATCTCTCCGGCGCCGCGGTGCCCCGGCCCCGCCCAGTACGGCAGACCTCCGGCGCGGATCCGCCCGAAGATCGTGTCGAACTCGGCCTCCTCGACCAAGAACGCGTAATGCTGCCTGGAGAACTCCTCGGTGCTCTGCATGACGTCGAGCGAGACCCCGTTGCCGGTCTGGACGACCAGGAACGGGCCGAACTCGGCGGGCTCGGGCAGCCCGAGGATCGAGACCAGGAAACCCGCCGTCGCGGCCCGGTCGGTGGCGTTGATGATGGTGTGGTTCAGCTGCACTGTCATGAAAGCACGATAAAATCTCAAGTTTGCTTGAGGTCAAGCCCCGCTCGTAACGGTTCCCGGTTCATCGCGACTTGAGTACTGCAAGCCGACACGAAGGGGACGTGATGCGTGCTTTGGTGATGGCCGGTGTAGCCGGTCTGCTTACCCTGACCCTCGCTCCGCCGGCGGCGGCGACCTCCGCCGTACCGGAACAGTGGTCGGCCGGACCGTTCACGGCGCAGGTCGCGGTCATGGCGGGGGACGTCAACGGAGACGGCAAGGACGACCTGGTCAGCTACAACACCTACCTGTACGGGTGTTACGTGCTGCGCTCGAACGGTTCCGGCTTCCAGCCGCAGCAGAACTGGGGTGCGGGCAACTTCCTGAGCAGCGGCTTCAACGGCAACGCCAACTTCGTCGGCGACATGGACAACGACGGCCGCGCCGACGCCATCGCGGTCCGGCGGCCCACGGCCTCGACACCCCGCGGCATCTTCGTGGCGAGGTCGATCGTCGACTACTACGGCGTGGAACGCTTCGGAACACCCTCGCAGTGGTTGAACAACACCATCGCGGGCGACTACGGGAACCTGGCAGCGGATCTGGACGGCGACGGCGACACCGACGTGATCGGCCTGTTCGACGTGGCCACCCTGGCGGCGAGGTCGGACGGCACCACGACACTGCCGCTCACGGCGTGGGCACCGCCCATCCGCGGCGAGAAGGCGACACTGGCGGCGGACGCGACCGGTGACGGCAAGGCCGACCTCATCCTCGTCGACCTCGCCGGCACGAGAGTGGTGGCCGGCACCGCGAACCGCTGGTTCGACACCCCGGTGTCGTGGTCGACGACTTCTTTCCACGGCAGCAAGAAGACCCTCACCGCGGACATCGACGCCGACGGCGACGCGGACCTCATCGCGATCAACGACAACGACGTCCAGGTGATGCGCTCCACCGGTACCGGCTATTCCTCGCCGGAACCGTGGTACGCGGGTTCCTTCTTCGGCACGAAGGAAACCCTCACTGCCGATGTGGACGGGGATGGCGACGCGGACCTCGTCGCGGTGAACGCCAACGACGTCTGGGTGTTGCGCTCGCAATAGGTGAACCGGATGTGGCTCTTTCCGGCGGCGTGGGGGTGACTTCGGCTCCACGCCGCTCGGGCGGTCACCGAACGGAGCAGTAGAGCCGTCTCATCACGCCGCACACATATTGAGGAGTAAGTCATCGTGGGCGGGGCCGGCGCTCCCGACCAACCCGACCTCTTCCGTTTTTCCTGTAGTCCCTTGGATCGACACGACCGAGCATCGAAAGGATGACAGTCGGTCGGACCAGTCGGCAGCACACGATCTACGGTTCGTGACCGGATCACTCCCCGTGGCCCCGAAAGGCCAGGACGCGAGCGCGACAGAATAGCCCTTCCCTCAAACGGGTTTCGACCCCACACGAAGGATCACTCGGCCGAACCCGGTAGCGAAGGCGACGAACGACCGGACTGCTACCAAGTGACCAGGGCAAGATCGTCCCAACGACGGACGATGCCCGTTGCGGGCGGTGGCACGCTCGACGACATGATCCACCGGACAGCGGCCACCGCCGCGCAGCAATCCCGTAGTGGGCGGATTTCTTCTCTCGATTTACTCCGGGGGGTGGCGATCCTCGGCACCTTCGGGACGAACGTGTTTCTTTTCGCGCATCCCGGCGGGCCCGCGGGCTTCTTCCAGGATTTCGTCGGGACCGCGAACGGCGTCGCGGAGCACGTCGAAATCGGACTTCGTACGCTCAGCAACGGCAAGTTCCTCGCGCTGCTCACGATCCTGTTCGGCGTGGGCCTCGAGTTGCAGTATCAGTCCGCGCGGAGGCGCGGTGTCTCCTGGCCTGGCAGGTATCCACTCCGGGCGGGAATTCTGTTCATGGAAGGGGTCGCGCACTACCTGCTCGTTTTCGAAGGCGACGTGCTCATGGCCTACGGGCTCACGTCGCTGCTCGTCGCGTACCTCGTCGGCCGGAGCGATCGGGTCGTCCGCAACGTCGTCGTCGTGGTGGGTGGCGTGTACACCACGCTGATCCTCGCCGCGACAGCGTTGCTCGTGGCCGGACCGGGCGTTTCCGGCGAGGCGGCCCCGGTCGACCCCGCCACGACGGCCAGCTGGCCCGCGCAGGTCGCCGTCCGCTTCAACGAGTTCCTGATGTTGCGGGCGGAGACCATCCTGATCGTGCCCTCCGCCGTCGTCCTGTTCCTGCTCGGTTCCCGGCTGCGGAGGGCCGGTGTCTTCGAAGACACCGAGAAGGGCGCACAGCTTCGTGCGCGACTGCTCGTGCTGGGCTTCGCCGTCGGCTTGCCGCTGAACGTGCTGACCGGTTTCAGCGGGCCGGACTGGTTGCTCGTCGACAGGTACCTGTTGCCACCACTCGTCGCCCTGGGCCTGCTCGCCTTGGTCACCCATCTCTCACTTCGGATGCGTGAGAAGCCGGGATCTGTCCGAAGTGGACTGATCGCGGTCGGCCGAACGGCTCTCTCCTGTTACGTACTCCAGAACCTGCTTGCCGGTTTCCTGTGCTATGGCTGGGGACTCGGGCTCGCCGAGCGTTTCGCGGATGCCCGTCCGTGGTGGATCGTCGGCCTCTGGACCTTCGTCGGATTGGTGAACGTCGCGTTCGCTCTCTTGTGGCTTC
The DNA here is from genome assembly GCF_046549075.1 of Amycolatopsis sp. lyj-84. Taxonomy (NCBI): domain Bacteria; kingdom Bacillati; phylum Actinomycetota; class Actinomycetes; order Pseudonocardiales; family Pseudonocardiaceae; genus Amycolatopsis; species Amycolatopsis sp. lyj-84. Next base: position 422,786 of record NZ_JAJPWO010000005.1, read on the forward strand.
GGCGTTTCGACCGTGGCCCCCTCGAACTGCTCATGCATCGTCTCTACGCCCCGCGGCGGACGCCACCGCGCGTTCCCGCACCTCCCTCACGACGAGGGAGTGCGTGAACGCGGACGACACCGCGCTCAGCCAGGCGCTTTCCTCCCGCATGCTGGGCTGCGCCTCGTCCGCGCCCGCCGGATGGTGTGGCCAGCTCCGGCCGGCCTCACGCATCACCAGCGCCGCCGCGACTTCGGCGGCGGCGCGCGTGGGTTCGTCGACCGGGGTGCGCAGCCAGTCCCCGAGGTGCGGCGGGACGTGTGCCCGCAACGCCAAGACGCCATCACGGATTTCGATCAGCCTGCGGTACAGCTTGAACTCGATGTCGTGGCGCACGGGCAGGGCGATCTGCGGGTGAGCGGCGACGAGCTCCTTCCACAGCGGTGTGACCGCCCGGATCCCTTGCCACGCACGCACCAGGCGGAGAGCACCGTCCCAGGTGGTGAACAGTCCGCCGAGAACCCACAGCACCATCGCGCAGAGTCCGAGAAGGCGGGCGCGCGGCATGAAATCGAGGTCCGCGAGGTCGGTGATCTCCAGCCACAGCGACGGAAGCCCGGAGAACAGCACCCATCCGATGGTCGCGACCGCGGCGCAGACGAGGATCCGCAGCCCTGTCCGGAACGTCCCTCGTGGACGGCCCGCGGCGCTGCGGGCCAGGGTGCGGGTGAACATCGCCAGGCACGTGACCCCGTACGTCGTGAGGACCACCTGATAGACCACGACGCTCAAGCGCCATTGGAATTCGGGTGTGCCCACCTCGAGCCGATGTGGCGCGATGTCCAGGTAACACAGGACCATCACGGCCCAGCACAGCACGATCGGCCAGAACGGTGTCGGCTTCTCCGGCGACCGGGTACTGCGGACCAGTTGCACCAGCGCGCGCATCGCGAGCAGTTGCAGCGCGTTGGTGACCAGCCGCGGGAGCAGCTCGTCGCCGAGCAACCGGACCGTGGTCTCGGCGGAGACGGCGAGGCCTGCCGCCATGCTGAGGAAGAACGTGACCAGATGCTTCGGCCCGGTGCGGACCGTCACCAGCCGGGCGAGGCCGATCAGCGCCAGCAGCCCGGCGGACAGGTAGCTGATCACGAGCCGAGAGCGTGGCGCAGCCGATCGGATCCGGGCCCGGCGCCCACGGCGCGGCGCATGAGCAACGACGCGACGAGTTCGGCCTCTTTCTCCTGCTCCTGCGCGTACGTCGTGCGGCCGAGCACCCTGCGGACCAGGTCCACCGACAGACTGGGCGTGATCAGCGCGGCCACCGTCTCCGGCAGCACCTCGCCTTCGACGTGCCCGCACAGCAGATGACCGAGTTCGTGCAGCAGGATGTGCACCTGGTGCAAGGGGGACGTGTCCTGCGTGTAGAAGACGTAGTCCGCTCGATCGGTGGCCGCGAGCACCCCGCACGGCGCTCCCGGCCGAGCCTGGAGCGCCACCAGTTCGATGGGCCGCCCCCGCATCGCGGCGACCTCACCGAACAACGTGGTGACCTCGAACGGATCCGGTAGTCGCACAGCGGACGCGATCCGCTCACATCTGCGCCAGAGCGCACTCTTCCTGCCGAACATTGGCTACTCCCCCTGGTTGCGCCTGGACTCCCGCAGCTTGATCGCCTCGACGATATCGGCCACGGTGCCGAGCCCCTCCTCGGACAACGTCACCGCACGCAACGCCAGGTTCCGTACTGCGACGTTGCGCAAAGCTCCCAGCAACTCGACCTCTTCGGCAAGAGCTCTCCCCTGCTCGTCGTCGAAGAAGTACGCGGGCGGCACCTGGAAGAACCCCGCGAGCGCTTCGAGGTGCCGTTTGGTCGGGTTGTCCCTGCGGCCTGTCCGCAGTTGCCAGAGATAGGCGGCGGAGAACGACTCCCCGGTGCTCTCCCGGCAGGCTCGCGCCACCTCCTCGTGACTGTACTGCTCACCGTTGGGCCGTCGGACCACCTGGAAGAGGCGGTCGATCCGTTCGGTGAGCGTCGTTGCCCGTGGTTCGGTCATCATCACCTCCATTAGCTGAGATGAACGCTACCCGGTTGTCTGTTCATCTGGGATTGACAACCGTCAAGAAGCTCCCATAACGTCTCTCACGTTAGCTGAGATGAATGACTGAGGGGTGTCGGTCAATGTTGGCTGACGACCTGGAGGGGGAGTTCTCATGAAGAAATTGCTGATCGCAGCGGCCCTGGCGGTGGCCGCGGTGACCGTGTCGGCGCCGCCGGCTCTCGCCGTGGAGACCGGGGACTTCTACGCCACCGGCATCGGCCCGTATCCGTCGGACGCCATCACGTCGGCGGAACGCGTCGCCCGCACCTTCGCGCGCAACACGGGCTGGCTGGACTCGCAGTGTTACCGGCGCAGTGCCGACGTCCGGTCCCACACGAGCTACTACAGCGCGACCGTCTGGCTCTACTGCCAGCGCTGACGCAGCACTCGCCGAAGAACCCAAGGAGAGGGAAGTATGACCAGAATGATCGCCCGTGGCGCGGGGGCCGCGGTCCTCGCAGGACTCATGACACTCGCGCCGACGGTGGCGAGCGCCTCGGAGAGTGTCCAGGAGACCCGTGCGTTCCTCGGGACGACCGTCGAGAAGACCTCGGCGTCGGCCAAGCGAACGGCGCTGCAGCAGGCCTACGATCACGCGTCGGTTTACGGGTACACGCCCGATCAGTGCGTGACCATCCACCTGTACTCGGTGAAGATCAGTTTCGTGATGTACCGCGGTGAAGCCGGGATCCACTGCACGAAGTAGCTCGCGAGACGGCTCGGCCCGGAGACCACTCCGGGCCGAGCCGGGCGCTCAAGCCCGTCGGCCGGCGAGGACCGCGAGGCCGAGGAACACCACCACCCCGATCGCCGCGACCACGACGAGTCCCGGCGTGAAGCCGTGCCCGCGCTGCACGAAGGTGCCGATGCTGCCGAGCACCGCCACTCCGAGCGCCAGCCCGAATTCCACACTGGTCTCCGACAACGCCGACGCCGCACCGGCCCGCTCGGGCGGCGCCGCGCTGACCACGATGTCCGTGCTCAGCGCCATCACCGGCCCCAGACCGAGGTAGATCAGCACGAGTCCGGCGACCAGTGGCGCAACCCCCTGTTCTTCCGGAGTCCAGGCCAAGACGAAGAAGCCGGCCGCCGACACCGCCAGCGACCACGCGAGCAACCGGTGAACCGGCATCCGGCGAACCACTGCGGGTGCCGCGACCGAGGTGAGCACCATCGCCGCCGCGGAGGGCACCAGCCACAGACCGGCCTCGAGGGGTGACAGCCCGGTCACCTGCTGGAGATAGAGCGCGGCGAAAAGATAGACCCCGGCGACGCAGGCGAGCGCGGCGAGCAGGATCAACAGCGCGTTGCGGAACGGCCGCGCGGCGAACAGCCGGAGGTCGATCAGCGGGAGGCTCAGCTGCCGCTGCCGTCGCAGGAACACGATCCCGGCACCACCACCGAGCAGCAGTGCGATCGCACCCGGCAGTGCCGACCCGCCTTCGGCGAGGTGCTTGATGCCGTAGACGATCGGCAACACGGCCGCCAGGGACAAGGCCACACTCGCCAGGTCCAGTTTCCCGAGTTCGGTGTCACGCTGTTCCGGCAGCAGGAGCGGGCCGGTGATCAGGAGCAGGATCATCACCGGGACGGCGAGCAGGAACACCGAACCCCACCAGAACCATTCGAGCAGCAGCCCGCCTGCCACCGGGCCGAGCGCCACTCCCGCCGACAGACCCGCGGACCAGAGCCCGATGGCGGCTCCCCGCTGGCGCGGATCACGGAACATGCTCCCGATCAGCGCGAGGGTGGACGGCATGAGAGTCGCGCCGGCGATCCCGAGCAGCCCGCGGGCGACGATGAGCAGCTCGGCAGACGGCGCGTAGGCCGCCAGTACCGAAATGACCAGGAAGACCGCGGCACCGATCAGCAGTAGTCGGCGCCTGCCGACGCGGTCGCCCAGCGTGCCCATGGTGACGAGGAAACCCGCGACCAGGAAGCCGTAGGCGTCGGAGATCCACAACAGCTGGCCCGGGCTCGGGTCCAGATCGGCGGCGAGACTGGGAAGCGCCAGGTACAGGACCGTGGCGTCCATGGACAGCAACGCGGTCGGCAGCACCAGCACGGCGAGGCCGAGCCACTCACGGGGCCCCGCGGAGATTCGGAGTTGTCGGTCGGACATACCGCGACGCTAATGTCTCACATAGATGTGAAAGTCAAGCGCGAATTTCGGAGGCGTCGTGCGCATCAGCGAACTGGAACGCAGGACCGGCGTCAGCCAGCGTCTGCTGCGCTACTACGAGGAGCAAGGCCTGCTGCGGCCGGAGCGACTCCCCAGCGGCTACCGCGTGTACACCGACGCGGACGTGACCACCGTCGAACACATCCGCAATCTGCTCGCCGCGGGCCTTTCCACCACCACGATCGCGGATCTGCTGCCCTGCATGGGTTCCGAGGGCGGGAAACTCATTGCCGACTGTCCCGAACTCCTGCTGGACCTGCATCGCGAACGCGCCAGGCTCAGCGCCGCGATCACCGAGTTGACCACCGCCCGCAGCACCCTTGACCAGGTCATCGCCACCGCGCCACCCTTGGTCGAACAGGCGGCCGCGCAACTACGCGAGGCCGGCTGACGCTTCCCCTGAGGGCAAGGAAGCACGCATTCGACTCAAGGCACGCAAGACGTCGTCGCGGTTCTTCGCCGACTTGATCCAGGCCGGAAGGCGGCTGGCCAGACTGCTGTTCCGGTTCGGCACCTGCTCGCGGAGTCCCGCCGCGACATACCTTTCCAAGTAGTCCAGGTGGGCTTCGTGATACGCCCAGAGGGTCTCTCCCCTGCACGGGGTTTGCAGCCACAGCTCCAGACCGCGATACCGGGGAACCGCCGGAACGGACCAGGACCACGTCGACGACACGGGCAGCTCGGTCGCGGTCCGGCAGCCGGGGCAGGACACCGGCAGAGTGCGCGGCTCGGCACGCCGCCATCGCTTTCGCCACTGCGTCACCGACCGCCCGCAGTTCCGGCAGCGGCCGTGAGCACGGAACTCCACCTGGCCGATCGAGGCGCCCGGGTGCCCGTCCACTTTGGCATAGCCGCATCCCGTGCAGCTCACCCGCGAGTAAGACGCCACCGCCTGCCCGGTACATCGTGGGCAGCGCACCAGGACCGACCCCGTTAGCAGGTAGCTCAGGGGTTCATCGCGATCAGTGAACCTGGTGGACATTTCGTCACTCTGGCACACCGAGTTCGGCCCGGACCACCGCTTATTCGGAGGGGGTCGTGAGTGGCGTTTCGGGTTCTAACCCGAAACGCCACTCACGACTACCAGAGCGTGGACGGTCCCGAGACGACCCAACCGGCGTCGACAGGTTTGACCCAGAAGCCCAAGGCCACCTCGATCGTCTGCTCTCGGAAGGAGATCTCGACGTACAGATTGCTGCCGGAGTCACCCCATGCGAAGCTCCCCAGGTCGAGCTCGCCGAGCCAGGACGAGTCGCGTTCCCACTCGCCGGCAGCGGGCTCCGAATCAAGGCTCGCACCGAAGGAACCTGCCCAGAGCGATTTGAGCACGTGCTTGACCGACGTGTGATCGACGAGTTGTTCGGCCTCAAGGATCTTTCCATCCCGCAGGAGGCCGAAGCAGCGACGAACAACGGCTTCGACGTCGGTCTTGGCAGGCGGCTCCATCCAGATCTTCACCGCCGAGACACTAGGCGCCGAGGGTGGTGAGCAGAGTCCGGGCGGCCTGCTGTGCCTGCCGTCGCCTCCGGTCGTCGTCGACTCCCTGCAACTGGAAGTACCAGTGCGCTTCCACCAAGCAGGCCAGGGCGTAGGCGACCTGCTCGACGCGCTCGGCGTCGGCGTCCGGGTACGCGAGGCCGAGCTGTCGCTCGATCTCGGGTAGCCATCGGCCGGTCCACAACTCGTGCAGACGCTGCCGGACGGTTTGGTCCCTGGCCGCCTTGGCGACCAGTTCGGCCCAGATCACCAAGTCCTCGCGGCTGCGGTAGGTGCCGGGTTCGAACAGCCGGTCCAGCCGCGCTTCGATCGGCTCGCGCTCGGGCCCGTCGCCACCGACCATGCGATCGCCGTACTCGGCGACGGCAGTGGTGATGAAAGAGGCCATCAGCTCGTCGCGGCTGCCGAAGTAGTGCAGCACAAGGGTGCGCTGCAGCCCGGCCGCCGCGGCGACGTTGGCGATGGTGATGCCCGCCAGTCCGTCGCGGGCCACGACCGCCGTCATGGCCCGCAGGATTTCTCCCATGCGTTGACGAGCCTTGCTAGGCCGCCCTACTTTATTGACTGACACGACAGTAAATATATCAGCGGGGAGCCGAGGCATGCGAGTACTGGCACTGGGCGGCGCCGGAGGCATGGGCAGGTATGCCTGTCGTGTCGCGGCCGGCCTTGAGCAGGTCACCGATTTGACCGTGACCGACCTGAACGGCGGCCGCGCCGAACGCGCCGCGGCCGCCACGGGGCCCGGCGTGCGCAGCCTGGCCTTGGACGTGACCGACACTCCGGCATTGCGGGCGGCTCTCGCCGATGCCGACGTGGTGCTCAACACCGTCGGGCCGTTCTTCCGTTTCGGGGAACCGATCCTGCGCGCCGCGATCGATGCCGGATGCTCCTACCTCGATATCTGCGACGATTGGGAGCCGATCGCCCCGATGCTCGAACTGGACGCTCTCGCCCGTTCGGCGGGCGTCACCGCGGTGGTCGGCATCGGCGCGAGTCCAGGGATCACCAATCTGCTCGCCGTTCTCGCCGCAACCCAGCTGGACTCCGTGGACGAGATCATCACCGGGTGGAGCCTTGAGGCAGCGCCGCCCGAAGCGGCCCCCGACGGCAAACCCAGCGCCGCGGTGGTGCACGGCATCCAGCAGGTCACCGGGACGATCCGCGTCACCCGGCACGGCCGGGCCGTCGACGAACGCCCGCTGCGACCGGTCCGGATCGACTATCCCGGCGTCGGTCGGCGAACCGTGCGGACCTTCGGCCATCCCGAGGCGCTCACGCTCCCGCGCATGTTTCCCGGCACGACGAGCGTCAATGTCACCTTCGCCGGGCCCGGCGTGATGACGGCGATGGCCGCGATCGGTGCCGCCGTGGACCGGGGCATCCTGTCACCACACCGGGCCGCGTCGATCATCGAGCGGGCCGAACGCGTGCTGCCGAGCACCTTCGAACGGACCTTGGGGCCCGGGCGGCTGCCCCCGATCTTCGCGCTGGCCAACGGAACCCGTCACGGACGGCCCGCCGCGGCCGGGTGCGCGCTGGCGCAACTACCCGGTACCACCATGGGGGAAGTGACCGGGATTCCTCTGGGCGTCGCGCTCGGACTGCTCTCGAGCGCCGAACCCGGCGTGCACACTCCCGAGAGTTCGCTCGCCCCAGCGGATTTCTTCTCCGCGTTGGCACCGTACTGCCTCGGCTCACCCGACCCGGACGACATGGTCGTGACCACCCGGTCCTGGGATCCCGCACCGGAGCAGGCACTTCGCACGGCCTTCGCCAACGCGCGCGCGGTATTGGCGAGAACTGCGACAGCGTGACCGTCGCGGTCAGGCGGTCAGGTCCAGCCGCTCACCACCCGCCTCGGTCTCCAGTCCGGCCCAGCCCAGCCTTCACACCCGCATCTCGCGCTCCTTCGTCTTCGGGTCACCGTCGAATTTAGCGTACGCACGTACGCTATTCTCAAGACATGTCACCCCGACGCTCAGCGGCCGACGCGCAGGCCACCAAGAGCCGGATCCTTGTCCGTGCCGCCGAGATCGCCTCCGAGGAAGGGCTGGACGGCATCACCATCGGTCGGCTCGCCGAGGAACTGGAGATGAGCAAGTCCGGCGTGCACAAACACTTCGGCACCAAGGAGACACTGCAGATCTCCACGCTGGACAAGGCGTTCGTGGACTTCTGGCACCGGGTGGTCGAGCCCGCGCTCGCCGAGCCTCCCGGTCTTCGGCGGCTGCGCACGGTCTGTGCCGGCTCCGTCGGCTACCTGGAAGAACCCCTGCTGCCCGGCGGCTGCCTGATGACCGCGGCGCTCACCGAGTACGACGGCCGCCCCGGCCGCGTCCGCGACGCGGTGGCCGAGGTGTGGTCGCGCTGGCGAGGGCAACTGAGGGCGGACCTGACCGCGGCAGTGGAGAACGGCGAGCTCCCCGCCGGATTCGACGTCGACCAGGCGCTGTTCGAGATCGTCGCCGCCGGACTGGCCCTGAACGCGGCCATGCAGCTCCAGCACGACCGAGCGGCCGCCGGCCGGGCACGCCGCGCGATCGAACGGGCCTTGAACCAGGCCTAGTCCTTTTGACCGGTACGAAACGGCCCGGAACCGTTCTCAGGCTCGATGTGCGATCACCCTCCGATCAACAGAATGGGATTCACTCACAGCTCGTGGCCGGTCACCGGTCTTCGGGCGACGTTCGAAGGAGGGGTATCGGATGGGAAAGACGTGGTCCATCGCGCTCGCGATCGGCGTCCTGGGGACAGGGATGCTCGCCGGGGTACCGGCGGGAGCGTCGCCGGGCGGGGTGCGGTGGGGTCCGTGTCCGGCCGACTCCGCCGCACCCGGTCTCGAATGCTCGACGATCAAGGTCCCGCTGGACCACAAGGACCCCGGCGGCCGTCAGATCGACGTCGCCATCTCTCGGCTGGCCAGCAAGAACCCCGAGAAGCGCCGAGGTGTCCTGCTGACCAACCCGGGCGGACCGTCCCCGGGGCTGAAGTTCCCGGCCGAGCTGGCCGCGGCGAAACTTCCGCAGAGCGTGCTGGACAGTTACGACCTGATCGGCTTCGATCCGCGCGGCCTCGGGCACAGCACCCCGGTGACCTGCGATCTGACACCGGAGCAGCAGGCGGTGGGCAACGTCCCGCCGTACGCGCGCAACGCCGCCGACGTGGCGAAGCGGGCCGAGCAGTCGAAGGCCATCGCACAGCAGTGCGTCGCCTCGAAGACCTCCTGGATGCTGCCGCACATCAGCACCGCCGACACCGCGCGCGACATGGACCGGATCCGCGCGGCGCTCGGCGAGGAGAAGATTTCGTTCGCCGGCTACTCGTGGGGCACCCACCTCGGTGCCGTGTACACGACGCTGTTCCCGCAGCGCGGCGACAGGATCATCCTCGACAGCAACGTCCATCCTGGCGGCTGGGACTACGCCAACGACAGGCTCTACGCGCAGGGCTTCGACGACCGCTTCCCGGACTTCGCGAAGTTCGCCGCCGCTCAGGACGGGACCTACCACTTGGGTTCCACTCCCGAACAGATCACCGCCAAGTACTTCGAGCTCGCCGGGCGGCTGGACAAGAAACCCGCGCAGGACGTCGACGGCGCCGCCTTCCGGATGCTCACCTACGGCTTCCTGTTCAGTGACGCGGGAATGCCGCTGGTGGCCAAGATCTGGCAGGCCATCGACACCGGCCAGCCACTCCCGCCGCTCGGCGGCGCCAACGTGTCCAATGTGGACAACCTGATCTCCGGTCGCTACCACGTGATCTGCGCCGACTCACGCTGGCCACGGTCGGTGGGCACCTACCAGGCCACCGTCGCGCTCGACAGGCTCCGCCACCCGATGTTCGGCGCCGCCGGGGCCAACGTCCAGCCTTGCGCGTTCTGGCCATCGCCCACCGAACCGCCGGTGAGGATCGGTGACCGAGGCCCTTCGAACGTCCTCATGCTGCAGAACCAGCGAGACCCCGCGACGCCGCTGGTCGGCGCCGAGCGCCTGCGCCAGGCGTTCGGAGACCGGGCCCGGATGGTCACCGTCGACGCGGGCGGGCACGGCGTCTATCCCTACCTCGGGAATCACTGCGCCGACACCGCGGCGACCACGTTCCTGACCACGGGACAGCGCCCGGAGCGCGACCTCGCTTGCGCGGCCGAGCCCCGTTGATCGCCGGGTGGTGGCGGACAGTCGTCCGTCACCACCCGTGGTTCCGGGGCATGATGATCACCTGAACGCCCGACGAAGCAGGAAGGACAGCCGGTGCTCCCGACCACCACCACGCGGCCGGTCCGTGGCCTGGTGATCGCCGAGTTCGTGGTCTTGGTCGGGTTGAACCTCGAACAGCTGCTCCGGCGGCTGATCCCGCGCGGCCCGGCTCCTCCGGGAGAGATCTTCTATTTCGCGGCGGGCGTGGTGATCGTCGTGCTCGCACTGCTGCGGCGCCGCTTCCCGGAGCGAACCGCGGCGCTGGCCGGCGCGGCGATCGGGCTTTCACTGGTCTGCAGTGCCGTGGGCTTCCTCGGGAAACCCGCCGCGCAGATCGACGGTGATCCCGAGATCCTGGCGTTGATGCTGCTGACCGGAGCGGCCTGTCACCGGGTGTCCCGCGGTCTCGCCGGCGTGCTCGCGGTACTCAGCGGCCTCGCGATGGCAGCCGCCCCGGTCCTGCGGTACGGCGACTCCTCCACGACGCTGACCGTCGCGGTGCTGTGGGCGTTGCTGTGGGGCGGAAGCATCATGATCGGCCTGATCCTGCGCGACGGCGACGCCCGTCGCGAGGCCGCGCTGGTGGCCGCGCGGGAACGGGAGCGGCTCGAATTGGCGAGAGAGCTGCACGACTTGGTCGCCCATCACATCACCGGGGTCGTGGTTCGGACGCAAGCCGCCGGCGTGGTCCTGGCCGACGGTCCCGAACATGACCTGATCAAGGAGATCGAGCACGCCGGCGCGGAAGCCCTCGCCGCGGTAAGGCGCCTGGTCATGATGTTGCGCGACCCCGGGCACACGTCGCCCGTCGTCGCGAGGGACCTGGTGAGGACCGTCGAAGCCGCGGCAGGCGAACAAGAAGGCGTCACCCTGCGGCTGGCACCGGGGTTGGCGGACCTCGCGATCGCGCCGGAAACGGTGTCGACCGTCCACCGCGTGGTGCTCGAGTCGCTGACGAACGTGCGCAAGCACGCGGCGGACGCCCGCGTCATCACCGTCACGGTCGAGCCCGCCGACGACCAGCGCTACCTCCGGGTCGAGGTCGTCGACGACGGGCTGCGGCCAAGCCGCGCACGCCGATCGGCCGGTGGCTACGGGCTGATCGGGATGGGCGAGCGGATCGCGGCACTCGACGGGAGGCTGTCCGCCGGTGAACACGGCGAGCGCGGCTGGCGGGTCCTCGCCGAACTGCCTCTCCCGGGTGGAGCGGCGGCGGCCCGGCCCAGAGAAGGAGGCTCGGCCCAGTGACGCTGCGAGTCCTGCTGGCCGACGACCAGGCCATGGTGCGCACGGGGTTCCGGCTCATCCTGGAGCGCGTGCCCGGAGTCGAAGTCGTCGGCGAAGCGGAAAACGGCGAGCAGGCGGTGGCGCTGGCCCGCGAGCTCCGCCCGGACGTCACGCTGATGGACATCCGGATGCCGGTGATCGACGGCCTCACCGCCACCCGGCAACTGGCGGGCCCCGACGTGAAGGACCCGTTGCGCGTTCTGGTCGTCACCACGTTCGACCTCGACGAACTGGTGCACGAGGCGCTCTGCTCCGGCGCCTGCGGATTCCTCCTCAAGGACGCCGGTCCCGGCCTGCTGGTGGAAGCCGTGCACGCGGCCGCGAACGGCGAAGCCCTGGTGTCGCCGTCGATCACCACCCGGCTGCTCGCCCACTTCACCGGCTCCCCGATCCGGCGTCGCGCCCGCCGCCCCGACCCGGCCCTGAGCCAGCGCGAACTCGACGTCACCCGGGCCATCGCACGCGGTCGGACGAATGCCGAGATCGCTACGGAGCTGACGATCTCCCTGTCCACCGTCAAAACCCATCTCGCGTCGATCCAGCGCAAGATCGCGGCTCGCAACCGCACCGAGATCGCCGTGTGGGCTTGGGAATCCGGTTTGGTACGCCAAGTGTGACGTCCGGCCGGGCGTTGTTCGCACCGCGGACACGAGGCGCAAACCGCCTCGCGGCGCCGATCGACTGGTGACCCATCGCGTTACTCGACTCCAAGGAGTGCCGCGAGATCATCGGCGACGGCGCTGAGTTGTTCACCCGCGTCCACCGTGAAGGTCGCTTCGGCGCGCCAGCCGTCGGGATCGGACGCTTCGGCCAATTCGACGACCAGGCAGACTCGGCTTCCGAGATGTCGTCCCACAATCCGGAGATCGTGCTCAAGAGACTCGTAAACACGGTCACCTGCCCACCCGTGCCAGTTCTCCGCCATTCCGGCGAAGAACTCGACGAGATCGTCAAAGCCCACGGCGTGGTGAGACGCCACGGTCTTCTCGGCACGTAGTCCGGTGTCGACGACCTCGACGCCGACAGACCAGATCTCTCCTCCGGCTCCGCGGATGACATCACTCAGGACGAGGGCATGTCCGTCCAGGCCGATCACCACCTGCTTCACCCGCCCATCATGGCAAACACCCCAGATGAGGTACTGTCACCATCAGATGATGTGAACATCTGATCGGAACATCCCTTCGACCCCGAGTGGAACTGATCCGCATGCGCGTACTCTTCGCCGCCCTCGCATCGGTCGGCCACACCTACCCGCTGATCCCGCTCGCGGTCGCCGCCAGGGAGGCAGGGCACGAGGTGCATTTCGCCGCGGGCGAGAGCGTTCACCCGCCACTGCGCAGAAACGGGCTCCGGCCCTTTCGCCCCGCGGATTCGTTCTACGAGATCTACGCCGAGGACCTCGAACCGGAACTGGCACGGCTTCGACCCGACCTCGTCGTGCACGAATGGGGATTGCCGGGGGCTGCCGTCGCCGCGCGACGCGCCGGAGTTCCCAGCCTCTGGCACGGGTTCGGCCGCATGTTTCCCGACGGGATCGGACTCCAGGTGCCCACCGGCGGACCACACCTCGACATCTGCCCACCGTCTTTGCAGGACAAGGACTTCCTTGCGACGACCGAGCGCATCGAGCTGCGACCGGTTCCCTATTCCGAACCGGCATCTTCCCCGTGGCGCAGCGACACCACTTCGCGACCACTGATCTATCTGACGCTCGGCACCGCCTTCGGCACGCCGGAGGTGCTCATGACCGCCATCCGGGGACTGGCAGCGCTCGGCGCGCGGATTGTGGTCGCCTCCGGACGGGTTCGCCCCGAGGAACTGGGCGCCATACCGGACAACGTCACAGTACGGCCTTGGGTATCGCAAGCGGAGTTGTTGCCGCACGTCGACGCCGTCGTGCACCACGGCGGCAGCGGTACGACCCTGGGCGCGCTCGCCGTCGGCCTCCCGCAGCTGATCCTCCCTCAAGGCGCCGACCAGTTCGCCAACGCCGATGCACTCAGCACCGCGGGCGCCGGACTGCGCCTCCTGCCCGGTGAGGTGAGTGCGGACGCCATCACCGAAAACACTCGGAAACTGCTGCCGCACCAGGGAAAAAGCAGTCATCGCGACGCCGCCCGCACGATTGCCGAAGAAATCGCCCGAATGCCCTCTCCTGACGAAGTGGCCCGAGAACTGCCGAAATCGGCGTTGTTCAAGCCGTAAACCGGCGTATTCCCACTTGTTCGAAATCCGACGACGACTATCTGCGTCCAGTGAAAGGCGTCAGCGGGTTCCAGAGTTCGCATTTGTGCTGGCGAGGGATCTCGGTGGTGAGTTGACTGTCTCCGGCGGCGTTGAGCGACATGACGACGGGATTGTCCTCGGTGTAGGGGTCCCAGCGCGGCGTGCCGTCCACCGTCGGGTCACCGGTACGGGCGAATCCCGTCCACTGTGCGACGAGTTGGTCGGACAGCACCTGCTGATTGGGATTGAGCTTGACGCCGTCCGGGAGCAGCAACAGCCATTCGGCGATGTGGTAGGCGCCGTTCGGTTTCGTGGGGTCGACGAAGAATTGTGGCGGCACGTCCGTGGCGTCCATCTGATAGGCGTAGACCGGGATGTGCCGCGCCAGCCGTTCGTTGTTGAGCGCGGAGGGGCACACCGAGTTGGAGTCGGCCACGATCGTCCGGAAGGCCAGGAACGGGGCCGGTACGGGGAAACGCGCCAGCGGATACGTCCGGCGGACCGCGGCCGCGTGCTTGCCGTACTGCTGGTCGACCAACCGGTCGTAGTCGGCCGGGGTCGAGGCGGAAGGCAGCTGGGTCTCGTCTCGGGCCACGCCGTGCATCAGCGCCACGTCGTTGACGCGCCCGGTGGCGAAGGCCTCGCCTGGCGACATCGGCAACGTCGTTCCGTTCACGATCGGCGCGATCGTTCCGCTGTCGGGTTCCCTCCCGTGACCCGCCTGTTCGAGCAGGGTGGCAGCGGGTGCACCGCGCAGACACGCTGCGGCTTCGGCCGCGACGCCGCAGCCCACGGCGGTTGCGAAGCGCGCCCCGGCGCGGTGGGCCTGTTTCTCGGTGGGCAGTTTCGCCTTGCAGTCCTGCGCCTGCCACACGGTGTCCACGCCGAGCAGCGAGTTGTACTCCCCACTTTCGCTGATACCGCGGTGGAACAGCCCTGCCGAAGCGGGCGACGTGGTGTGGGCGCAGACGCTCGAGCCGCCCGCGGAAGCGCCGTAGATCGTGACGTTGTGCGGGTCGCCGCCGAACCGCGCGATGTTGCGCTGCACCCAGCGCAACGCGGCTTGCTGATCCTGGAGCCCGTAGTTCCCGGCATGGGCACCGAACGCTTCGTGCGCCAGGAAACCGAAGATCCCGAGCCGGTAGTTGACCTCCACGCTGATGACGTTGCCCGCCGTCACCAGACGGCTCGCGTCCTGCGGCTTCCACAGCAGGAAACCGCCGCCGTGGATCTGGACCATCACCGCGAACGGCCCGGGTCCCGCCTTGGCGGGTACCCGGACGGTCAGGTTGAGGCAGTCCTCGTTGTTCGAGCCGGGACCGGCACCGGCAGGCTGCGCACACTGGTTGCCTTCCGCGGTCGCGGCGAAGGGTTCGGTCCACGGGGCGGGCCGCCTTGGCGGCTTCCAGCGCAGGCTGCCGACCGGCGGTGCGCCGTAGCGGATCCCTTGCCATGACCTGACTTCGGGGCCGGCGACACCGCACACAGGGCCGTCGTCGGTCACCACCGCGGTGCCCGGCGAGCAGGCAGGCGCGGGCAGCTCCGCCCTGGTCAGATCGCTGGCCATGGAAGCCGAGCCGGCCAGTGACATCACCAGCACGACGACAGCCGCCAAGGCGGTGACCATTTTCCGGTCGAGTCTCATCCGTCCTCCTTCACCCCCGCCCGGCCGAACCGGCCGATCGGAAGATTCGCGGCACACGAGTGACATCGACGCACCGAACAACGGTTCGGCGGCCCGGACACGACGACGACAGTGCCCGCCGATCTCCAGTCTGGCCACGGCTCCGGAAGGCGCAACCTCCGTTCGGTCGCGCCGGAATGGTGAAACTACCGGGGAAAATGGTCTTTCAGCCGGGGATGGGAAGGGGTTAGCAGGTCTTGCGGAGGTAGCCGGACGCGCCCTCGGGGACGACGTCGCGGTCACGGCGGACGATGCTGAGCGAATGGCCCCAACGGGCGCACGCGTTCGCGAGGCCGGTCTCCGTGTACTCGATGACGATCACGTCGTCGCCGAACGACGAAACGTACTCGTCACAGTTGTCCTGCTCTCCGCACTCTTCGGCGACCGCGAAGTCGAGCCCGTTCGCCTGCCGGTTCCGGGCCAGTTCCGAGGTGTTCTTCTGCCCGATCGCGAGGCCCTTTTCGTGGGCATACGCGGAAAGCAAGCGAATGTAGGCCTGAGCGTCCTCATCGGACAGAAGGCCTTCGGAGCGGGTGAAACTGTCGTAGTTGTCCGGCTCGATCGCCCGGTAGCCCTTGGCCGCGCACTCGTCGGTCCACGCGTTCGCCTTGGCCGCCACCCGCCCGCGTTTGTCCGCGGTCCGGAGGTCGAGCAGGGCTTCGCCCCAGTCTTCGTCCATGACGACGTCGCCGTTCGCGTCGCGCAGCAGGAGGTCGCCCCACTCCCCCTCCGCCCCGGGCTGAGCCTGGAACGCGTTGACGTAACAGATGTTGTACAGGCCCTCGGCGGGGTCGACGGTGTGGTCGCGGCTGACGACCCCGACCCCGGGCGGCGGCGGGTACGCGCCGCCGATCTGGTAGTCGAAACCGGCCTTCACCGGTGGCGACAGGAAGCCGCTCGCCGAGGCCGTGCAGCCGCCGACAGCGACGGCGCACAAGGCGGCCCCGGCGAGCAGGACGCCGCCGATACCGGGATTCCCCTTGCCGAAGCCGCTCAAGCCGCCACCTGCTCTCCACCCGCTGGTCCTGTTGGTGGAATCTAGCCGACGGCTTGAGCTGCCTGTGCCCCCTACTCGTCGAGAAGGTCCTCGATCTGGATGGGGATGTGCCGGACCCGGATGCCGGTGGCGTTGTGGACGGCGTTCGCCACGGCCGCCGCCATCCCGACGGTGCCGATCTCGCCGATTCCCTTCGCGCCGATCGAGTTGTGCAGGGTGTCCGGGTACTCGACGAAATGGACGTCGACCTCGGGGATGTCCGCGTTCACCGGGATCAGGTAGCTCGCGAAGTCACCGTTGGCGAATCGCCCGTTGGCCTCGATCTCCAGCCCCTCGTGCAGAGCGGCCGACACGCCCCAGATCATGCCTCCCATGATCTGGCTCCGCGCCGCCGTCGGGTTGATGATCCGGCCGGCGTCGAATACGCCGAGCATGCGGGACACCCGGATCTCGCGGGTCCACTTGTGCACGCGGACTTCGCAGAACTGGGCGCCGAACGAGCTGAACGAATGCTTCGTCAGCTCCTCGCCGGGTGCCGACGATCCGGTCACGGAGATCGACGGGCGGTTCAAGGCCCGCAGGAGCTCTCCGAAGGTCATCGACCGGTCTCCGGCCAGCACCCGGCCGTCCGCGTAGGAGACGTCCATGCCGTCGAACGGCGCTCCCGGGGCCGACGCCACCGCCAGCAGGTCGTCGATCGCCTTCGCCGCGGCGATCATGATGGCCGTTCCCGCGCTCGCGGTGGCCGTCGAGCCACCGGACATGCCGCCGGGCGGCAGTGCGGAGTCACCGAGCCGCGGCACCACCCGATCCGGCGAGATGTCCAGTGATTCCCCGCCGACCAGGGAAAGCACGGTCAGCAGGCCGGTTCCCGGATCCGCCCCGCTGGTCGCGACGACGGCCGTGTCGTCGGACCGCAGGGTGATCCCGACCGTCGCAGGGAAACGCAGAGCGGGGAACATGGCCGTCGCCGTGCCGACACCCACGAGCCAGTCTCCGTCCGCCCGTCCCTGGGGCGAGCGCTCAGACCAGCCGAACCGCGCGGCGCCGACCCGGAAGCATTCGTCGAGGTGCTTGCTCGACCACTGCAGATCCTTGCCGGGCGGCGCGGTCGAGTTGTTCCGCTGGCGCAGCTCGATCGGATCCATGTTCAGCGCGACCGCGAGCTCGTCGATCGCGCTCTCCAGCGCGAAAGATCCGGGCGCCTCGCCGGGCGCCCGCATGAAGGTGGTCGGCGGAACGTTCAGCGGCACCATCTTCTGGCTGATGGCCAGGTTCCGGGTGGCGTACCACTCGCGTGAGGTGCCGTGCGACGTCGGCTCGACGAACGACCGGTCCATCGGTGTGCTGCACCAGGAGTCGTGGCGCAGCGCGTTGAGGGTGCCGTCGTGCTCGGCCCCGAGGGCGATCTTCTGCACGGTCGCGGCGCGGCCCGCGGTCGCGGTGAAGACCTGTTCCCGACTGAGCGCGGCCTTGACCGGCCTGCCGAGGACCCGGGCGGCGGCGGCCGCCAGGAACGCCGGCGTGGACGTGCGGCCCTTGCCGCCGAACGCCCCGCCCACGAACGGGTTCACCGCGTGCACTTCGGACGGTTTCGTGTCCAGCGCGCCTGCGAGTTCCGCGGCCTGGAGATCGGATCCCTGGTTTCCACTGTGGATCGTCAGGCCTTCGGGACCCCACACGGCGACCGCGGAATGCGGTTCCATCGCGGCGTGGTTCTGGGTCGCGGTGGTGTACGTGGCTTCGACGACCACGGGGCTCTCGCCCAGCGCGTCCTCGATGGAGTCGACGCCGGGCGCGAGAACCGCGAGCGACGGTGGTGAACCGTCCCTCGCCGCCGGTGCGTCTTCGGCCGTGGCGAGGCCTTCCTGCAGCGACGTCAACGCGGGACGGGCCAGGTAGGAGACCTCGACGAGCATCGCGGCGTCGCGCGCCTGTTCGTAGGTGTCGGCCACCACGAAGCCGATCGGCTGGCCGTAGTAGGCGACTTCCTTGTCCTGCAAAGGAACCCAGGTCTCACCCATGAACATCGTGACCGGGGTCCGCAGCTCGAGCGGGTCGAACGGCGTGTAAACACCGATCACGCCGGGAGCACCCCGTGCCTCCGCGACGTCCATCGCCTCGATCTCGCCATGGGCGATCGAGCTGGTCACGACATACCCGTAGGCCATTCCGGGGAAGGTGTGGTCCGCCCCGTATTCGGCCTGGCCGGTGACCTTCAGCGGCCCGTCCACCCGGCTGGTCATCAGCGGCTCCCCTCGGTCAGTTCGAGCAGCGCGCGGACGATGGTCCGCGGCAGCAACGACGTTTTGAATCCGTTAGCGGCCAACGGGCGCGCGTTCTGGACGGCCAGCGCTGCGGCGTCTTCGAAGGCGGAGACGGTCGCCGGTGCGCCGCGCAAGGCCGCCTCGACCTCGGGCAGCCGCCACGGCACGGTGGCCACGCCGCCCACCGCGACCCTGGCGTCGACGATGCGCGAGTCCTCGACGTGCAGCGCGACCGCGGCGGAGCACAGCGCGAACTCGTAGGACTGCCTGTCGCGCACCTTGACGTACGTGGAGTTCGAGGCCCAGTCCAGCCTGGGGACCACGACCTCGGCGATCAGCTCGCCGGGGCGCAGGTCGTTCTCCACCTCAGGGGTTTCCCCCGGCTGCCGGTAGAAGGAGCCCAGCTCGACGGTGCGGCTACCGGTGGCGCTCACCAGGCGGAGCCGCGCGTCGAGGGCGACCAGCGCGACGGCCACGTCACTGGCGTGGGTCGCCACGCACGAGTCGCTGGTGCCCAGCACCGCGTGCATCCGGTTGGCACCCGAGATCGCCGGGCAGCCACTGCCGGGATCCCGCCGGTTGCACGGCATGGCGACGTCCCGGAAGTACGAGCAGCGGGTGCGCTGCATCAGGTTTCCGCCGATGCTGGCCATGTTCCGGATCTGCTGGGAGGCGCTGAGCAGCAGGGCACGGGAGATCGCCGGGTACACGCCGGGGTGCCCGGCGATGTCGCTCATCCGCTCCAGCGCGCCGATCCGCAGCCCGTCGGCGGTGTCGATGCCGCGGAGCGGGACCGCGTTGATGTCCAGCACCTGGTGCGGTGTCAGGACATTGAGTTTCATCAGGTCGACGAGTGTGGTCCCGCCCGCCAGGAAGGTGCCGGGTGAGGCGACAGCGGCTTCGACGGTCTCGGGGGCGATCAGCTCAAAGGGACGCATCGGCCCGCCTCGCCTGCTCGACCGCCGCGATGATGTTCGGGTACGCCGCGCACCGGCAGAGGTTGCCGGACATGAACTCGCGGACGTCCTGGACGTCCTGCTCGACGGCGGCGACCGCCGACATGATCTGTCCGGACGTGCAGAACCCGCACTGCAGGGCGTCCTGGTCGACGAAGGCCTGCTGCACCGGATGCAGTCCATCCACTGTGGACAGTGCTTCGACCGTGGTCACCGGCTGTTTCACGGTGGCGGCCAAGGTGAGACAGGAGAGCACCGGCCGTCCGTCGACGTGCACCGTGCACGCGCCGCATTGCCCGCGGTCGCAGCCTTTCTTCGGCCCCGTGACGGCGAGCCGCTCACGCAGCGCGTCCAGCAGTGTCACCCCGGGATCGACACTCAGGTGTTCCGTCCTGCCATTGACTTCGAGTGAGATGTCCACTGGATCTCTTTCCGCAGATCGTCAGGACCGAGCGCCCGACGGCGTAGGTTGAGGTGGTGGGAGTCCGTCCGAGAGGTGTAGCGGATATTCATCCGCTTCATTTTTCAAGCTAGCGGATTACAATCCGCTTCGCAATGTCGGTACTCGCCCCTGGAGTCACTCCAGGTCCCCCGGGTTCCTCGGCTACATTCACGATGAACGGGATCGGCGGACGGGAGGGACCATGACGACGGGATCGGTCAATCCCCGGCGCGCGGACACCCGGCGCAACCACGAACGCATCCTCGTCACCGCGGCGAAGTCCTTGGCCGGGTCGGGCGAGGTCTCGTTCAACGCCATCGCGAAGCAGGCCGAAGTCGGCGTCGGCACGGTGTACCGGCACTTCCCGACCCCTGAAGCACTCATCCTGGCGGTCTATCAGCGCGAGGTGCGCCAGCTCGTCGACGTCGTGCCGAGCCTGCTCGAACAGTACGCGCCGGAGGAGGCCTTCCGCGCGTGGACGACCGACCACCTGGCCCACTACATGATGACCAAGCGCGGGCTGGCCGACGCGCTGCGCTCCGCGACGGCCTCCCGAGGCGAACTGCCGGCTGGCGCCTACGAGTCCATGGTCGGCGCGGTTGCCACACTGCTGGAGGCCAACGTCGCCGCCGGCACCGTCCGGCCGGACCTGAAGCCCGAGACCGTGCTCCGGAGCCTGGGCGGCCTGCTGTACCTCGACCCGAACGGCGAGTGGCGGCGCGACGTCGCGAGTCTCGTCGACCTGCTGTGGCGAGGGATGGGCACCAGCCGGGACTGAGCGACACCTTCGCCGACTTCAAGGTCGAGCGGTGGCCTTCGTGGCGTGGTTCTGGACTGACCTGCGGACGCCAGTCGTTCCGAGTATCCACAGAGGACACTCGCTGGCAGCTGAATGTCCGATTGATGCCCACATGTGCGTTTGCGGTGGGGGTCGTGAGTGGTAAAGAGGGTTATTGAGGGGAAGGTCGAACGTGTCGCGTTCAGGCAGGATGGACGCTCACGTGTGAACGGGCGGCGATCAGGGAGTTCGGCGTCTGATCACGCGAGTCACGCCCTCGCTCACCTTGGATTCAGCCACAACGACACCTTTGCCCTACCCCCTCAATAACCGTCCTTACCACTCACGAGGAGACCTGCACGGGGGTGCCGTAGTCGCCGGGCGGCAACGCGGGACGGCGGTGGTGCCGCCACACACCGATCACCGTCGTCCCGAACGCGAGGACGGCGTAGGCGATCAGCCAGCCGGTGAACTCGGCGGGCGCCTGGTCGCCGACGGCCATGTCGTACAGGACGATCACCGGGTAGAAACCGGGTATCGCGGCTTGACTGTCCAGGACGCGCAGTTCGGTGTCGACGGCCGCCGAAGCGGTGTCCTCGGCGTACACCGGCCGGCGCAGGGTGCCGATGAGGATCACCGCGCAGCAGAGCGCGGCCCAGCCGAGCAGGGCGGCCAGCCCCCACGCGTACGCCTTCGCCGGGGTGGTGAGGTGGATTGCCGCCGTGAGAGCGGCTCCGCCGCCGAAAGTGATCACGAACGAGGCCACGTACCAGGCGCCGAGGATCGCGAAAGCCGAAGGTCTCCTGGAGCGCCGGTCCATCACCGGCAACGGTCCCAGTGCCCGCTCGCGGTGTCGGTACGACAGCCAGAGCGCGACTTCCAGGGAGGCACAGATGAGGCCGAGAAGAATCCCGTTGCCGCCGAGCCCCACGGCTCCAGCGGCCATGCCCAGCAGGACGCTCACCACGGCCGCTCCGGCGAGCCAGCGGAACCGGCCTGGTGTCCGCCGGCTCAAGCGGGTGCCGACGCGGGCGGCGAGCAGTCTTGACGGCTCCCCCACCTCGACGCCGCGTTTGCCCAGCCATTGCCTGGTCGCCGTGATCTCGTCGAACCCTGGTTCGCCGGGCCAGCCCGTCATCGCGTTCGCCATCGTTCCCCCTCGCGCGCCTAATGGATCTACGCCCGGCACCGCGCGGTGGTTGCCTCAGTGATAGGACGCGAATCGTTCCAGCAAGGGCTTCGGGGAGTCTTCGGCGAAGCAGAGCACGAGGCTTTCGGCGGATTCGGCTGCCGAGGCTTCGCTGCGGGGGAACAACGCCTTCTCGTAGGCGGCCAAGGCGGCGTCGACGTCGCCGGGGTGAGCGGCGAGGGCCAGGCCGAGTTCGGCGCCGTCGAGCATCGCGAGGTTGGCGCCCTCGCCGGCGAACGGTGACATCAGGTGGGCGGCGTCGCCGAGAAGGGTGACCCCGGGGACGCGGTCCCAGTGGTGTCCGATCGGCAGCGCGTGGATCGGCCGTGGGGTCAGGGCGCCGTCCGCGTCGGTGATCAGTGCCCGCAGGCCTGCGTCCCAGTCGTCGAAATGGGCGAGCACCGCGGCCTTCGCGGTGGTGGTGTCGGTGAAGTCGATGGTGGAGATCCAGTCTTCGGCGGTCTTCAACGCGATGTAGACGTGCAGGCTGCCTGCCGAGTCGTGGTGCGCCAGGAATCCTTTGCCCGCGCCGAGTGCGAAGAACATGCCCCCGCCGATCAGTGCGGTGCTCGCGGGATGACGGATCACGGCGTCGCACAGGTGGACTTCGACGAACGAGAGCCCCTCGTAGGCCGGTTCGGCGTCGGAGACCAGGGGCCGGACCTTGGACCACGCGCCGTCCGCGCCGATCAGCAGGTCTGTGGTGAACGTGGCGCCCCCGGCGAGAGTCACTTCGTGTGTACCGCCGCCGAGCGGGCGTGCGCCGGTGATCTTGGCGCCCCAGCGCACGGTGCCTTCGGGCAGTGAGCCGAGCAGAAGGTCTCGGAGGTCGCCACGGGCGACTTCGGGACGGCCTCCGTCACCGTCGTCGGCTTCCTCATGGTGGACGACGCCGTGGCGGTCGAGGATGCGCATGGCCTCGCCGCCGGGGTGTACGAGCGCGCGGAACTCGTCGTGGAGACCGGCGGCCCGGAGTGCTTCCTGGCCGGATTCGTCGTGGATGTCGAGCATCCCGCCCTGTGTCCGGGCGGACGGCGACGTGTCGAGGTCGAAGACCGCTGCCTCGATGCCGTGGACGTGCAGAACACGGGCCAGGGTGAGTCCGCCGAGGCCTGCGCCGATGATCGCGATGGGGTGATGTGTGGTCATGTCGGGTTCCTTTCGGGTGGTACGGCGGTGTGCGTGATCCCGGTGATCAGCACCCGCAAGCCCCACGACATCCGCTGCTCGGGCCGTCCGGTGAGCAGATCGGCCGCGTGGGCGGCGATCTGCGGGTGGGTCGTCTCGTCGGCGTCCCGTACGGCGAGGGCCAACGCGTCCCAGTCACCGTGCGGCTCCTCGTCGGCGTGCTCGGCCGCGGTCGTCGTCGCGTACTGCAGGAGGAGGTCGATTCCCCAGGCGCGCTGTTCGGGGGGCACGCCGCCCTCGGCGAGCAGGACGAGCAGGTTTTCGACCAGGCCGAGGTAGTTCTCCCCGCTCGGGCGGGCCACCAGCGCGGACAGGGCGAGACCCGGGTACTCGAGCAGCATCGCGGTGTAGGCCGTGAGCAGCCGCTCGAGCCGGTCACGCCAGTCGCCTTCGGACGGCGGCGGGGCGATCGTGCCGAGGAGTTCGTCCAGGATCGCCGCGTGCAGTTCGGCGGTGTTGCGGACGTAGACGTAGAGCGAGGCCGCGCCGGTGTCGAGTTCCTGGGCCAGGCGGCGCATCGTGACCTTCCGCAGGCCTTCTTCCCGCAGGATCCCGACGGCCGCGGCCACGATGCCGTCGCGGCTCAGTGCGGGTTTGGCCGGACGTTCCCGGCGGCTCTTCTCAGGTGCCATATGCCCACGGTAGCGAACATGTTCGTGACGAACAAGTTCGGACCGAACATGTTCGTCACAGGTCACAATGAATGGAATCGGCTTTCCGGGAGCTGTCCAGAGCGGACGAAAAAGGAGGGGTTCTCCCCCTCCCCTTCAAGATATAGCGCACCCGGGGGCTTGCGGCAAGACCCCCATCGTGCTTCACAATCTTCCGCCGTAGGGCTACAACCTGCGGAAATCAGGGGTTTCATGAACCATGAGCTTGATCAATCGGGGGGATTCATGATCGACGTCATCATCGCCGGCGGCGGACCGACCGGCATGATGCTGGCCGCCGAGCTGCGGCTGCACGGCGTGCGCGTCGTCGTGCTGGAACGGCTGACCGAGCCGACCGATCACGTCCGGTCGCTCGGCATCCACGTGCGCAGCATCGAGGTGATGGCCCAGCGCGGTCTCCTGGAGCGGTTCCACGAGACCGGCAAGCAGTACGAACTCAACGGTCACTTCGCCGCCATCGTCAAACCGCGGGCGCCCCGGCTGGACTCCGCGCACGCCTACGTCCTCGGCATCCCGCAGCCCGCCACCGAGCGGCTGCTGACCGAGCACGCCGTCAAGGCGGGTGCGGAGATCCGGCGCGGCACCGAGGTCGTCGGGCTGAGCCAGGACGACGAGGGCGTCGAGGTCGAGCTGGCCGACGGCACCCGGCTGCGGTCGCGCTACCTCGTCGGCTGCGACGGCGGGCGCAGCACGGTGCGCAAGCTGCTCGGTGTCGGTTTCCCCGGCGACCCGGCCAGGAACGAGAACCTGCTGGGCGAGATGGAAGTGACCGCGACGGCGGAGGAGATCACCGCCGTGGTGACCGAGATCCGCAAGACCGAGAAGTTCTTCGGTCTCGGTCCGTCCGGCGAGGGCGTGTACCGCGTCGTCGTCCCGGCCGAGAGTGTGCGGGAGGACCGCACGGTCGAGCCGACGCTGGAGGAGTTCAAGCAACGGCTGCGGCATTACGCGGGCACCGATTTCGGTGTGCACTCGCCGCGCTGGCTGTCCCGGTTCGGCGACGCGACCCGGCAGGCCGAGCGCTACCGTGTCGGCCGGGTACTGCTGGCGGGCGACGCCGCGCACGTCCACCCGCCGCTGGGCGGGCAGGGGCTCAACCTCGGTATCCAGGACGCGTTCAACCTCGGCTGGAAACTGGCCGCCGAGATCGCGGGCTGGGCGCCGGGAGGGCTGCTCGACAGCTACCACGTCGAACGGCATCCGGTGGCCGCCGAGGTCCTGGACAACACCCGGGCGCAGGCCGAACTGATGTCCACCGAGCCCGGCGCCCAGGCCGTGCGGCGGCTGCTGTCGGAGCTGATGGACTTCGAGGAGGTCCACCGGTATCTGGTCGAGAAGATCGTCGCGATCGGGATCCGCTACGACTTCGGCGACGGCCACGCCCTGCTCGGGCGGCGGATGCGGGACGTGGCGCTCAAGGACGGCCGTCTGTACGACCTCACCCACGCAGGCCGTGGCCTGCTGCTCGATCAGACCGGACGGCTTTCGGTCGGGAGCTGGGGAGAACGGGTCGACCACGTCGTCGACGTCAGCGAAGAGCTGGAGGTACCGGCGGTCCTGCTGCGGCCGGACGGTCACGTGGCGTGGGCGGGCGAAGACCAGGAAGGGTTGGACGCCGCGCTGCGCCGGTGGTTCGGAGAGGGCGAAGTCCGGGAGACGGCGGGACAAGCCTGACACCAGCACCAGCACCAGGGCCCGTGACCGGTCCGGTCACGGGCCCTGCGGCCCCCGGTAGGGCAACGTCTGGTTGTAGACGATGTTGGTGTTCGTGCTCCCGAACAGCGCCAGCTCGTTGACGATCTCCTCCAGCCGCCCCATCGACGGCGCGGCGATCTTCAGCGAATAGCAGTCGTCACCGGTCGTCCGGAGGCATTCGAGGATCTCGGTCCGCTCCGCCAGGAGCTTGTACAACGGCGCGTGCTTGCTTCCCGGGTACTTCAGCCGCACCACCGCGAGCACCACGTACCCGGCCTTTTCGAGGTCGATGTCGGCGCGGTAGCCGGTGATCACCCCCGCCGACTCCAGCCGCTTGACCCGTTCGGTCGTCGCGGACGCGCTCAGGCTGACCCGCTTCCCCAGCTCGGTGAGCGGGAGGCGCCCGTCCTTCTGGAGCTCGATCAGGATCGCCCAGTCCGTCGCGTCGAGAGTCTCGGCCATCCGGCCAGAATACCGGCAGATCCACGGCGGGAACGCCCGCGCACCGGGAAAGATCTCTTCCCGGCTCGCCGTCGCACCGATAGCCTTGACCTGTGCGAATAGGTGTCAACGTCCCGAATTTCGGACCGGGGACCGACCCCGGGATCCTCCGCGGCTGGGCCACCACGGTCGAAGGCCTCGGCTACGACCTGCTCATGGTGTCCGATCACGTCGCCATCACCCCCGACGTCGCCGAGCAGTACCCGGCGCCGTTCTACGAGCCGTTCACGACGCTGTCGTGGCTGGCCGGCGTGACGAGCAGAATCCGGCTGGGCACCACCGTGCTCATCGTCCCGTACCGGCATCCACTGCTGATCGCCCGCATGGCCGCGAACCTGAACCAGCTCAGCGGCGGACGGCTCGTGCTCGGTGTCGCGTCCGGATGGGCCCGGCAGGAGTTCGAAGCGCTCGATGTCCCGTTCGGGAAACGAGGACGGCTGACCGACGACCACCTCGACGCCGTCCGGAAGGCGTGGGCGAACGACGCCGACTACCGCGCGGGCGACATCCCGATCTGGGTCGGCGGCAACAGCGACGCCGGGATCCGCCGCGCCGTCCGCGTCGGCGACGCCTGGCATCCTCTGCGGACCTCCCTCCCCTGGCTCACCGAAGCACTCACCAGGGTCAAGACGATCGCCGACGCCCAAGAACGGCCCGTCCCCGCGTTCACCCCGCGGATCCTGCTGAACGTCACCGACCGTCCGATCACCGGACCCGAACGCCTCGCCGGGGAAGGCACGATCGAGCAGATCGTCGACGACCTCGACCGGCTTCGCCACCTCGGCGCCGAGACGGTCGTGCTCGACCCGTTCTCCGGCGACCCCGAGGAAACACTCCGCCCGGAAGCCGCCTGGCAGGCTTTGGCGACCGTGGCAGCACACTGGGAACTGGGCCGATACCGGCCGGAACGGGAGCGATCATGACCGACGAAGACGACAAGTTCCTCCGCCACGCCATCGAGCTGGCCGCGAAGTCCCGGAAGGACGGTGACCCGCCCTTCGGCTCGCTTCTCGTCGGCCCCGACGGCACGGTGCTGGCCGAAGACCACAACACGTCGGTGTCGCAGTCGGACATCAGCCTGCACCCGGAACTGAAGCTCGCCGTGTGGGCCGCGCGCGAACTGGACCCTGTCGTCGCCGCGGAGACGACGATGTACACCAGTTGCCAGCCGTGCGGGATGTGCCAGGGCGCCATCGAACGCTCCGGCCTGGGACGGGTCGTGTTCGCCCTGTCGGGCGAGCAGGTCACCGCGCTCAAACCGCCGTCCACCGCGCCGGCGGTGCGACTGGAAGGGCCTGCGTTGTTCGACGAGGCCCGTGTCCCGGTTGCCGGGTACTACACCTGAGAACCGGCGAATCGGAATTCCGGTGGGGCCAGAATCGGCCCCATCACCGGATTTTCCTTCAACAGTTCGATTTTCCGGGCCGGTAATTCATCCCAGCATTCCAGGATCTTGGCGGTCGCCTGGTTCACGAAACGCGATCCGACACAGGCGGCCGCCCCGAAACCATAGGGGAGATAGACGGACTTGTAACCCTGAGGCGGATTCTCCCAGCGTTTCGGGAGGTACTCGTCGGCGTCATTCCACACTTGTGGATCACGGTGCAGGAGGAAACTGCACAGAAAGAGCCTTTCGCCCGGTGACAGCGCCACCCCGCCCACGTCGATCGGGGTCGTGACCTTCCGGGACATCAGCCAGGCCGTCGGCCACAGCCGCAACGCCTCACGCACCCGGTTCTCCACCGGATCACCCGGTTCGCCCCTGGTGAGGGTGGCACCGGCGGGCATCCCGACGCGCCACCCGCTGTCGAGCAGCACACACCAGGCGAGCACCATCGCGGTCGCCCGGCACAGTGCCCCGATCAGGCCGTGCAGCACCAGCGCGACATCGTCCATCGACCCGACAGCGTCGTGGACGGCCTTCTGGAAGCCGGTGTCCCCGTCCCGGGCGGACGCCCAGCGGTGGAGCGCGGCCTCCGCCCGGCTGTGCGCGATCCGGCGGCGGAACGCGACTGTCGCGGATCGGTCCCGGTCACGCCGGTTCGACAGCGACAACGCCCGGTGCAGGGCCTTCCTCGCGGACGGGGAGAGATCGGGCAGCAGCCGATCGCCGAACAACCGCAGGTACAGGTCCGACACCGCCGAGGGCCAGGCCTCGCCGTCCATCGCGACCCGGAGTTCCTCCGTGATCCGCTCTTGTGGCAGCGACCGCAGCACGGCGTCCAGCTCCCGCGCGATGGCGGCGTTCACCGGACGGCTCTTCTCCGAACCCGGGATCCAGTCCGCGACAGCGCCCAGCGTGGCCGCGCGGGCTTCGAACGGTTCTGTCGTGCTCGCGAGCACCGTCCGGGCGATCTCCGCGTCCGACACCAGATACCGGCCCGGCTCGAACAGGACCACCGGCGGCGTGTTCGCCCGGTCCCACGCCAAAAGGGGGCGCAGGGGATCGGCCATCAGGCCACCCGTGACGCCCTCGACGACTGTGTGCACAATTCCCCCAGAACGCGACGGTTGCGGCGGCGATCCCGAGATCGCCGCCGCAACCGGAAAACACTTCAGGATCAGTAATCCATGTAGTAGATCACCCAGCCCGATTCCTTGCTGCGCATGCTACGCAGCATCGAACGCGTGAAGAAACGAACAGCTTTCATTGTGTCAACCCCCAATCCCCAGTGCGTCATCAACGTGACGAGCAGAAAAATATGGGGCCCATTACGAACTTGTCAATAGCGGAACAAGACGAGGACCGGACGAGCCGAGTTTCGCCGTCGTGACGGGCCGCGTTACGTTAGGATGATCGTGATGTCCGCCGAACTCGTGCCCGCAGCCCCGAAACTGCCGGAGACCAAGGCCGAGAACCGGCGACAGGTCCTCGCCGAAGCCGTCGCGTTGCTGCCCACGCTCCCCCCGGCCGACCCGCTCGACCGGTACGCCATCCGGCACATCACCACGCTCTGGCTGGAAACCGACAAGACCGACCACACCCGCCGCGCCTACTACGCCGACCTCGCCGCCTGGCTCGGCTGGTGCGACCGCACGGGACTCGACCCGCTGACGGCCCGGCGCGCCGACGTCGACGCCTGGAAGAACACCCTCACCGTCACCGGCAGGGACGGCCTGCCCCGGCCCGCCGCCGACTCCACCGTCGCGCGCACCCTCGCCGGCATCTCCAGCTGGTACCGGTATCTGCAGTCCAACGACATCGCCGACCGCAACCCGGTCTCCGCGGTCAACCGGCCCAAGACCGGCAAGACCCCGCCGCTGCCCGCGCTCGGCGGCGAGTCGACGGCGAAACTGCTGAACCACATGGAGAACCGCGCCCGCGCCAACGACACCGAAGCGTCCTGGCGCGACGCCGCCGTCGTCGCGATCCTGTTCTACACCGGCCTGCGCGTCTCCGGCCTGACCACCGCCACCGTGCGCGACCTCGACACCGACGCCGGGCACACGATCCTGCGCTACACAGCCAAAGGCGGCCACCGCGACTTCGTCCCGCTCGTCCCCGCCGCCCTGCACCCGCTGCGCCGCTACCTCGACCTGAGAGCGGCCCGCACCGGGGTCCGCCCCGACGAACTGACCGGACCGCTGCTCGCGACCATGCCCCATCGCTACGACAGCACCAAAACCGGCGGAAAACCGTTGGCGCAACGCGATGTCTGGTTCCTCCTACGGGCACAGGCCAAGGCAGCCGGACTCACCGAAGCGAACACCATCTCCCCGCACACGGCGCGGCGGACCACCGGAACCCTGCTGCTGGCCAACGACGTCCCGGTCCAGAAGGTCCAGGACCTGCTGGGCCACGCCGACATCCGCACCACCCGCGACCGCTACGACGCCCACCGGCACAAGCTGGAGACCTCCCCCGTGCACGCGCTCGCGCAACTGCTCGCCGACGCACGCCACCGTCAAAGCTGAGCCTGTCCCAGCTGGGACTTCGTCGCCCCGATCACGACACCGTCGACCCGCGCCAGCCAGCTCCCGCACAGGCATCGGACGTACTCGAGCCTCCCTTGGGAGACCCGCTGGGACTTCGTCGCGCTTCCGGGCAGTTCCGCCAGCGGCCACCCACACCGCGGGCACAGGTTCGATTCCATGCCCCGATCGTGCTGTAATGGGTCAATGCACTTCAACCCTTACGGCGGGGCGGCCGCGCAGATCGCCGCGGACCTGGTCAACCTGGGCGACGCCGCCGGCCCGGCCACGCTGACCGCGATCTTCAAAGACCGCATGACCGTCCCCACCGTCCGGGAACCCGAATCGACCGAGATCATCGCCTGGACCACCAGGCTCCGGAACGTCTTCGAAGCGGATCCGGACGCGCGGGTCGACCTGGTCAACGCGCTGCTGCACGATTCCGCGTCCAAGCCGTACATCTCGACCCACGACGGCAAAGCACCCCACCTGCACTACGTCGACGCGCACGCCGGCACCGTCTCCCGGGTCCGGGCCTACACCGCGGGTGGGCTCGCGCACCTCGTCTGCGACGCCCCGGACCGCTTCGGCGTCTGCTCGCGCGAAGGCTGCGAAACGGTCTACGTCGACGTCTCCCGCAATGGACGCCGCCGGTTCTGCTCGACCCGCTGCGCCACCAGGGTCCACGTCGCCGACCACCGCACCCGGCAAGCGAGCTAGGCGCCTAGATCGCGTACCGCCACGCCGTCAAAGCGTGCGCCGAGAACCAGGCCCCCAGAACCACCCACGCCGCCGCGGCCGCGACAGCCGTGACCGTCCGCCGCTTCGCCAACCCGATCGCGATCGGGATCAGCACCGGGAACGCGGGCAGGATGAACCGGATCTTCGCGTCCGGCAGCCCCCGCGTCCCGATCGCCAGCATCAGCACCCCGGCGCCGTACAGCGTCAACGGCCACGGCACCCGGATGCACGCCGCCACCACTGCCAGCGCCACCGCGCCCAGCAGGAACAACACCGTCAGCGTGCTGAACACCGACTCGTCCCCGGTCAACCGGGCCAGCACCGACTCCGCGGTCTCCACCCCGAAATCGAACTCGGTGTTCCAGCCCCGCAGTTCGATGTCCTGCCAACCGGTCCAGCTACCCGTCCGGTAGGCGACGAACCCCAGGTACCCCACCACTCCCAGCGGCGCGATCACCGCACCCGCCAGCGCCCACCGCCGCTCCTCGGCCCGCCGGAAGACCGCGATCAACGCCGCGACGACGACCACCGCGACCAGCACCACCGCCGTCGACCTCGACAGCCCGGCCGCGAAGGCGCACAACCCGGCCAGCACCCATCGCCGTTCCAGCACTCCCACCAGCGCCCACACCGCGAAGGCGCAGAACACCGCCTCCGTGTAGGCCATCGAGAACACGATCGCCATCGGCGCCCCGGCCCACAACGCCACCAGCAGCAACCCGGTCCGGTCGCCGCGTTCCGGCGACACCGCCCGTCCGATGCGGATCAACCCGCACGCCAGCACCAGACCGGCCAGCACCGAGACCGTCAGCGCCGCGGTGACGACGTCGGGCCCGAGCCACATCACCGCCTCGACCAACTTCGGATACAGCGGGAAGAACGCCATCGGCGCGTCCGAATACGGCTGCCTCGCCGCGTCCAGCGTCCCCGGGAGATCGGCGTACCCGTGCACCGCCAGGCGCAGATACCACTGCCCGTCCCACGCGGTCAGCCGATCGGTCAGCGACGCACCACGCCGGTCAGCCAACAGGTCGAGCAGCTGGACGCTGGCCGTGCGGATCACGAGATACAGCAGGATCGCCTTCGGGTAGGGCGACCGGGCCAGTCTGTCGAGAACTCTGTCGAACGCACGCGCCGGGCGCCCCTGCCGGGGCGCCGTTTCGGGAACGGCGGGCTGATCAAGGTCGTCGACTTCTCGGAGCACGATCAGAGTGTCCACAATGTGAAGTCATTTCGCCGTTCGATCTCGAAGATTCGCAGCACGGAAGGCGTGGTGAAGGCCACAAACCTGCCGCGTGAAGGACTCCCTCACTACCCGGTCCAGTCCTCACCGCTTCGCCGGTCGTGGTGGTCCAACAGCCTCGACAGCAGCTCGGTGAACCGCGCTCGTTCCTCGGACGACAGCGGCGCCAGCAGTTCGTCCTGGCGCTCGGCCAACTGCTTCTCCAGCAGCCGCAGCCGCTGTTCGCCCGCGGTGGTCAGCGAGATGACGTTCCGCCGCCGGTCGGCGGGATCCGGGGCGCGTTCCACCAGCCCACGCTCGGCGAGCTCGTTGATCGTCGCGACCATCTCACTGACGTGGATCCCGCTGCGGCGGCCCAACGTCGCCTGACTGGCGGGGCCGGACTCCTCCAACGTCGCCAGCACGCGGAAGTGGTAACCCCGGGCGTCGACGGCGGAGAACCCGTCGGTCACCAGGCGATGCGCGTGGTTCGCGGTCTGGGTGAGCAGCCAGCTGGGCAGGCTCTTCCAGCCGCCGTCCGGCCCTTCCGAAGGGTTCTCCATGTGACGAGTCTAACGAATCGTTGGGCGACCGAACGATTGCGCTATCGTTTGTCACCTAAACGTTTGGTGCCCGAACATTATGGAGCCGAGACATGATCAAGCCCTTCCGCATCGACATCCCCCAAGCCGACCTCGACGACCTCAACGACCGGCTGGCCCGCACCCGCTGGCCCAACGAGATCGCCGACGCGAGCTGGGACTACGGCTTCCCGCTGCCACGACTCAGAGAACTCGCCGACCACTGGCGCACCGGCTACGACTGGCGCGCCCACGAAGCCGAGCTCAACGAGCTTCCGCACTTCACCACCGAGATCGAAGGCCAGAACATCCACTTCGTCCACGTCCGGTCCGCGAACCCGGACGCGCTCGCGCTGATCCTCACCCACGGCTGGCCCGGTTCGTTCCTGGAGTTCCTCGACGTCATCGAGCCACTGTCACGCGACTTCCACCTGGTGATCCCGTCCATCCCGGGCTACGGCTTCTCCGGACCGACCCGGGAACGCGGCTGGGACCTCGTCCGGATCGCCCGCGCCTGGGCCGAACTGATGCACCGCCTCGGATACGAGCGCTACGGCGCGCAGGGCGGCGACTTCGGCTCGGGAATCTCGATCGCGCTCGGCACGGTCGCACCGGAACAGGTCGTCGGGGTCCACGTCAACTACCTGCCGACCCGGCCCGATCCGGACGCGGGCATCGAACTGTCCGAAGTGGACCAAGCGCGACTGGAGAAGATCAAGCACCTGATGGCGAACCGCCCGCCGTACCAGGCATTGCAGGCCGCCACCCCGCAGACCATCGGCTACGCCCTGACCGACTCACCCGTCGGCCAGCTCGCCTGGATCGCCGAGCGCTTCGCACAGTGGACGGACCCTCGCTCCCCCGTCAGCGACGACCGGATGCTCACCGACATCTCGCTGTACTGGCTGACCGCCACCGCCGCCTCCTCCGCACGGCTCCACCACGAAACCCAGCGAGGGAACGCGCCCTGCCCCGTACCGCTCGGCGTGGCGGTGTTCCCGCACGACATCACGCAATCGGTACGGCCACTGGCCGAGCGGCTCTACGACATCAGGCACTGGTCGGAACTCGAGCGCGGCGGCCACTTCGCCGCGATGGAAGTACCGGACCTGCTCGCCGAGGACATCCGGGCCTTCTTCCTCAAGCTGTCAGGCCGGCACTGACCATCCAGATGTGCTCGCAGGTCGAAGACGCCCGCTGCAAGCTCTCACGGGACTCCTGCGAAGCGTGATAGAAACTCCGCTCGATCATCCAGCACAAGGCACGCGCCATCGCCGACGCCTGGTCCGGTTCGGCGCCGGCCCGGACACCGGCCCGTTCCAGCACAGCGGTGATGGCCGAGCTGAACAAGTCGGCCGTCCGGCTCCACAGCTCGCCGATCTCCGGCACGGTCAACGAAAGGTCGATCGCCGTCCGCATGACAAGACCGTGCTCGTTCCACAGCTCGACCGTGCGCCGCATGGCCGCCGCGATGGCCTGGACGGGCTCGTCGGCCTCCGCGGCGACGCGGGACCGTTCCCACAGATGCTCGACGGTCCGGGCCACCAGCGCGGTGACCACCTCCTGCTTGGAGCCGAAGTAGAAGTACAAGGCGCCACGGGTTATCCCGGCCCCCTGGGCGATGTCCCCGACGGTCATCGCGTCATAGCCCTTGTGCGCCAGCAGGACTTCGCAGGTGTCCAGGATGGCCCGCTCCCGGACATCGCCCTTGCGCTCGGTGGTGCGCCTGGACATCAGAGCTGCGCGCCCTCGGCGAAGTCGGTCGTCCGGGAGAGCGCCTCCCACGTCCGGATGTCCTCGTCCACGGCCGTACGCGCGGCGGTGACCAGCCGCAGCGCGTCCGAGCCCAGCAACAGATGGGACGGCGGCCGCTCGAGCGACGTGATGTGCACGAGGGCCTCCCCGGCCTTCGCCGGATCGCCCAACTGGTTGCCACTGGCCTTCTGCCGCGCTTCACGGATGGGGGTGAACAGCCCGTCGTAGTCGTCGATCGTCCGGGTGGCGCGGGACATCGACCGCCCCGCCCAGTCGGTGCGGAACGAACCCGGCTCGATCGCCGTCACGTGGATCCCGAACTGCGCCACCTCCTTGCCCAGCGCCTCGAGAATGCCTTCCAGCGCGAACTTGCTGCCGCAGTAGGCGGACATGCCGGGCACCGCCATCAGCCCGCCCATCGAGGTGACAGCCATCAGATGCCCGCGGCGGCGCTCGCGCATGTGAGGCAGCGCCGCCTGCAGGGTGGCCACCACTCCGAACACGTTCACCTCGAACTGCCGGCGCACTTCGGCCAGCGGGGTTTCCTCGAAAGTGCCCTCCACGCCGTAGCCGGCGTTGGCGATGACAACGTCCAAGGGACCGACGGTCTGCTCGACCTCGGCGATCACCGCCGAGACGGCGCCGTCGTCGGTCACGTCCAAGATGCGGCCGTGAGCGGCCCCGGGCTCGAGCTCTTCGAAGGTCCGCAGGTCCTCCTGGGACCGGACCGTTCCCACGACGGTGTGCCCGGCGGCCAAGGCGGCTTGAGCGAAGGCGCGCCCAAGGCCCGTGCTGACACCGGTGATCAGCCACTTCTGCTTGCTCATCGCCCCTCCAGAGGACTCGAAACGATCTCCTGAGCACAAAGTCTACACTGCGTCGATTTTTATCGTCGTAGTGCAGATTCCATGGTCACGCGGCAGGCGAAAAGGAGTGGACGGAGCGAACCCGGGCTTGTACCTTGCACTCGACCGTGACATCGCCCCAGGAGGTGAGACCCATGAACGCAGTATCGATGTGGGTGCTCCCTCTTGCGTTACGGTCGGGCGATTGACGTAGGTGTCGCCGGGAGCGCCTCGACAACAGGCACTCCCGAAAGGCACCACCTATGCAGCTTCAGCAGTTCACCCCGGAGCCGTCACCGGCCTCCGGGACCGATGACTTCGACGTGATCATCGCCGGAGGCGGGCCGACCGGCGCGATGCTGGCCGCCGAACTCCGGCTGCACGACGTACGGGTACTCGTCCTCGAAAAGGAAACCGAGCCCGTGTCGTTCGTCCGGATCGTCGGCCTGCACATTCGCAGCCTCGAACTGATGGCCATGCGCGGACTGCTCGAGCGCTTCCTCGAACGCGGGAGAAGGCGTCCGGCCGCCGGTTTCTTCGCCGCCATCGGCAAACCCGAGCCCGAGGGCCTGGATTCCGCACACGCCTACCTGCTGGGCATCCCGCAGCCGGTCGTCGATCACCTGCTCGAAGAACACGCGATCGGACTCGGCGCACAGGTCCGGCGCGGTTGTGCCCTGACCGGTTTCGAGCAGGACGACGACGGGGTGACCGTCGAGCTGGCCGGCGGGGAGCGGCTGCGGTCGCGGTACCTCGTCGGCTGTGACGGCGGGCGCAGCACAGTGCGCAAACTGCTCGGCGTCGACTTCCCCGGCGAGCCCTCGCGGAACGACACGCTGATGGGCGAGATGGCCGTCGGCGTACCGCAGGAGGAGATCGCGGCCAAGGTGGCCGAAATCCGTGAGACCAGCAAGGTTTTCAGCCTCGGCCCCTTCGGCGAAGGGATCTATCGCGTCGTCGCCCCCGCCGCGGAAGTCAGCGAGGATCGCGCGGAGCCGCCCACCCTCGACGATTTCAAACGAGAGCTGCGCACCATCGCCGGAACCGACTTCGGCGTGCACTCACCACGCTGGCTGTCCCGCTTCGGCGACGCCACCCGGCTGGTGGAGAAGTATCGGGTCGGGAGGGTGCTCCTGGCGGGCGACGCGGCGCACATCCACCCGCCCGCGGGCGGTCAGGGCCTCAACCTGGGGGTTCAGGACGCGTTCAACCTCGGCTGGAAACTGGCCGCGCAGATCCGCGGCTGGGCGCCGGAGACCCTGCTCGACACCTACCAGACCGAACGTCATCCGGTCGCCGAAGACGTGCTGGACAACACCCGCGCCCAGATCGCACTGTCGTCCACCGAACCGGGTCCGCAGGCCGTGCGCAGGCTGCTCACCGAACTGATGGACTTCGACGAGGTGAACCGGTATCTGATCGAGAAGATCACCGCGATCGGCATCCGCTACGACTTCGGCGAGGGACCCGATCTGCTCGGACGCCGCCTGCGCGACATCGAGGTGAAGCAGGGCCGCCTGTACGACCGGCTCCACGGGGGCCGCGGTCTACTGCTCGACCGCACCGAACGCCTGACCGTCGGCGGCTGGTCGGACCGGGTCGATCACCTCGCGGATCCCACCGCGGCACTGGAGGTTCCGGCGGTTCTGCTCCGCCCCGACGGACACATCGCCTGGATCGGTGAGCACCAGCAGGACCTGGACGACCACCTCGCACGCTGGTTCGGCAAGCCCGTCAACTGAAGTCCGCGAAGGCCTCCTTGCCTACTCTCAACGTAGGCAAGGAGGCCTTCACGATCAGTGCAGGTTTTTTCAGGCGTACTAATGGCTGTTTTTGAACGTCGCCCCGACGTATAGGGCGTTATACACTTAGAAGATTCAGTGCCTGGACGGCAGTTCGGCGACCTCGACCGACCTTCGGTCCTCCAGGACGCGCTGCTTCGCGTTCTCGATGTGCCGTCGCATCCGGGCGGCCGCTTCGTCCGCCTCCCCCGCTACCAACGCCTCGTAGACGGCTCGGTGCTCCTCCGCCGCCAGGCCGGGCGCTCCCCTGGCCGAACCGAGCTTCGCGAAGAACCGGAACCGCTGGACCTGGCCGCCGAGCGACCGGTACGCCTTCTCCAGGAACGGGTTGTCCGCCTGTGCGGCGATGAGCAGGTGGAACCGTTCGTCGATCGTCCAGTACGCGCTGAAGGCCGCGGTGTCCGGCGAGGTCGCGGCGCGCGCGAGGTCGTCGACGCTCTCCAGCACCTCCCCCAGGAACTCGGGTGTCGTGCGGCGGGCGGCTTCGTAGGCGAGGGCGGGCTCGAGGACGAGACGGGCGTCCATCAGCTTGATCAGCTCGAACTCGGTGAGCAGCGGGGCGACCCGGTAGCCCTTGAGCGCCTCGCGGCGGACGAGCCCGGTGTGCTCCAGCCGCGCCAGCGCCTCCCGGAGCGGAGTCTGGCTGACGTCGAGTTCCCGTGACAGCGCACCGATGTTGACCGGCTCGCCCGCGGACCATCGGCCGTCGGTGAACTGACCCAGCAGCACCTCGTACATCCGGTCGGCGAGCGGCTGCCGTCCGGACCTCCGCGGGGAAACCATGTGTCCCTCCTTAGTCGCCTCACGATATCCCGCGCGTCCGGAGGCCTTGATCTTGCATCGCTATAGTATTGACACGAATCCTATAGTATTTGCATCAGGCAGCTTCGAACAGGAGAAACGAACCGGATGACCATGCGCGTACTCGTGACGACCTCGTATCTGAAGCCCGGCGGCGAGGTCGACAAGCTGCTCTCGGACGCGGGTTTCGACACCGCCTTCACCACCCCCGCGCAGCGCGAGGCCACCGGCACTCCCCTGGCCGACCTCGTCCGTGACGCCGACGGGATCGTCGCGGGCACCGACGCCTTCACCGCCGACGTCATCGAGGCCGCGACCCGGCTGAAGGTGTTCGGCCGCTGCGGCGTCGGCTACGACAACATCGACCTCGACGCCGCGACCCGCGCCGGCGTGGCCGTCACCTACACCCCCGGCGCCAACCGCCGGTCGGTCGCCGAACACGTCCTGGCGCTCATGCTCAACTGCGCCCGCTTGATCCCGCAGAACATCGCGAGCGTCCAGGCCGGACGCTGGGAGCAGCGCAGCGGGCGGGAACTCGACGGCGCGGTGCTCGGCCTGATCGGACTGGGTTCGATCGGCAAGACCGTCGCGCGGCTGGCGCTGTCGCTCGGGATGCGGGTCGTCGCCCACGATCCTTACCCCGACCAAGACTTCCTGGCGGAGACCGGCGTCGAAGCCCGCACCTTCGACGAAGTACTGGCCGAGGCCGACTTCCTCAGCCTGCACATCTTCCTCGACGACTCCACCCGTCACCTGATCGACGCGTCCGCGCTGCGGAAGGTCAAACCCGGGGCTTTCCTGATCAACACGGCGCGCGGAGAGGTGGTCGACGAGGAAGCCCTCGCCGACGCGCTGGAGAACGGCGCGCTGGCGGGCGCGGCGCTGGACGTGCTCACGGAGGAGCCCTTGCCACTCGACAGCAGGCTGCGCGGTCTCGACAACGTCGTGGTCACCGCGCACATCGGAGCCGCAACCGAACAGGCCCGGTCGCGGTCCAGCCTGATGGCCGCCCAGCAGGTGATCGACGTCCTCCAGGGCCGCGATCCCGGCAACCTCGCCAATCCCGGATACCGCCGATGATCCTCCACAACGGACTTCGCCTGGACGCCAACCTCAAGTGGCTGTTCACGGAACTCCCCTTCGAACAGCGCTTCGACGCGGCAGCGGCGGCAGGCTTCACCGCCGTCGAGTACGCCTCGCCGTACCCCTTCCCCGCCGCCACCCTCGTCCGGCGCCTCACCGACGCGGGCCTGTCCCAGATCCTCGTCAACTCCCCCACCGGTGAACCCGGCTCCCCCGAGCGGCTCGGCTACGCGTGCCTTCCCGGTCGCGCGGCCGAGTTCCGCGCGGGAGTGGAGCTCGGCCTGGAGTACGCGGTGGCCCTGGGCAGTTCCTTCCTGCACCTGCCCGCGGGGATCCGGCCCGCCGGCGTCTCCCGGGACCGCGCCTTCGCGCAGTACGTCGCGAACATCGCGTGGGCGGCGGATCGGGCGCGCGGCAGCGGCGTCCGGCTGCTGCTGGAGGCGCAGAACAAGCAGGACGCGCCGGGCTTCGTCCTCGACGGCCAGGCACACGCGGCTGCGGTGGCCGACGCGATCGGCCAAGACCACGTGAGTCTGCTCTTCGACGTCTACCACGCCTCCATCGACGAGAAAGACGTCGTCGCGGCGCTGCGGGAGTTCCTGCCCCGGACCGCCCACGTGCAGATCGCCGACTCGCCCGGCCGGGCCGAACCCGGCACCGGCGGCATCCCCTGGACCGCCGTCTTCGACACCTTGAAGTCCGAGGGTTACGACGGCTGGATCGGCTGCGAATACGGGCCCGCCACCACCACCGAAGCGGGACTGGCCTGGATCAAGGAGCAACTCCGATGAACCCGCGCATCGCGCTGATCAGCGCCACCCCGGCCGCGATCCCGCCCGCCGTCAGTGCGTTGGCGACGGGATTCCCCCAGGCCCAGCCCTGGAACATCCTCGACGACCGGCTCCTGGCCGACGTCGGCCAGGACGGCCGCACCCCCGCTCTGGACGACCGGATGCGCCGCCTCATCGACTACGCGGTCGCCGGCGGCGCCGACGGCGTGCTGCTCACCTGCTCGCTCTACGGCGAAGTCACGAAGCAGGTCGACGCGCCGGTCCCGCTCCTGGCCCCGGACGAGGCGGCCTTCGACGACGCGCTTTCCAGCGGACACAGCAGGATCCTCGTGGTCGCCTCGCTGGCCTCGGCACTGAGCGACTCAACGGCGCGTTTCGAGCAGGGGGCGCGCGACAAGGGAATCACCGTCGAGGTCGGCGGGCTGCTCGCGCCGGACGAGCTCGTCGAAACCTGCCGGGCACGGGGCGACGGCTGGGACCTCGTCCTGCTCGCCCAGTACTCCCTCGCCCCGGCAGCGGAGGAACTCGCCGCGGCACTCGGTGTGCCTGTCGTGTCCGGGCCCCGCAGCGCCGCGGCGAGACTGAAGGCGGCGATCGGGAAATGACCGGCACTCTCGGCGCGATAGCCGACGACTTCACCGGCGCGACCGACGTCGCGGTCGCCTTCCGCCGTGGCGGACTGCGCACCCTGCTGTTCTTCGGTGTCCCGCCCGAAACCGACGTACTTCCGCCGCACGACGCGATCGTGATCGCGCTCAAGAGCCGCGCGATCCCCGCCGAGGACGCTGTCTCGTCGTCCTTGGAAGCGTTGCGGTGGCTGCGAAACCGGAAGGCGGAGCAGGTCTACTTCAAGTACTGCTCCACTTTCGACTCGACGCCACACGGCAACATCGGCCCGGTCCTCGACGCGCTGTCGCGGGCACTGTCGTCCGATGGTGCCGTGATGACGCCGAGTTCTCCGGAGCACGGGCGCACGCAGTATCAGGGGCATCTCTTCGTCGGCGAGACCCTGCTGGCCGAATCGCCCATGCGCGACCATCCCGCGACCCCGATGACGGACTCCCACCTGCCTCGGCTGCTGCGGGCGCAGACCACCACACCGGTCGACCTCGTCACGCACGACGTCGTCCGGCGCGGGGAAACCGCCGTGCGCGAAGCGATCTACGGCAAGAGCGGCTACGTCCTCGTCGACGCGCTCACCGAAGACGACCTCCGTCTCCTGGGCCGGGTCGTGGTGAACGCGCCGCTCGTCGCGGGTGCGGCGGGCCTCGCGGCCGGGCTCGCCGCCGCGCGAGCTTCCGCCACTCCCCTGCCGACCGAGACCCGCGCACCGGCGGGGCCGGCCGTGGTGCTGTCCGGAAGCTGCTCGGCGCGAACGCTGGAACAGGTCGCCGTCATGCTGCGGCTGGGCCGTCCCGCACACCGGCTCGACCCGGTGGCGACGCCGGATCCGGACGCCCTCGCGGCGGAAGCACTCGCCTGGTACGACTCCTTGACCGAACCCGGACCGCTCGTCTACTCGTCGTCGAGTCCGGCGGAGCTCAAGCGCACCCAAGAAGAACTGGGCGTCGAGCGGTCGGCCGGGATACTGGAGAAGGCGACCGGGCTCATCGCCCTCGGTCTCGCCGGACGCGGTGTGCGCCGTCTCGTGGCCGCCGGCGGTGAAACCTCCGGCGCGATCGTCACCGCACTCGACGTCCGCGGCGGGGTCATCGGGGCGGAAGCCGCACCGGGTGTGCCGTGGATCCACCCCGTCGGCGACCGTCATCCCGCCTTGTTGCTCAAGTCGGGCAACTTCGGCGATCCGGATCTCCTCGCGACGGCGTCCGCCTCATGACCGGCGACAGGCTCCACCGCGAACGCGTCATCGCCGCGGCACGGTCGCTGTACGACCGCGG
Organism: Amycolatopsis sp. lyj-84; assembly: GCF_046549075.1. Lineage (NCBI taxonomy): Bacteria > Bacillati > Actinomycetota > Actinomycetes > Pseudonocardiales > Pseudonocardiaceae > Amycolatopsis > Amycolatopsis sp. lyj-84. Next base: position 464,057 of record NZ_JAJPWO010000005.1, read on the forward strand.
GCTCACCCACGGCCGCACGGGCAACATTTCGGTGCGCCACGGCGAGCAGATCCTCGTCACACCCACCGGAGCCTGCCTCGGCACCGTGCGACCAGGGGATCTGTCGCTCCTCGACGCCGACGGAAACCACCTCGCCGGACCACCGCCGTCGAAGGAAGCGTTCTTCCACGCGATCGTGCTGCGGCAGCGCCCGTCCGACAGCGCGGTCGTGCACACCCACTCGACGTATTCCGCCGCCGTCTCCTGCCTGGACGGCCTCGACCCGGACGACGCCATCCCACCGCTGACCGCGTACTTCGCGATGCGGGTCGGCCGTCTCCCTTTGCTCCCGTACCACCCGCCCGGAGACCCCGGCATCAGCGAGCAGATCGCCCGCGCCGCCGTCGATCATCCGGCGCTGCTGCTGGCGAACCACGGCCCGGTGGTCGCCGGGACGAGCCTCGACACCGCCTTGGACACCCTCGAAGAACTCGAGCACACCGCGGAGATTTTCCTGCTCCTGCGGGGTCTCCCCACCCGTCCGCTGACCGATCGCCGGCGCGACGCCCTCCACTCCCCACCCGCTCGAAGGGACACCCCATGATCACCCTGTTCAGCGCCCTCTCCGTCAAGAAGGCACTCGACGACGTGCTGCTGCACGCGTTCACGAAGAAGCACGCCGTCGAAGTCGAGGTCACGTTCGACCCCACCACGATCCTGGTCGAGAAGATCGCTCAAGGCGCTCAGCCCGACGTCGTGATCGCCGTGTCCAGCGCCTTCGCCGGACTGGCGGCCGCCGGTGCGATCACCTCTGATTCCCGTGTGGTGCTGGCGAAGAGCGGGATCGGCATCGCCACCGCACCGGAACTGGACAGCCCCGACATCGGCACGGTGGACGCGCTCCGCACTGCCCTCACTTCGGCGCGATCCGTCGCCTACTCACGCAGCGGCGCGAGCGGCATCCACTTCGCCCGGCTGATCCAGGACCTGGGCGTCGCCGACGAGGTGAACGCGCGAGCCACCATCGTCGAGAAGGGCTTCACCGCCCTCGCCGTCACCGACGGCCGCGCGGACCTCGCCGTCCAGCAGATCAGCGAACTGAAGTTCGTCCCGCAGGCGCGGATCATCGGCCCGCTCCCCGACGGAGCCCAGCACTACAGCGAACTCTCCGCCGCGCTCGGCCCTTCGGCCCCGCCCGAAGCCGCGGACCTGCTGCGGTTCCTCTCCGGACCGGAGGCGAAGACCGCCTACCGCGACGCCGGCCTCGTCACCGGCCACTCACCCCGGACCCGCGGATGAACGCGATCCTGGCACTGATCGCGTTCATCGCCGCCATCGTCGTGTGGAACGCGGTCTTCAAACGCAACATCGGCGAAGCGATGGTGGTCGGCTTTCTCGTCACCGCCGCGTTCGCGGGCACGGACTTCTTCACCGTCGCCTGGGAAAGCCTGGTCGACGGGCTCAAATCCGAGATCACCTTCGCCGCGCTGGCGTTCGTCTTCGTCAGCGAACTGCTCACCAGGACCGGGCTGGTGCAGCGGATGGTCGACATCCTCAGCTCGTTCCTCGGCCGACGGCGGGGTGGATCGGCCTACGCGGCGACCGTCGCCTCCGGGCTGTTCGGCGCGGTCGCCCACAACGGTGCAGCGATCGTCGCCACGGTCGGGTCGATCACCATCCCCTGGATGAAGCGGTCCAAGGCCAGCGGCGAGACCGCGGCGCTCGTGCTGTCCGGGAACGCCGGTGTCGGCGCCACCTTCCCGTTCAGCGGCGCGTTCTTCATCCTTCTGGCCGCGCCGACCGTGATGCCGGTGCTCGGCGCGGGCGACATCGTCGCGACGATCTTCGTCACCGGCGCGTGGATGGTCGGGATGCGGCTGATCATGGCCTACGTGATCATCAAACGCCGCGGCGTCCAGGCGATGGAGCCGCAGGACATCCATCCGCTGCGCGCGTCGTTCAAGGTCGGCTGGCCGTCGCTGGTCGTCCTCGGCTCGATCGCCGTCCCGATCCTGCTCACCGCCCCGCCGACCGCGGACTTCGTCTCGGCCCGCATCGGCATCGACGCTCCCGACGCGATCCCGCTGCTCATCTGGCTGCCGATCGTCATGTTGCTGGTCGGCCTGCTCGTCGAGCGGAAGCTGCTGCCGAAGGGGCGGGCTCAGTGGAGGGATCTGTTCGGGGCCGTCGGGCCCAAACTCGGCCTGGTCGGGGTCACGATGATCTCCGCGTTCGCCGCGTCGAACGTGCTCAAGACGCTCGGCCTCGACGATCAGCTGAAGCCCTACCTGGAAGGACTCACCGGAGTCTCCCCGCTGGTGGCGGCCATCGTGGTCGGCGTCGTCATCGTGCTCGTCGCGGGACCGCTCAACACGACGTCCACGGTCGCCGCGGTCGGCCCGGTGGCGTTCGCCGCGCTGACCGCCGCCGGCATCCCTCCGCACGTCGCCTTCGCCGCCATCCTCGTGTGGGCGTCGTCGGAGGGATGCTCACCGCCGGGCGCGGCACCGCTCTACGTCGCGGCAGGCATCGCCGAAATCAACCCGGTACGGATCTTCGTCCCGGTCGTCCTCTACTACCTGCTGCCCACACTGCTGTTCGGCGTGCTCATGGCCGTCGGCGTGCTGTGGCTGCCTGGAGCGTGATCACCGTGTACCGGATCCTGCTGGCCGCGACCCGCGTCTGCCTGTTCGCGTTCCTCGTCGGCGGCGGCGTGGTCGTCGCCGGGCAAACCCTCGGCATCATCGTCGGCTCAGGGCAGCTCGTGACGGCGTTCGGCACCGATATCGCCGACAACGTCTGCGTCATCGCCGGAATCGCGGGGATTCTCGCGTTCCTCTTGCTCTATACGCCGGAAGGAAAGGAAAACGTGCCTGACGCCGAAGAATGAGCCACGACCGTGCCGGAGAAGACCGGACACGGGTGACCGGTCTCCGTCAACCCAGCCGACTCCCCTGGCCGGCGGGTTCGGTAACATCGTTTTATGACCGACCGCTTAGTTTGTCTGGGTGACTCCTTCACCGAGGGTGTCGGCGACGAGGACCCGTCGTCGCCCAACGGCGTCCGTGGCTGGGCCGACCGCGTCGCCGGCCAGCTCGCGGGCAACTACCAGGACTTCCGCTACGCGAACCTCGCGATCCGAGGCAAGCTCCTCGGCCAGGTCCTCACGGAGCAGCTCGACCAGGGGCTCGCGCTGAACCCGGACCTCGTCACGCTGTACGCGGGCGGCAACGACCTGATGCGGCCGAAGGTCGACATCGACGCTCTCCTCGACGACTACGACGCCGCTGTCGGCAAGATCGTCGACAGCGGCGCGCGCGTCGTCCTCTTCACCGGTGTCGACGGGGTCGAGGACGCGCTGTTCCGCCGGATCCGCGGCCGCGTCGCGATCTACAACGAGCACGTCCGCGGTATCGCGGCACGGCACGGGGCGTTGCTCGTGGACATGTGGGCGATGCGCCGTCTGCGTGACCGGCGCTTGTGGGCACCGGACCGTCTGCACCTGAACTCGTTGGGGCACAACGAGGTCGCCATCGCCGTCCTGGACGCGCTCGGCGAACCGCACAAGCTCACGCCCGCAGAGCTGGGGCCGCGACCGCTACTGAGCCCGCAGGCTCGGCGCACCGAGAACCTCCAGTGGGGCAAGGAGCACGCCGTTCCGTGGATCAAGCGCAGGCTGCGTGGCGAGTCCTCAGGCGACGAGCTCGCACCCAAGCGGCCGACGATGGATCCTTACGCCTGACGCGGCCGAAGTCCGTCGAAAAGAATGCAGATCGTCCGGGTCCGCAGCTGGGGCCCGGCGTGCTCTGCTGCCTTCGCCGTCCCGATGATGACCGGGATCAGTTCGTCGACGCCGAGATCCTTGCGGACGTCGCCGGTGTCCTGCGCGCGGCTGAGAAGCACGCCGAGCGCCTCTTTGAGCCGGACGCCGATGACCGATCCCGTCGTCGGAACGCTGATTCCGGCCGCGGACAGGGCTTCGAAGTAGGCGTTCTTGGCGTCGGCCATCTCGATCCAGCCGGTCAGGAAGCCGAAGAACGCCGCACCCGGATCGGGTGAGTTCGCGGCCACGGTGGCTTCCGCTTCATCGACGAAGCGGTGAAGGCGCGCGTAGAGAACGGCTTCCAGCAGGGCTTCCTTCGTCGGAAAGTGCCGGAAAACCGTGCCGACCCCGACGCCTGCTTCGCGGGCGACTTCTTCGGTCGGCGCACTGGTGCCCTTGGCCGTGAAGACGCGCTCCGCAGCCTCCAACACCCTTGTCCGGTTACGGCGGGCATCGGCTCGGAGCGGTTTCTCGTCCGTCACAAGCGGGGATCCTAGACCCGGCGTCGAGAGCCGGTCCGGCGGCTGGGTCGTGAGTGGTGGACTCCCTAGTCCGGCAGGTCACGCAGGTTGCCCAGCTTCCCTCGCCAGTACCGCTCGTACGGCGAAAGCCAGTCGGAGACTTCCTGCAGTGGAGCGGCTTCCAGCGAGTAGACGCGATTGCGCCCCTTGCGCTCTTCCCTGACGAGCCCCGCTTCGCGCAGCACCCGAAGGTGCTCCGACAGACTCGGCCGCCGCATGTCGAAGCGTTCGGCGATCTCCCCCGCGGCGCGCGGACCGTCGAGGAGGATGCCCAGCACCTCGCGGCGGGCGGGGTTGGCGAGCGCGGCGAAGACGTCGTCGTTGACCGGCATCAGCGCGGCCAGTTCCCGCAGTCCGAAGGTTCGAGCAGGCCCATCGCGTTGGTGGTCAGCCGGAAGTGCACGCGCCTGCCTACATAGGGGGTGATGTTCATGACGCGACCATACGTAGGAGATTACCTACGTGTCAATCGGTGAGCACCGGGTACGCCTCGAACATGGCCGACACTCTCCCCGATACCGCCTTGCTCGGTATCTACCTCAACGACCATCTGGCAGGCGCGACCGCGGGCACGGAACTCGCCAAGCGGCTCGCCGCCGCCGAGCGCGGACAGCGCGGGGAAGCGGTGTTGAGCAGGCTCGCCGAAGAGGTCGCTGACGACCGGGCCGCCCTGTTGACCTGCATGGCCGCTCTGGAGGTCCCGGTCCGCCACTACAAGACCGTGGCGGCCTGGGCAGGCGAAAAGCTGGGACGGCTCAAGCCGAACGGGCGACTCGTCTCGCGGTCACCGTTGAGCGCGGTCGAGGAACTCGAACTGATGCGCCTCGGCGTCGAGGGCAAGGCGGCGGGCTGGCGGACCCTGCGGGTGCGCGCCGATGCCGATCCCCGGCTCGACGGCGGACGGCTGGACGACCTGATCGACCGGGCCCGGCGCCAGATCGACGAACTCGAAGACCTCCGCGTCCACGCGACGGCAGCGGCCTTCGGCGGCTGATCCTAAGTGGCGATCCGGACATACTCGGCCACGTCGGCCCAGCGGAAAGCCAGCGTGTTCCCCAAATCCGGATACGCCACGGCCATCCCGCGTTCCGGCGCCATCGACCACAGGAGTGCGTCCGGGGACGCCGCGTGCGCCGCCCAGGTCTCGGTCCATTCCGGAATGTAGCGCTCATAGATGCGCCGGATTCTGGGAAGATCCTTCGGTTCGAGTCTCGCGGGCCCGGTCACGCGTACCTGACGGACATCGTCCGGCGGGGCGAACGTCGCGATCATGACCGCGACTTCACGATGGTGCCGGGCCGCGTCGAGGAACGGCGCCGGCCGGCCTTCAGGCGTATGGAACCAGAGCCGGTTTTCCTCGGCCACGAACCACATCATCGCCAAAGCGGGAGTGCCGCGACGGGTTGTCGTCGCGACGCTGGCCGGGCGTTCGCGCTCGCCCAAGAACCCCTGCACATCGAATCCCGGTCGCTCCATGGCCGCACCGTACAACCTCGACCTTAATAGAGGTCCAGGAATCGTGAGCAGGGCCGCAAACGGCTTGAGTTCACCTATGGACGAGCTTTTAGCGTCTTCGGCATGAGCACAGAAACCACCGCACAGTCCCCACTTCGCCTCGCCGTGATCATCGGCAGCGTCCGGCACGAGCGGTTCGCCGACGCCATCACGGGCTGGCTGCTGACCGAACTCGCGACGATCGAAGGCCTGGAAGTCGACGCGATCGACCTCGCCGACGTCGATCTCCCGCTGCAGGGAACGCGGCCCGGTGGCACCGACACGGTGATCAGCGGCAGGCTGCACGCGGCCGACGCGTACCTGATCGTCACCCCGGAGTACAACCACAGTTTCCCCGCCGCGCTGAAGAACGCGATCGACTGGCATTTCGCCGAATGGGCGTACAAACCCGTCGCGTTCGTCGGCTACGGCGCCGGTTCGGGCGGTATCCGCGCCATCGAGCAGCTGCGGCTGATCTTCCCCGAGCTGCGGGCCACCACCACGCGCGACGCGGTGCTGCTGAACGCTCCGTGGACCCGGTTCGGTGCGGACGGCTACGAAAGCACCGAGGGCGAGCGAGCCGCACTGGCGGCGACCATGACCGAGCTCGGCTGGTGGGCCCGCACCCTGCGCGCCGGACGCGTCGCGGATCAGGCGAGTGCGGCATGAACCGGCTGACCGGACAAGAACTGCGCATCGCGGCGGTGATCGCGCTCGGCGGGCTGATGGCCGTTCTCGACACCACGATCGTCGCCGTCGCGTTGCCCCAGTTCATGACGACCTTCTCCGCGTCGCTCACGACGATCCAGTGGATCGCGACCGCCTACGCCCTCGGCATGGTCGCGGCGATGCCGCTCGCGGCGACCCTCGCCCGGCGCTGGGGAGCCCGCCGGGTGTATCTGGCGGCGCTGCTCGTGTTCGCGGCGTCGTCCGCGGCCGCCGGAGCGGCGGGTGATCTGGGGTGGCTGATCGCCGCGCGGACGGTGCAGGGCCTCGCCGGCGGTCTGATCAATCCCTTGGGGATGACCATCGGTTTCGGCGCGGTGGCGCCGGAACGCCGGGGCCGGATGACCACGATCACCGGGCTGCCCTTGCTGATCGGGCCGATCCTCGGCCCCTTGCTCGGCGGCGTCCTGCTGGACAGCCTGTCGTGGCGGGCACTGTTCTTCATCACCGTGCCGCCCGCCCTGCTCGCCGTCGTGGGTGTGCTGCGCTGGGTGCCCGCAGGAACGCGGTCGGCCGAACGCGTCCCGATCGACCTCGTGGGTGGCCTGCTGCTCGTCCCCGGCGTCGTCGCGGTGGCTTACGGCTTCAGCGAAGAGACGGTCGCGACGGGGCTCCGCGCGGCGATCGTCCTCGCCGGGCTGGCGCTCGTGGCCGTGTTCGTGCGCCGGTCGTGGCACCATCACGCGCCGCTGCTGAACGTCCGCCTGCTGCGTGACCGGACGTTCGGGCGCAACGCCGCGGTCCTCGTCCTGTACGCCGCGCCGTACTTCGGCTCGATGTTGCTGATGCCCGCCTACATCCAGATCATGCGCGGCGACTCGACCATGGTCAGTGCGCTGATGATGGTGCCGAGCACGATCGGGATGGGCCTCAGCATCCAACTCGCCGCCCGCGTCCTGGAACGCTTCGGTCCGCGGATCGTCGTCGGGATCGGACTGGGCCTGGCGATCGCCGGGACCGGGCTGACCGTGCTCGTCCTCACGCCCGATACGCCGTACCTGGTACTGGCGATCTTGGGAGTGCTCCAGGGAGCAGGCACCGGAGCGATCATGATGCCCACCATCGTGAGCGCCGGCCGGAACCTGCACGGCCCGGACCTCGCGTCCGGTTCCGCGATCCTTCCCCTGGCCGCCACCATCGCGACCGCGGTCGGCACCGCGGCGGTGAGCGCGACGTTCGCCGGGTTGATCGCGACGGCCACGGGAGGGCGGGGTCTGGCGGCGCTGAGTGACCCGGCGGCGGGCGCGACGCTCACCGCGGAGATCGTCTCCGCGTACCGTGTCACCCTCGTCGGTGTCCTCGCGGTCATGGTGATCGCCCTGGTGGTCAGGTTGAAGACCCGGCCCGCCTCGATCGTGGAGCCGACCACGGTACGGAGCGCGGTATGACGACTCAGGTCACGATCGACGCCCGGCTGACCATCGGTGACATCGCGAGCCAAGCCGGGGTGTCGACCAACGCCGTCCGCTACTACGAGCGCTACCGCGTCATCACCGCCGAGCGCACCGCGGGCAACGCACGCCGGTTCACGATCGACGCAGTCTGCCGGATCCGGCTCGCGGTCGCCGCGCAGCGGGTCGGGCTCAGCCTCGCCGAAAGCGCGGAGATCCTGGCCGAGATCCCGCAGATGTCCTCCGACCTCGAGCGGTGGTCGGCCGCCGGGCAGCGCCTCATCGACGCCGGGCAGGCCCGCATCGCCGAACTCGCCGCGGTGGTCGACGAGTACCGGACGCTCGGCTTCCTCAGGAGGTGAAGGGGGCTTTCGCCGCGTGACATGCGGCGAAAGCCCCCTTTTCAGCTCCGGTATCGCCGGGCGAGCAGCACACAGGTACCGCTGAGCAGGGCGAGCGCGGTGATCCAGTAGCTGGGCGCCAGGGTGGAGCCGGTGGCCGAAATCAGCAGGGTGATGGCCAGCGGGGTGACTCCACCGAACAGGATCACGCCGACGTTGTAGCTGATCGACAGCCCGGTCCCCCGGTTGCCGACCGGGAACATCTCGGCCATGGACGCGGGCAGAGGGCCCGCGTACCAGGCTTTGACCAGGCCCATCAGCGCCAAGGCCACCACCACCGTGACCATTTCCGGTACGGCGCGGATGAGCAGGAACAGCGGGATGCTGATGACCGCGATGACGGCGGCGGCCACGGTGAGCATCCGGGTTCTCCCGATCCTGTCGGAGAGGTGACCGGCCACGGGGGTGAACACGGTGAGGATGACACCGGTCACGAACGTCGCGGTGAAGCTCGTCGAGGGCGACATGCCGAGCTGCCGGATCGCGAACGTCGGCATGTAGGTGATCAGGTAGGAGAATCCCGTCGATACCGCGATCATGCCCATGACCAGCAGCACCCGTGCCTTGTCGTTCCGGAAGAGGTCGACCAGCGGACGGGCCGGACCGGGGTCGGCCGTGGCACGCGCGGTGGTGAACTCGGGCGAGTCCCGCAGCCGGGTGCGGATGTAGTAGCCGGCCGGGCCGAGAAGCAGGGCGACCACGAACGGTATCCGCCAGCCCCACGCGTCGAACTGCGCGGGACTCAGGAAGCTGCTCGTGGTCGCGAGCAGTCCCGTCGCGAGCAGGACCGCGAACGCCTGGCTCGCGGTCTGCCAGCTCCCCATGAAGCCTCGCCGTCCAGCGTGGCTCTCGACGAGCAGTGCGGTGGCGGAACCGAACTCACCGCCCGCGGAGAATCCTTGGATCAGCAGGGCGATCAGCATCCCGATCGGCGCGAACACGCCGATCTTCTGATAGTCGGGCAAGAGCACGATCAGGAGCGAGCCGAGGGTCATCAGCCGGATGGCCACGGTCAACGCCGCCAGCCGTCCGGCCCGGTCGGCGTAGACACCCAGCACCACCGCACCGACCGGCCGGGCCAGGTAGGCGGCCACGGCCGTCCCCAACGCCAGCATCAACGACGTCACCGGGTCGGCCGACGGGAAGAACTGCCGCGCGACGACGTCGGCGACCAAGGCGTAAGCGGTGAAGCTCAGCCATTCCAGCATGTTCCCCGTCGAGGCCGCCGCGACGATCCGCACCGTCGCGTTCATCGACGGCCGATGCTGGACAGGACACTGGCCGCGGTCACGATGCCCTGATGAAACCGCTCTAGTTCGAAGTTCTCGTTCGGCGCGTGGTTGCGCTCGTCGACGTTCGCCAGGGCGATGCCGTAACAGGGCAGGGCCAGACCGTCGGTGAGCGCCGCGATCGGCAGGCTCCCGCCCAGCGCCGGCACGGCCAGGGCCCGCTTGCCGTGCGCCTCGGTCACTCCCCGCAGCACGAGATCGGCATACGGCGCGTCCGGCAGGGTCCGGGACGCCTCCATGATCGCCCCGAATCGCAGCTCGGCGTGCGGCAGATGCTTCTCGACGTGAGCGCGGAGCGCGTCGATGACAGTTTCCGATCGCTGCCCGCAGGCCAGCCTCAGATCGCAGCGCGCCACCGCGACCGACGGGATGACCGTCCGGTGCTCGTCGTTGTCCCTGCAGGTCAGCGAGTTGATGGTGAACGTGGGCGTCGCGAGCCGTTCGTTGATGTCCTGGCCGTGGCCGGCGTCCATCCGGTCCAGCCCCGCTCCCGCCAGCATCGCGGCGGGGTCGATCGGCAGTGCTCGCAGCGCGTCGAGCTCGGCGTCGGTCAAGGGCGTGACGCCCGCGTCGTAGCCGTCGACGGTCACCCGGCCGTCGGGTGCGCGCATGGTGGACAGCAGCCAGGTCAGCTCCCAGGCCGGATTCGGCGCGACGTTGCCCCAGTTCCCGGAATGCAGCGCGCTGTTCGCGCCGCGCACGGTGATCTCGAAGGCCACGGCCCCGCGCACGCCGAGCGCGACCGTCGGCTCGTAGCTGTCATGCACCGGCCCGTCGCTCCACACCGCGAGATCGGCGGACAGCTCCTCGCGCATCGCCGTGAGCGTGGCGGTCAGATTCGGGCTGCCGATCTCCTCCTCGCCGTCGAGCAGGACGGTCACCGAGCACGGCAGTCCCCCGTCGACGTCGCGCAGTGCCCGCAGCGCGAGGAGCTGGGCGAAGTGCTGTCCCTTGTTGTCGCCGGTGCCCCGTCCGTACATCCGGCCGTCGCGGATGCTCGCCTCGAACGGCGGACTGTGCCATTCCTCCGGCGGCCCCGCAGGCTGGACGTCGTAGTGCCCGTAGATCACCACGTGCGGACTGTCCGGCGGCCCCGCCGCGTGCCCGACGACCAGCGGCCAGCCGCCGGTGTCGACGATCCGCGCGTCCAGTCCGCTGCGTTCCAGCAGCTCCAGCGCGTACGGCGCGGCCTGATCCATGCCCTCGCCCGTGGCGCTCACGCTGGGTACCGCGATCCAGTCGGCGAGCTCCCGCTCGTGCCGCAGCCGGTGCCGCCGCACGTATTCCTTGACCGAGTCCACGTCGACTCCTCATCGATTTCATCGAGTGAAATTGATTTCGAGTATGCGAATCGATTACAGTGCTGTCAATGGCCGAACACCCCGCCGCGACGCCCGAAGAGCTGCGCGCGCTCTCCCACCCGCTGAGCTGGCGCATCCTGCGGTTGTGCGTGGACACGGCCTGGACGAACCAGCAACTCGCCGAACGCCTCGACGTCGCGCCCGCCACGCTGCTGCGCAGGCTGCGAGTACTGACTTCGACCGGTTTTCTCGAGGCCGAGGAGCCGCGGCGAGGGCCCAAGGGAGCCTGGGAACATCCCTACCGGGCGACCAAGAAAACCTGGCGTCTCAACCTCGAGCCGGAGGGCGATCGTCACCTCACGGCCAAGGTCGACCTCGCGATCCTCGACGCGCACCGCGCGGAGATCAGCGAGAACGATCCGTCCATCCCGCAGCACACCCGCCGGGCCGTCCTGCGGCTGGACACAGGCGACCAGGCGGAACTGAACAGCAGGGTCGACGCGCTCCTCGACGAGTTCGCCGGACGGGAGAAACCCGGCGGTACCCCCATCGCCATCCTGTGGAACGCCGCCGAACGCCACGAATCCTCGTGAGCGGTAAGGGCGGTTAGGGCGGACCGGTGTTTGCCTACCCACACGTGACCAGGGCGAAGGTGACGTGGCGGCGGCACGGTCGAGCGTGAAGGAATCGGGACGATGTCCTGAAGGCCACCTTGAGGACGCTCAACGTCTCAAAGGTGGCCTTCACGTACTGGGGGAAGTAGTGAAGGCCTCCATCACTACTTTCAAGGTAGGCAAGGGGCCCTTCACGGCCCGGACCCGTGAACGACCGCAGTCAACCATCAGGTGCCACGAAAGAGGGCCGCCCCGGACGGGACGGCCCTCTTTCGGTTCTGTACTCAGCGCTGCGGCGGCGGTCCACCCTGCGGTCCGCCGAACGGACTCTGCCGCGGGAACGGACCACTGCCGCCACCCGGCGCCTGTCCCGGAGGACCCTGGTACGCGCCTCCCTGCGGAGCGGGCGGCTGGGGCTGCGGCAACTGCGAGGGCGGAGCCTGCTGCTGCGGGGGCTCCGGGGCGGCCTCCGGCTCGGGAGCCGGCGCGGCCTGGGGAACCTGACGCGGAGCGGGCGGCTCCTGCCGCGGCGTCGCGACACCCAGCGCCGGAACCTCCTTGCGTGCCACGGCCTCCGCGGCCGCGACGGCCTCGGCGACCTTCGGGTCGCTGGAGGTGTCGAACCAGCCCTGGATTTCTTCGTCCTCCAGGTCCGGCTTCTCGACCGGGTCTTCCTTCGGCGGCTCGTAGCGGAACACGCCGTCGTCGCCGGGAGCGCCGAGCGCGCGGGCGAAGCCCTCGAGGGCCTTGCCGTAGTCGCTCGGGATCATCCAGACCTTGTTCGCGTCACCCTGCGCCAGCTGCGGCAGGGTCTGCAGGTACTGGTACGCCAGGACCTCGGGCGTCGGGCGCCCGGCCTTGATCGCCGCGAAGACCTTCTCGATGGCCTTCGCCTGGCCCTGCGCCTGCAGGTACCGGGCGGCACGTTCACCCTGCGCCCGCAGGATCCGCGACTGACGTTCGGCCTCCGCGCTCAGGATCGCGGCCTGCTTGGCGCCTTCGGCCGCGAGGATCTGGCTCTGCTTCTGGCCTTCCGCGGTCTTGATCGCCGATTCACGCTGGCCTTCGGCGGTCAGGATCATCGCGCGCTTTTCACGGTCGGCGCGCATCTGCTTCTCCATCGAGTCCTGGATGGAGGGCGGCGGGTCGATCGCCTTGAGCTCGACCCGCGCGACGCGGATGCCCCAGCGGCCGGTGGCCTCGTCGAGGACGCCACGCAGCTGGCTGTTGATCGAGTCACGCGAAGTCAGCGTCTGCTCGAGGCTCATGCCACCGACGACGTTTCGCAGCGTCGTGGTGGTCAGCTGCTCCACACCGACGATGTAGTTCGAGATCTCGTAGACCGCCGCCCGCGAGTCGGTGACCTGGAAGTACACGACCGTGTCGATGGACACCGTCAGGTTGTCCTCGGTGATCACCGGCTGGGGCGGGAACGAGACGACCTGCTCGCGGAGGTCGATCCGCGCCCGCACCTTGTCCAGGAAGGGCACCAGAAACGTCAGGCCGGGAGAAGCCACCGTCCGGAACCGGCCCAGCCGTTCGATCACAGCCGACTGGGCCTGTGGCACCACCATGATCGCCTTGACCACGACGACGACCACGAACAACGCGAGCAGCCCGACGACGATGAACACCACTGTCTCTGACAACTACCTTCCCCTTACTTAGAAACCCTTTGCTGTGCTCACACCGCGGCCGAAACGACCGCCGTGGCGCCCGAAATCTCGACGACCGTCACCGATGTCCCCGGGGCGATCGGTTCGCCGTCGGTCATGCACCGTGCCGACCAGACGTCGCCCGCCAGCTTCACCTGGCCACTTTCGCCGTCCACAGTGGACACTACTATCGCCCGTGCGCCGATCAGCGCATCGGTGTTGGTCTTGATATCCGGCCCCGAGAGGAACCGGCGTTTGAGGGTCGGACGCACGAGGGCGAGCATCCCGACCGAGGCGACGGCGAACACCGCCACGTCGATGAACGGGTTCCCGGTCAGCGCGGCGGAGCCGGCCCCGAACAGGGCTCCCACACCGACCATGAGCAGGAACAAGTCACCCGAGAGGAGCTCGGCGATGACCAAGAGGATGCCGGCGATCAGCCAGATGAGAGCGCCTGTCATGCGTTCATGCTCCCAGATCGCGCCGATTCATACCGAAGAAGCGAAACCGACGTGACCGACGCGTGACCTTGAGTGACCTCGCGCAAACCGGTCATTCAGGCCTCCTCGCCCGGGTCGGAGACGAAGTCGATGAGCCGCTCCACCGCTCCGATCAGCGGCGTTTCCAGATCCCGGTAGCTCCCGACCGCCGCCAGGACCCGTTGCCAGCCCTCCCACGGCTCGCCCCAGCCGAGCGCGTCGCAGACGCCCAGTTTCCACTCCGTGCCGCGCGGGATCTTCGGCCAGGCGCGGATACCGACCACCGACGGCTTCACCGCTTCCCAGATGTCGATGTACGGGTGACCGGTGATCAGCACGTTCTCGTCGCGGATCCCGTCGACGATCCGGGACTCCTTGCTGCCCGCGACCAGGTGGTCGACCAGCACGCCGAGGCGGCGGCCGGGCCCGGTGCCGAAGTCACCGATGCGGTCGCCCAGTACGTCCACCCCATCGAGTGGTTCCACCACGACGCCTTCGACCCGCAGGTCGTGTCCCCAGACCCGCTCGACGAGTTCGGCGTCGTGCTTGCCTTCCACCCAGATGCGCGAATCGCGCGCGACCCGGGCCTTGAGACCTCCCACGTGGACCGACCCGGACGCGGAAACCCGCCGTTCCGGGGTCTTCGGGGCCGCCTTCGACGGCACCAGCGTGACCGGTTTGCCTTCGAGCAGGAAACCCGCGGGGTTCAGCGGGAACACCCGATGCTTGCCGTGCCGGTCCTCCAGCACGACGTTGCCGTACTCGATCTTCACCACGGCGCCGCAATACCCGCTGGCCGGGTCTTCGACCACGAGGCCCGGTTCCGCGGGCACCTCGGGGATCTTCCGCTTGCGCGGGCCGGACAGCACGTCGTCATACGAATGAGAGCGCACGGCGGACGACGCTAGCGGTGCCCGGGGTCAGCGTCTCCCCGCCACGCCGGTCAGGCCGTCATCCGGAGCATCGCTTCGACGAACGGGGTCCGTTCACCGCGTTCGAGCGGGCGGATCACGAACAGCGGCGACAACGCGGCACACCACGCCCGGACGCGCTCGGCGTCGAACCCCGGCAGGTGCGGCGCGATGGCGTCGAAGCCGTCCTCGAGCGTGCCACCGGCTGTCATCGGCAGCGTGACCCAGTCGGCCAGATCGAAGGACGGATCGCCGACGCTGGGGCGCGGATCGATCGCGACCGCTCCCCTGCCGGGCCCGCCGTCGAGGACGTTGCCCGGGTGCAGGTCGCCGTGCACGATCGACTTCCCGCCCCCATCGGTCGCGAGGGCGAGTGCCCGCAGCCGGGCGCGATCGAGGGTTTCCAGCGGCAGCGTGGCTTCGGCCACCGATCCGCGCAGCCCCCGCTCGGCGAGCCGGAACATGAAGACGACACGGTCTTCCAGCGTCGAGAAACCGGGCGGCGGCGTCACCGCGTGGATCTGGGTCAGCAGGTCGCCGACCTCGGACCAGGGGACGTTCACCCCCGACTCCCGCAGCTCCGTACCCGGATCGATGCCTTCCATCAGGATCGCCCCGTCGGCGAGTTCGGTGGCGAGCACCTGAACGACGCGAGAGCAGCCGTCCCACGCCCGCAACGCCGCAGCCTCGGACTCGGCGATGGCGTGATCGGGGGTCAGCTTGAGAACCTTCTTGGCGCCGTCGTCCCCGGCGCAGATCAGCGTGCGACCGGTGTTGCCCGGTTTCGCGTCGAGGACGGTGAGTCCCCACTGCTCCGCCAGCCGCGCCACGAGCGCGGGCAGCGCGTCGCACCAGGCCGCGACGTCGTCACCGAATCGCGTGATCAGGCGCGCACGGGCCTGATCGTCGATCAGAACAGCGGCCATGGGATGGCACGCCAGTCGTCCCCCGGCGCGGGGAAGACGCCTTCCGATAGGAGAGCGTCGGTGCGCTCGGCCAGCGCACGGATCTCGAACCCGGTGAGATGCTCGCTCAACGCCTCACCGAACTCGCCGTCCAGCTGCTCGCGCAGGCCGCGCAGCTTGCCGACCTCGGCTTCGGTGAGCGACTCGCCGATCCAGCCCCAGAGCACCGTCCGCAGTTTCGGGTCGGTGTGCAGGCAGATCCCGTGGTCCACGCCGTAGATCCGGCCGTCGACGCCGGCGAGCAGATGCCCGCCCTTGCGGTCGGTGTTGTTGACGACGATGTCGAGCACGGCCAGTTCCCGCATCCCCTGGCGATCCGCGTGCGCGAGCACCGCGGGCTCACCGTCACGATCGTGCGCGTGCAGCACGACGCGCCAGTCGTCCGGCAGGCTCTCCGGGGATCGGACGTCGACCAGTTCCTCTTCGGTGGTCTCGATCCACAACTGCACCATGCCGGGACCGAACGGCCCGTCGCGCAGCACCGTCGGCGGGATCGCGCCGAGCCCGGACGCTTCGGCGATCATCGCCGTCGCGACCTCACGGCCGGCGAGCGTCCCGTCCGGGAAGTCCCACAGCGGCCGCTCGCCCGACACCGGCTTGTACACGACGTCGCCGGTCACGCCGTCGAGTTCGATCTTGCAGAAGAGCGTGACGTTGGAGGCGTCGACGAGCCTGCCTTCGACGTCGATCTTGCCGCGCGTCACCAGCTCCAGCGAGCTCTCGGCCACCTGATCAGTCCTCGAGGACGTCGACGTCGCGCCGGTACCCGTTCTGCCGCGGGCAGATGTGGCCCGCCGGGTCGAGCGGCTCGGCGCACAACGGACACGGTTTGCGGCCGGCGTTGACCACCCTGTCGGCACGTTCGGCGAACGCGCGCGCCGCGCCCGGCGACAGGAAGACGCGGACGGCGTCCGGCCCCTCTTCGGTGTCGTCCAGAACGACCGTTTCGTCCACCTCGCCTTCGGTCATCGCGAGCAACTCGATGACGACGGCGCTGCTGTCGGCGTCCCAGCCGAGCCCCATCGTGCCGACGCGGAACTCCTCCTCGACCGGGACGGTGAGGGGGTCGACGTCGAGGAGCTCGTCGGGCGCGTCGTCCGGTACGTCCGCGCCGAACCGGCTGGCGACCTCTTCCAGCAGCGAGCCGAGCCTTTCGGCCAAGACCACGACCTGCTGTTTTTCGATCGTCACACTGATCGTGCGGACGTCCTCGGACGCCTGGAGGTAGAACGTGCGGTCGCCGGGCTCACCGACGGTTCCTGCGACGAACCGGTCGGGCTGGCGGAAGACGTGGATTACGCGAGACATGGCACCTTTGACCCTAGGCCACGACCCCATGATCGGCATCCGCCGCCCCACGGTTCCGCCGAGGGCGAAACTCCGCCTGGGCCAGGTGTGCCCCGGGCCACCACGGGCAAAGACCCGATCCTAGTCTTCAGCTGTGGTTGAGATCGCCCCTTACGGCACCTGGACGTCTCCCCTGTCGGCCGCCGATGTCGCGGCTTCGGGAGTCAGCGCGCAATGGCTCGGAACGGCGGGAGACGAGGTCTGGTGGGCCGAAGCGAGAACCGGTGAGGGCGGTCGCGTCACCCTCGTGAGGTGCCGCGCGGACGGCACTGTCGAAGACGTCCTTCCCGCTCCGTGGAACGTCCGGAACCGCGTGCACGAGTACGGCGGCCGTCCCTGGCTCGTGCTCGGCGACGTCCTCGTCTTCACCCACTGGGCGGATCAGCGCGTCTACCGCCGAGACCTGACCACCGGCGCGACCGCACCTCTGACGCCGGAACCGGCGGCCCGGCACGGGATCCGCTACAGCGATCTCCGGCCCGGCGCGGACGGCGAAGTGTGGCTCGTCCGCGAACGCAGCACCGGCCCCAGGCGCGTCGACATCGCACGGGACCTCATCGCGGTCCCCCTCGACGGCGGTCCGGAACGGGTCCTGACGGCCAGCCATCACTTCCTCACCGCCCCGCAGCTGTCGCCCGACGGCGCGCGTGCGGCGTGGGTCGGCTGGAATCACCCCGCGATGCCTTGGGACGGCACGGAACTGTGCGTCGCCGAGATCCGCGAGGACGGGACGTTCGGACCCCACCGCGTCCTCGCCGGTGCGGCCGACGTCTCCGTCTGCCAGGTCGAATGGGAGTCGGCCGACAGCCTGCTGGCGCTGCTCGACCCGGACGGCTGGTGGAACCTGCACCGCGTCGGGCTCGACGGCACCGTCACTAACCTGGCGCCGTCCGAGCAGGAGATCGGCGGCGCGCAGTGGAAACTCGGCGCACGCTGGTTCACGCCGATCGGGGACGGCCGGTTCGCCGTCATCGCCTCGGGCAAGCTCGCCGTCCTCGACGAAACGACGCGGGAGGTCACCCCGGTCGCGGCGGCCGCCGGCCTGACCGCGTGGTCCACCAACGGTTTCGCCGTCCACGAAGGCGGCGTCGTCGGCGTCGCGGCCGGCCCGGAACGCGAAGGCGCCGTGGTGAAGGTCGATCTCGAACGCGGGACGGTGACCGAACTCGCGCCGTCGCCCGAAGCGCCGTCGTCCGCCTATCTGTCGACGCCCGTGGAGCGGGTCTTCAAAACCGGCGACGGCGATCAGATCCCGGCCTTCGTCTACCTGCCCGCGAACGCCGACTTCACCGCGCCGGAGGGGGAACGGCCGCCGCTGTTCGTGTACCCGCACGGCGGGCCCACCGGCCGGGACAGCGCGGTGCTCGACTCCGAGATCGCCTACTTCACCAGCCGCGGGATCGCCGTCGTCACGGTGAACTACGGCGGCTCCACCGGCTATGGACGCGCCTACCGTGAGCGGCTGCGGGAGCAGTGGGGCGTCGTCGACGTCGCGGACTGCGTCACCGTCGCCGAAGCACTGGCCGCCGAAGGCACCGTCGACGGCGACCGGCTGGCCATCCGCGGCGGCAGCGCGGGCGGGTACACCTCCGCCGCTTCGCTGACCACCACGACGACCTACCGCGCCGGCACCGTGATGTACCCGATCCTCGACCTCGATCAGTGGACCGGCGACGGCGGCGAGACGCACGACTTCGAGTCCCGCTACCTCGACGGACTGGTCGGCCCGCTGCCGGAGGCCGCACAGCGCTACAAGGACCGCTCTCCGATCAACAACGCGGGCACCCTCGCCGGCCCGCTCTTGTTCCTGCAGGGCCTCGAGGACGAGATCTGCCCGCCGGAGCAGGCGGACCGGTTCGTGGCCGGGCTAGCGGGGCGAGGAATCGATCACGCCTATCTGAGGTTCGAGGGCGAGCAGCACGGTTTCCGGAAAGCGGAGACGATCGTGGCCGCGCTCGAAGCGGAGTTGTCGTTCTACGGCCAGGTCTTCGGTTTCGAGACGCCCGACGTGCCGAAGCTGCGGCTGAGCCGGTGAAGCCGCCGAAGACGCGGCCAGGCGACACGATCGCGCTGGTCGCTCCGGCGGGTCCGGTCCCGCCGGAGCTCGTCGAGAAGACGCTGCCCGTCCTGCACGGCTGGGGCGTCGAGGTCCGCGTCGGAGAGTGCGTCCGCGCGGCGCCCACCGGCTACCTGTCCGCACCCGACGAGGCGCGGGCCGCCGAGTTCACCGAGGCCTGGTTGGATCCGGGGGTGACCTGTGTCCTCGCCGCCCGCGGCGGCTACGGCTCGCAGCGCATGCTCGACCTGGTCGACTGGGCGGCGTTGCGGGCGGCCGGGCCCAAGATGTTCGCCGGGTCGAGCGACGTGACCGCGCTGCACCGCGCCGTGAACGTCCACTTGGGACTGGAGACGCTGTTCTCCCCCTTGCCCGCGACCACCCTGTTCGACGACGTGGCCGCCGAACATCTGCGGTTGTCGCTGTTCGAACCGGACGAGGTGCGGACGATCACCTCGCCGACGGCGTCGCCGCTCGTGCCGGGCGCCGCGACCGGGACGCTCATCGGCGGCAACCTCGCCCTGCTGGCCTCGGGCCTCGGCGCTCCGGAGCAGGGCTCGGCACGGGACGCGATCGTGCTGCTGGAGGACGTCACCGAGAGCGCGTACCGGATCGACCGCATGCTGACCCAGCTGCTGCGTTCGGGCTGGTTCGAGGGAGTTCAGGGGATCGTGCTCGGCTCGTGGGCCGCATGCGGTGATCCCGGGGCGATCCGCGACCTGATGCTCGACAGGCTGGGGCCGCTCGACGTACCGACGGTCTGGGACTTCGGGTTCGGGCACGTCCCGGCGTCGCCGACCATCCCTCTCGGCGCGCGGGCCATCCTCGACGCCGACGCGGGCACGCTCGTGTTTTTGCCATAACGGCAACGGAACTGGCAGATCCGGCCGGTTCTGAGGCATCTTTCGGTCATGGATTCCACACAGCAGTTCTGGGAAGACTTCTACCGGGACAAGGACCAGGTCTGGAGCGGCAAGGCGAACCCGCTCCTCGTGCGTGAGGTCGCGGCGCTGGCGCCGGGAGCGGCGCTCGATCTCGGCTGCGGCGAAGGCGGCGACGCGATCTGGCTCACTCAACAGGGATGGCGGGTCACCGCCGTCGACATCTCGGACGTCGCGCTGAAGCGTGCCGCCGGGCACGCGGCCGAAGCCGGTGCCGACGGCATCGTCTGGGAGCGTCACGACCTGGCGAAGTCGTTCCCGGAGGGACAATTCGACCTCGTCTCCGCGCAGTTCTTCCACTCCCCCGTCGCCGTGGACGACGAACGGGACAAGGCACTCCGCCGCGCCTCCGAGGCGGTCGCTCCCGGCGGCACGCTGATCGTCGTCGGCCACGCGGGCTGGCCGACGTGGCTGGAAGAGCCGCCGCACAAGGACGTCCACTTCCCGACACCCGCCGAGGTCCTCGAAGCGCTCGCGCTGGCCGACAGCGAGTGGACCGTGGAGTTGAAGGAGGTCGTGACGCGCGATTTCCCAGGCCCCGAGGGCCAGGAGGGAACGCGGTCGGACAACGTGCTCCGCGTGCGGCGCGCCGCCTAGGTACCGTTGACCGCATGCGATTGACGCCTGCGGAAGCCAGGTCACGGTTCGAGGGCGAGCGGATCGCGCGGCTGGCGACGACGGGTTCGGACGGTGTGCCCCACCTGGTGCCGGTGACCT
Organism: Amycolatopsis sp. lyj-84; assembly: GCF_046549075.1. Classification (NCBI taxonomy): domain Bacteria; kingdom Bacillati; phylum Actinomycetota; class Actinomycetes; order Pseudonocardiales; family Pseudonocardiaceae; genus Amycolatopsis; species Amycolatopsis sp. lyj-84. Next base: position 484,667 of record NZ_JAJPWO010000005.1, read on the forward strand.
TCGTTGTCGAAGGCGATTCGGTCGCTTTCGCGATCGATCACAAGCCGAAGAGCACGACGGCGTTGCGGCGGCTGAAGAACATCGCCGAGAACCCCGCGGTCAGCTTCCTGACCGACCACTACGACGAGGACTGGGCCGGACTCTGGTGGGCGCGGGCCGACGGGGTCGCCCGGGTGCTGACCGATCCCGACGAGCAAGCGCTGCCCGCGCGGTTGCTGCGGGAGAAGTATCCGCAGTACGAGACGCAGCCGCCTCCGCATGCCGTGGTGAGCACACTCGTCCACTCTTGGAGCGGGTGGCGGGCCTCTTAGCGTTTTTGTCGTGTTGCCGTTCTGCGGCAACACGATGCCGATCGCCCGGCCGTATAGGTCGTTATACGGTTTGGTGAGGTAGTCCGTGAAGGACCCCTTCCCTACTCTCAAGGTAGGCAAGGAGGCCTTCACTACTTCGCGGACCAGCGGGTTCCGGTTGATCGTGCGCGCTGCTTTGGCCACGGAATGTCCCCAATGTGGCATTGGAGACGCTGAGCGTCTCCAATGCCACATTGGGGACATCAAGGCTGCGGCGACGAACCAGATCATCCGAGTCAGCGAGTAAGCGAACCCAACTCCCCCGCTCCAACCCTCACCCAAGTACATGAAGGCCCCCTTCCTTGCGTCTAGCGCTAGGAAGGGGGCCTTCACGTAGTTCCAGGGTCAGGAACGCGGGGCCTCGGCGGGCAGGAACTGCTCCACCGGCTTCCCCCGCCAAGCGGCGATGATCCCCAGCGGATCCGGCCGCAGCAGCGAGGCGGCCGCGTACACGCTCGCGACGACGACACCCGCCATGAACCACCAGTCGTACAGCGCCTGCTCGCCGGTCGGGTAGTACACCAGCGTCACGAACACCGAGACCGCGACGACGACGGCGAGGTTCCGCCGACGCCACTCGAAGGCGGACAGGACCACGAAACCCCAGGTCAGGTACCACGGCAGCGAGGGCGGCGGGACGATCGCACCGGCCAGCAGGACGATCGCCATCCGGTGGATCGCCGGGTTGCCGCCGTTGCGGGCCAGCCACCATTGGCGGCCGGCGAAGACGAACAGGCCGACCATCGCGATCGCCCGGAACACGGTGACGAACGGCGAGACCTCGACGTCGATCACCAGGTTCACCAGCGAGTAGAAGATCTCGCCGATCCCGGTCGGGAAGTTCATCCAGTTCGCGATCAGCGTCGGCGCCTTGAGGCCGCCCAGCCAGCCGAGGTTGACCGAGCCCAGCGAGAGCCAGGTACCGGCGACGAACACCGGCAGGAAGATCCCGACCGACGCGGCGCCCGCGCGGAAGAAGTTGACCACCTTCCGGTCGCCGGGCAGATGGTTCGCCCAGACCCAGACCAGGAACGGCAGCGCCCACGCCGCGGTGGGCTTGATCAGCATGCCGATGGTGACCAGGACGATCGCGACGACGTGCTTGCGTTCCAGCGCGGCCAGCACGCCGACGGTGAGGAAGCCGAGCATCAGCAGGTCGTTGTGCGGTCCGCCGACGAGGTGGATCACCGTCATCGGGCTGGCGATCGCGAGCCACAGGGTGATCGGCAGCTTGCCGCCGAGGTGCTTGACCAGCCGCGGCAGCGACCACAGCATCCCGACCAGGCCGATCATCAGCACCAGGCGGGTCGCGATGACGCCGGCGATCATGTCGTTGCCGGTGACCGCGACGATCCACTTGGCGAACAGCAGGAACAGCGGACCGTACGGCGCGGGGGTGGTCTGCCACAGCGGGTGGACGTTCTGCACGACGTCCGGCAACACGGTCAGTTCGGCCGGGCCGTTGGCGTACGGGTCGAGCCCGTTGAGCAGCTGCGCGCCCTGCGCGAGGTAGGAGAAGACGTCGCGGGTGAACAGCGGCGGCGAGACCAGGAGCGGCGCCATCCAGCAGGCCGCGGCGATCACGATCGGACGGCTGCCGATCCGGCCGGCGAGCGCGTAGCGGCCCAGCCGGACCCAGGCCCAGATGATCAGCGCGAAGCCCGTGTAGAGCATCGCGTTGGCCAGCATGCGGCCGTGGCCGTAGCGGATCCACGACAACGGTCCGTGGCCCAGGACCGGGTCACGGATGAGGATGCCCCCGGCGCCGAGCGCGGCCAGCATCAGCAGCGTGCTGCCGATGGTTCCCATCGCGATCGTGCGGTACGGGAACCGGGATGGCACCCGGAGCCGCTCGCCGAGCGAACCGGCCGAGGGCGTCTGCGGGGTGTCTGTCGTGGTCGCCATTTCGAGATTGGAGGTTACACACCGCGCCTGTGCGAGTGCGCGGCAATGGGTATCTTCCGCGTCGGGCACGGGAATTCCGTCGCTCAGCGGTCGGCCGCCGCTCGCTGGGCGGTGCCACCGGGAAGCGCGGCGAGCAGCGATTTCGTGTAGTCGTGTTTGGGGTCCAGCAGGACCTCTTCCACGGTACCGACCTCCACCAGCTCACCGCGGTACATCACCGCGACGCGGTCGGCGATGTTCCAGGCCAGCCCGAGGTCGTGGGTGATCACGAGCCCGGCGAGACCCAGCTCACGTCGCAGGCGCAGCAGCAGCGCGAGGATCTCCCCCCGCACCGACGCGTCGAGCGACGCCACCGGCTCGTCGGCCACGACCACGCCGGGGTCCAGCGCGAGCGCGCCCGCGATGACGACCCGCTGCCGCTGCCCGCCCGACAGTTCGTGCGGGAGCCGGTCGAGGAACTTCTCCGCGGGCCGCAGTTCCGCCGCTTCGAGCGCCTTGGTGACGATCTCGTGCTCGTTCGCGCCCATGCCGTGAATGCGGGGGCCTTCCGCGACGGCCTCGTACACCGTGTGGTTCGGGTTCAGCGCGCTGGTCGGATCCTGCAGGACCAGCTGGACCTGCCGCCGGTACGCCTTGAGCCCGGCACCGCCGAGCGGGACCGGCTTGCCGTCGTACCGCACCGCGCCGGAATCGGGTTTCTGCAGCCCGAGCAGCGTCCTGGCGAGCGTCGTCTTACCCGAACCGGACTGGCCGACGAGCGCGACGATCTCGTCCTTCCGCACCTGGAGGGTCACCCCGGCGACGGCGTTGATCCGCTTGCCGGTGCGGTCGCGGAAGCTGACGCGCAGGTTTTCGGCCTCCAGCAGCGCGGGCTGCTCACCGGAGCGGTCCGGTTCCGGCGGCAACGGGGTGCTGGTGGCGGGCGCGAACCGGGACACCGGGTCACCGACGGTCGGGAACGCGGCCGCGAGCGCCTTGCTGTGCTCGTGACGCGGCGCGCTCATCAGCTCCGCGCTCGGCCGTTCCTCGACGATCTCGCCGTCGTACATCACCGCGATCCGGCGGCAGGTCGCGGCGAGCACCGACAGGTCGTGGCTGATCATGATCAGCCCGATTCCCTGCTCGGCGACCAGTCTGCCCAGCAGGTCGAGCACCTGGGCCTGGACGACGACGTCGAGTGCGGTGGTCGGCTCGTCCGCGATGATCAGCCGCGGCGAACAGGCCAGCGCCATCGCGATCATGACGCGCTGCTTCTGCCCGCCGGACAGTTCGTGCGGGTACGCCCCGGCCCGGCCGGGCGGCAGATCGACCTGTTCGAGCAGTTCCGCCACCTTGGCCTGGACGGCGGCGTCCGACAGGGCCTTGCCCTCGGGCGGGTGCAGGCGGATCGGCTCGGCGATCTGCTCCCCGATCCGGCGGACCGGGTTGAGCGCGTGCATCGCGCCCTGGAACACCACCGACGCCTCGGCCCAGCGCACCGCGCGCAGCCGCCCCCACTTCATCGTCGTGACGTCTTCGCCGTCCAGCAGGATTTCGCCGCTGACCTTCGCCGAATTCGGGAGCAGCCTGAGCACGCTCATCGCGACCGTCGACTTCCCCGACCCCGACTCCCCCGCCACCCCGAGGGTGTCGCCGGCTTCGAGCACCAGGTCTACGCCACGGACGGCGGCGATCTCGCCGCTCCCGGTGGTGTAGGTGACGCCGAGGTTCTTCAGTTCCAGCAAGGGGCTCATGAGCGCTGTCCCTTCAGGCGCGGGTTCAGCACGGTTTCCAGCGCACGTCCGACGAGAGTGAAAGCGAGGACGATCACGACGATCGCGATACCCGGCGGCAGCAGGTTCCACCAGGCGCCCTTGCTGATCGCGCCGTTGTTCAACGCCGTCTGCAGCATGGTGCCCCAGGAGATGGTGTTCGGATTGCCGACACCGAGGAAGGCCAGCGTCGCGTCCGCGATGACCGCGTTCCCGACGACGAGCGTGGTGTTGGCCAGCACGAGCGGCATGACACCGGGCAGGACGTGCTTGCCGATGATGTGCAGGTGACCGCCGCCGAGCGCCTTCGCGCGCTCGATGTACGGACGGCCCTCGATGGTGAGGGTCTGTGCCCGGACCAGCCGCGCGGTGCTCGGCCAGGCGGTGACACCGATGGCGACGATCACCGTCATCGCGCCCTGGTCCAGCACCGACGCCAGCGCCACCGCGAGCACGAGCGACGGCAGCACCAGGAAGAAGTCGGTGAACCGCAGCAGCAGCCCGGACGACCAGCCGCGGAAGTGCGCGGCCGCGATCCCGACGACCGTGCCGATCAGTACCGAGAGCAGCGCCGCCGAGAAGCCGGTGAGCAGCGAGATCCGCGCGCCCCAGAACGTCATCAGCAGCACCGAGCGGCCGTCGATCTCGGTGCCCAGCCAGTACTCCCCGCTGGGCGGGTTCAGTGAACCGCCGGTGGCCTTGGTGACGTCGAGCCCGGACTCGTCCGAGATCACCGGGGCGAGGATGGCCAGCACCGTGATGACGCCGAGGAAGGCCAGGCCGAAGACGCCCGCCTTGTTCGTGGTGAACTCGTGCCAGTGCTTCGCCACGGCCGCGCGACGGCGGCGCCAGACGATCGAGCCGGGTTTTTCCGCTGTGGTCATGCCGTCCGCACCCTGGGGTCGAGCACGCGGTAGAGCAACTCCGCGAGCAGGTTCATCAGCACCACCGCGCCGGCGAGGACGACGAAGACCCCCTGCAGGACAGGCAGGTCAGGTCCGCGGAGAGCTTCGTAGAGCAATTGCCCGAGGCCCGGCCAGCTGAACACGGCCTCGACCGAGACAGCGCCCGAGACCACCATGCCGAACTGCATGAAGACCAGCGTCACCGTCGGGAGCAGGGCGTTGGGAACGGCGTGCCGCTTGCGCACCAGGTCGTCCCGGAGCCCCTTGGCCCGTGCGGTGGTGAGGTAGTCCGAATTCATCTCGCCGATCAGCGACGACCGCATGACCAGCATGTACTGGGCGTAGAACACCACCAGCAAGGTCACGCACGGCAGCACGAGATGGTGGAGGACGTCGAGCCCTTCGCTGAAGAAACCCGGCTCCACGTCCGGGGAATGCATGCCCCGGCTCGGGAACAGGCCGTTGGTGGAGACCAGCAGGATGAGCCCGAGCCAGAACTGCGGGACCGACCACAGGGTCAGCGCGAGTCCTGTTTGGACCTTGTCGAACCTGCTCCCCCGGCGCCAGCCCGCACGGATGCCGAGCCACAGGCCGAGGGCGATCGCCAGCACGGTCGCGCTGCCGACGAGCAGGATCGTCGGCCACAACCGCTCGCCGATCATGTCGGCGACCGGGCGCTGCTGCAGGTACGAGCCGCCCATGTCGCCCTGGAGCAGCGCGACGACGTAGTCCCAGAACTGCTGGAGCAGCGGCTTGTCCACGCCCATCCGCTCCCGCAGCTCCGCGATCATCTTCGCGTCGGTCGGCCGGTCGCGGACCATGAACCGGACGGGATCGCCGGGCAGGGTCCGGAACAGGAAGAAGCCGAGCACGACGACGAGCGCGAGGCTCGCCAGCGCGCCGCCGATCTTGGAGAGAACGAACCGGGTGGTGCCGGTCCCCCCTCGGCGCTCGTCGGGGTCGACGAGCGCCGAGGTCTGGTCGAGAGAACTGAGTGCCTCGGTCAACGCTGTCCTTTACTCCCGGTCGTCGGCGGACTTGCCGCGCCGTCCGAGCAGCACTCCGCCGCCGACGAGCACCACGAGCACGACCGCGCCGATGCCGATCCACAGTCCGGTGTTGCTGCCACCGTCCTCGGAGCTCGCCGCGGCCGCGTCGGCCGGGGTCGCGCCGTAGACGCCCCAGTAACCGGTCTGCTCGAGGATCGCGCCGTCGGGCTGCGGCTGCTTGGCGAACGAGGCGAACTTGTCCGAGCGGTAGGCCTCGAGCACGTTGTCGTAGTCCAGGACGACGTCGACGTACTGGTTCGCCAGCACGGCCTGGGCCTGCTTGACGATCTCGGCGCGCTTGGCCGGGTCGAACTCGGTCAGCTGCTTCTTGTACAGGTCTTCGAACTGCGGGTCGCAGAAGAAGGTCGCGCTGCTGCCGCCGTTGCCTTCGGCGTTCGGGCGGGCGGCGCAGGTGTTGAGTGACAGCGCGTAGTCCGGGTCGGGCGAAGTGCCGTAACCGGAGATCGCGAGGTCGTAGTTGCCCGCGGTGGTGCGGTCGTTCAGCTCGTCGTCGGAAACGAGTTCCTGCTTGACGCCGATGCCGGCGTCCTTGAGCCAGCCGGAGACGAACTGCGCGGTCCGCTGGTCGAACGGGCGGTTCGCGTGGCCGGCGAGCCGGAACTCCAGCTTCGCCCCACCGGGGCCGACGCGGATGCCGTCGGGTCCCTTGGCGAACCCTGCCTGGTCGAGCGTGGCGTTCGCGGCGCCGATGTCGAACTTGGTCTTCTCGGCGTCACCCGGGGACCAGGTGTATGCCTTGTAGATCGCGGGCACGACGCCGGTTCCGGGCTGGCCGTAGCCGCTCATCACCCGGTCGACGATCGCCTGGGTGTCGATGGCCTGCGCGATCGCCTTGCGGACGCGGATGTCCTTCAGCAGCGGGTTGCCGTCACCGATCGGCTGGTCGGCGACGTTCTTCACGCCGAAGTTGAGGATGATCTCGTTGTACCGGCGCCCCGGCGCCTTGTTCGTGGTGATGTTCTTCTCGCCCTTGAGCGCGTCGAACTGCGTCGGCGTGAGCCGGTTGATGACGTCGACCTCGCCCTGCTTGAGCGCGTTCACCGCCGCCTCGGCGTCCTTGAACTGCAGCAGCTGCAGTTCGTCGACCTTCGGCGCGCCACGCCAGTAGTCCTTGTTCGCCTTGAACTTCACGAACTCGTTCTTCTTGTACTCGGTCAGCAGGTACGGGCCGCTGCCGACGCCGACCACGGCCATCTCGTCGGTCGAGGGGGCGTTGAGGTCCTTGATCGGCTCCCAGATGTGCTTGGGCACGATCGGGACGTCGAGCGAGGTCATGCTCGACTGCGGCGCCTTGGTCTTGATGACGAGCGTCTTGTCGTCCGGAGCCGACACCGACGCGAAGTTGGTGACGTAGCTGCCGTTCGCGGTGCGGGCGTTCTCGTCGTCGAGCATCCGCTGGAAGGTGTACGCCGGGTCCTGCGCGGTCACCGGCTTGCCGTCCGACCACTTCATGCCCTGGCGGATGGTGAAGGTCCAGGTGAGCTTGTCGTCGGAGGTCTTCCACGACTCCGCGACCCCGCCGGTGGGCTGGGTGTCCTCCGCCGAAGGCAGCGTGAGGAACTCGTAGTTGAACCGGCCGACCTGTGTCGCCGCCGACAGCGTGGCGGTGAAGGGGTTCAGGTGGTCGATCCCGGTCGTGAGCGCCACCCGTAACACCTTGCCCTGCTGCTGCGCCGCCGCGACCGGCACGAAAGGCACCGTCGCGACCGCCGAAGCGGCGAGGACCGCGACCACGCGAAGACCGCGCCGTCGCCTGGGAAAACGCTCTGTGCGCACGAAGACCACCCCATCGAAACTCGCTGTGACCCAACCCCCGAAGCGGAAAAGTAACCACATGTCGCGGTAACCGCGCAATGACTCGCCAATACCGATCGTGCACGGCGGACGTCATCGCGTGGTCAACAGCTACTTTACGTTCAGTGAACGTAGCGTTGAGTCACCAATTCCGCGCGTGAAGCGGGATCACGTGCAGTGTCCTGGGCATTCAAGGGAAGCGTGCTTGCAAAAGGCTTGCGCGCGATGATGCTCAATCGATACGTACCGGCGAAGCGCGAGCAAAGTGACACCGCGTGACCGGGCCGGACCGCACTCGCTTCAGCCGACCGAGACCTCACGTCGCCGCGCGGTGGCGGCGGCCGCGTAGAGCCACGCGAACAGCGCCCACATGCCGGCGAAGATGAGCCCGACGACCGCGTACGCGACCGTCCACAGCACGGCGGGCGTTTCCGACTTCCGTTCCCGCTGCAGAAACTCGATCTCGGACATGAACACCCGCGGCCCGGACGCCACGTCGATCGCCGGCGCGTTCGCCGCCGGGTCGGCGGGCGCGTAGATCGGGGCGAGCCCCATCATCCGGTTCGGGACGTGCACGCGGATCCCGGTCTTCCACTGCCCGAACACCGGCAGCGGCTGCGCCGTGCGGTAGACGCCGTCACCGATCTTTTCCAGCGGCGCGGTGAAGAAATCGCCACCCTGCCAGGCGAAGCCGTTCAGCCAGACCGCGTCGTCCGCCAGATCGGGCCGGGAGAGGGTGACGGTCGCGTCGACCCATCGGGGTGTGCCACCACCGTGCGGGTTCGAGATCGGCTGTCCGGCCGCGGCTTCGGTCAGCCGGACGTCGGCGGTGAATCCCGGTTCCGGATCCTGCGGGACGGCGACCGACGACATCAGGACGACCGCGCCCAGCGCGCCGACCAACCCGATCGCGTGCCGAGGCCCCGCCGCGGGCACCTGGGTCGCCGTCTCCTCCACCCGCTGGTACTGCCAGACGCCGATGAACGCGCCCGCGAGCGCCGCGCCGGTCCCGAACAGGACGAACAACGGCAGATGGGCGACCGGCCACGGGTTCGGCATCAGCCAGTGGGTGAACGCCGCCTCGGCGAGCATCCCGGCCGTCCCCACGAGCAGACCGGCGACAGCGGCGAACGAGTAACCCTGCCGGTTCCGCATCGCCAGTGCGACGACCTCGATGATCACGGCTTCGGCGATGTACGGCAGCAGCGAGGCCACGTGCAGGTCGGCGAACAGCGGGATGACCGTGAAGGAAGCACGGGAGGCGAGGAAGACCGCGACGACGATCAGCGCACCGCCGGGGCCCCAGGACAACCGTCCGTAGGTCAGCGTCCAGGCGCCGATCAGGCCGACGAGCACCACCTGGGAGAGCATCGGGAACTGCGGGACGCCGAGGTCGAACTCCATGAGGAACGCCGAAGCACCCATCATCCAGGCACCGGCGAGCACCGGGCCGAGCAGCCGCACGATCGGCCCGGACGCACCGGCCTGACGGGCCTCGCCGAGCAGCAACTGCAGGCCCAGCACGACGCAGACGCCGCCGCCGATCATCAGGACGTGCGTCGGTCCCCATTCGGTGACGTCCTGGCCGAAGAGCCGGTGCCAGACGTCGTCGAGCGGGAATCCGGCGATGCCGACCAGACCGGTCGCCATCATCTGGATGGAGCCCATCGGCGCCCGCCAGTGCGGGCCGATCTTGAACGTGCGCTTGGGCAGGTTCTTCGTCGCCAGGGTCGCGCTGAGCACGCCGCTGGCGAAGATGCCCATCAGTCCGAAGTAGATCGGGTAGTGCGACGGGTTCGCGAGCGGGCCTTCGTCGCGGCCGAGTTCCATGTGGATCGGCACGTCCCAGTAGACGCCGATCAGCGCCGACATCCCCGAGAGGAAGGCGACGAACATCGGCAGCGCGGCCCAGCGCGGCAGACCGCTGAAGTCACCCATCCAGTCGGCGACGCGACCGATGACGGTCTTCTTTCCCGCGCGCTCACGGAGGACGAAAACAGCCAGAGGCAGGAAGACCGCGGTGAACATCAGGCCCGCGATGACGATCTGCCCGAATTGCGCACCGCCCGCAGGCGGGCTCTCCTGAGCCAAGAACACCGTTGTTCGCCTTCCTGCTAACCTGAGTAACTGTTACCTTGGAGTAACACGATAGGGGCAAGGTCCCGGCCAGGCAAGCCGGGGCGTACGACTTGGAGGAACCTCGATGCGGAGGATCGGCGGGATCTGCGGGATCACCGTGGCCGCGCTGCTGGCTGTGACGGGCTGTTCGGGATCGGCCGGTTCCGAACCGGCGCCCGGCACCGGCACCCGGACCGTGAAGTTCTCGATCACCGAGGGCAAGCGCACGGCGGGCCCGGAAGAGGTCGCGGTGCGCACCGGCGAGAACCTCGCACTGGAGGTCACCTCCGATCAGGCGGACGAACTGCACGTCCACGGCTACGACAAGGCCGCCCAGCTGGCTCCCGGGGTGCCGGGGACCGTCGCCTTCACCGCGAACATCGACGGGATCTTCGAGGTGGAACTGCACAAGAGCGGCGCGGCGGTGACCAAGCTCCGGGTGAGCGGATGATCCTGGCGCACGGTCTCGGCGGCCGGTCCGATCTGCCGGTCCCGCTGTGGCTCGCGCTCTACGCGGGGGCGGCGGCCGTCGTGATCTCCTTCTTCGCGCTCACCGCGCTCTGGAAGGAGCCCAAGCTCCGCGGCGCGGACGCCGGTCGCGCGCTCCCCCTCGCCGTGCAACGGTTCGTCGACAGCGGGTTCACGCGGGTCGCGCTGCGCACGATCGGCGTCCTGCTGTTCGCGGGGTTCCTGGCGATGGCCTGGGCCGGTCCCGGGACTTCGGCCGACAACCCGGCTCCGGCGTGGTTCTACGTCTGGTTCTGGGTCGGCCTGGTACCGCTTTCGCTCCTGTTCGGCCCGGTCTGGCGACGGCTGAATCCACTGAGGACGGTCGCGTCGCTGATCCCCGCCCGGCATCGCGAACTCCCGGACCGGCTGGGCTACCTGCCCGCGATCGTCGGCCTCCTCGCGTTTCTTTGGCTGGAACTGGTCTTCCCGCACTCGGATTCGCCCCGTGCGATCGCTCTTTTCTGCGCCGTGTATGCCGTTATACACATCGCGCTCGGGGTGGTCTTCGGTCCGCGCTGGTTCGACCGCGGCGACGCGTTCGAGGTCTACGCGCGCCTGATCGCGGCCCTCTCCCCGATCGGCAGGCGCGGCGACGGGCGTCTCGTGGTCAGGAATCCGCTGGACGGGCTGCTCACCATCTCCCCCGCGCCGTGGCTGACCGCGCTGGTACTGGTGGTGCTCGGCTCGACGGCGTTCGACGGACTGACCCGGCTCCCCTTCTGGACGTCGCTGGACGCCGGCGTCCTCGGTGGCACCGCGGGGCTCGCGGCCTGTATCGCGCTCACTTACGGCGCCTACGCGGGCGCCATCAGCCTGACCAGGCCGTATCTGCGACGCGGGTTCGACCCGTACCCCGCGTTCGCGCCGTCGTTGATCCCGATCATGGTCGGTTACACCGTCGCGCATTACTTCTCGTTCGCGGTGTTCTCCGGCCAGCAGGGCTTCGGCCGCGCGATCGACTACACGGTCGTCTCGACCGGCGTGATCGCGCTGGTGCAGATCGCCGGGATCGTCGCCGGGCACGTGCTGGCCGTAACCTCGGCACATGATCGTTCCGTCGGCGTGCTGCGCGCGAACTACGTCAAGGTGGGCCAGTACCCCATGCTGGCGCTGATGATCGGCTACACCGCGCTCGGGATCGCTCTGGTCTCCGGCTCATGACCCTCGCGGCGCGGGTGATGATGATGCACCAGGGCGGCTGGGACGAGATCCTCATCTTCGTCGGCCCCGTGGTGATCATCGGGCTGCTCATCTACGTCGCGCGCAAGCAGGTCCCGACGACACCCGAAGAGGACGACGACTAGCTCTTCATACGACCGGGACGAAGGCAGGCCAGGAGCCGGTGGCCCACCTCAGCCGTCATGACCGAGCCCGCCGAGAATGAGCTTCCCCGCCAATTCCGTGACTTCGTCGCGGCTGCGAGCGCCGTGGTCCGCGGCCATGAAGTGTTTGCCGATCAGCAACGAGAACGCGAGCAGGCAGCGGGCTTCGACCTCGTCCTCGTCGGTGAAGATCTCGCGCATGAGGGACCGCAGGTAGTCCATCCGCTGGTTGTCGACCCGCCGGAGCCGATCGGCCACCTCCGGGTCACGCCTGGCCCAGTCACGGATCGCGAGGTCGATCGGCAGCAGGCGATCACTGGCGAGCAGGCCCGCGCGCCGGATCTTCGCCCTGGCGTCGCCGCCCTCGCGCTCCACGCTCTCGAACAGCAGGCCGGTACTCATCCGCTCCCAGGTGGCGAGCATTTCCTCGATCAGCGCGCCGCGATCGGCGAAATGGCCGTAGAACCCGCCTTTGGTGACGCCGAGCGCTTTCGCGAGCGCCTCGACGCGGACCGCGTCGGGTCCTCCGGTGGCTAGGGCGAGCAGCCCCGCGTCGATCCAGGCGCTCGGCGGGGTCCGGGTTTCGGCGGCCATGTGATCACCGTATCCCCCGTCACTCCCGCACCACGACGACGATATATACGCTACCGTATAGATGGCGGAGTTCACTGGGAGGAACAACGACATGACTGTCGGATTCGTGGCCACGCACTACCCGCACACCGACCATCACGACGCTTTCGTCTCGCGCGTCCAGCGAGTGGCCGACGTCTTGCGCTCCACTCCGGGCTGTCTCGCCGCCGAATGCTGGGTCACGCCCGCCGGCGACGCCGTGGTGTCGATCGTGCGCTGGGAATCCGAAGCGGCACAGGCGGCTTCGATGCAAGCCCTGGGATCCGCGGACGTGGACGTCGCCTTCGACGACCGCGAAGTCCGCCCGCGCGAGATCGTCCAACTGGTGTCGGCATGAAGCTCGCCAACACGGCCCACACGACGCGGGCTTGGCGGATCCACGAGGTCGCCGGGGACTTCGACCTCGAAGACGTCTGGGCGCTGGAAACACCCGGTGGTCCTGACGACTTCGCCAAGCTGGTGAAGCAGTTCTCGTCGGGCGATTTCCCGGACGGGGCACCGCTCGTCGTCCGCGCGCTGTGGTCGCTGCGCTGGAAACTCGGCGCACTGCTCCGGCTGGACGACCGCGACTCCGGTCTCGATTCCCGGGTCGGGTCGCTGCGCGACAGGCTGCCCGAAGGCCTGCGGGACACACCCACAGGACCGGATGAGGACTGGCTGCCGTTCACGCCGCTGTACCGGCTCGACGACGAGTTCGCCGCCGAGATGGCGAACCGGACCATGCACGGCGTCCTGCATCTCGCGTGGATCGAGGACGAGCCGGGGCGATATCGCGGTCAGATGGCGGTGCTCGTCAAGCCCAACGGCCGGTTCGGCCGGGCGTACATGGGGTTCATCAAGCCCTTCCGGTACCTGTTCGTCTACCCCGCGCTCATGCGGATGATCGAACAGGAGTGGAAGTCCCACTAAAGCCCTCGTGAGTGGCAGGGACGGTTCTAACCGCCCCTGCCACTCACGAGCCGCGAACGCGCCGGCTGCTCCGCACCAGCGTCATGTCCTTCTCCCGCACCGGTTCGCGGCAGTGCGCGCACACCGTCTCCGGCGCGAGGTCCTCGCCGCACGAATGACGCCACACCGTCGGCGGTGGCCCGTCCGTGACGTACTCGTCGCCCCAAGCCATGAGGTTCAGCAGCACGTGGTTGAGCGCGTGCCCGGCCTTGGTGAGCACGTACTCGTACCGCGGCGGATGCTCCTCGTACAACCGTTTCTCGAGGATTCCCGCCTCGACGAGCTTGCGCAGCCGCGCGGTCAGGATGTCCCGGCTCGCGCCGGTGTTGCGGACGATCTGGTCGAACCGCCGCGCCCCGAAGAACACCTCGCGCAGCGCGAGCAGGCTCCAGCGCTCCCCGATCACCTCCATCGCGTTGGCGATCGAGCAGTCCCTCGGTCCTTCGGTCATACGACCAGCGTAAACCCAGTGAGTCTTGATTTCCAACCCACTCGGTGCCAGAGTGAGTTGGAGAACCCAACTCACCTCTGGAGGCAGCCGTGCACGACGCGGTCATCGTCGACGCCGTCCGCACCCCGATCGGCAAGGGCAAGCCCGGCGGCGCCCTGAACGAGGTCCATCCGGTCCAGTTGCTCGCCCACACCCTGCGCAAGCTCGTCGAACGCAACGGGCTCGACCCGGTCCTGATCGACGACGTCATCGGCGGCGCGGTCGACCAGGTCGGCGAGCAGGCCCAGAACGTCACGCGGTGGGCGGCGCTCGCGGCCGGACTGCCGGAAAGCGTGCCCGCGACCACCGTCGACCGGCAGTGCGGCAGCAGTCAGCAGGCCGTGCACTTCGCCGCGCAAGGCGTGATGGCGGGCGCGTACGACGTCGTCATCGCCTGTGGTGTCGAGTCCATGAGCCGGGTCCCGATGTGGTCGAACGTGTTGCCGGGTACCGATCCCCTCGGCCCCGGCGTCGCCGAGCGCTATCCGGAAGGCTTGGTACCGCAAGGGATCAGCGCCGAACTCATCGCCGCGAAGTGGTCACTCACCCGCGAAGCGATGGACGAGTTCGCGGTGTCGTCGCACCGGAAGGCGGCGCGGGCGCACGAACTCGGGCGGTTCGCGAGCCAGATCGTGCCGATCGAGACGCCGTCGGGACTGGTGTCCACCGACGAGTCCGTCCGGCCCGGCACCGATCTCGAAACGCTCGCCAAACTGCGCCCCGCGTTCCAGGATCCGGGGGTGGCCGCGCGGTTCCCGCAGATCGACTGGTCGGTGACCGCGGGCAACAGCAGCCCGATCAACGACGGCGCCTCCGCCGTGCTCATCACCTCCAGCGAGACCGCTGCCCGGCTGGGTCTGCGGCCCCGTGCCCGCCTGCACAGTTTCGCCGTCACCGGGTCCGACCCGCTGCTCATGCTCACCGGTGTCATCCCGGCGACGGAGAAGGTGCTGCGGCGCGCGGGTCTGCGACTGGCGGACATCGACCTGTTCGAGATCAACGAGGCGTTCGCGAGTGTCGTGCTCGCGTGGCAGCAGGAAACCGGCGCCGATCCGGCCAAGGTCAACGTCCACGGCGGCGCTATCGCGCTGGGCCACCCGCTCGGCGCGAGCGGGACCCGGCTGATGGGCACGCTGGTCAACGCGCTGCATCACCACGGCGCCCGGTACGGCCTGCAAGCGATGTGCGAGGGCGGCGGCCAGGCCAACGCGACCATCCTGGAGGCGTTGTGACCGGCCGGCTCCCCAGGAAACTGGCGGACCACCCGTCGGTGAAGGCGGTGCTCGCCAAACCTCGCGAGAAGCATTCGTCGTGGTGCGGATGAACCGTGACGACGTCCGCTCCCCCGCCCGCAGCGTGGCCAATCAGGAATTCCACCGCAGCGGCGAGATCATCAACGAGGCCGGGCACTCGATCGTCCGGACGCTGCAGGACGCCGGGTACCGCGCGATCAACCCGTCGGCGACCTTCCCGATGGAGATGGAGAACCATCCCGGCCGGATCTGGGTGGTCGCGCACAAGACGGTCGCCGTCGCCGCCGGACTCGGGGCGATGGAGTGCAAGTCCTCGTCTGCTCGACGCACAACTACCGCGAGTTCATGAGCGGCTTCACCGACTGGGCGCAGACCGTGGCCGACAGCGAAGACGCCGCCGACTTCAGGTCGAGGGTGACCGATTCCGAGAACGTGTCGATGTGGCAGAGCCTCGCGTTCAAGCCGAACTACAAGGCCGCGTACTGCATGGCCGTCTGCCCGGCGGGCGAAGACGTGCTCGGGCCCGATCTCGACGATCGCCGCGGCTTCCTCGGGACCGTGGTGAAACCGTTGCAGGACAAGGTGGAAACGCTGTACGTGCGCCAGGGTTCCGCGGCCAAGGCCTACGCCGAACGGCGGTTCCCGCACAAACCGGTGAAGGAGGTCGACGGCGGCTACCCGGCACGATAAGGCTGGTCCCCCTCGCGTACGAGATTCGCCGCGATGTCGATTCTGATGACGTTCTCGTCCCTTTTGGACACCCGGCCGGCCGCAGGCCCGGGAGCCGGCGAGACGCTGCTGCTGGTCGGCACCGAAGGGACCGTTCCGGTGGCGATCGGCGTCCTGCTCGGCTCGCTCGCGTCGGCCGTGACCGTGATCCCCTACGGCGTCGCCAGGACCGGCGGGAGCTTGCCGGACCGGACGATCGGGTTCTACCTCGCCATCGCCGGAATCGCGGTGGTGCTGACCCTCGGTTCGCACCTGGGCGCGGCGGCGAAAGCGATGCGCACCCCGGCGATCCAGGCCGGAACGCGAGGCTGAACCCCACTGTCACATCTGTGCTCCACCATCCGTCAGGGTTATGACTGACAGTGGAGAAGGATGGGGACCGTGGACGAACACGACTGGCTGGCACGGCGTTTCGAGGGGCACCGGACGCACCTGAGGGCGGTGGCGTACCGGATGCTCGGTTCGCTGAGCGAGGCGGACGACGCGGTGCAGGAGGCCTGGCTGCGGCTCAGCCGGGCAGGCGGCGAGGACGTGGACAACCTCGGCGGCTGGCTGACCACCGTCGTCGGCCGGATCTGCCTCGACATGCTGCGCTCGCGCAAGTCGCGGCACGAGGATCCGGTCGGCGCACAGCTTCCCGACCCGATCATCGGCCGCGCGGGCGGGATCGATCCGGAACACCAGGTCCTGCTGGCGGATTCGGTCGGGCTGGCGCTCCTGGTCGTGCTCGACACGCTGGACCCCGCCGAGCGGCTCGCGTTCGTCCTGCACGACATGTTCGCCCTGCCCTTCGACGAGATCGCGCCGATCGTGGGCCGGACTCCGGGTGCGACCAGGCAGCTCGCCAGCCGGGCCCGCCGCCGTCTGCAGGGCTCGCCGACGGTCCCGGACGCGGATCTGAACCGTCAGCGGGAAGTCGTCGACGCGTTCTTCGCCGCCGCCCGGGACGGCGACTTCGACGCGCTGGTGTCGGTGCTCGACCCGGACGTGGTGCTCCGCGCCGAGGGCGGCGCGGTACCCGCGGGGACCTCACGCTCCGTGCGAGGGGCGGCCCAGGTCGCGGGACAGGCGCTCATGTTCCGGAAGTTCGGCGCGGGCGGGGTGTCGCGGCCCGTGCTGGTCAACGGTGCGGCCGGGATGGTCGTCACCAAGGACGGCGTGCCGCAGACGCTCTTCGCCTTCACCGTCGTGGACGGGAAGATCGCGGAGATCGACATCCTCTCCGGCCCGGAGCGCCTCGCCACGCTCGACTTCGAACCCCTCGGCTGAGGTGTCAGGAAAGGGGCTTTCAAGACGTTTTCCGTCCTGAAAGCCCTTTCCTGACGTGCGCTCCCCGGGATCAGGAGGTCGGGAAGTTGTCCGCGGTGCGGATACGGTCCCGGATCCAGACACCGGCGGGCTTCAGCGGAGCCGTGCCGGTGAACGAACTGCCCGAGCAGGTGCCCGGCTTGAACACCGCGCCCGAACGGCTGTCGTCGGAGAAGTTCCAGTTGGTCCAGCTGATCTTCTTCGACGCCAGGAAGTCCAGGTACTTCTGGGAGTTGGTGAAGTCGTTCCCGCCGTCACCACTGGCGGTCTGGGTGCCGAACTCGGTCACGAACAGCGGGATCTTGCTCGCGGCCCGGCTCAGCGCGTTGAAGTACTCGGTTTTGTGCGACGCCGCGTAGAAGTGGAACGTGTACATGAAGTTGCTGGCGCGCACCGGGTTGTTGATGATGTCGGTCTCGTTGCGACCGTCGGAGATGCCGAGCGAGCCCCACCCGTGGGTGCCCACGAGCACGACGCCGTCGGAGTCCTGGGCACGGATGACCGGGATCATCTGCTCCGCGTAGCTGCGGACGCGGTCCCAGCTGACGTTGTTGGGCTCGTTGGCGATGTCGTAGATGATGTTGGTCTTGTCCTTGTGCCGCTGGGCGATCTCGGTGAAGAACGTCTTCGCGCGGCTGAGGTTCGCGTTCGGGTCGCCGGGGGTGAGCTGGTGCCAGTCGACCAGGGCGTACAGACCTCGTTTGGTGGCTTCTTCGATGTACCCGTGCACCATGTCGGTGAACTTGCGCGGGTTGGTCTCGTAACCGCCTTCCTGGATGTACATCGAGATCCGGAGGACGTCGGCCTTCCAGTCGTTCGCCAGCGCGTCGAGCGAAGCGGTCTTCACGCATTGGCTGTACCACTGGATCCCGTGCGTGCTCATGCCACGGAGCTGGATCGGCTTGCCCGCGGAGTTGCACAGCTGGAGGCCGCAGACCTTCAGCTGTCCGTTGATCGCCGCCGGGCTTCCCGGCGGCAGCGCGGCGGCTGCCTGCGTTGCGGGTTCTGTCGCGGTCTCGTTCGCCATCGACGTGCTCGCGGTGGCGATCGGGGCCAGCAGTCCGGCGGCCAGTGCGGCCGTCACCCGGAGACGGATCTTGTCCCAACGCATTCGGCTTCTCCTCTCGCGTCGGCGGCACCGGCGTTGGTGCGCCGACGGTCAGGGCGGCGGGATTAAATAGGAAACTTTCCTTACTATTGGAAAGTAAAGGAGAGATTACCCACGGGCTCGACGGACGGTCAAGACTTGACCACCGACTGTTTCACCGACCTCGGGCATGCTCGGAGCGTGACGACCATCGTGGCCTTCCACGCGCACCCCGACGACGAAGCCCTCCTCACCGGCGGCACCCTCGCCCACGCGGCGGCGGACGGGCACCGCGTCGTCCTGGTGGTCGCCACCATCGGCATGAAGGGCGTCGACGAGTCGCGCCGGGCCGAACTCGACGCGAGCGCGAAGGTTCTCGGCGTCGCGCGGGTCGTGCACCTCGGCTACGCCGGAAGCGGCCACGGCGCGATCCTCTACCCGGACCCGCCGGGACGGGTCCGCTTCGTCCGCGCGAGCACCGACGAGGCGGCCGCGCGGCTCGTGGCGATCCTCCGGGAAGAGAAGGCGTCCGTGCTGCTGAGCTACGACCGCAATGGTGGCTACGGCCACCGCGACCACGTCAAGGTGCACGAGGTCGGCAAGCGGGCGGCCGAACTCGCCGACGGTGTCCGGCTACTGGAAGCGACCATCCCGCGCGACGCCGTCGCACGCCTGGTGCGGATCGTGCGCCTGTCGCGGATCCCGTTCCGCTACGACGTCGACGTACTCCTCCGCGCCTACAGCGCCCGGTCCGAGATCACCCACACCTTCGACGTCCGGCGCTTCGCACGCCAGAAACAGGCGGCGATCGCCGCCCATTCTTCGCAGGTGAGGGGAAACGGCAGGCTGGCACCCCTGATGCGCGTCGTGACCCGGCTTCCCGCGCCGCTCTTCGGTCTCGTGTTCAGTCGCGAGTGGTACATCGACGCGACGCCGCCCCGCTCACGACCCTGACCGGCGCACGCGGGCTCGATACGCGGCGGCCTTCACCCGGTTCTGGCAGGCGAGCCCACAGAACCGCTTGATCTGCGCCTGGCTCGCGTCGATGTACACCTGATCGCACCTCGGCGCCGAGCACAGCCCGACCCGATGCGGGATGTGCTCGCCGAACGCGGCGGCCACCGACACCGCCAGCCCGGCCGCCCATTGCTGGACGAGGTCGGCCTCGGGGCTGTGGAAATGCAGATGCCACGACTGTTCGCCGTGGCGGTGCAGGTACGGGCGGGCCTTGCTGTCGGCGAGCATTTGGTTGAGCAATCCGGCCGCTTGGTCGGGTTCGCCGCGGGAGAGCGACTCGATGATCTCCCGCAACCGCGACGCGAGATTTCGCAGCCGTTCCGCCGCCAGGAGGTCGACCCGGCCGTTCCCGGATCGCGTGTCACCGAGCGCCTCGGTGGCGGCGCGAACAAGGTCGTGGCCGCCGAGCGTGGACTTCGGCCTGCCGTGTACGTGTCCCCCGGTCAAGGCGTTGATCAGCGCGACCCCGGTTTCCAGGTGCATCGCGTGGTGCCCGTCCAGCCTCGTCCCGTCCGGCTCGTCAGCCATCGTGCCCCTCCCCCGGGCATCACTGGTTCGCAGGATGCCTTCGGTGACGCTACCAAAGGTGAGCGCCACCCCAAGGGCGTTGAAGTCTTTTGGAGCAACGGAATCCGGCGAGGAGTGGAGCGTGAGTCCACTGTGGAGGGAAGCGGCGGCGAGGCGTCGGTCCAGGTGGTCGTGAGTGGCGTTTCGGGTTCTGTCGAGGGGTAAGGCATACGTGTCGGGTGATCGCTTGCCTGGGTGGTGGTCCGGGTGTCGATACGGGGGAAGCCGTGGGCCGGCCGTTGTGAAAGCCACTTTCGCAACCTTGACCGTTGTGAAAGCGACTTTCGCAACGCGTCCACGACCAAGGCACGTTTGCCTTGCCCCTCAAGAACCCGAAACGCCACTCACGACCGAGGTGACCGGATCACCACCGCGGCGGGCCCGCGTCCACGATCTTCTGCGAAAGCTCCAGCGGATCGTGGTGCATCAGCGATTCCATCCACCACGTCATCCCGGCCTGTCCCAGCGCGGGCAGGTCGACCTTGATCGGCTCCTCCCACGCGGGGCTCGCGTTCCCCGCGACAGCGACGTCGAAGGGGCGGCCCGGTTCCAGCCCGGCCAGATTGAGGGCGCGGTGGGTCTCGGCGATCTCCTCGGCGGTCGGCGTGTGGTCCTCCGGGTTCGGGAAGATCCCGTCGCACAACGCCGCTCGCCGGACGACGCGCGGATTGTCGGTCGAGCTCGCCACCCAGATCGGGATCGGGAACGGCTCGGGCGGGGACTCGGCCAGCGCGACCTGATAGTGCGCGCCGTCGTGGTCGAACCGCCTGCCGGACCAGATCGCGCGGATGACGTCGAGGCCTTCGTCGAACATCGCCGACCGGGTCAGCAGGTCGGTCTGCTCACCGAACCGGCTGAAGTCACCGGATTCGTCCGAACCGAGACCGGTGCCGAGGATGAGCCGCCCGCCGGAGAGCCTGCTGACCGTCGACGCGTGCCGCGCGACCACCCACGGGCGGCGCCGGGCGGGCGGCGTGATCATCGGCCCGAACAGCAGTCCGCTGGTCGCGTGCGCGATCGCGCCGAGCGTGGTCCACGGATCCGCGATGGGCATGGTGTCCGCGACCACGTGATCCCACAGGAAAAAGCCGTCCCAGCCCGCCGCCTCGGCGCGTACGGCGAGGTCGACGAGCACCGCCGGCTCACCGAACGGGCCGAAAGGCGGCAGATAGACGGCATGGCGGACCGTGCTGCCGGTCAAGTCGATCATCTCCCCAACGTCATCGTCGAAGTCCCCGGGACGGCCGCTTGTTTACGCCGTTCACTCACGTTAACGTCCGGAAGATGGCGGACACCGGTGAACGTTCGACGAAGTGGCCGGAGCATCGGAGAAGATTACGCCGGGTACTGGCCTCGGCGGTCGCCGTCTCACTATGCGCGACACTTTCGGCTGTGAACGCGTCCGCATCGCAGGATGACGACTGGTCCCGTGACTTCTACTGGGGTGTCGCGTCGTCGGGTTACCAGTCCGAAGGCAGTGCCCCGGACAGCAATTGGAAGCGGTTCGTGGACTGCTCCGCGGGCAAGGACGGCGTCGACGAGTACCGGGACTCCGTGGACTTCCGGCACCGCTACGCCGACGACATCCGCCTGGCCGCCGGGCTCGGCGTCAACACCTACCGCTTCGGCGTCGAGTGGGCTCGCGTCGAGCCCTCGCCCGGCAGGTGGGACGAGAGCGAGCTGGCCTTCTACGACGACGTCCTCCGGCAGGTCCGCGCCGCGGGCATGACGCCGATGATCACGCTCAACCATTGGGTCTACCCGGGCTGGGCGCTGGACCAGGGCGGCTGGGCCGAGACCCGGACAGCGGACGCGTGGCTGGAGTTCAGCCGGAAGATCGTCGAGCGCTACGCCGGGCAGGACGTCCTCTGGGTGACGTTCAACGAACCGCTGATCTTCCTCAAGAACGAGCAGAAGGTCGGCGCGCTGAGCCCGACGCGGTACTTCGCGGCGCAGTCCAACGTCGTCCAGGCGCACCGGCGGGCCTACGACCTCATCCACGAGATCGATCCGGCCTCGAAGGTCACCAGCAACCAGGCCTACATCACCGGGGTCAACGGGATGGCCGACTGGTTCTTCCTCGACCAGGTCAAGGACAAACTCGACTTCATCGGCATCGACTACTACTACGGCCTCAGCATCGACAACTGGACGGTGTTCGCCGCCGCGAGCGACAAGTTCTGGGACGTGAAGCTCCAGCCGGAAGGCATCTACTACGCGCTGCGCAGCTATCACAACCGGTTCCCGCGCCTGCCGCTCTACATCGTCGAGAACGGCATGGCGACCGACAACGGCAGGCTTCGCGACGCGGACTACACCCGCGGCGACCACGTGCGCGACACCGTGTACTGGCTCCAGCGGGCGAAGGCCGACGGGATGAACCTCATCGGCTACAACTACTGGAGCCTCACCGACAACTACGAATGGGGCAGCTACCGTGCCCGGTTCGGACTGTACACAGTGGACGCGCTCACCGATCCCGCGCTGACCCGGCGCCCCACGGACGCCGTTCCCGCGTACCAGGCTCTGGTGACGGCGGGTGGCGTTCCGCAGGGCTACCGGCTCGAACGCGGACCCGGGACTTGCTCTCTCGTAGACGGGCTGAGCAGTTGCCTCAACCCGGCGAAGGTGGACGGGCCGCTCGCGCCCTTGAAGTGACCGTCCACATCAGACGGCCACCGGTTCGGGCGTGAGTTCGAGGCGCCTGCCCTCGAACCTCCGCCGCAGCCGCCGGTCGTGGGTGACGACCACGAGCGCGCCGGAGTAGTCCGCGAGCGCCTGTTCCATCTCCTCCACCAGATCGGGGGCGAGATGGTTGGTCGGCTCGTCGAGCAGGAGGAGATCGGTCCTGGCCGTCACCAGCTTGGCCAGTTCCAGTCTGCGGCGCTGTCCGACGGACAGCTCCCGGACCGGTTTGCGCAGATCCGGTGCCCGGAACAGGCCCAGTGACAGCAACCTCTCGGCCGCCTCCTCCTCGTCACCGTCGCCGGCGAAGACCGCGATGGCGGTCCGGGTGTCGTCGCCGAGCCCGCCGTTCTGGTGCAGGAACCCGACCCGGCCCGCCCGCTCCGACGAGCCTGCCGACGGCGCCAGTTCACCGGCGAGCACCCGCATGAGGGTGGTCTTGCCCGCCCCGTTCGGACCGGTCACGAGCACCCGCTCCCCCGGCAGCACGCAGAGCGACGTCCGCGGCAGACGGCCGTCCACCGACACACCGTCCGCCTCGACCACGTACCGATCGGCCTCCACCTCCCCCGCGTCGATCCGCCCGGTGAACCGGAGCGGTCGCGGCGGAGGCGGAACCGGGTCGGCCTCGAGCCGCTGGATCCGCTCCCGGGCCGACCGGATACGGCTCATCGCGCCGTGCGCCCGGGAACGGGCCCGGAAGGCACCGGCCCCGCTGAAGGCAGCCGGCGCCTTGCGCGGAATCGCCGAGAACCGGTCGATGTTGACGTCCGCCAGCCGCTCTTGACGGGCCATCTCCAGCTGCCAGACCTCGTACTCCCGGACCCATCGGGCCCGCGCCGCCGCCTTCGCCGCGAGGTAACCGGGGTAGCCGTCGCCGTGGCGGTGCACGGTCCGGCGATCGGCGTCGACCTCGAGGATCGTGGTGGTGACCCGGCTGAGGAACATCCGGTCGTGGGTGATCGCGACGAGCCTGCCGCGATGCCCGCGGAGGTGGTTCTCCAGCCAGGCGACGGCTTCGTCGTCGAGATCGTTGGTCGGCTCGTCCAGCAACAGCAGTTCGGGAGACGCGGCCAACGTCGCGGCGAGCGCCAGCCGGGACCGCTGCCCACCGGACAGGCTGCCCAGCGCTCGACCGCGGTCGAGACCAGGCTGCCCGAGCCCGTGCAAGGCGACCTCCACCCTGGCATCGGCCTCGTAGCCGCTACGGGCTTCGTACGCCGCGGTCAGGTCGCCGTAGACGTCCAGGTCTTCGGCGGTCTCGAGCGACTTCTCCGCCGATCGCAACCGGGACTCCAGCTCCCGGATGTCGGCCAGCGCGAGGTCGATCGCGTCCCCGACCGTGGCGGTGCCGGGCAGCTCCGACGTCTGCGGGAGGTAGCCGACGCCGCCGGGCGCGGTGACGGTCACCGTGCCGTTGTCCGCCCGGTCGTGGCCGGCGATCAGCCTGAGCAAGGTGGATTTGCCCGAACCGTTGTCGCCGATGACCCCGGCCTTTTCGCCCGGTTTGACGGTGAAGCCGACCTGGTCGAGCACGACATGGTCGTCGAAACGTTTGGTGACACCGGAGAGCACGAGTTGTGTTCCGGAATTTCGATGCGGGGTACGCATAGGGGCGTCCTCCTGGATTCTCGGAAGTAAGAAGAGCACGCGGAAGGACGCGGCCCGGCGGAGCGAAGGCTCTACGCCAGGGCCGCGTCGAAGGCGAGAATCACAGGTAGAAGAAGAACCCCATGGCGTAGACGGTAGCCGGGGAATGCGAACGGGCAAAACGAATTAAAAGTTGTGTACGGGTTCACAGAGTGGTCTGTGTCCCCATACCGCGACAAGGACGCCCCGGTGACCGAGAATCGAGACCGGAGGTTTTCGCGGTCTGAGGGAATGGGGTTCCTCGTGCACGGGTCCAGCGGTCCGATCGCCCGGTTCCGGCGACGGCTCTTCCCCGGTCACAACTCGCTCGCCCGCGGCTCCGACCGCTTCGAAGCCCTCATCCTCAAACTCGTCATCCTCGCCGCGCTCCTCGCCATCCCCGTCGCGGCCGCCGTCGGCTCCGCCAACCACGGCAGGCAGGTGACCGCGGCCGCCGCCGAAGCGGCCGGACGTCAGGCCACCACCGCGTATCTGCTGAAGGCCGCGCCCGTCCGCATCGTCGACAGCGAAAGCGTCGCGACCGAAGATCCCACCACCGAGGCGACCTGGACCGACTCGCGCGGCACCCGGCACACTGCCGGGGTCCTCGCGACGCCGGGCAGCCCCGCCGGATCGCCCGTGCCGATCTGGACCAACGCCCGCGGTGAGCTCACCGCCGCCCCGAGAAGCGCGTCCACGGCCGTGTTCGATTCGGTGCTCGTCGGCCTCTGGCTCTGGTTCGCGGTGGTCGCCGCGCTCGTCCTGCTCCACCGGGTCGTCCGGCTGGTGCTGGACCGGCACCGCGCCGCGGCCTGGGAGCGCGCTTGGGCGGTCTACCCGCGTTCGGGTTCCTGGCCCTGATTCCGGCGGCGAGGGCAAAGAGCCTCGGTTAGGGTGCCCTCCATGCGCATCATGATCTCGGCGGACATGGAGGGCGCCACCGGCGTCACCTGGACCGAGGACGTCATCCCCGGCACGGAACAGTGGCAGCGATTCCGGCGCCTGTTCACCGGTGACGTC
Source organism: Amycolatopsis sp. lyj-84 (assembly GCF_046549075.1). NCBI lineage: Bacteria > Bacillati > Actinomycetota > Actinomycetes > Pseudonocardiales > Pseudonocardiaceae > Amycolatopsis > Amycolatopsis sp. lyj-84. The sequence goes on from NZ_JAJPWO010000005.1 coordinate 509,758, forward strand.
AACGCCACCATCGCCGGCCTCTTCGACGCCGGCGCCACCGACGTGCTGGTCAACGAGGCGCACTCGTCCCAGCGAAACCTCCTGCTCGAAGACCTCGACGGCCGGGCGCGAATGCTCACCGGCAGGCACAAGCCGCTCTCGATGATGCAGGGGATCGACACCGGCGTGGACGGCGTCGTCTTCCTCGGCTACCACGCCGGTGCCGGTTTCGACGGCGTCCTGTCCCATACGTACCTGGAGAATCAGATCACCGGCGTATGGCTCGACGACGTCCCCGCCAGCGAGGGCAGGCTCAACGCGGCGATGGCCGCCGAGTACGGCGTCCCGGTGCTCGTCGTCTCCGGCGACGACAAGGCCTGCGACGACGCCCAGGACTACGCGCCCGAGGCCGAACTGGTCACGGTGAAGGAGTGCATCAGCCGCTACGCCGCGATCTGCCTCCCTCCCGCGAGGACCGCCGAGCTGCTGTCCTCGGCCGCGGCGGACGCGATGAACCGGGCGGGCCGGGTCGAACGGTTCACCACTCCCCACCGGATCGAGGTGGAGTTCGACGCGAGCCACCTCGCGCAGGCGGCGGCGGTGATCCCGACGGTGGAACAGATCGGCGTGCGGCGGGTCGGTTTCGACGCGCCGGACATGACCGAAGCGATGAAGGCGTTCAAGATCGTCACAGCGATCGCGGCCGGGGCGGTGCAGGGTATCTATGGCTGAGATGGATGTCGTCGAGGTTTGTTCGCGATTGATCCGGTTCGACACCACGAACCGGGGCAACGGGGATTCCGAGGGCGAGCGCGAGGCGGCCGAGTACGTCGCGTCGCTGCTGTCCGGGCTCGGGATCGGCGCGAAGATCATCGAGTCCGCGCACCGGCGCGCGAATGTGATCGCACGCGTCCCGGGCACCGACCCGAGCCTGCCCGCGCTGCTGGTGCAGGGACATCTCGACGTCGTCCCCGCCGACGCCGCCGACTGGTCGGTCGACCCGTTCTCCGGTGAGGTCCGCGACGGGTTCCTCTGGGGTCGCGGCGCGGTCGACATGAAGGACTTCATCGCGATGGTCCTCGCCGCCCTCGCCATCGGTTTCCGGCCTCGACGGGACATCGTGCTGGCGTTCGTGGCCGACGAGGAGGACAAGGGCGAGTACGGCGCGCACTGGCTCGCCGCGGAGCACCGGCACCTGTTCGACGACTGCGCGGCCGCGATCAGCGAGTCGGGGGCCTACAGCTACCACGTCCCCGCGGCCGACGGCCGGACCGTGCGGCTCTATCCGGTGGCGACGGCCGAACGCGGCACCGCGCATCTGCGGCTGACCGCCAAGGGCCGCGCGGGGCACGGATCGCGCCCCAACGACGAAAACGCCGTCACCCGGCTGGTCACCGCGCTCGGCAAGATCGCCGCGCACCGCTGGCCGATCCAGCTGACCCCGACGGTCCAGGCGTTCCTGGAGCGCACCGGCGAAGCGCTCGGCGTCCCGGTCGATCTGTCCGATGTGGACGGGACGATCGCGCGGCTCGGGCCCGCCGGAGCGCTGGTGGTGCCGACGGTCCGCAACAGCACGACACCGACCATGCTCGACGCGGGCTACAAGGTGAACGTGATCCCGAGTTCGGCCGAGGCCCAGGTGGACGTCCGTGTCCTCCCCGGTGCCGAGACGGAGCTGTTCGCCGAGATCGACGCGATGCTCGGCGAAGGCGTCACCCGCGAGTTCGTCGCGCACCAGCCGCCGGTCCAGGCTCCGGTGGATTCGCCGTGGTTCGACGCGATGGCGGACGCGCTGCGTTCGGAGGATCCCGAAGCCGTGGTGGTCCCCTACTGCATGGGCGGTGGGACGGACGCGAAGGCGTTCAGCCCGCTCGGGATCGACTGCTACGGGTTCGCGCCGCTGTGGCTGCCGGAAGGCTTCCCCTATCGCGCGATGGCGCACGGTGTCGACGAACGCGTCCCCGTCGAGGGGCTGCGGTTCGGCACGCGGGTGCTGCGGCATTTCCTGGAGAACTGCTGACCGCCTCGTGAGCGGTGTCGGGTTAGTGAGGGGTGAAGGACCCCTTCGCTGGCTTCAAGGTCGAAAGGTGCCTTCGCGGCGTGGTCCTGGACTGGCCTAGGGGCGCCAGTCGTTCCGAGTGTCCACAAAGGACACTTCCTGGCGACAGAATGTCCGATTGATGGTTAGATGTGCGATTTTCGAGGGGGTCATGAGTGACAAAGAGGGTTAGAACCCTCTTTGCCACTCACGACCCCCTTCGCAAAGCGTGCATAGGGGTATCAATCAGACATTTACCCGCCTAAATGTGTCCCAGGTGGACAGTCAGGGTGCGGCCGGTCCAGATCCGCGATGCCGAAGGCTCCCTTCACCGCATCGGACGCGACGAAGGGAGCCTTCAGTCCGGCACGACCCGCCCGCGAACACGACACGTTTGCCCTTCCCCTCAATAGAACCGTCCTTACCACTCACGACCCCCGTTGCAAAGCGTGCATATGGGCACCAGTCGGACAATTGTCCGCCTGAAAGTATCCCAGGTGGACAGTCAGGGTGCGGCCGGTCCAGATCTGCGATGCCGAAGGCTCCCTTCACCGCATCGGACGCGGCGAAGGGAGCCTTCAGTCCGGCACGACCCGCCCGCGAACCCGCATTGCCACTCAAGAAGCCCGGCGCTGGAACCCGAATCGTCTTCATCCGAATTTCATGAAGGCCGCTTAGCGTCGGCGGGGTGACACCTCTGACTTCGCGCGCTCGGGCGGGCGTGCTCCTGATCGGCCTCGGCACGGTCCTTTCGGCGTGCCGAGGCGGGCTCTCGGTACCGCGTTCCGATTCCGCGCCCGAGACGTCCACGTCGTACTCGGCTCCCTCGGTCGAGACCCGGACCCTGACCGTGACGCCCCCGGCGCCGACTTCGTCTTCCGCGCCAAGCCTCGAACCCGCCGCGATCGACCGGGTGTTCCAGGTCTACATGAACGGCCTGGCCAATCACGACATGACCGCGTTGCGCAGCGGCACGTGCCCGCGCCTGCGCGAGACGCTGCTCGGGTTCGAACTCCACGGGCACTACGTCGAGCGCTGGCAGATGCTGCCGTACTCCGTCCCGCCGGGACAGGAGTTCGTGACGGTCCAGGCCACTGTCACCCAGCGGAACGCGCGCTCCGGCAAACTCGCGGGCGACGTGGTCTACTCCTGGAACGTCGAGCGGAACGAGGACACGAACTACTACGTGTGCGGCTGGCTCGACTACCGGTGATCCTCGCGTCCAGGATGGACGGTCACCCCACCTCGGGATGATGCCGGATCAGACCGCCACGGGAACGACCGTGGCGGTCATCCGGCGGCGGACGGCGTTGCCGAGCAACAGCTGGCCGACGGCCGCGGCCAGGCACAAGGCCAGGCAGAACGTCCACAGCACCGGCGCGCCCAGCACGAGCAGCTGGGTTCCGCCGAGCGGGGCGACGAACGCGGCGAGGCCCGCCGCCGTGCCGTAAGCGCCGTTGTAGCGGCCACGCAGATGAGGTGGGGCCAGTTCGGCCACGATCGCGACGCCCACCGACTGGATCACGATCTCTCCGAGCGTCCAGAACACCGCGCACGCCGCGTACACCAGTGTCGTCGACGCGAAGGCCGTGGCACCGAAACCCAAGCCTGTCAACAGGATCCCGCACGCGAGCACGCGCGAAGGATCCCAACGGCCCAGCCGGTGACCCACCAGCGGCTGCACGACCACGATGACGACCCCGTTGACCGCCATCACCAGGCCGTACCCCGCCGGCGAAAGGCCGTCCTCTCTCATCGCCAGCGGCAGGGTGGCCAAGCTCTGCAGGAACACGAACGCGACCGCCAGCGAGATCAGCATCAACCCGACCATGACCCGGTCGCGCAGGACGACGGTGAAGCCACCCCGCTCCCGGGTCGGGCCGCCGCCTCGCGTCTCCGGTACCGCCTTCCACACCAGCAGGGCGAACAGCACGCACGTCGCCGCGTCCACCCAGAACAACGTCGTGAAGCCGGCGCGGGCCATCGTGCCGCCCAGCACCATCGCGATCGAGAAGCCGAGGTTGATCGCCCACAGCAGCAGCCCGAAAGCCCGCGTGCGGTCGGCGCCCGGCACCAGATCCGCCACGATCGACTGGGTCGCCGGGCGGAACACGTCGAGCGCCAGCCCGAGCAGCAGCGCGGCGACCGCGATCAGTTCGAGGCGCTCGACGTAACCCAGCACGAGCATGATCGCGCCGGTCGCGAGCATGCCGCCGGTCAGCGTCGCCCGCCGTCCGATGCGGTCGGCCAGCACGCCGCCGATCAGCTGCGAGAACACCTGCCCGATCCCGAGCAGTGCCAGCACGGTGCCCGCCGTCGCCACCGAAAGGCCGCGGTCGCTGGTCAGGTACAGCGCCAGGAACGGCAGCACCATCGTGCCGAGCCGGTTGACGAGCGTGCCCGTCCACAGCACCCAGAACGTCTTGGGCAGCCCGCCGAGCCTCGTCCGCAGGAACTCTTGTGCCGTCATGATTCCAGCTCGTAACAGCCCACACCGTCGAGGTACCGCAGCGTGCCGAGGTCACGCAGGACGTATTCCTCGATCTCGTGCATGAACGTGACGACCACCGGGAACGTCGTGTCGTCGACGGTGCGGCGCAACGGCTTCCCCGGCCGGGTCAGCACGAACATCTCGTGGAAGCTCTCCAGCCGCTCGATCTCCTCGAGCACCGTGTACCGGCGGAGCGTGCCTTCGACCGGCGAGAGCAGCGCGGACCAGGCGTAGTGCCGCTGGATCCGGTAGTCCTCACCCCAGCGCTCGCGGAACCTCTCCGGCCGGAGCACCGCGTCGGCCATCCAGTCCAGCTGGGACTCGCCGATCGCGAGCCGTGCCAGATGCGGCAGATCGCCGCCCGAAAGACGGGAACCCACCTCGATCAGCCGCGGTCCTTGCGGGGTCAGCTTGATCTCGACGTGCGCGGCCCCGTGCCGGATGCCCACCGCGTCGAGCACGGCGAACGCGTACTCCACCAGTTCGTCGTGGCCCGGCGCGCGACGCGGCACGATCTGGCAGGCGCCGAGCAGATCGGACACCCCGTTGACGGCGAACCGCGAACTCTTCCAGATGTCGCACACCTGGTGCAGTCCGTCCATGCTCACCGTGTTGACCATGTACTCGCTGCCGGCGAGATACTCCTGCGCCACGACGAAGTCGTTGTCCTCGGAGAACACGTTCTGGCGGCTGGTGATCGCGCGCAAGGCCTCGACCGACCGCTCCGGGGTGTCGCAGAAGACGACCCCGTCGCCACCGGCGCTGCGGTTCGGCTTGACCACGATCCGGCCGCCGATTTCCCGGTGCCAGGCGGCGAGTTCCGCCTCATCGGCGGTCAGGAGTTGTCTCGCGCCATTGAGACCGGCCGCGTCGACGGCCTCCCCCATCGCGAACTTGTCCCGCCGGGCCAAGGACAGGGCGGTGCCGTTCGACGGCACCCCCAGCGCCTCGCTGAGCACATCGGTGAACGCGACCGCGTATTCACCGCCGGCCACGACCGCGACCGGCTCGTGCACGGACAGCGCGTCCAGCGTCTTCGTGAGATCACCGTCGTGGACGATGTTCTCGCGGTAGTTGCTCATGGTCGGCGAGGACGTCCGGTACTGCCCGGGCGCGTCGGGCGCGCTCTGCACCCGCACACATTCCGCGCCCAAGGCCAGAAACGTCGGCGCGATGTGCCGGGCGGTCTGCGGCAGCCCGTGATCGGCCGTTTCGTAGGTGTCCACGAGTACGACACAGGGCTTCGTCGACAAGTTTCACCTCTCAACAGGTGGAATCGAACACCGACGGTCCCATCCACCGTGATCAAACGGCATCTTCCCGCTTGCTCTCCCGTGCCCGCCGTCTTCCGTAGAGCGGTCCACGGCACGGCAGGAGAGGAAATCGCCTTTTGGAAGATGCGACGGTTTCCGCAACCTGTCCCGCCGCGCACCGAGAAGTGAAGTGAGGTCAGATGACGTCGACAGTCAACACGGAACCTTGGGAGAGAAATGCTGTAAAGCACGCCGACGAGCGGTTGAACGGAACCCGGGATCCACAGTGGTGGTACACCGGGATCCGCCCGGAACCCGGCCGTTGCCCCGGTGTGGCCGAATCCGGCGAGATCAGGGCGCTGCCGTTGCCCGACCTGTCCGTCTGCAGCCGCGAAGAGGTGCTGGACTACTTCGACAACGCCTGGACACTGCATGAGGTGATGTTCGCCGGACTGAAGGGCGCGGAGGCCTTCTACCGTCCGCCGGACCACAACCTGCGGCACCCGATGATCTTCTACTACGGCCACACGACCTCGCTGTACGTCAACAAGCTGCGGGTCTCCGGGCTGCTGGACGCGCCGATCGACGCCTATCTCGAGCACATCCTGGAAATGGGTGTCGACGAGAACTCGTGGGACGACATGTCGAAGAACGAGATGGTGTGGCCGTCGGTTTCGGAGGTGAAGGACTACCGGGCCGAGGTGTACCGGACGGTCGTCGGCATCATCGAGACCACGCCGTTCGCCCCTGACCTCGGGCGGCCGGTGACGATGAACGACCAGGCGTGGGCCCTGCTGCTGTCCATCGAGCACGATCGCATCCACCTCGAGACCAGTTCGGTGCTGGTCCGCGAGATGCGGTCGCGCCTGGTCGAACGGCCCGCCGCGTGGCCGTCGCCGTCGCCGCTGCGCCGCACCACCGAGACCGGTAAACCCGAGCCGGGTTCCGTACCTGCCAACGGCACCGTCACCGTGCCCGGGCGCACGGCCCAGCTCGGCAAGCCGCTGTCCTTCCCGTCTTACGGCTGGGACAGCGCGTACGGCTCGCGCCGCCAGGAGCTGCCGGACTTCGAAGCGGCCCGCTGTCTCGTGAGCAACGGCGAGTTCCACGGATTCGTCGCCGACGGCGGTTACCGGCGGCCGGAGTTGTGGTCGGCGGAGGGCGAGGCTTGGCGCCGCTTCCGCAACACCAAGTGGCCGCGGTTCTGGATACCGACCGGCCCGACCGGACTGCACGCGTTCCGGCTGCGCACGCTGTTCGACGAGATCGACATGCCGTGGGACTGGCCGGTGGTGGTGAATTACCACGAGGCCAAGGCGTTCGCCGCCTGGCGGTCCGAGAAGGAGGGCCGGGACTACCGGCTGCCGACCGAGGCGGAGTACTTCCTGTTGCGCGATCTGCCGGAACGTCCCGGCGTCGCGGACGACGTGGTCATGCGGCTCGACGGCGCGCAGTTGCGTGAGGCAGGCGTCAACCTCGGCCTGGCTTGGGGTTCGGAAGGCCCTGTCGACCACTCACCGACGACCTCTCAGGGCCTGCACGACGCCGGCGGCAACCTGTGGACATGGAGCGAAGACACCTTCAACCCACTCGAAGGCTTCACCCCGCATCCTTACTACGAGGACTTCTCGGTACCCAGTTACGGCGGGCAGCATCAGCTGATCCTCGGCGGGGCCTACATCAGCACCGGCGAACTCGGCAGCATCTGGGCGCGGCATTTCTATCGGCCGCATTTCCTGCAGCAGGCGGGGATCCGACTGGTCGTGGCACCGGAATCCACTGTGGACAGTGAGGCGCGCGCGGAGCTCGACCAGGTACTGCTCGGCCAGTACGGCACCGCCGAACAGGCCTTCGGCCGGGCCGGGCACCCACTGGCCGCGACCGCGGCGTATCCCGACCGGCTGATCGCGAGGTTCACCGAAGCCGCGACCGCGGCCGGCGTCGAGCTACGCCGGGTCGCGGATCTCGCCACCGCGGCGGGCGGGCTGGCGTTCTCGCTGGCCCGGCATCCGGTCGAGGTGGTCGGCCTGGACGACCGGCCGTCGTTCATCACCGCGGCCGACCGGCTCGCCGAAGGCACGGATGTCGGCTACCGGGTGCCGGGACGCGGGGAGCTGCACGCGCGGCGGCCGTCGCTCTCGGCGGGCGGCAGTGTCTCGTTCGTCCTCGCCGAGACCGCCCGTCCGCCCGCCGCTCTCGGCACTTTCGACGGCGTGGTCGTGGCGGACGCCTTCGACCGGCTCGGCGGCGCGGCGGGCTACCTGCGACCGCTCGTCGGTTCGGCGAACCTTCTGCGTGCCGGAGGGCTGCTGCTCGTGGCGCTCCCGCGCGCGTCGGCCGCCGAGCTCGCGAACGTCCTCGGCGAGGCGTTCGAGCTGCTGTCGGAGGACACGGAGCCGAGCCTGACCAGGGTCGACGGCCGCCGGTACGAGATCACCGATCTGGAGGTCTCGATCTGGCGTAAGCGCTGACCCCGCCACAGGGCCGCATCAGGTGCTCCCGCATCTGGTGCGGCCCGACCCTCGCCCAGCCGACATGAGCTCAGCCTTGCAAAGCGGTGGACAGCGCGCCGAAAGCGGCGTTCAGCCGCTCACAGTGCGCGGTGACCACGGCGGCGAGGTCGTCTCCGGCGAGACGGCGCCGCACCGTCGCCACGGCGACGGTGCGGTACGCCGCGACGATCAGCGCGGCGACCAGCTCGCTGTCGCCCGAGAACCGGGCGTCGTTCTCGAGCTCGTCGGCCAGCTCCGCCTCGATCTCGTGCTCGAACTCGCGCAGCCGTGCGATGAGCGCCCGCGAACCGGCGACGGTGCGCGCGAGCGGATCGCCCCCCTCGGCCAGTCCCGAGAGCGGATGTTGTTCCTCCGCGAGGGCGAGAGCCGTCCGGCGGAAGGCTTCGACGACACCCACGCCGTCCGGCCGCTCGCGGATCGCGGCCCTGGCGATGCCGACGGCGTCGGGCAGCCTGTCGAGCGCGAGATCCTCTTTGCGATCGAAGTGCGCGAACACCGTCACCTTCGAGACACCGGCCGCGGCGGCGACCTCGGCGACGGTGACGTCGTCGAAATCGCGCTCCAGGAACAGCTCTGTCGCGACGGCGGCGATATGCGCCCGCGTCTTCGCCCCGCCCCTGTCTCCTCGCTTCGCCATGTGACAACCGTACCTTTACTCGTTAAGCTTACCAAGTAAACTTACCGAGTAAGCCTTGGAGAGCTGTCATGCGGAACGATGTGATCGTCGTCGGAGCGGGGCCCACCGGCCTCTTCCTCGCGAGCGAGCTGGCCTTGCGGGGAGTGCGGGTGACCGTGCTGGAGCGGCTCGAAGAGCCCGATCAGACGATCAAGTCCGGTTCGATCAACGTCGCCAGCGCGGAAATCCTCGACCGGCGCGGGCTGCTTCCCGCCGCGGAAGAGGTGCAACGCGGCCGCCTCGCCGCCTCCGGCGCCTTCACCACCGGACGGATGAACCGGACCGTGCGCGCGCTCGAGGACGCGGCCAACGAGAAATCCCGCCGGTTCGCGGTCATCGGCCATTTCGCGGGGCTCATGTTCCGGCACGACCTCGTCGACCAGGACGATCCGGTGCTGGCCGCGCACACCGCCGTGGCCAACGGCATCTGGGTGCCGCAGCACGATCTCGAACTGCTTCTCGGGGCACATTGCGCCCGGCTCGGCGTCGAAATCCGCCGCGGCGTCGAGGTGCGGGGGCTGCGTGGCACGGGCACGGGTCTCGACGACGATGCCGACGTCGTCGTCGAGACCAGTGCCGGTGACCTCACGGCCGGATGGGTCGTGGCGGCCGACGGCGGCCGGAGCATCATCCGCAGGACGCTCGGCGTCGATTTCGCGGGCACCGACCCGGAACTCGTCGGATATCAGGCGATCGCCGATTTCGACGACCCGGGCGAGTTGCGCCGCGGCTGGAATTGGACCCCTCGCGGCATCTACACCTACGGCCCGGTGCCCGGACGCATCCTCGTCGCCCGGTTCGCACCGCAGCCGGAAGATCGCGACGCGCCCGTGACCGTCGGGGAACTGCAGAGCGCGGTGCGGGAGGTCAGCGGGGTCCCCGTGACGATCACCGGTTTGCACGGCCGGGCGACCCGATGGTCGGACAACGCCCGTCAGGCACAGACCTACCGTCGCGGCCGGGTGTTCCTCGCGGGCGACGCCGCCCACGTGCATTCCCCGTTCAGCGCGCAGGGTCTCAACCTCGGCCTCGGCGACGCGGTCAACCTCGGCTGGAAACTCGCCGCGACCATTCTGGGCACGGCTCCGGCGGGGCTGCTCGACACCTACCACTCCGAACGGCATCCGATCGGCGCGTGGGTGCTGGACTGGACGAGGGCGCAGGTCGCCCTCATGCGTGGCGACGAACGCACCGCACAGTTGCGGAAGGTGATCGACGACGATCTGTTCACCGTTCCCGGCGCGACGAACCACATGATCGCGCTGTCCTCCGGGATCCTGCAGCGGTACGACGTCGCCGAGGACGGCGAGCACCCGGTCGGCTCCATCACGGGGGACGCCGAGCTGAGCACCGGAGGCCGTCTCGCGGACCACGCCCACGACGGCCGTTTCGTTCTCGTCGACCGGTCCGCCGAGAGCCGGTACGCGGAAGCGGTTCACGGCCTGGAGCATCTGGTCGCCTACGTGGCGGATCCCGATGCTTCGCAGCCGAGCCTGTTCGTGCGTCCGGACGGGATCATCGCGTGGGCGGACAACGTCTCCGACGACAACGCGAGGAAGCTGCTCGACACCGCGATCGAGCGCTGGGCCGGCGTCTGACCACCCGTGGTTCCCGAGGGTGGCGGAGCTCGCTCCTCCGCCCTCGTCCGGCCGGATCAGCAACGTCACACCGCCATGATCACCCTGTCGGGCAAGGTGTCCGTAGAATCCGGTGACGATGCGACGTTTCCGGTGGTGGTGGGGTGCTCTCGCGCTCACGTTCGTGGTGGTTCTCGTCGGGTTCATTGCCTTTACCGGGTCGGAAAGCCGCCCGGGGCAGCCGTCCCCGCGCCAAGGCCCGCCGGGAACGGGGCCGCTGACGGTCGTCTCCATCGGCGACAGCACCGTTTCCGGCGAAGGCGCGGGCAACTACACGCCGACGACCAACGGGCAGGGCGGCAACTGGTGCCACCGCTCCCCCAACGCCTTCGTCGAGCAGATCAAGATCCCGGAAGTCACCGCGCGGGTGAACCTCGCGTGTTCGGGGGCGCCTTCCGAGCAGATCGCCCTCGGCGAGGCCAAGCAGTGGACCGAACCGTCACAGGCTCAGCAGCTCGCGCAGCTGATCAAGGACCACCGGGTCGCCGCGGTGGTGATCGCGGTCGGCGCGAACGACGAGCCGAAGTTCTCCGCTCAGGTCAGCGAATGCTTCAAGGCGTGGTTCTCTCCGCAGAGCCCGCCGTGCAGCGAGGCGCTTCGCGCCACCTGGAAGTCCAAAGTGGACGCCATGGTGCCGAAGGTGACCAACGCCGTCGCGGACGTCAAGAAGGTGCTGGCGCAGGCCGGTTACGTTCCGGCGGACTACCAGCTCGTGCTGATGTCGTACGCCTCGCCCGTCGGCCCGCAGATCCCGGAGGCACTGCGCAGCCTCAACGGTTGCCCGTTCCGCACCGAGGATCTGGAGTGGATGCGCCGCGACGGCGTTTCCGTCCTCTCCGACGGGCTCAAGCAGGCGTCGAGGGCGACCAGTTCACGATTCCTCGACCTTTCCCGGGCCGGCGCCGGGCGCGAGGCGTGCAGCAGCGACCCGGCGAACGAGTGGTTCAGCAGGCTGACCCTGCAGCTGCGCGACCTCGGCCAGGTCGACCGCGCGAGCCACGCACTGCAGGAGTCGTTCCACCCCAACGCGAACGGGCACGCACAGATCGCGAACTGCCTCAACGAGTTCCTCGCCGCCCGCGGCGGGAACGCGTCGTGTCTCTCGGGGGCCGACGGCAAGCTGCACGCGGCCCCCGAGGTCATCGCCCGCTAGCTGCACTGCTCCTCGGCGCTCGGTCGGGTATCAGCGGCGGGTCTCGATCGACAGGTCGCCGCTGTTGAAGGCGCGGCCCCTGTCGCTGGCGAGCAGGTCGTGTGGGTAGCCGAGTTCGATCGCGCTGGCCTGTTCGAGGCGGGCCAGCTGGGCGGCGGTGAAGTCGACCTCCAGCGCCCCGAGGTTGTCCTCCAGCTGCGCGGGGGTGCGCGCGCCGACGATCGGTGCCGTCACGCCCGGGTTCTGCAGCGTCCAGGCCAGTCCGACCTGGCCGGGTGGGCGGCCCATCTCCGTGGCGACCTCCTTCAGGATGTCCGCGATCGCGAGGTTGCGTTCGGTGACGTCGCCGTTGGCGATGTTGAAGCCCTTGCGGGTGCCGTCGGCATCGACTTCCGCCGCGTTCAGGTCGTCACGGCTGTACTTGCCGGCGAGCACCCCGCCTGCCAGCGGTGAATACGGGATCACTCCCAGTCCCAGCTCGCGTGCCATGGGGATCAGGTCCCGTTCCGCGGTGCGCTGGATCAGGTTGTATTCGACCTGCAGCGCGATCAGCGGCGACCAGCCGCGCAGGTCGGCGATCGCCTGCATACGCGACACCTGCCAGGCCGGGACGTTGGACATCGCCACGTACAGGACCTTGCCCTGGCGGACCAGGTCGTCCATCCCGCGCAGGACCTCGTCGACCGACGTCGTGAAATCCCATACGTGCAGGTAGAGCAGATCGAGGTAGTCCGTGTTCAGCCGTCGCAGACTGGTTTCCACCGACGCGAACAAGGTCTTGCGGTGACTGCCCCCGGAATTCGGATCGCCCGGCCGGCTCAGCGTCGAGTATTTCGTTGCCAGCACCAGGCTCTCGCGGTTCTCGCGGGTGAATTCGCCCAGCAGTCGCTCCGAGCTGCCGTTGGTGTAGGTGTTCGCGGTGTCGATGAAGTTGCCGCCGCGCTCGACGTAGAGGTCGAACAGCTTGCGCGCGTCGTCCTGCCCGGCGCCCCAGCCCCACTCGGTGCCGAAGGTCGCCGCGCCCAGCGCCAGCGGGGATACCCGCAGCCCGGACCGGCCCAGCAGCCGGTACGTGTCGAGGGTGAGCGACATCGTGTCCTCCTGTGCTCGTGATCGGTTGTCGAAAGCGAGTCTGCGACCACCGCGAGCCGGGGATAAGGGAAAGAACTTCCTGGGAACGGCAGTCCTACCCTGCTGTAGATTCGAAGATCATGACCCGCACCGTGGACACGACACAGGAACTCGCCGCGTTCCTGCGGACCCGGCGCGAGCGCCTGGACCCGGACGCTTTCGGCCTGCCGCGACGCCGGTCCAGGCGGACCCCGGGGTTACGCCGCGAGGAGGTCGCGGAACTGGCCGGCGTCAGCATCGACTACATCGTCCGGCTGGAACAGGCCCGCGGGCTGCGGCCCTCGGCGGACGTAGTGGAGGCGCTGGCGGGCGCTTTGCGCCTGGCCCCTGACGAACGCGCCTACCTTTTCGACCTGGCCCAGCAGCGCCCCCGCACCGCCGACAAGCTCGCCACCACCGCGGCGGCGCCCCTGGCACGGCTGGTCGCCGACCTGTCGCCGCTGCCCGCCATGCTGCTGAACCACCGCTACGACATCCTGGCCTGGAACGGTGAGATCGCGCGGCTGCTCCTGGATTTCGACACCCTGCCACCGCCACAGCGCAATTCGATGTGGCTGTGCCTGATGCATCCGGGAACGCGTGAGTTCTACGCCGACCGCGAACGGGTCGTGCAGGAGGCCGTCGCCCACCTGCGCGCCGCGTGGGCCGCGCATCCGGAGGATCGGGCGCTGACCGACCTCATCGCCGAATTCACCACGGGCGACGAGGAATTCGCGCACTGGTGGGCCGAGCGGGACGTCAAGGTCAAGGGCCGCGGACGCAAGGTGCTGCGGCATCCTGACGTCGGCACGATCGCGGTGGATTTCGAAACGCTTACGCCACTCCAAGACACGGACCAGCTGCTGGTGATCTACCGCGCCGCGGACGAGGAGAGCCAGTCTGCGCTGGACCGGTTGAGCCCACGGTGATCCCGCACTAGAGATCCAGTGCCGCGCGCAAAGCGATGTCGATGCGCTCCTGGACCTCCTGGTCGATCTCCGCGATCTTCTCGTCGAACCACGGCCGGTACAGGCGCGTGAGGTTCAGCGTGGAGACCCAGTAGCGCGCGTCGACGGCGACCCCGAGGATGTCCTGCGGGTCGCGGTCGAGCAGTTCGGTACCGAGCAGCCACGGCCGCTCGGATTCGTTCACCCCGTCCGAGGACAGCAGCACGACGGTGCGCTGCCGTGCCGGTTCGGTCGGGGGGTGGTACGTCCAGACTTCACCCCTGTGCACGCAAATCCTTCTCCGCGGCTGTCAGCTCGGCCTCGTCCGATTCGGCGGACGGTGCGACCGGAGCTCGCTGCGGGGTGTACCCGGTGCGGACGGCTTCCCTGCGGGCTGCCTTGGACAACCACGACGAGACCGAGATCCCGTGCGCTTTGGCCGCCCGCTCGGCGAACTCGAGCGCACCACTGTCGAGTGAGAGTGTGACCTTACGTGTTGCCATACCTTTTATCGTACCAGCGCCGCGCAAGCCCATCCGGTCAGTGAGAAAGACCTGATGAGAGCGTCGGCGAGCGTCCCTCGAACGGAGTCGACAGCACCACCGTGGTCCGGGTCGAGACCTTGGCGGACTCGCGGATGCGGCGGAGCAGGTCCTCCAGGCCGAGCGGCGAAGCCACCCGGACCAGGAGGATGTACGACTCGTCCCCGGCGACCGAGTAGCAGGACTCGATCTCCTTGATGTGCTCGAGACGCTGCGGATAGTCGTCCGGCGCGGCCGGATCGTTCGGTGTCAGCGAGATCAGCGCGGTGAGCGGGAGGCCGATCTGCTCGCCGTCGAGACGCGCGGTGTACCCGAGGATCACGCCACGCTGCTCCAGCCGCCGCACCCGCTGGTGCACCGCCGACACCGAGAGTCCGACCCGCTCGGCGAGGTCGGTGAAACTGCGCCGCCCGTCCGCGGCCAGTTCGCCGACGATGGCCTGGTCCAGCGGCTCCAGAGAACCGGTCATGCGTCGAGCACGATCAGGTCGTGCGGCCGCTGGTTGACCGACTCGACACCGTCCTCGGTGACCACGACGATGTCCTCGATGCGGGCGCCCCAGCGGCCCGGCTGGTAGATGCCGGGCTCGACGCTGAAGGCCATGCCCGGCTCGAGCGGCAGCGCGTTGCCCTTGATGATGTAGGGCTCCTCGTGCACGTCGAGGCCGATGCCGTGACCGGTGCGGTGGATGAAGAACTCGCCGTATCCCGCGCCGTCGATGATGTCGCGCGCGGCGGCGTCGATCTGCTCGGCGGTCACGCCGGGGCGGACGGCCTCGACCGCGGCGCGCTGGGCCCGCTGCAGGACGGCGTACGTCTCGGCGACGTCGGCGTCGCGCGGCTCGCCGACCGCGTACGTGCGCGTGGAGTCGGAGTTGTAGCCCTCGGCGATCGGGCCGCCGATGTCGACCACGACGACGTCGCCGCGCTCGATGACCCGCTCGGAGACGTCGTGGTGCGGGCTGGCGCCGTTCGGGCCCGAGCCGACGATCACGAAGTCGGCGTGGGTGTGGCCCTCTTCGACGATCGCGGCGGTGATGTCCGCGCCGACCTCGGCCTCGGTACGGCCCGGCCGCAGCCACTCGTGGACCCGCGCGTGGACGCGGTCGATGGCGGCGCCCGCGTCGCGCAGCGCCTGGATCTCGGCCGCGTCCTTGCGCATCCGCAGTTCGCGCACGATCGGCCCGGCCAGCGTCTGGTCGGCGTCGCCGAGAGCGCCGCGGAAGGCGAGCACGTGCAGGGCCGGGGTGAAGTCGCTGACCGCGACCCGGCCGGGCTTGCCCAGCCTGTCGGCGACCAGTTCGTAGGCGTTGTCCCCGTCGACCCAGGTGACGACCTCGATGCCGAGTTCGTCCGCGGGGACGTCGGCGTAGCCGGGAGCTTCCAGCTTCGGCAGCACCAGCGCCGGGACGCCGTCGGCCGGGATCACCAGCGTGGTCAGCCGTTCGAAGGAGCCCCCGGCCTGGCCGATCAGGTAGCGCAGGTCCGAGCCGGGCGCGATCAGCAGGGCGTCGGTGTCCGCGGCGGCCGCGGCGGCACGGGCCCTGTCGAGGCGGGCGCGGAGGCTGGCGGTGTCGGGGGCGGGGTTGTGAAGGGAACGGCGCGACATGACGCCGAGCCTAGTCGGTCCGCACCCCTTGGTTCACCAGCCGGTCACTCCCGATCGGGGCGGGATCGTCGAGCCCGCGCCAAACCCGGAAGATCGCCGGGAAGGTTCCGGCGATCAGGTACAGGCCGCCGAACACGGCGAGCGCGCCGACGAGCCCCACGCCGTCCAGCAGCAGCCCGGCCGCCATCGAGCCGAGCGGCATCGCGGCGAGCACCCCGCCGACGAGAAGGCTGAGCACGCGGCCCCGGACGCCCTCCGGAACTCGTTCGTAGACCACCGGGAGCAGGATCGGGTTGAGCGCGCCCGCCCCGATTCCGGCGATCGCCAGCCCGGCGAGCAGCACGACCGGCGCCGGTTCCAGCGCGAGCAGGGCGAACCTCGGCGCGCCTTCGATGGCGACGGCGACCAGGATCGCCGAGCGGCGCGAGAACCGGTGCCCGATCCAGCCGTAGAGCGCCGAACCGACCAGTGCGCCCGCCGCGACGGCGGTGATCATCGCGCCGATGAGCGCGGTGCTGTGCAGGACTTGGTCGCCGTACGCCGGGTACAGGACGCCGAGCAGGCCGAAGTCGAGGCTGTTGGTGAGCATCAGCATGCCGACGATCGCGCGCAGGACGGCGTCGCGTTTGACGTACCCGAGCCCTTCGCGCAGTTCCTTGAGGTAGCCGCCCGACGGCGGTCTCGGCGGACCGGCCGCGGCGGGGATCAGGGCGAACACCAGCGCGGCGGACAGCAGGAGCGCGCCGGCGTCGACGAACAGCACCGGGATGGGCCCGATCAGCGCGATCAACCCGCCGGCGGCGGGGCCGCCGACCATCCGGCCGGTGCGCATTGCCGCTTCGACGGCGCTCGCTGCGCGGCTCGTGCGGATACCGCCCGCTTCGGCGACTCCCGCGAGCAGCACCTGTTTCGCCGTGTCGGCGGGACCGCGGGACACACCCATCACGAACGACAACGCGATCAGACCCGGCAGGCCGAGTCCCGTGGTGTTCATGGCGAGCGGGATCAGCAGCACCGTGACGGTGGTCAGCAGGTCGGCGCCGACACTCGCCCGGCGCGTGCCGACCCGGTCGACGATCGGCCCGCCCAGCAACGCGGCCACCATCAGGCCCAGCACCTCGGCCGCGGTGACGAGACCGGTCTTGGTGCCGCTGCCCGTGCTCTGCAGAACGAACCAGGGAATCGCGAGCAGGGTCATCATCACCCCGGCCGAGGAGATCCCCGAAGCCACGACCAGGGCCCCCAGTGGCAGCCTGCTCACGGGTGTTCCGGCCGCGATCGTCTCGGGAAGGCCGCCCAGTGCACGCGGACCTGGGTGTCGCCGTCCTGCTCCGGACGGCGATAGCGGCCGATCACCTCGAGGATCTCGTCGCTCAGCGCAGCGGTTTCGTCGGGCGTCAGCGACAGCGACGAGTCGTGGAAGTTGACCTTGTCGATCCATTCGTCGGCCCAGTCCCGCACCTCGGCGACGAACTGCGCTTCGGCGGCGTAGCGCCGCTCGATCAACGTGTGGGCATACGCGTTGAACAGGCCGGCGAGGTCCGGGTCGTCGATGAAGTCCGCGGCTTGCATCTGATCGCCTTCGTGCACGGCCTTCCACCACCGGTCACGCCTGCTGCCGCGTTCGGCGTCGTCCGTGATCAAGCCGCATTCGGCCAGCTGGCGCAGATGCCAGCTCGTGGTCCCGGAACTCTCCCCCACCCGCTTCGCCAGTCCCGACGCCGTGGCCGGGCCGTCCTCGCGCAGCAACTCCAGGATCCTGACCCGCAGCGGATGCGACAGCGCTCGCAGAAGGCGGCCGTCGATCCGCGCGAGATACCTCTCGCTCTTCCCCATGGCTCGCAGCCTATAACCGCAGAGAACTCTTTGCAAAGAGTTCTCTGCGGTTGGCTCTCTGCCACAAGCCGATTCTGGAGTTTGACCTCAACCTAAGTTGAGGTTTTACGGTCTTGGCATGACAACGAACTCGCCCTATCAGCTCGCCGTCGTGATCAGCAGCGTCCGCGAAGGCCGCTTCGCTCCCGTGGTCGCGAACTGGTTCCTCGATCGCGCCAAACAGCGCGACGACCTGGCCCTGACCGTCATCGACCTCGCCGAAACCCCCGAAGGCCTCTCCTCCTGTGTCGCCACCGCCGACGCCGTCGTCGTGATCGTCCCCGAGTACAACCACAGCTATCCCGGCCCGTTCAAGAGCGCGCTCGACGCCACCGGCCCCGAATGGCACGGAAAGCCGGTCGGCTTCGTCTCCTATGGCGGGATCTCCGGCGGCCTGCGCGCGGTCGAGCACCTGCGCCCGGTCTTCGCCGAACTCCACGCCATGACGATCCGGGAAACCGTGAGCTTCCCCTACGCCTGGAACAACTTCGGGCCCGACGGCGGGCACCTGGACGCCGACGGAGCCGATCTCGCGGCGACCACGCTGCTGAACCAGCTGAACTGGTGGGCCACCGCGCTGCGGACCGCGCGGCAGGCCCGGCCCTACGCCGCCTGACCGGTGTCCGTGAAGGACCCGGCTGGGGGTCGGGTCCTTCACGGACATTCGGGCCGGAACATGGCAGGCTGTCCGCGTGACCGGACCTCTCGCCCTCCTTGATTCCGCGAGCCTCTACTTCCGCTCGTTCTACGCACTGCCCGAGTCGATGACCGCCCCGGACGGGACGCCGGTCAACGCCGTACGCGGGTTCACCGACACCGTCGCGCGGATCCTCGTCGACCGGCGGCCCTCCCGGCTCGTCGCCTGCCTGGACGCGGACTGGCGGCCGAAGTTCCGCACCGATCTGCTGCCGAGCTACAAGGCGCACCGCGTGGCCGAAGAGGTCCCGGAGGGCGGCGACGTCGAAGAAGTCCCGGACACGCTCACGCCGCAGGTTCCGATCATCCTGGAACTGCTGGAGGCCTTCGGGCTCGCGACGGCCGAAGCGGCCGGGTACGAGGCCGACGACGTCATCGGCGCGCTCGCGATCCGCGAAAAGAAGTCGCCGGTCGAGGTCATCACCGGTGACCGCGACCTGTTCCAGCTGGTGCGCCACGAGCCGACGTCCACGGTGGTCATCTACGTCGGCAAGGGCTGGAACAAGGCCGAGATCCTCGGCCCGGACGAACTCGCCGAGAAGTACGGCATCCCGGCCGCGAACGCCGGCCCCGGTTACGCCGACATGGCCGCGCTGCGGGGAGACCCGTCGGACGGGCTGCCCGGCGTGGCCGGGATCGGCGAGAAGACCGCGGCGAAGCTGATCACCCAGTTCGGTTCCCTGCAGGAGCTGATCGAGGCGTCCAACGCGGGCGATTCGCGCGTGCCGCTCAAGACGCGGCTGCGCCTGACCGACGCCGCCGACTACCTCGCGGTGGCGCCGACCGTCGTCCGGGTCGCGGCCGACGCGCCGGTCGAGCAGTCCCGCCCGGACACCGTCCCGTCCGAGCCCGCCGACCCGGACAAGGTCGCGGAACTGGCGGAGCGCTGGAACCTCGGCCGTTCGGTGGAGCGTCTGCTGGCCGCGCTCCCCAAGCCGTGAGCAACACCGAGACCGACCCCGCCGAGCTGCTGTGCCGGGACCGGCCGGGCGAGGGTGTCACCGTGCTGACCCCGCGTGACGTCCCGCTCGGCGGGCCGCGTGCGATCCGGGTCCGCCGGACCTTGCCGCAGCGGCAGCGGTCCCTGATCGGCGCGTGGTGTTTCGCCGACCATTACGGGCCGCAGGACGTGTCGGAGTCCGGCAGGATGGACGTCGCGCCGCATCCGCACACCGGGTTGCAGACCGCGAGCTGGTTGTTCAGCGGCGAGATCGAGCACCGCGACAGCATCGGCACGCGGGCCACGGTCCGGCCGGGCGAACTCAACCTGATGACCGCCGGGCACGGCATCGCGCATTCCGAGGTATCCACAGTGTCCACAGTGTCCACATCGGACACCGCGACGCTGCACGGAGTGCAGCTGTGGATCGCACTGCCGGACGAACACCGCGACACCGCGCGGGACTTCCGGCACTACGCACCACCGCTGCTCGGGCTGCCCGGTGCCACCGCGCGGGTCTTCCTCGGCAGCCTCGCCGGAACCACGTCACCGGTTCCGGCGTTCACTCCCCTGCTGGGTGCGGAACTCACCGTCGAGCCCGGCGCGACCCTGTCCCTCGACGTCGATCCCGCCTTCGAACACGGTGTCCTGCAGGACGTCGGCTCGGTCACCGTCGCCGGAACCGCGCTGGACACCGGGGAACTCGCCTACCTCGCACCGGGCGCGGAACGGCTGGAGCTGGCGAACCACGGCGACGTACCGGCCAGGGTGCTCCTCCTCGGCGGGACCCCGTTCACCGAGGAACTCGTCATGTGGTGGAACTTCGTGGGCCGCAGCCACGAGGAGATCGCCGAGTACCGCGAGGCCTGGCAGGCGCAGGCGGATCGCTACGGCCGCGTCGAGGGCTATCAGGGCACCACGGCGTGGTTGCCCGCACCCGCGTTGCCGCAGGTACGGATCAAACCGCGTCGCAATCCGGCTTAGAAGAAAGTCCCGCACCAAGGGGCCCGGGCGGTGTGGAACAGCGCGTCGGCACGGACGGCCGCGGCATCGTCCAGCACTTCGACGCGGCCGGACAGTGCCAGGTCGGTGAAGAGGCCGTGGCCGAGGTACAGCGACGACAGGGTGCTGACGTCCAGCCGCAGCTCCGCCTCCGCGGTGGTGCGTTCCACGCCGTCCGGGCCGACGAGGTAACGGCCGTTGTTGTCCGGAAGCTGCTTGTCGAACACTTCCAGGACCACGGGTTCGGCGGTGCCGTAGGTGCGCGCCCGCAGCGCCGCGAGCACGTCGACCAGCCGCACCCACAGGTCGTCGATGACCTCGGTGGTGTTCACCGCACGCAGATCGGTGAGGAGTTCGGCGATGGGCTCGTCCATCGGGCGGCCTCGTCCGGCGACGGCCGAGACCAGGTCGATCGACAGCAGGAAGCGCCACAGTCCGGCCCAGGCCCGCGGTGTCGCGGCATGGAGTGCGCGAACCTCGATGATCGCCCCGCGTTCCGGCGCCTGCCGGTCTCGCGCGTCGATGGTCTGGTAGGCGACGAAACCGTCGTCCCCGTCCGGTCCACTGTGGATGGCGACGCGATAGCCGTCGTTCCCGGTGACGAGCCGGTCGAAGAAGCCCGGCCACCACTGCGCCGGCCGGGAGGCGAACCCGGGATGCGTTCCCTGGAACCGGTTGTACAGCGCGGGAACCCGCTCGACGGCTTGGGCCGGGGTGACGAACCTGACCAGGCCCTCCCGCCCGACGCTGTCGCGGACCTGGGCGCGGGGACGTTCGACGTACACGCCTTTGCAGAAGGTGGCGGCGCCGTAACCGAAACGGCCGTAGATCACGCCTTCCGAAGCGTGCAACGCGGCCAGCGGGACGCCGCGCGCGGCGAGGTCTTCCAGCTGTACGGCCATCATCGTGGTGAGGATCCCTCGGCGGGTCCAGTCGGCGCGGACGCCGACACCGTCGACGGCCGCGGTGGTGAGCTTCTGTCCACCTGGGACGGTGAGTTCGATCTCGAAGGAACTGGTGATCCCCACCGGGGTGCCGTCGTCGTCGAACGCGGCGAACTTCCCCGCGGCGGGCCAGCTCGGGGCCATCTTGGCCCAGGCTTCGTCCGAGATCGGCTTGGCGTGCAAGGCCTCTTCGAGAACTTGGAGGCAGGCCCGCTGTTCGCCCTCGGCCACGGCACGCACATGGAATTCGCTCATGACCGGAGATCCTGCCGTCCGGCCGCGGCGAACCCAACCGGTTTTCAGGCGGGCGCGCCGACCTCGTAGCGGCCGTCCTCACCGGTGACGGTGATCGTGACGGTCTTGCCCTCCCCGCCGACCTGGACGGTGCAGCTGAACGTGCTGCCGTCCGTGACCTTCTGGTTGGACGGGCAGATCACGTCCCCGACGCCCTGGAGCTGATACGTCTCGGTGAGGACCTTCTTCACGTCCGCCTGCATGGTCCTCGGGTCGAAGACCCTGCCCGGGGCGCTGGAGGGGCCGACCGACGTACCGCCGGTGGCGGGCGCGCTCGACGACACGCTCGTCGACGGCGGGACCGTGACGGTCTTCGTCGCCGGCGCGGGTACCGGAGTGTCCGAACACCCCGCCAGCACCGTGAAAGCGGCACAGCACAGACCGACCGTCGCGACGGCTCGCCTGCTCAAGCTTCTCCACCCCCGGAATGTGATCTTCCAACGTCAGAAGAAGGTACCGCACCAGGGGTTCACTCGCGTGCCGAACAGCAGGTCCGCCCGTTCCAAGGCGAGCGCGCCGGTGGCGCGGACCCGTCCGGCGAAGGCGAGATCCGACGCGCGCCAGCCGCCGAGGTACAGCATCGACAAGGTGTCGGCGTCCATGGCGAGATCCGCCGGGTCGGCAGTGCGGGCGGCGCCGTCCTCGGAGAGGCGGTACCGGCCGGAGTTGTGGTCCAGGAAGCGATCGGTGACCTCGATGACGACGGGTTCGCCCCGGTACGTCCGGGCGCCGAGCATCGTGGCGACGTCGACCAGCCGGAGCCAGCCCTCGTCCTGGGTCTTCTGCACGGTCACGTGCCGCGGGTCCGCGAACAACAACTCGACGGGTTCGTCGAGCGGCCGTTTCTCGGCGGTGATGCGGTCGACCAGGTCCACGGACAGCAGGTAGCGCCACAGCCCGGCGAACGCGTCCGGGCCCGCGTGGTGGAAGGACTGGATCTTCAGCAGCGACGGGGCGTCGAATCTGGCCCTCTCGACGGTGTACGTGACGTAGCCGTCGACCCCGTCCGCGCCTCGGTGCACTGCGGTCGTGACGGGAGTGGTCGCCCGGCGCACTTCCCGCTCGTAGCCCGGCCACAGATGCGGGCTCCGCGCGATCATCCCCGGCCGGGTGCGCGGGAGGGCGTCGAAGAGCGACGGCCACTGCTCGATGGTACTTTCCAGCCCCAGCAAGGAGATCTGCCCGCCGGCCGGGGCCTCGGGACGGAGCCGCGCGCGATGCCTGTCGACCTCGATCGACTTGCCCCGCGCGGCGACGCCGTAACCGAACCTGCCGTAGATGGCTCCTTCGGACGCGTGCAGCATCGCCGCGGGAACGCCGCGGGCGGCGAAATCCTCGAACTGAGCGCGCATCAGACCGGTCAGCACACCACGCCGGATCCGGTCGGCGCGGACACCGACGAGGCTGACCGCGGCGAGCGGCGTGGTGCCGCCGCCGGGCAGTGTCACTTCCGAATCGAAGGACCGGACGGTGCCGATCAGCTCCGGGTCGAACGCGCCGAACCCGCGGTCCGGTTGCATCGACGGTGAGATGGCCGACCATTCCTCGTCGGTCATCTCCCTGGCGTGCAAGGCACGCCTGAACACGTCCATCGCGGCCCGATCCTCGTCGGACCGCAACAGCCGCACTGAAAAGTCGCTCATGGGACGATCATGCAGGATCGACCGCCCCCGGCGCCCGCCGTTTACTTGGTGACGGCGGGCGGTGAGACCTCGTAGTTGCCGGTGTCACCCTTCACGGTGATCGGCACCTCCTGCGGCTTGCCCTCGATCGTGGCGGTGCAGGTGAACTTCACCCCGTCCTTGACCTCCTGGCCGGAGGGGCAGGTGACCGCGCTGATCTCCTTGATCCCGTAGGTCTCGGTGAGCAGCTTCTGCACGTCGGTCTGCATCTGCGTGTTGTTGAAGACCTGGGTGTTGAACCAGCCCGGCGTGACGAACCCGAGAACGCCCACCGCGGCGATGATCACCACGAGCGCGCCGATCCCGATGAACAGACCCTTCTTGGGCTTCGGCTTGTCCTGCCCCTCGCCCTGGGTGCCCGCGAACTGGCCCTGGCCGTACTCGTACTGACCCTGCTGCTGCGGCTGCCCGTACTGCGGCTGCTGCTGCGGGCCGCTCTGCGGGTAGCCGGGCTGCTGCTGGGGTCCGCTCTGCGGATAGCCGGGCTGCTGCTGGGGACCGCTCTGGGGGTAGCCCGGCTGCTGGCCGTACTGCGGGGGCTGCTGACCCCACTGCGGCTGCTGCTGCGTCTGGGAGGGGTCGTAACCGGGCTGCTGCTGGGGATACCCCGGCTGCTGCTGCGACGGGTCGTAGGGAGCGGGCTGCTGGCCCCACTGGGGCTGTTGCTGCTGCGTCTGCGACGGGTCGTACTGCGGCTGCTGACCCCACTGCGGCTGCTGCTGGGGACCGCTCGGCGGTTGAGCGCCGCCCGGCTGTTCCCCGTAGCCCGGCTGCTGCCCCCATTGGGGCTGCTGCTGCGGGTCGTTGCCGCCATACGGCGTGCTCATCGTTTCGCCTCCGCCTGTTCCGCCATCGTCACCGGCCGTGCTACATGGCCGTCGTGGGCGATCCAACCACAGGTGGGCGCCCCTGCCCACTGTTCCCGGGTGGTGTCGGGCCAACTCGCCGCGACCGTGCTCACACCGGTGGCGGCATCGAATCCGCCGGTCAGCCCAACACCCCCCGGCAGCCGGGCGCACCGTGGCGTGCCCCAGCGCGCGCTATGAAAGGCCCGTTACTTGCAAATTTTGC
The DNA here is from genome assembly GCF_046549075.1 of Amycolatopsis sp. lyj-84. NCBI lineage: Bacteria > Bacillati > Actinomycetota > Actinomycetes > Pseudonocardiales > Pseudonocardiaceae > Amycolatopsis > Amycolatopsis sp. lyj-84. The sequence continues at coordinate 534,209 of NZ_JAJPWO010000005.1, forward strand.
AAGTAACGGGCCTTTCATAGCGCTTGGGTGACCGAACCGAACCCGGGATCAGGCCCCGCCCGCCGCCACGACACCCCGCCGCAAAGCCTTCACCGCGTCCGAAGCCGCCGCGCCCACCGGATCGGCCCGCCCGAGGACGTCGCGGATCTGGTCCAGCAGGTCGATGACCTGCCGCGACCACCGCACGAAGTCACCGGCGGACAGCTCCTGCCCGTTCGCCTCGGCGGCGGTGAGGACCTTCTCCAGCGATTCGCCGCGCGCCCAGCGATAGATGGGCCAGGCGAAGCCGGCGTCGGGTTCGCGGGTGCGGTCCAGCTTGTGCCGCCGCTCGTCCTCGGTGAGCTCCATCCACAGGCGCGTGGTCGCCTGCCAGGCGTCCAGCACCTTGCCCGCCGGCAGGCGCGGCTCCCCCGCGGTGTCGCGGCGGGCCTCGAAGACCAGCGTCGAAACGACGGCCGCGAGTTCGGCGGGAGCCAGGCCCTTCCAGACGTCTTGCCGGATGCATTCGGCGGCGAGCAGGTCGGACTCGCTGTAGAGACGGGTGAGCTGTTTGCCGTGTTCGGTGACGCGGTCCTCGCCGTTCCCCTCGGATTCGGGGCCGAGGTAACCGCGCTCGCCGAGCAGCCGCAGGATGCGGTCGAAAGCACGCGCGAGCGAGTGCGTGGTCGCGGCGACCTTGCGTTCCAGTTGCTCGGTCTCCGCCGAGAGACGCTGGTACCGCTCGACCCAGCGCAGGTTCGCCTCGCGTTCGGCCAGACCGTGGCACGGGTGGGCGCGCAGCGCGCGGCGGAGCGCGGCCAGCTCACCGTCCTCATTGGCCCCGGCGCGGCGCTTTTGCCTGCCGGGCAACGAGATTCCCGCGTTCCGGAGAGTCGCGGCGATGTCCCGGCGGGTCTTGGGTGACCGCAGCTCGATGTGCTTCGGCAGTTTGATGTTCCCCAGCGCCTCGACGGGCGACGGGAAGTCGGCGACCGAGAGCGGACCGGACCAGCGGTCCTCGGTGACCACGATGGGCCGCGGTTCGCGGATCGGATCGAGCCCCGGGTCGACGACGACCGCGAGCCCCGCTCGCCTGCCCGCGGGGACGGCGATGACGTCGCCCTTGCGGAGCTTTTCCAGCGACTCGGCCGTGCCCGCGCGGCGCGCGGAGGTGTTCTGGCGCGACAGCGCCTTCTCCCGGGCCGAGATCTTCGCGCGCAGCTCGACGTACTCGAACATCGCGTCGAAATCGCCCGTGATGGCGGACGTGTAGCCCCGCAGGGCCTCCTTGTTCCGCTCGATCCGCCGCGCCGTCCCGACCACCGACCGGTCGGCCTGGAACTGCGCGAACGACTGCTCCAGCAGGTCACGGGCCGCATCGGCGCCGACCTGGGCGACCAGGTTCACCGCCATGTTGTAGCCGGGCCGGAACGACGAGCGCAGCGGATACGTCCGCGTCGACGCGAGCCCGCCGACCTGCTTCGGGTCGATCCCCGGCTGCCACGCGACGACGGCGTGCCCTTCGACGTCGATCCCGCGCCGTCCGGCGCGCCCGGTGAGCTGCGTGTACTCCCCCGGTGTCAGGTCGACGTGCGCCTCGCCGTTGTACTTCACCAGTCGTTCCAGGACGACGGTGCGCGCGGGCATGTTGATGCCGAGCGCGAGCGTCTCGGTGGCGAAGACGACCTTCACGAGGCCTTGGACGAACAGCTCCTCGACGGTCTCCTTGAAGGCCGGGAGCAGCCCGGCGTGATGCCCGGCGATACCGCGCTCGAGCGCCTCACGCCACTCCCAGAAGCCGAGGACGCCTAGGTCGCCTTCGGGCAGGTCCTTGGTGCGTTCGGCGACGATCCGGCGGACCTTCTCGACCTCTTCGGGACCGTTGAGCCGCAAACCGGACCGGACGCACTGGCCGACGGCGGCGTCGCAGCCGGCGCGGGAGAAGATGAACACGATGGCGGGGAGCAGACCGGCGTTGTCGAGCCGCTCGACCGTGTCCGTGCGGGACGGCGGCCGGAACCGCGGCATCCGTGACGGCGCCCCGCGCCGCCCCCTCGGCCCGCGCATCCCGGCCGGGGCGAAACCGCGGCCGACCTCTTCGGTGCGGCGCAGCAGGCTGGGGTTGATCCGCAGTTCGGCGCCCGGCGCGTGTTCCTCCTGGCCCGCGAACAGGTCCATCAACCGGTTCCCGACCAGCATGTGCTGCCACAGCGGCACCGGACGGTGCTCGTCGACGACGACCGAGGTGTCGCCGCGGACCTCGACGAGCCACTCGCCGAACTCCTCCGCGTTGCTCACCGTGGCCGACAGGCCGACGACCCGGACGTGCTCCGGCAGATGGAGGATGACCTCTTCCCAGACCGCGCCGCGGAACCGGTCGGCGAGGTAGTGGACCTCGTCCATCACCACGTAGGCGAGCTCGCCGATGGTCGACGACTTGGCGTAGAGCATGTTGCGCAGGACCTCGGTGGTCATGACCACGACCTGCGCGTTGCCGTTGATCGAGGTGTCACCGGTCAGCAGGCCGACGGCGTCGGCGCCGTAGCGCCCGACGAGATCGGCGAACTTCTGGTTCGACAACGCCTTGATGGGTGTCGTGTAGAAGCATTTGCGGCCTTCGGCGAGGGCGAGGTGCACCGCGAACTCGCCGACCACGGTCTTCCCGGCGCCGGTGGGCGCGCAGACGAGCACACCGTGACCGTCTTCGAGCGCCTCGCAGCCGCGGATCTGGAAGTCGTCGAACTCGAACGACGATTCCGCGGCGAACCGGGTCAGCTGGGGATACCGAGCGCGGCGCTGGGAGGCTGCGTACGCCTCGGCCGGGGTCTGAGAAGGGCTGTTGACCACTTCGTCAGGGTTCCATACCCCACCGACAGTTCGCACTCGGTGTGACGATCCCGGGAACGGCGGCCACCCCTTTCGCATCCAAGGGCCGGATTCGGGATCGAGAGGGGACGCCATGGAGCTCGCTTGTCCGCGGTGCGCGCAGGTCGACCAGGTGCAGAGCGTGCCGGCGGTGTTCCAGGCCGGGCAGACCACCTACCGCGTGCAGGGGTCGATGACGGCCGTCCCCGCCGGTGACGGCGTGGTCTACACCGCGACGGCTCATCGCGGCGTGTCGGTGACCGCGACCGCGGCGGCGCTCAACCCGTATCCCGTGGTCCGTGGCGGCGGGTGCTTCCTGACGCTGACCCTGCTCATGCTGATCCCCGCGTTCGTGTTCGTCTCGTTCGCCAACGACGTGCTCGCCGAGAACCCCGCGCCGACCGCGGGCGGCCGCGTCGGGGCGGCGATCGGGGCGTGGATCTTCCCGTTCGGGGCGTTCGCGCTGGTGGCGCTGTTCGCCGTGCTGTTCGTGCTCCGGCTGCGGCGCAACGCGCGGATCCGGCGAGGCATCCCGGACGCGCTGGAGTACTGGCGGCAGGCGTGGTTCTGCCACCGGTGCGGTGGCGTGTTCTTCCCGCGCGGCGACCTGATGCCTGCCGCGGAGTTCCGGGGCCGGGTGTGGCGCGCGGGTGGCTACGCCGGGCTCAAGCCAGGACGGTGAGCGCACCGGGGACGCAGGAGATGTCGATCGGGAGCCTGCCCAGCGGCTCGCCGTCGGCGTAGACGGGCAGATCGCTGCCCGCGAGGTGGATCCGGCTCGCTTTGAGAGTCCGGACCGCCGGATGCGCGATGTGCTCGCCGGAGCGGACGCCGGGCAGCATGCGGAGGAGATCCCGCCTGGTCGCGTTGCCCACGACGGTGACGTCGAACCGGCCGTCCTCCGGATCCGCTCCCGGGCAGATCCGCATGCCGCCGCCGTAGAACGGGGTGTTGCCGACGGCGATCATGGTGGCGTCGAGTTCGAGTGTCTCGACGTCGGTGCGGAGCAGGACCGGCCGGGGCCGGAACGCGGCGAGTTCGGCCAGGATCGCGACGTCGTAGCGGCGCGGTCCGCGAGGCCAGGACAGTCTGTTCGCGCGTTCGGTGACCAGGGCGTCGAAGCCGGAGCAGAGAACGGTGGCGAACCAGGCGTCACCGGCCCGGCCGAGGTCGATCCTGCGTCGCTTCCCCTCCGCGATCTGCCTGGCGGCGAGATCGACGGCCGCGTGCGGGTTCTCCGGGATGCCGAGCGCCCTGGCGAAGTCGTTGCCGGTGCCGGCGGGGACGAGACCGAGGGCGACGCCGGATTCCGCGCAGAACTGGACGCCTTGGTGCGCCGCGCCGTCGCCGCCGAGGACGACGAGGACGTCCAGCCCGGCCGCGCGCGAGTCGGTCATCAGCGCTCGGGATTCCTCGACCGTGTTGGCGACGAGGACGTCGAGCCGGTCCACGGCGGGCCGCAGCCGCGCCGCGACCGACTCCGTCAAACGTCCTGCGGCTCCGTTACCGGAGGCGGGGTGGACGGCCAGTGCCGCGTGCATCCCCGGGATCAGGTGACGTCGTCGGTGCTGGTCCGCTTGCCGCCGGTCGCGGCGGAAGGCTCGTCGTCGATCTTGCTCGGCGTGTAGTCGAACGGCGCGGCCTCGTCGTCGTCGAGCTTGTCCCAGCCCTCGGTGCCGCGTTCCTTGTCGAGCTTGCGGTCGTGGAAGCGCGCGATCTGGATGGACAGCTCCAGGAGCACCACCAGCGCGCCCGCCAGTGCGAGCATCGAGAACGGGTCGGAGCCGGGCGTGGCGAACGCGGCGAAGACGAACACGACCATGATCAGGCCGCGGCGCCACTTCTTCAGCATCTGGTACTTCAGGACGCCGACGCGGTTCAGCATCACCACGAGCAGCGGGAGTTCGAAACTGACGCCGAAGATCACCAGCAGCGACAGGATGAACGAAACGTACTTGTCCGCGGTGAGCGCGGTGATGAACTGGTCTCCACCGAAGTTCATCAGCAGTGCGAGAGCGTGCGGGACGAGGAGGTACGCCAGCACGGCGCCCGCGGCGAACAGTGCCGATGCGAAGGCGACGAAGGTGAGCGCGTACTTGCGCTCCTTCGAGTAGAGGCCGGGCGCGATGAACGCCCAGATCTGATAGAGCCACACCGGTGAAAGCAGGACCGCGCCGCCCGCGAGACCGACCTTCAACTGCGTCATGAACGCTTCGAAAGGCACGGTCTGCAGAAGCTTGCACTCGCCTTCGGTCCCGCCGAACCGGCGGTCCGCGGGAATGGCGCAGTAAGGATCGACCAGCAACTTGCCCAGCGATGGAACGGGGCCCAGCGTCGTCTGGAACCAGATGAAGCCGAAGATTCCGCCGACGACGAGAGCGAGCAGCGCGAAGCCCAGACGGCGCCGGAACTCGTAGATGTGCTCGATGAGCGTCATCGTGCCGTCGGGGTTGCCGCGACGGCTGCGCTTGCGCCGCTTCGACCCGCGGCGTTCCTCACCGGAGGCGGAATCCGCCACTGAACAGTCCGTTCTCGTCAGGGTCCACCATGAGCGCGCCGTGACTTCGGCGCGCTCATCCGCGAACAGGCTCCGCTGGGCTTGCTGAGACCGCTGCTCGCCAGCCGATCAGCTGGCGTTCTTCTGCGCCTGCTCCGCCGGTGCGGGCGTGGGGGCCTGCTGCTTCTTGAGCTCGTCGAGCTGACGCTGGAGGTCGGCGACCTGCTTGTCCTGCGCCGTCGAGGCGGCGGGCGCGGGCGTGGTGGCCTGCGGCAGCTGCTTGGTCTCGACCTCTTCGGTCTCGGCGGCCTTGTCCTTGTCCCCGGCCATGTCCTTGGTCTCGGCCTTGAAGATCTTCATGGACTTGCCGATGGACCGCGCGGCGTCCGGAAGCCTCTTGGCGCCGAACAGCAGAACAACGACGAGCACCAGGATGATGATGTGCCACGGCTGCAGCGCGTTCATCGTTTGCGGCCTCCTTCTCGAGTCTCTGTGTGAGATGTTACCGGTCTTCGAGCCCACGTCGTTGCGCGATCGCCACGCGGAGCGCGGCCGATCGGGCGCGGAGCAGCCCTGTCCGTTTTCGGGTGTTCGTAGCCACCATGCTCATCGTATGGGTGAGCACGCGCAAGACTCTGCGTAATTTGATTAGCAGAACAAAGAGCAGGACCAGCCCGGCGATGGCGAGCACGATGCTCGGCAGGTACGACACGGCGTCACCCTACTGCTCGTAGGTTGACGTTAGGTGACGAGCCCGCGCCAGCGCGTCGGACGCTCGTCGACGAACCGCCTCCGCGAGCACGACGGGGCTTTCGACCTGCGCGTCCCCACCGAGACCGAGGATCAGCCGGACCATCCACGATTCGTCCGCGTACCGCATCCGGATCCGCAGGCGCCCGCCGTCGAGCTCGGCGAGTTCCTCGCAGGGGTAGTACTCGGCTACCCAGCGTGTGTCCGGGTCGAGCACGAGAACGGCTTCCTGCTGATCGGGACGCGGCCGGAAGACACCGTCGGAAATGTCGGTCGGCCGGGCGTGCGCGGGCGGGACGGCGGGTTCGTCGAGCACGGTGAGCTCGTCGATGCGGTCGAGCCGGAACAGGCGGACGTCCTCGGCGCGGCGGCACCACGCTTCGAGGTAGCCGACGGCCTGGACGATGAGCAGCCGCATCGGGTCGACGGTGCGTTCGGTGATCTCGTCCTTCGACGCGGTGTAGTACCGGATCCGCAACGCGCGCTTCGCGGTGAGAGCGGCCCGGACGGCTTCGCGGGTGCCGGCGGTCTTCTTTCCTTCGCGGACTCCCCCGCCGACGACGATCCCGGACGGCTGGGCCTGCCCCGCGGCGGCCTCGATCTTCGCGATGGCACGGCGGACGGCATCGGCGTCGAGTACGCCGGGAGTCTCGGCCAATGCCCGCAGCGCGACGAGCATCGCCGTCGCCTCGCCGCCGGTGAGCCGCAGCGGGCGGTTCATGCCCGCGTCGTGCGTGACGACGATCGTGTCGCCTTCGAAGGAGAGGTCGATCAGATCGCCGGGGCCGTAGCCCGGCAGCCCGCACATCCAGAGCAGTTCGAGATCCTTGCGCAACTGCTTGGGCGTGACGTCGAAGTCGTGGGCGGCGTCGGTGATCTTGATACCCGGCCGGGCGAGCAGGTACGGCACGAGCGCGAGCAGGCGCGGCATCCGTCCGGTGGCGCTCATCGGGCACCGCCCGCGTGCGCGATGGCCTCGAGACGGCTGAAGACCGACTTCGCGAGGACGTCGGGTTCGAGGACCAGGACATCCGGACCGTGGGCGGTGAGCCAGTCGGCGGCGGATTCGGGATAGTACAGCTCGATCTCCACGAGATCGCCTTCTTCTCCCCCGGCGTCGCTGCGACCGACCACCCGGCCACGGCGGCGGACCCCGGCGGCCCGGCCGTCGGCGACCCAGACGCTCGCCGTGGTCGGCGCGGACGGGTCCTCACTGCTGCTGGCCGAAACCATCCGCAGCAGGTTGACCCCTTCCGGGCGCTCCACGACGCCGCCTTCGCCGAAGGCCGCGACCTTCCCGGTCACCCGCGAGAGACGGAAACACCGGGACGCGCCACGGTCCCTGTCGTGCCCGACGACGTACCAGCGGCCTCGCCAGGACACCACACCCCACGGTTCGAGGGTGCGGATCTTGCGTTCGGCCGAACCGCTGCGCCGGTACTCGAAGCGCACCGCCTGCCCGGCCTGCACGGCGGCGAGCAGCGGGCCGAACGCCGGTTCGGCGCGGACGCGAGGTTCGACGACGGTCGGGGCGTGGTCGTCGACTTCGACCCCGGCGGCGCGGAGCTTCACCAGCGCGCCCTGTGCTTCTCCGGTCAGTTCCGGTGAATCCCAGAGCCGGACGGCGAGGCCGACCGCGGTCGCTTCGTCGGGCGCGAGGTCGATTTCGCCGAGTTCGTAGTCGCGGCGAGCGATGCGGTAGCCGTCGATCGCGTCGAACGCGGAGTTGCGCCCGGTCTCCAGCGGGATGCCGAGTTCGCGCAGTTCGGTCTTGTCGCGCTCGAACATGCGGAAGTAGGCCTCGTCGCTGGCCGCGTCGGCATACCCGGGCACGATGCCCCGGATCCGCTCGGCGGTGAGGTACTGCCGGGTGGACAGGAGGGCCAGAACCAGGTTGACCAATCGTTCGGCGCGTGCGGTGGACACCCGGTTACCCTAGCCCGCGCCGTCCGACCCGATGGTGAGAGCCGCCGATCGCGCGTCATAACGATCCCTGGCGCTCTCCACTTCGTCGAACCTCGTCTCGGCCCAGTCCTTGATCCCGGCCACCAGCCGCAGGAGACTCCGGCCGAGTTCGGACAGTTCGTAGTCCACGCGAACCGGCACACACGGCGTGACGGTGCGGGTCAGCAGACCGTCCCGTTCCAGGGTCCGCAGCGTCTGCGTGAGCATCTTCTGGCTGACGCCGGCGATCCGCCGGGAGAGGTCGCTGTAGCGCTGGGGGCCGTCGCCGAGGGCGACGAGGACGAGACTGACCCATTTGCCCGAGACCTCGTCGAGCAGCTTCCGGGCCGGGCAGGCCGCGAGGTAGGCGTCGTAGGCCCGTTTCTCCTCGTCCCGCCGTTCCTGTGCCGTGCGCGTGACCACGGTCGCCGTACCTCCGCGTGGGTTGGGCACCTCGAGGTGCGTACTTCCCGATGGAGAGTAACTCCCCCTACGTTCGCGATGAACGACCCCTTGGAGGAGAACGATGCGCGCTGTGGTGGTCCGCCGGTTCGGCGGTCCGGAAGTCCTGGAGTTCACCGAGATCCCGGTGCCGGTACCGGGATTCGGTCAGGTGCGGGTGCAAGTGGCCGCGGCCGCGGTGAACCCGGTCGACGCCGCGACCCGGTCGGGTTTCCTGACCGAGGCGGGGATCATCCCGCCGCGCGAGGTGATCGGCATCGGCTGGGACGTGGCGGGGACTGTCGACGCGGTGGGCGACGGTGTCACCGGGTTCGCCGAGGGGGACGCCGTGATCGGCTTGCGGGACCGGCCGTCGGCCGCGCTCGGCACGCACGCCGAGTTCGTCGTCCTCGACGCGGCAGCGATCGCAGCCGCCCCGCGGACGGTGTCCACTGTGGAGGCCGCGACACTGCCGCTGAACGGTCTCACCGCGGCACAGGCACTCGATCTGCTCGATCTGCCGCCGGGAGCGACGATCCTGGTGACCGGCGCGGCGGGCGCCGTCGGCGGCTACGCGGTCGCGTTGGCCAAGGCCCGTGGCTTCCGGGTGGTCGCGGTCGCCGGTTCAGCCGACGAAGCACTGGTTCGCGGCTTCGGCGCCGAGGTTTTCGTGCCTCGCGGCGACTTTCTCGCCGACCGCGTGCGAGTCGAGATCCCGGGTGGCGTCGACGCGGCGCTCGACACCGCACTGCTCGGACTCGAAGCCCTGGACGCCGTGACGAACCGCGGGCGGTTCGTGGTGTTCGCGGCCGGAGCGGCGCCCATCCCCTTGCGCGGCATCGAGGTCGGGCACGTCTGGATCCGCGCGGACGGCGCCGCGCTGGCCGGACTCGCGACCCTGGTCGACGACGGCGTGCTCGCCCTGCGGGTCGCGGAGACCCTGCCCCTGCACGAGGCGGCGAAGGCACACGAGCGCCTCGCGGCGGGTGGCCTCCGCGGGCGACTCGTTCTGATCCAAGAATAAGTTGACGCTTAATTAAGCCCTCGGTTATGTTCGCGTCATGGACAACGAGGAAACCCGGATAGAACTCCGGCGCGAGTACCCGGACCCGATCGAAGACGTGTGGTCGGCGCTCACCGAATCAGACCGGACGACGCGCTGGATCGGCCCGTGGACGGGAGAAGCCGGTATCGGCAACACGATCATGCTGTCCATGACCGCCGAGGAGGGCTCCGATCCGGCCGCCGCTGTCATCCGCGAATGCGATCCGCCGAAACGCCTGGTCATGGATCTTCGCAACACCGAGGAGCCGACCTGGCGGGTGGAGCTGACCCTGAGCCCGCGAGGCGACGGCACGGTGCTCGACTTCGTGCACCACCTGCCCAAGACCGACTGGGACACCTCGGACATCCTCAAGGGCTGGCACTTCTACCTCGACCGGCTCGGCGCCTCCCTCGTCGGCGAACCGGTGCCCGAGTGGGACACCTACACGCCGCCTAGTTTGGACGCATGAACGATCGAGTACTGCTGATCACCGGCGCCTCCCGCGGCCTCGGCGAAGCCACCGCACGCCGGGCCGCGGCGGCCGGTTTCCGGCTGGCGCTGCTCTCCCGCGACCGCGAGGCGCTGCTCCCCCTCGTCGCCGAGTTCGGCGAGGATCGCACCCTCGCGCTCGCGGTGGACGTCACCGACTGGGAGTCGCTGTCCTCCGCCGTGGAGACGGTGAAGGAGACCTTCGGCCGCCTGGACGCGGTGTTCGCCAACGCGGGGCAGAGCGTCGTGGTCTCGTTCTTCGGCGACGGCGGCGCGGACCCCGAACAATGGCGGGACATGGTGCTGACCAACGTCTACGGCACCGCCCTCACCGCGCGGGCGACCCTGCCGTCGCTGGCGGAATCGAAGGGGCACCTCGTGCTCACCGGTTCGGTCGCCGGGCGCTACCACCGGCCGGGAAACCTCTATTCGGCGACGAAATGGGCGGTGACCGGGCTCGCCGGGTCCATCCGCGAGGAGGCCATCGGCACCGGCGTCCGGGTCACCGTGGTCCAGCCGGGACTGGTCGACACCTCGATGATCCCCGAGGACTCGAAGTCCAAGCCGAAACTGGAGCCCGACGACATCGCGAGGGCGGTGCTCTACGCGCTGGAGCAACCGCCCTCGGTCGACGTCAACGAGATCGTGGTCCGCCCGACCGGCCAGCTCCGCTAGCGCGGCAGCAGCGCTTCGGCCAGCCGCCGCCAGTGCGGCATCGCCGACTCGCCGGGAGCGACCCCGATGACCTGGATCCCGACGTGGTCGGCGCCGGCGTCGAGGTGGCCGTGAAGCTTCGCGACGACGGTGTCGAGGTCGCCCCAGAACACGAGATCGTCGACGAGCCGATCGCTGCCGCGGCCGCCGTCGATGTCGGCCTCGGTGTAGCCGAGCCGGAGATACTTGGCGACGTTGTACTGCGACGTCAGGTACGGGTGCAGGTGCGCACGGGCGATCTCGCGCGCCTTGCCCGGGTCGGTTTCGAACAGGACCGCGTGCTCGACACCAAGGAAGGCCTTGTCCCCCAGTACTTCCCTCGCCTGAGCGGTATGCGGCACCGTCACGTGATAGGTGTGCGCACCCTCGGACCGGTCGCGGGCGAGCCCGAGCATCTTCGGCCCGTACGCGGCCAGCAGCCGCCTGATCGGGGCCGCGGGAAGCGGGTTCGCGCTGGTGACGGTGTCGAGTTCGTCGAGGTACCCGCTCATCGCCTCCAGCGGTTTGACACCGGGACGCGCACCGCCGAAGCCGAGCCCCAGGACATGCCGGTCCGGGAAGGCGTCAGCGAGCAGGAGTGCCGCGCCGTGGGTCCAGCGCGCTCCGCGGGAATCGATGCGCGCGATCCCGTTGACGACGGAGATCCGCTCGGTGGACGCCAGCAGGAATCCGGCGTGGGTCAGCGCTTCACGGCCGTCCCGTTCCGGGATCCAGATCGCGGGCCAGCCGAGTTCTTCCAGTTCCCGTACCGAATCCCGCAGCAGGCTCGCGGGCTGATCCTCGAAGTCGAACGTCCAGATCCCGAAACGCCCCAGTTCCATCTGTCTCTCCTCAGGTCGAGTACAACATATCGCAGTATCGCAGATTTTCGATATGTTATTCCCGAGGAGGCTCAGATGGAGCGTCCGAGCAGGTCGACGAGCTGGGCGATCCGCTGTTCGTCACGCCGGTAGTGCGTCCACTTCCCCACCCTGGTGGACCGGACGAGCCCGGCACGCTGCAGCAACGCCATGTACGCCGACACCGTCGACTGCGCGAGCCCGAGCTTCTCCTGGAGGTGACTGACGCAGACGCCGACCTCGTTCTGGTCGGCGATCGCCCTCTCCGGCGAAAAATGCCGGTCCGGCTCGCGCAGCCAGCCGAGCACCTGGAGCCGGACCGGGTTGGCGAGCGCCTTAAGCACCTCGACCAGGTGCTCGGTGGTGTCTTGGGCGGGTTCGGCGTGTGCGGTCATGGTCCTTCGAGCTTAACCCGCGGCGAGCCGGGCGGCCCGGCCCTTCGCCCCGCTCGCCCAGCACGCGCCGCGGGCGCAATCGACCGAGTCCAGCGATCCAGTGTCGAACGACTGCCAGTGCCGTCCGCCGTCCGGGCTCAGATCGCTCCCGCCGGGGCCGACGGCGATGACCGTGTTCCCCAGCCAGGCCAGGCCGGAGCGATAACCGACCGGGGCCTCCGGCGGTGTCCGCCACGTGCGCCCCTTGTCCGCGCTGAGCGCGACCGCGGGACCGGGTGCGTTCGGCGCCGCGTAGTCGCCGCCGATGGCCACGCCGTGCCGCGGATCCCGGAACGTCACCGAGAAGACCCCGGCGGAAGCACCGCTGGGCAACGGGGTGTCGGCGGCTTCCCAGGTCCTCCCGCCGTCGCCGGAATGCAGAACCCGCGCGCGTGCCCCGCCGCCGGTCGCGATCCAGGCATCGCGCGGGCCCGACGTGGTGACGCACTGACCGCTGGCGGCGAACCCGAACTCACCTTCCAGCGCGGGAACCATGCCCTCGGCGGGCACGGGCTTCCAGCTGCGGCCGCCGTCCGAAGTGGACTGCAACCGGAACTTCCCGTCCACCGGGTCACTCATCGCGAGGCCGCGACGGTGGTCGAAGAACGCGATGCAGTCGTAGAAGGCGACGGGGTCACTGTTCTGGAAGGACAGTCGCCAGCTCTTGCCGCCGTTGTCGGTGCGGTAGATCCGGGACGCGTCACCGGGCCCGATGGACAGGGCGACCGCGTGATCGGCGTCGAAGGCCTCGATGTCACGGAAGTCGAGGGCTTCGGTTCCGGGCGGTGCGACGGGCTTCCAGGTGCGGCCGCGGTCGGTGGTGCGCAGGACGGTGCCCTTGCTGCCGCTGACCCAGGCCGTGCGGGAGTCCACCGCGGAGAGCCCGCGCAACTGCGCGTCCGTGCCCGTCGGAGTCTCCGTCCACGCGGGGTCGGGGCATTCCGGCGCGGCGTGCGCGACGCCGGTGAACGCCAGCGGGACGACCGCTCCCAGCAGGACCAGCAACGAACGGCGCATCGGCGCACCTCTCCCTCGAAGATCCGTGAAGGCCACCCTAGAGGACCGAGCGTTCCTCAGGATGGCCTTCACGGAGCAACTTCAGAGCGAGGAGATGAGCCTTTCGACCCGTTCGTCCACCGAGCGGAACGGGTCCTTGCACAGCACTGTCCGCTGAGCCTGGTCGTTCAGCTTCAGGTGCACCCAGTCCACGGTGAAGTCACGTCCGGCGGCCTGCGCGGCGGCGATGAAGTCGCCGCGCAGCTTCGCCCGCGTGGTCTGCGGCGGGGTGTCCTTGGCCAGTTCGATCTCGCCGTCGTCGGTGACCCGGCGCACGAGGCCCTTGCGCTGCAGCAGGTCGAAGATGCCGCGGCCGCGCCGGATGTCGTGGTAGGCCAGGTCGAGCTGCGCGATGCGCGGGCTCGACAGGTCGAGGTCGTGCTTGGCGCGGTAGCGCTCGACCAGCCGGTGCTTGATCGCCCAGTCGATCTCGGTGTCGATCTTGCTGAAGTCCTGCTGCTCCACCGCCTCCAGCGCCCGGCCCCACAGCTCGACGACACGCTCGGACTGCGGCGAGGAGCCGGTCTCCTTGACGTGCTGGACGGCACGGGCGTGGTACTCCCGCTGGATGTCCAGCGCGGACGCCTCGCGACCGCCGGCGAGCCGCACCTGGCGGCGGCCGGTGAGGTCGTGGCTGATCTCGCGGATCGCCCTTATCGGGTTGTCCAGCGTGAAGTCGCGGAACTGGACGCCCGCCTCGATCATCTCCAGCACCAGGTTCGCCGATCCGACCTTGAGCAGGGTGGTCGGTTCGGCCATGTTCGAGTCGCCGACGATCACGTGCAGGCGCCGGTACCGCTCGGCGTCGGCGTGCGGCTCGTCGCGGGTGTTGATGATCGGCCGCGAACGCGTCGTCGCGCTGGAGACGCCTTCCCAGATGTGTTCCGCTCGCTGGGACAGGCAGTACACCGCCCCGCGGGGCGTCTGCAGCACCTTGCCCGCGCCGCAGATCAGCTGCCGGGTCACGAGGAACGGCAGGAGTACGTCGGCGATCCGGGAGAACTCCCCCGCACGGGTCACGAGGTAGTTCTCGTGACAGCCGTAGGAGTTGCCCGCCGAGTCGGTGTTGTTCTTGAACAGGAAGATGTCGCCGCCGATGCCCTCGTCCGCCAGCCGCCGCTCGGCGTCGACCAGGAGATCCTCGAGGATCCGCTCGCCCGCCTTGTCATGCGTGACCAGCTGCACGAGGTCATCGCATTCGGCCGTGGCGTATTCCGGATGGGAGCCCACGTCGAGGTAGAGCCGCGAGCCGTTCGACAGGAAGACGTTCGACGAACGTCCCCAGGACACGACACGCCGAAACAGGTAACGCGCCACTTCGTCCGGAGAGAGCCTGCGTTGCCCGTGAAAGGTGCACGTGACCCCGAACTCGGTCTCGATGCCAAAGATCCGCCGCTGCATCCCACCAGAGTAGGCGGTGAGACCCCACTGATGATGCGCCGTTCGGGCTGCGACACGCGGTAGGTACGTTGCATTCGGTGAAAGGTGTGCGGGATGTCCCGATCGGGTATCACGCACATGACATCCCGGCCCGGAAGTGGGGAACTCGTGTTAAAGCAGCTCAAACGCCCTTTCCGCAAGGTCGGGCGGACCGACCGAAGGTTGATGGCGCAGAGCGCGGCGCTGCCGAGGACCAGGGCCGACGAGGTGATCACCTCGCTCTCCAAAAGTGCGGACAAATCCAAGCTCTGGTGGTGTGTCGCCGTCCTGCTCGCGGCGAAGAAGGGCCCGACACGCCGGGGCGCGCTCCGCGGCGTGGCCGCCATCGCCGGGGCGAGCGCCGCGGCCAACCTGATCGGCAAACCGCTGTTCCCTCGCCGCCGTCCCGCGGCCGAGGAGGTGCCGATGCACCGGCGCCTCGTCCGGCGTCCGACCTCGTCGTCGTTCCCCTCCGGGCATTCGGCGTCCGCGGCGGCCTTCGTCACGGCCGTCGCGATGGAATCGCCCAAGGCGGGCGCGGCCCTCGTGCCGCTGGCCGCCGCCGTGGCCTACTCCCGGGTCCACACCGGCGTCCACTGGCCCAGTGACGTCGGCGTGGGCATCGGTATCGGTGTCGGCGCCGGGCTGCTCACGCGCCACTGGTGGCCGCTGAACCCCGACGTCCCCGCCCGCACAGCGCATACAGCCGAAGCGCCCGAGATGCGCGACGGTGAGGACATGCTCGTCCTGGTCAACCCGCACTCCGGGGTCGACGGCCAGGACCCGACCGAGGAAGCCCGCTTCGCCTGGCCCAAGGCCACCATCCTGTACCCGGACTCGAAGCGGGATCTCCGCGATCAGCTCTGTGACGAGATCGCCGCCCGCGACAACACCGTGCGCGCGCTCGGTGTGGCCGGCGGGGACGGGACGGTCGCCGCGGTGGCCGCCGTCGCGGCCGACCACGACCTGCCGCTCGCGCTCATCCCGGCGGGCACCCTCAATCACTTCGCGCGTGACGTCGGCATGCGCTCGATGCCCGACGCGGACGCCGCCACAGAAGCGGGCAACGCCGTCGGCGTCGACCTCGGCGAAGTGGAGATCAACGACGACGACGATCACCGTTACTTCGTCAACACGGCCAGCCTCGGCGGCTACCCGGAGATGGTGCGGGTCAGGGAGAAGCTGCAGAAGCGGCATCCCAAGTGGCCGTCCGCGGCGATCGCGCTCGCCCGCACCCTCCGGCGCGCGAAGCCGCTGGAAGTGACACTCAACGGCAAGAGCACGAGCATCTGGCTGCTGTTCGTCGGCAACGGCACCTACGCGCCGAAGGGGCTCGCGCCCTCACACCGCCCGGCACTCGACACCGGCCTTCTCGACGTGCGCTACCTGCGAGCCGACCTGCCCTACTCGCGGGCCCGGTTCATCCTCGCCACGATCACGAACAGCCTCAACGCCAGTCACGTGTACCAGGAACTCGACGTCCCGGAGCTGCACGTCCGGCTGCTCAACGGCAACCGCCGGGTGGCCACCGACGGCGAGGTCGGCCCGCTCGGCAACGACTTCCGCTTCCGGTCGCGGCCCAGCGCGCTGACCATCTACCGGAACTAGGCTTCGAGCAGGGCGCTGCCCAGCGGCGTCAGCGAGTGCAGCACGGCGTTGCGGTCGCGTTCGGTGGTGATCAGCCCCGCGCGCCGCAGCACCGTGGCGTGCTTGCTCACCGCTGACGGCGTCACTCCCAGCCTTGCGGCAAGTTCGGACGTGCTGCACCCGACCACCAAGACCGCCAGCGCCGCGGCCCTGGTCGGCCCGAGCAGGTCGGCCAGGGCGGTGTCAGGCGACCTCCGCACGTCACGGCCGTACCCGGTCGACGGGGCCGCCTGCCGCACCGACGGATACAGCAGCCGGACCGGCGACTCCCCCTCCGCCGGGACGATCACCGGGCAGACCGCGAAGTAGGTCGGCGAGATCACCAGCCCGGCGCCACCCGCGCCGCGGGAGCCGACGATCCCGTCGCCGACCTCCAGGACGGGAGACGACCACCGCACCAGCGGACGCAGACTCGTCAGCACCGCGTCCACCCCGTCGTGCAGCAGTAGCTGTGCCCGCATCCCGCGATCCGCGTCGACCTGAGCCCGTGCCGATTCCCACCCCGGAGCCAACGACAGATCGAAGTAGTCCTGCATCGCCTGGACGAGCTTCGGCAGCCCCGCGGTGTCACCGTCCGGCAATGCCGCCGCCCAGGCGGGCAGCTCCCGGTTCACCGGGGCGTCCCGCAAGGCCGACTTCAAGCACACCGAGCCCGTCCGGGCGACCGCCGCGAGCCCCGCCTCCAAACCGCTCTCCTCGGCGTCCGGAACGAGAAACGGCGGGATCGGCGCGTACGGGCGGCACAGCCACAGCAGCACCGAAGCCGACTCCGCCAGCCCGTGCCGGACCCGGTGCCGCCACCGGTTGAACAACGCCGAGCCGGCATCGCGCCGCTGCAGGATTTGCAAACTGGATACGAGTTCGGTCAGGGGATCGGCCTCCGGCGCGAGCCGGACGCGCGTCAGGTCCTGCAACGTCAGCTCGATACGCACGGATGTCCTCGCCTAGATCGAAGTCGTCGCCGTGTGATCGCGAGCCACGCCGTTCCGTTACATCACTGAACTGCCGCTTTGCCGCTGCCGGAAATCTCCTCGACGGCCGTGGTCCAGACCTGAATGATGTTCACAGAGGGCCCGCTTCTCGGGGGTTTACGCGGAGCCTTCCACGAGGGGAAATCACCGACAGGTCCAAGGGGCCGCGTTTCGACGCGGCCTGACGACTCCTGCCGTACCCCTTCGTCTCACTGGGAGAAAACGCTTTCCACAAAGGGGAAAAATGACGAAAATGAAGCGTCTGGCCGGCCTCATCGCCGCCGCGGCCGGTGTCCTGACCCTGGCCACCGCGCCCGCCGCCACCGCGGCCCCGCAGCCCACCGGCGACGGGTTCAAGACGGTCACCGTGCACGGCATCAAGCTCATCCCGGTCAAGCGCACCTCGACGGGCGCCCGCACGCAGGCGGCCGGCGTCGCCGACGCGGACATGTTCCTCATCCCGTCCGGGCTGGACGCGAACAAGTGCTGGGACGCCGACCTGGGCACCATCAACCGCAACGGCACCAAGATGCAGGTCTGGGACTGCAACTTCGACGCGGACCAGCAGGCGTTCTACATCACCGACAACCCCGAGGGCTACACCCGCTTCCAGAACGTGGCCAGCGGCCGCTACCTGGACGCGGACCTCAACACCATCAACCAGAACGGCACCATCGTCCAGCTGTGGGACTACATCCCCGGTGCCAAGAACCAGTGGTGGGGCGGAGCCGTCAACCCCGAGGGTTACGTCCGGTTCCAGAACCCGAGCAGCGGCCGCTACCTGACCGCGGAGGGCAACTCGGCCTCCAACGGCACGCGGCTCCAGCTGTGGAGCTTCCTCGCCGGTGGCCGCAGCCAGTGGTGGGGCACCGGCCCCGCCTGAGGCCGTGAACGGTCCGGTTCGCTCCTGACCGGCGGTGGGGGGGGGGGGGGGGGGGGGGGGGGCCCCCCCCCCCCCCCCCCCACACCACCAACCCGACCCACTCGGTACCGGCGCCTCGGTCGCTTGAAGTACGTGATGGCCCCCTTTATTGCGCTAGACGCAAGGAAGGGGGCCCTCACGTACT